>NZ_JAMYRH010000011.1:0-217422 GCF_040321305.1 Mesorhizobium sp. M0478
CCCTCACTCGTCGAGTTCATATACGGACAATACATTGCGCCCGGGGTCAAGATGAGCGGGAGCTAATGGACGTCAGCCAAGGCGGCTCCCGCGCGGGGTGCAATGAAAATGGCCGGCGCCGAAGTGGGAGATTGCCTGACCGGCATTCGTCGGCTTCAATCTTCATAACTCTTCAAACATGCAATTCGTCTAAAATGTTCCGGAACTGATTTCGGGCTCGCGGCTTGAATCGCCGGGTGTGGGTCAGTGCATGCGTTTGAAGTTCATCGAGCCGTTAATACCGACCTTGGTGGAGAAGCCTCCCGAGGGCGATGGATGGACTCATGAGGTGAAGTTCGACGGCTACCGTTCCCAGATGATCATCGACGAGGACGGCACGCGGATCTACACCCGTCGCGGGCTCGACTGGACAACCAAATACCGCGACATCGTGGCTGCAAGCGCAGAGCTTGGCGCCGAGAGCGCAATCATAGACGGAGAAATCATCGTCCTGAACGAAGCCGGCCTTTCCGACTTCGCCGCGCTGCGCAAGGCGATCACACGCCGGCAGCACGACCTCTATTTCGTTGCCTTTGATCTCCTTCACCTAAACGGCCACGATCTACGCGACATGGTCATGGAGGAACGGCGTGAGATCCTTGAAAGCATGATCCCTGCCGACATCCGCATCCAATTCAGCCAGGCGCTGCCCGGTGACGCAAAAGCCATCTTCCACCTGATCGATGAAGCCGGCCTTGAGGGCATGGTTTCGAAGCGCCGCGACAGCAAATACCGCAGCGGCCGGTCTACCGCCTGGCTGAAAATCAAGAGCTACATGGTGGAGGAATACGATTTGCTCGGCGTCGAGCGTGAACCCGGCAAGCCGGCCTTTGCGCTGATGGCCGATCGGAAGACCGGGCAGTATGTCGGCTCGGCGTTCATCAACTCCAGCCGAGCAATTCGCGAACGGCTAAGGAAGCGCGTCCAGGAGCACGCTGGGCCGGCGCCGAAGGGAATGAAGCGACCGGCAACGCAATGGGTCAAGCCGGGGCTGATCGGGCGCGTGAAGCACTTGCGCGGCGAGGATGACCTGCGGCATGCATCGCTGCAGGACTTTCGAGAAGATGACACAGATGGCCGTGGCTAAGGAAGACCAGGAGCGCGTCAGCTTGCGTGGATGTACGGCGCCCAAGCGAGCAAGGATGGCAAGGAGCATGCGGCGCCAGCTTACTGGCAGGAGCATGCCGATGCGTGGCTTCAGGGCTTTGACGGGGTGCGGGTGGGCGAACCGCTGCCAACAGTCAGCGACAACATCGAGGCGGAGCTGAACGACTCCGCGGTGAACAAGCCGGAGAACGCACCATGACCCTTTACCGAGTATCCACCTTCGTCGAACTGGAAGCTGATGATGCAAAGCAGGCAGCCATGCGGGCCCACAGCCTGATGCGCGACATCGCCCCTACTGAGTTTCTGGTGGAGGACGAAAAGTCCGTCTCGGAGCAGATTACCCTGACGGAGGCAGACGCTGCGGAGGCCCGCGCCATGGCGCTAGACGGCAAGCTGTTCCCCACCATCTAGTCGTGATCGGAACTTATGCCGTCTGCAGTGCTTAAGGCGATATGAGCACGCGCGGCATAAACTTTCTTGACGAGTGGATGGCGGAGCACCTGCCGGATGCAGTCACCGATGATCCCGGCGCCGTCACCGATCTCGCTGACCAGGCAATGCGAGCGGCCGACAAGGAAGGCATTTCAGCCGACGAGATCAGCGAAGAGGTGGGCAGCGTCTTTGAGATCATCCTCGAGGCGATGCAGAGCCGCGAAGGCGGGACAACGGGCTAGTCTCATTCCATGTCCGGGACGTCGCCGCTGACGAACAGCATCGTGGGCGGCCCATAGTCGCCGAGCGCCGGGTCTGCATCACGGCTCCAGGCTATGACACCAACATGGCTCGATGACAGAGCCTTGGCCGTGCGGACCGCGCGCTCCTCGCTTTGCTGATCAGTCGGGCCGTAAGCGGTGAATAGCTCGCTGTCCTCGCCTCGATCAAATGCAACGACCACAATCAGCTTCGGCTTGGCCTGAGTGGGCAGCACGTTTTCCAACATTTAAACCTCCTAAAGAAATTGCTCGCCTTCGCTCCTATGTCCGAAACAGAACCAGTGCGAAGGATGACGCGGCTTAGCAAAGCCAAACCCAGCATCCATGCCGCAGCCCGGGTGCTCGCACGCATGATTGTCGACGCGGCGTCGATCGCACGGGGGCGCTGTCATGCCTTCGGCAAGCCGGCTCGGTTCGTCGCTCATAGCGGGTTGATCGGCCCGACCAGGCCGGGATGGTCGTTGGGCAACTTATTGACGGCGCTCGTGTTCACCTCACGCCCAACGCGATTGAACTGCAGCTGACCGTCGATGTCGTGGCTGAGAATGTCCTTGAGGCTGTCCTTGGGCGTCTCCGGGTCCAGCCAGGCGTCATAATATGCCTGGTCGAGAATGAGAGGCTGTCGATTGTGCAGCTGCTTCATCGGTTCTGCGGCAGGCTCTGTGATGATGGTGCAGCTGGTTATGTCGAGATTGGAATTGTAAGCCCAAAGGCCGGCGAACGAGAAAGGCGCGTGGCCGGGCTGATAGATGTGCCAGGGGTCCTTCTTTCCGTCAGCCGGTGAGATGGTCCACTCATAAAAGCCATCGGCCGGGATCAGGCAGCGCTTCGACTTGAGGGCGTCCCGGAAGGCGGGCGCAGTATCGATGCCCTCAATCCTCGCATTGAACATCGCCGCCTTCGGCATCTCCTTCGCCCAGAAAGGAACCAGCCACCAGCGCCCTTCACGGAGCCGGTGGTTGCCATCCTCACCGGCAGTGACGAACGGCACATCCTGCGTAGGCGCAATGTTGTAGCGCGGCTCGTCGTTGCGGCCGGTTTCCGCTGGCGCAGTCAGTCTGTAGAGCCGGTGAATTTCCGACCACGACAGATATTTGGTGTAGCGTCCGCACATCGCTCTGCCTCAGTTGCGCAGGAGTTCGGGCACGCTGAGCGGGCCGTATGGCCCCTGCCAAAGACAATGCACGATCAAGGTCATCGGGATAGTTCGCCAGGCACCATATGGCAGTTAATTTGGCGGTGGCCGCCTTTTGGCTGGGAGGTGAGAGGCCGCGCATCTGGTGTCTCCAATTGCCAGAAGTGAACAAAATAGGAACACGAGAGTCAATCCCTCTTGACTGGACAGGAATATGTTCCTCATTTTGCTCGCTATGGCGCACGATCCGATCGACACGCTGGGCAAGGCGACCCGGCACAACATGCTTGTGAAAGCCGAATGCAGCTGCGGCAACGTCCGCTACTGCCGATCCGCCGATCTCATGATGGTCTACGGCGGCGGCGTCGACCCGCAGAAGCTGAAGTTTGACTGCAACCGGTGCAAGCCGCAGACCAAGATCACGCTTCTCGAGGTTCATCCCGAGCACTTGCCGAAGCGTCTGATGATTCACAAACCGATGAAGATCGACGGCAAGATCGTGTGGCACACAGAGAGATTTCGCGGATAGGCGGTGTTATGAACCGCGACTTTGAAATCGCGCATTTGCAGCGCGACCAGGTGGCCTCACCTCGTCAGTTCATCAACCCGTGCGTTCGTAGCAAATCCTCAAGCGCCTTGACGCGCTGCGAGGTGTTTTTGCAATTATCGTCAAGCGCCTGGATGGTGGCCTGCACGTAGGCTCCGGTGTGCGTCTGGCCCGCGTAGGCGGCCCATGTTCCTTTCAGCGCGGTTCCAGTTCCAGCGGTCCAGCCAGTCGCCTGCGCACCAAGAACCTTCGTGCCGGCAACATAGTAGCTGGCGGATATATTGATGGTCCCTGCGCCCTTGTCGCCGCCGGCCGGGCTGCCGAGGGTGATGCCCTGCCAAAGCACCATCTTTTCACCGTAGACGTTGCCAACCACGGTGTCCCACGCGAAACGGGAATTCAGGTTTCCGGCAGCGACAGTCGGAAAATCCATGCGCATTTCGCCGACTTTGCGCTTCGCAGCGGCATCGTCGTTCATGTACCAGACGTGCGCGACGCCCTTGTCGTTGTCTGCCGGCGTCGACGAGTTGCGATAGTTTTCCAGCAGCGCAGCCGAGGCGGCTCCGCTCTCCGTGCTTTCAAGGCGGATCAGCGACGCGATCCCGCCAGTTTTGAACCTCTTGAGCGTGACCGTGCCGTTTTGGCCGTCCGATATCTCGTTAGTCGTGTTGCCGCTGCTGTCGGTGAACGTGATGTTGTGACCGAAGACGCGGTTGTAGACGGCTCCGGCGCGCAGCGTCAGCGTGCCGTCCGTGTAGCCGAAATAGAAGTCGTTCCAGCCGCCATTGATAAAGATATTCCCGCCGCCTTTGTCAGCATCGGCCGCGTTGAAATGCAGCGTGTTGTTGTTGGTGTTGATGTCGCCGGCCGGCGTGCTGAAATTGATCCAGTTCGCGAAGCTGTTCTGGATGTGGACCTCGTTGACTTGGAACGCACCAAGAGAAGCCGACACGCTTTCGATGTAAACCCCGGTTCCATTGACCGCCATGTCGCCGAGCCAGATCGTGTTGTCCTGGCAATGCTGTCCGGAATAGATATCGTTCGACTGATTGCCCCAAAAACCGTATTTCGTGAAGGCGATGATCCGGCCGATCTTGAAGCGCGAGAACTGAGCGTTCCTGATCTCGAAACCGGAGCAACCGGACGTATTTACGCCGGTCGGAGCCGACCCGTTGCCGTTGATGGCGCGAATCCCGCCGATCTCGATATCGTACCCGGTATTGCGGCCCCCAACGGGCGCCGCCAGACCGATGATGACCGCCGAAAGCGTGGTCGGCGTATACTCGAGATAGTCTGGAACGAACAGTTCAACCGGCAGCGTGAAGGAAAGGCTGGATCCAAGACGGTATTTGCCCTTCTTACCCTCGATGCGACCGATCGGCCCTTCTGTGGTGCCGCTGATCGCCGCCAGCAGCGCATAGGCCGCGGCAAATGCCGGCTGACTATCGGTCGTGGTGTTGGGCGACGCGCCAAACCACTCGGCTTGCAGCACCCCGTCATAGACGCGGACCCACGCGCCGACGCTCGATGCAATGGCCGTGGCCTTGACGTAGATACCTTCCAACGTGTCGGCGGTGACGTGCGTCGAGTAATTTCCCGACAAAAACAGAAACATACCCTCGCGGCCGACTTCGGTCAGATAGACCTGAGTCGTCGTGCCGGTGTTGATGGCCTTCATCGCCGTCCGCGTCGCCACAAACGTCACGCCGACAGGACCGGTAGCTCCTGTCGGTCCTGTGGGGCCGGTTGCGCCCGTCAAGCCGGTGACGCCCGTAGGCCCGGTGACTCCGGTTGGGCCGGTCAAGCCTGTCGGCCCGGTGACGCCCGTGGCGCCAACCGGTCCTGTCGCGCCGACGCCGCCGGTCACACCGGTCGGCCCGACTACTCCGGTCGCGCCGGTCAAACCCGTTGGGCCGGTGATACCGGTCGGACCAGTCGCACCGACGCCGCCGGTAACGCCCGTCGGTCCTGTGGCTCCCGCCGGGCCCGTAGCCCCCGCCGGGCCGCTCGGGCCGGTTGCTCCGACGCCTGCCGGGCCGCTCGGCCCCGTGGGGCCTGTTGCGCCCTCGCCAGTGATCAGCGCCAGCGTTGCCGGCGTCAGACTGTCGGGCGTGACGGTCTGATTTTGAAGTTTGCCGTCAGCGCGCCGCACGTCGGCCAGTGCGTCGATGGTTTCGTCGGCGCTGCGCACGAGCTCGGCCAGATCGTTGTCGAGTTGGGTCCCGTAGGGCAGGTATTGGTAGCTGAACTCGATGACGGGCTTCGTCGGAGAGGGCATTTTGGTGCACCAGAACGTCGCTTCCATGATCGCATCGCGGCGCAGGAGCAGCGCTCCGCACTCAGATTTCAGATGCTTGTTGGAAGTCCGTTGACGTTAGCCCCGGCAGGATCCGAAGCGGTTGGTGCAGTTGCCCGAGTTCTGCGGTTGTTCCGGCCGCATCAATAGTATCACAGTGGCTACGCCGACGAAAGAAAAACGGGCGTATTCCATCCGCTGCCAATCAAGAAAAAGCCAAGATTTCCTCAAAATGGACGAACATATTGACCACGATGAATATTTGTGTCGCCATCAACATTCACCACCGTCGAGGATTCCGGCCTCGTACGACGCATTTCGAACGATGGTAGCTAGTTCGCCTGGTGCTCATATGGACGCGAAAGATATCGAGGTTCTGACAAACGCAGAGATACCGGAGGCGGTAAGAACCGCTATTGCGCAGGCGCTTATTACCTCGGGAACGGCAAAATCCGACCACGATCTCAAGATTCAGCAACTAGGTTTGGATCACCGAAAATTCATTTGGAATACGCCTTTGGTTGCTGCCCTTGCCGGATTGCTAACGTTGTCAGCTACATTCCTATTTGATCGAATTGCGCGCGAAGACACTACGAAGAACACCGTAACTCTAGAACAAGTTCGACAAGAACTAAAGGATAGTGAGGCGAGGACGAAGCAGCAATTGGACACGGAAACTACAAAAACAGTAGCAGAGATACAAGCGTTGGCAAAGGAACGCGAATTTCAATACGAAATTGTGAAATCAGAGCTTAGTAATCTTTCCAAGACCAATGGCGAGCGAGCAGCTGTACTTCTTTTTCTTGCACGCGCCGGGATTTTGAATTCTCTAAACCGAGATGAACTTCAGGCAATGGCCGAGGAGCAGATTCAAAATCCGGACAAGGAAATTATACCCCGGCTGACGTCTAATTCGGTTTTACCGGGAGTTATTGGTTTCGACGATTCTCAGCTCATTTCATCTTTGCCAGATCAACACCCCGCTCGCCAGTTAGCGCGGGCAGTAGGCCGTCTCGCAATTCAGCGAAAAAATCAGTTGGTTGTTTGCACAGCGTTTCTCGTTGGTCCTTCCCAAATAATTACGGCAACTCATTGCGCAAAGGACGCGATTTCTATCCGATTTTTACTTTTGCCGAAAGGAACAATTGACGGGTCGGTAATCTTTAACGTCGATTTGACTAAGACTAAGATTGTCGGTTCAGAGGACAAAATGGGCGGATATGCCTCCCTTGGTCTGGATCGACCTGCCGATGCCAGCTTTACGCCATTGGTGATCAGCCGAAATGCACTATCTGAGAACGCCACCTTGGGAGTAATTTACTTTCGAACGGACGGTTTGCCTCGGACCGTTTGGGGTGTGGCGGACTGTCGGGTGATCAAATTGGAGCCAAACCTGATTCATCATCAGTGTGATACCGGCCCCGGGTCCTCAGGGGCCCCAATCATAGATCTTTCGACGAACTCCGTCGTGGCAGTTCAATTTCTCCGCGATGACGTTGGGGCGGTAGGTTATCGTCTCGATAGCCCACGATAGACCCCACAGGGGCGCTCCAACATCAGTTCGTCTGCGAATCGTGAAGAGTCTGAACTGCTTCAGGCGCCGCTCGCCGCCCGCTCCCGTGGATCGTAAAGCGTCCCGGCTGTTGTCGGTGGTAGCGGACACCGGCCGGGTCGAACAGAGTCCCGCCCGTTTCGGCGCCGGTGCGAGCCAAGGCATCGCCAAGTCCACTCTTTAAGCCGCGGCCGTTCGCATCTCGAATGAGCTCGACCGAATCGCAGGTCGACGAACATATCCGCCAAAGTCCCTGAGAATGCTGCGCAACGCTGCACGCAGCGGCCGCAAAGGTGAAGACTTGCGCCTCTAGACCGGACGCGAGAGGAATTAGATGGGGGGCGGAATCCTGCCTTGCAGCTATCCCTGAATAACGTGATCGACAGGTACGCACACCCGTTGGCCTGCCGCAAGGCAAAATTCGTGGTGGTCGAATTGCCGCGTTGCGCTAGCCAAATACGGGATAGCCGAGCATACTTGCAACAACTCGGCTCGGTCGCGCGCGCAACGCTGCTCTCGAACCGGGATGTCGGAGGGGGCCAATGCCGAAAACATCGCTGCATGTGAACTTCGAGAGCCCGTCGCTGCGCTCGATGGCCCGCCTCAACCCGAAACTGCTCGACGACGTACGTGAGAGGCTGGGTATTAACGATCTCACGCCGCAGGCCATGAATTCGCGCATCGGAGCGGAGAGTGCTACTGGCCGCCGTGGGCCTTCGCTCACTTTGGAATCAGCCAACGTTGGCCTAGTGGGATCGGCGAGTCTGAGCACCCGCCGCCGCTCGGGTGTGGTGCCGGAAACGGCCTACATCAGCTCCGAGACGCCGCTCAGCAATGTCCATCTGGAGGCGATCATCCTGAAGATCATCCGACCCTCCCTGTTGGTGCGCAACGGGACCTTCGTGTTGCCGCTAGATCCGGTGCCGGAGGTCAAGAAGATCCTCAACAAGTTGAAGCGGGCCAAGATCGACACGGTGATTGCACGCACCGCCCGCGTGGAGCTCGGCAATGTGCCCAACGTGCCCTACGTTGGCACCGGTTGGATCGTGGAGAAGAAGAGCCCGACCAAAGCGATCTTGGTGACCAACCGCCACGTCGCCGAGGAATTCGCGAGCAATGACGGGCGCGGCAGCTACTTCTTCAACACCCTACCCAACTATCAAGACTATCAGGTCAATGTGGATTTCCTCGAGGAACATGGTGTTTCTAGGACCCGGCAGGCGCGTGTCGGCAAGGTCGTCTTCATCGCGGGCAGCAATTCGGCCGACATTGCCCTGCTGGAGGTCGAGGACGAGATTCTGCGCGACCTTGATCCAATCCCGTTCTCGACCACTGCCTTGAAGGAAGGAACACCGATCGGGGTCGTCGGTTATCCGGCCTATGACAGCCGCAGCGATCCAGAAGACGTTGCCGCCTATTTCGGCGACATATTTGACGTCAAGCGTTTTGCCTTCGGCGATGTCAACAGTATTGCTACAGATCGCCCAGAATTCACGCACGACGCGACGACGCTTGGCGGCAATTCTGGCTCTGTCGTGTTCAACCGCGAGACAGGCAAGGCGGTCGGGCTGCATTTTGCCGGCGACTACAGGGTAGCCAACTACGCGGTGCCGGTCTCCGAGATTAAGTCGGCGCTGAAGGGTCTGACCAGCACCAGCGTCATACCCTCTCAAGCCAGCATCACCGAAGCCGCCGGCGATGGACGCAACAAGCCGCAGCATTTCAAGGGACGAGACGGCTACAACCCGCTCTTCCTCGGGAAGGCGCAAAAGGTCGAGCCTCCAAGGCCGGGCAAGCAGTGGCAAAAAGACATCGCCGCGGTCAAGGATGCCGACACCGGCAAAGACACCGACGTGCTCAAGTACCGCCATTTCTCGGTGTGGATGTGCAAGAGCCGCAAGTTGCCGCTTATGACGGCCGTCAACATTAACGGTGTGCTGGCCAAGCGTCTGGGCCGGGTCGACAAATGGTACATAGACGGGCGGCTGGGCGACGAGTTCCAGGTGGACAACTCCGCCTACGTCAAGAACCCGCTGGATCGCGGCCATATGGTGCGCCGCGAAGATCCGGTGTGGGGCGAGACCGTGGAGATCGCGGCAGAGGCCAATCTCGACACGTTCCACTACACCAATGCCGCGCCACAGCACGAAGACCTGAATCAGCGCGACTGGGTGAGGCTGGAGGACTATGTGCTCGGCAATGCGCGCACGCGCGGCCTGCAGGTCTCCGCCTTTACCGGTCCAATCTTCGGCGACAAGGATCCTGACTATCGAGGCCTAGTCAAGTTGCCGAAGGCTTTCTGGAAGATCGCCGCAGTGGTCAATGACGAGACAGGCGACCTGTCATGCACGGGCTATATTCTGGCGCAAGGCGACCTGATCAAGGGTCTGACCGGCGAGTTCGTCTACGGCGCCTTCAAGACCTACCAGGTCGAGGTCGCGCAGATCGGAGAGTTGGCGCGGCTCGATGTCGGGCATCTCAGTAAGCACGATCCTTTCGCGAAGCGGCGCAAGGCCGAGAGCTTGGCCGGGACGCGCGGCAGTTTCCGGTCGATCAACGGCACGTCGGACCTCGTGCTGTAGGCCGGCCTCTCCGTGCGGTGCAGTTCTTTTTTTGTCAGCCACCTGATGGAATCGGCCATCGATAGCCCCGCACCTGCGCTCTCGGGAATCTTTGCAGACCAACCTGGTTGTTGACATTGCCGATGACCAGCGTGACGGTGGCATCGTCCCAGCTGACCAAGAAGCCGGCAGCGCCGGATACTGCCTCAGCGGCGGCTTGGGGGCTGAGCACTGTGATGGCACCCGTGGCGGGCTCGTCCAGAGGCCGTCCAAATTGGCGATAATCGGCGCAACGGGCGCTGCGCGGATTGCCGGCGACATTAGCCTGCTGGAGCACCCAACTGACGAATGAACAGCCCCAGGCGACAGTCTGCGGCTGCCGGCCCGTGGTAGTCGACGCGTGGTATTGCTCAATCCTCGGGTTACTTGCGGGGAGCCATGTGATGCCTTTGACGGGCAGGTATTCTCGAACGCCGATTTCGCCCCGGGCAATTTTCAGCCAGGCTGGGTCGGGTGTCGCCGCTGACCCTTCCGCTGCGGGCGCATAGGGTGAGTTAGCGAGCGGTCGCGCAACCATGGTCTCTACGGCCGGCCCAGTGGGTAGGGTCGAAATGGGCAGCCAAGCGACAAGCCTTGTTATGGCAAGATCAGTGATGCGCAGCCGCCCGTCGGCGCTGGCGGTGGCAAGCAGCGTGCCGTCGGGCGAAAGCGCCATGGCTTGGACTGGGCCGCCATGGCCGGTGATGGTCGCAACCGCATTCAGTCCGGTCGGCCGCACGGCGATGTTGGCATCGGCCTCTCCACTGTCCAGCAGTGCAGGCAGCACGATGTCGGCAATGCTGACGCTGCCGTCGGTTCGCGCTGTCGCCACAGTACCGCCGGACGGACTGGCGAAATCGAGCACCGGGCCTGCTAGGATCGGCTCGAGCACGGGGCGGGCCAGGATGGTTTGGCGCCCGTTGATGAGCTGCGCGAACAGCAGCCGGCCGTCGGCCGTGCCAGCGAAGAGCTGGCGCCCGTCGGCTGATAGCCTGAGCGCACGCTCGCGCAGCGCCGGCATAGGGCCAGGGCGTGTCAGATCTTCCTTTTCGCGGAAGAACCGCAGCCGGCCGGAACTGTCGAGCACGGCAATGCGGCTGGCGCTGTAGTTGGTCACCCATTGCCTGCCGCCCGCAGCGATCGAGACGATTGTTCCGACTTCCTTTTGTCCGTCGATGTCGCCAACACGCAGCTCCGTGGCGGAGGTACCAACAAACCGTTTCCCGTCGCCACTGTATTTGATGCTTTCGGTGTCGACAGGTACGGGGAAAGCGCGGTGGACTGGCCCGCGGATCGAAAAGGTGGAAAGCAGGGTGGTATCGTCATTGTAGACATGCACCCTGCGGCCATTTGAATCGAAGCCGGGCGCGCCGGCCGTTTCGGATCTAAACGCGGGCCACTGCGACAGGCGGTGGCCATCGTCGGTGGAGTAAAGGCTGATCAGTCCACGTGTGCACACAGCCACTACAGTACCGTCAGGACTGATCGCCACCTGGGGGTCGAGTAGCTGATGACTGTACTCCCTTATCTCGACTGGGGAAGAATCCGGCGAAGATACTGATTGCAGAAAGATTGTGCCGTCCGCGCTCACAGCAACGAAACGATCGCCAATCGCGTCGAAGGCCAGATGGATGACGGACCGTCCCCTGAGGAAGGAGGCGATGACCGGCGGCGGCCGCGCTTGGCTTCCGATGTTGGATAAGTCTATCAGTTCGACCACCAAATCGCGTGGATTGTTCGCGAGTAGCCGGCTGCCGCTTTGTGACAATATTGCCGGACTATCTAGCTTGTGGTTCGAGATATTTTCATGGACCGTTACCGCGGCGTCTACGCCCGGAGCGGGTAGGTCATAGATCAAAAGATCGGTACCTCGATTGACCAACACCCGGCGTCCATTGCGATTCATTGACAGAAGGTCGCGCAAACCATTAACCGGCGGCACCGTGGGTTCTTGCACCCATGCCGATCCGGGCGGCGTCACGTCGGCCGAGACGTAGCCGATGGTAGGTGAATCGACTTCCTCGCCCCATACTTTGATGGAGCGATCGGACGCCAAGGTCGCGAATCGCATCCCTGCGAATAACGGGTCGGCCGAAACCGCGATCTCGACGATCGCGGAATCGTGCCTGCCGATCAGACTGATGTACTGCGTGGGACTGACGCCGCCAATCTGCGCGGAGGCATCAATGGCAAAGAGATTGCCCTTGCCGTCGCCGGCGATGACAATATTGGTGTGGGGCAGCGCCGCCACGACGCGAGCATCCTCAATGCCGGGAATTTCGCCGACCGCAATGGGTTTGGTGTTGAGGTCGCGGTACAGCATCAATCGCAATCGGCCGCTTGGAGCGGGTGGAAACAGTTGCGTCGAAAATAGAGAACCTGTGTCGCCGGTGCCTTCATACTGGCCTACGATCGCCGAACCATTGTTGGCAGGCACGGCCGCAAACAGCCTCTCATGAACGGCGACCTCCCAAGGCCCTGCCATGGCAATGGCGGCGCCATCGGCACCTCCGCGATCCGGGACTACGGCGATCGGCGCGTCATTGCCCGCAGCATGCAACGCTATGACAGGCTTTCCGTCGCCGGCGAACCGAACGGTGGAGCTGCCACCGTCTCTAGAGAGTTGCATGACGACTCCCGCACGCGTTCCGACAAAGAGTGGGCCATTCGGCTGCATGGACCAATCAAGGACGGTGACGGTGTGGAACCCGTCGCCGAAAATCATTTGTTCGTCGAAGACACGCTGCTGGGGCGACAGGTAGAGCCGCACGGCGAAGGCCGCGAACACCGGGACCAGCGCAATGAGCGCGAGTGCGAGAAGCGTGCGCCGCACCGTAGCGGGCCGCGCCGGCAGCGGTCGCTCTGGCTTCCGCGGAACGGCGGGGACAGGCTGCGGCACTGACGTCGGGGCGGTCGCCTCGGGCTCCAACCGCCGGGGCGCCGCTTCAGGATTTGTAGCTTCCGCCAATTGTGGCCTCGCTGGTAGCTTCCGCCTGTGATGGCGTGGTGAGAGAGACGGGCTGCATCGTCTCGCCCGCCGACGGCAGTTGCTTCATGTCTTGCGTCTTGCCCTCGCGCGCCGTTGCATCTTTGCCGGGCGCCGCCGAGCCTGGCTTCTGGCCGGCTGCGGCAGCGCCGCTGGGGGGGCGCAGAAAGAGCAACACGCCAACGGCCCCCATCGCGGTGACGAGCAGAAGCGCGGCAAGCGGCAGCCAGGCGCCCTGGCCATGCGGCGTCGCCGCGGGATCGGGCCACAGCCACCAGGCCGCGGCGCACCAAAGCACAACCCCGGCCAGCGCCAGCGCGCGGATGCCCGCCGCATGGCGCCGGTGCGGCCCGAGCAGGCGCGACATCGCTTTGTGGCCGAGCTTCGGCGCGCGCGGATCCGGGTCCGGGTTCAGCACATTGGCCACCACCGCCTCCAGCGGGATTGCCAAAGCGTCGTCGCCAGGCAGCCAGATCGGCAGGCTGGCGTCTTTCGGCAGCGGCCGTCCGTCCGGCTGCAGCGGCTCGCCGTTCAGCATGGCGTCGACTGCCTGCCGCACCGCCGCCAGAGCCGTGTCGGTGAGCGCGGCAAGCAGCGCCTTGCCGAGCCAGGGCGGCATGTGGCCGGAGCGGAACCAGGGCAACAGCGTGAGCTGCGCTAGCAGGTCCTCGTCGTAGAGCGGCACCTTCACGCCGCCATGGTCGATGGCGATCTTCCAGCCGAGATAGGTCGTCACTGGAAAACGCAGCTCGGGATATTGCGCGCAGGCCGCCAGCCAGTAGAAGCCACGGGCGCCAAGCCAGCCGTGCAGATCGTCGACCAGCCCGGCCACGAGTTTGGGCGAGGGCGGCACGTCGGAGCGCAGGAACGGCTCGTCTAGCCGGATGGCGGCGGGGCGGGCCGCCGGCTCCGGCCCCGCCCAGACGCGCCGGCGCGCCTCGACCAGCCAGGGCACGATGCGCTCGATCAGATCGGCATCGTCGGCGGCCCGCGGCTCAGCGATGCGGCGCGGCGCCGGCCTGCGCCGCTCGCCGAAGGCTGCTGCCAACTCCTGGAAACCTGCCGCGGAGGCGCGGCCGATCGGGGCGTCCAATGCCCGGCTGATCTTCATCTCGCGCTCTCCCCATTCGGCGACGGGGATCGGCGTCAACAACATGCGACCCGGCCATCTGGCGAGCTCGTCGGCCACGAAGGGGAGCGGGTCGAGCGTGAAATAGTCGACCAGCTCGTTGCCGTCGGTCACCAGCACCAGCCTGGCGTCGGGATGGCGCTCGCGCAGGCCGCGCAGGTCGAAGGCCACGGCCGGCGAGCGCTCGTCGCGCTGGCGCGCGCTGATCGTGCGCGGATCGGGGTCGTAGTCGTAGGTGGCGAGGTTGGCGCCCGCTTGAGACAGCGTGTCGATCAGCCGGCTGACACGCGCCGCCTCGTGATCGTTCGGCCAAGGCCGGCGCACTAGGAACACATATTCGGCAAGCAGCGTACGCTTGCGCATGACGATGCTAAGGAAGCCGCCTGCCGCCAACGTCGCCCGGATCGAGCGGTCTGCATGCATGCGCCGCCCCACTACCGGCTCGCGCCAAGAAATGCTGCGCGCCAGCCTGCGGTCAGGCCGTGGCGTCGACAGCACCAGCCCGTCAAGCGGCAGGTCAAAGGGTTTGCCGCGGATGCCTTTCGGCGGATTGGCGAGACTGGCTTCGACGGCAGCCGGGTAGGTGAAGGCGGCAAGAAGCAGCGCCGGCAGCAACAGGATAAAGACGGAGTAGGGCAGCCAGGCCGGCCAAGTCTGGTTTTGGCTCGGAATATGGGCGCTCTGAGCAGGGCTGTTGGCTATGAACGTATTGAGCAACTCGCCCAATCTGCGATCTTCGCTATCACCACGGTTGAGTGCCTGAACTCTCACCCTGTCCGTGCCAAGCTCGATCGCTGCAAAAGCGGCTGCAAATTCCAACAACGCGGGATGGTCGAGGACAAGATCGTCAACTGGGTCCGGACGACGCTTCAGCATGGCGGCCAGGAAAAGCTCGGGCCGCCCGGAAACGTCAGATTCGCCGGCATAGATTTCCGCCAGCATGCGTGGGGTCAGTTTGTTGTCGTGCTCTGCAGCGGCGGCCAACGTCACCACCAGCGCCATGCGGTAAGCGTCGCCGACAGGGTCGTCCGCACTCGGGTCAGGCAACTGGACGTCACGAGGCGGTAGTACGAGGCGATCTTCATTGCCGCCCGGGTCGGGACCGACGGTGCATGGTGGCGCGGCGCATTCAACGACAGGGCCTGGCTGGATCCACTCCAGAAACCTGTCGACGCTCCCGTCCAGCAGCAAGCCGGCAAGGGCACAGCCTGCCACGATCGCCGCGATCACGAGCTGCACCTGACCCCGGCGCAGCGCCTGCCAGAGTTGCTGCGGCAGAGCGGCAAGCCGTTCGCGCCAGGTGAGCGCCGGCATCTTGACCTTGATCATCGCCTTCGTTTCGTCATCCCGCTTTGTGCGCGGCGGTGGGTCCCGTGGCGGAGGGCGCTCGCGGAACTGCCTGATCGGCGGCTCGGGGAATGGTGGGACGAACACACCAGGCAGCCCGTCGACAGCGGCGGCGGCAAGTGCGGCAGCCGATTCACGCGCCTCCGCCAGTACCGGCGTGATGTAGCGCAGCCACAGGCTCTTTGCCGTGTCGCTTTCCTGGCGCCGCCAGCCCTCTGCCTTGTTCAGACCGACGATGGCGGTGATCGCATCGATGCGTTGGCCAGGCGATACGTGATGCAGCGTCGTGGCGACGCCGTGATGGAGGCGCTGCGCCTCATAGCGCCGGAAAAACGCCTCCAGCCCGGCTTCGGTAAAGTCGAAGCGAGTGGCGTCGTGGGTTTCACCGGCTTGCGGCATCAGGCGCCCTCGGGCTTGGGCTCCGCAAGCAGCTTGCCGAGCGTCATCCGGTCGTTCTTGAGCTTGGCGAGCGCCGGCCCGATCTCCTGCATCCTCGCGGCCAGCTTGGCCCGCGGGGCCTGGGCCGGCGGGTAGGCGAGCAGGGCAGCCGCATCGATGAGCTCGGAAATGCCGGGCTTCTTTTCCAGCGGCTCGTTGCGGAAATTGTTGAACAGCCTCAGCAGCGAATCCTTGTCCTTGTCCGGCAGGTCGTACTTCATCTCAACACCCTGCCCAGGTGGCTCCTGCTTTTTCCCGAACTTCTTCCTCAGCCCGCTGGCGATGATGGCGCGCAGGATCTTCTCGTCGGTGGGGAAGGCGATCTCGTGAAAGACGCAGCGCCGCAAGAACGCATCGGGCAACTGGCGCTCCTCATTGGAGGTAATCACCACGATGGGGCGCTGCTCGGCCGGCAGGCTGCCAGGCGTCTCCGCCTCCCCGGCTATGCGCCCTGAAAGCTCGGGAACACGAAAGGCCAAGTCCTCGATCTCGCGCAGCACGTCGTTAGGGAAATCACGCGAGGCCTTATCGACCTCGTCGATGATGACGACAGTGGGGCCTGGTTTCTCCAGCGGCTGGTAAGGGCGCCGGCCGACCAGCAGGCGATCGATGTCTTTACGATCATGCGCGTCGAGGATGGCACGGCCGAGCGCCTGGAACTCGATGTAGTCTGCAACGTCAGGGGCGACCTGTGCGCCGTCGCCCTGGGCGTGGCGGAAACGGCCGATCGCATCATATGTGTAGAAGAGGTCGCGCGCTTCGGAGTTCGACTTGGTCGAGAAGAAATGCACCCGCGGGATGCCGAGCCGCCGCGCAATGGCGTAACCCAGCTCCGTCTTGCCGCAGCCGGGCTCGCCAGATACCAGCAGCGGCCGGCCAAGGCCGCGGGCGACGTCGACCGCGGCGATCAGGTCTGGATTGAAGACGTAGTCCTTGCCCTTTTTCTCCACCTCGCGCCCGTTCTCCATGAGGGGGACCACTTCTTTCGGATCCTTCTCGGGAAAAGTCTTGAACCACATCAGCCATCCTCCTTGCGCGGTATCGAATAGATTGTGCGCCGCTCAATCCTTCGCAGCTGCCTTGCGTATCAGCGGTGCGAGCTTCTTCATAAGCGCGGCTTCCGCGACCACCATCGGTACGGCCTGACCGCCCGGCAAAGCCAAGCCGACCGCCGCGGCGATCTCCCTCTTCTTGCTGGCTATCGCGTCCGCCAGCGCCGCCTTGCCCCTGATCTTGCCGCCGCTGCCTGTCATCGCCGCCGCCAATGCCTGGCACCAGGAACCAAAGTCGTTGCTGGTGACGTCGAAGAATTCGATCGCCGCGCCGCAGCCGGGCGGCGCATCCTTGTCCCATATCTGCCGGATCTTCTCACGGTCCGCGTCGTATGGGTCGGGATCGCCCTGCGCGACGGCATCGGCGCAGATGACGAGGACCTGCAGGCAATCGGCGCCGACCCCCTCCTTGCCGCGCAGATATGCGGCGAGCATGGCGATCAGCTCGGGATCGCGGACTGGCTCCCACTGGTCCATCATGATCTCGATCTGCACGAGGGTGGGCTGGCTCGGGGGCAGATACCTGTCGACTGCGGTCTTGAGCCCCGGCCAGGCGCGCGCTGCAGGATACATCCGCCTCGGCCATTCGATACGGGCCGGCTTCCAGGGCTGCAGCCCCTGCGCACCGGTGTCGCCGAGTAATGCCGCCTCGCGTTTGCTGCGGTCTTCGTCGCCTAGTTTGTCGAGCGACAGGCGCGCCAGCCTTGCCAGGAAATTGGCGTGGCTGTCGACGCCGCGGCAGGCGATCAGGTGGATCAGGCCGGGATGCTCCAGCGCCATGTCGCGCATGGCGCTAATGTCGCTTTCCTCCTGGTCGCGATCCATTAGCATGCGCATGTGCAGTTGCCAGACCTCGCTAGTCCAAGCTGTGACCTCGCTGCGCGCCTTCTCCGTCTCGCTCTTGCGGTTAAAGGGCCGGGCCACGGGCTGGCGTCGCTCCGGCGGCGCCACGCCGACCAGTTGCGGGAAGCCTTTCTTCTCGATGTCGGCGGTGATGGCGCTGATCGCGATGGCCTGGTTGAACTTCTCCGCCTCGTTGCCGCCCTGATGGATGGCGATGAGGTTGAAGCGGGCGTTGAGCACTGCGCCGCCCGACGAGCCGCCAAAGGTCGTGGCGTCGTGGCGCAGAACCGTGCCGCCATGGAGCAACTTGAGAATCGTGCCGGGGCTTTCCTTGCGGGGCTGGGCGGCAGTCTGGGTGTCGTTGACGGGGTGCTGCAAAACACGGATTTCGGCGCCGGGCACGAGCTTGGCTGTTGCCATGGGCAGCGCCAGCCAGCTGCGTTGCGGGGCCAGGCGATCGTTCTTGTCGGCGATGGCCTGGTCGCCCACCTTCTCGGCCAGGCGGATCACCGCGTAGTCGATGTCGCTGCAGTGCGGTAGGTCGAGACTCCAGTTCTCCACGAGCTTCACCCGGCGGCCCTCGTAGACTTTCCCCTTGAATGCAATGTCCTCGAAGAAATCGAAACGCACGCCCGCGTCCTTGATACGGGCCGGTGCGAGGAAAAGATTTTCGACTACGTGATGGTTGGTGAGCACCAGATCGGCGCCGATCAAAATGCCCGTGCCGATCTTGCCCAGCCCGTCCTCGATCGCGCAAACCCAGCTGCAGACATCGCCCCATAGCTGGCCGACCTCACCGGCCGGCCGCACCGCCGAGGTGCGGTTGACCGCAGCTTCACGGTTCAAGGCGCCACGGACGAATTGATTCATGCTGCCCACCGTGCCGAAACGTCGCAAAAACCCGAAGGCCATGCTGAAGCAGAATCGCACGCCGATCAATGCAGAACTTGGGATGGTGCTTCAGGGGTCGTGTATTGCTCCAGTACGTTGCGCAGGTCGTGGATCGTCTGTTGCTGCTCCGGCTCCGGATTCGGATTTTGATGTTTGTGTGGCAGCGCGCACCGGGTAGTTCAAATGCGAGCGGAACATCAACCTGACATCAAGCCGACCTTCAAGGCGAAGGCCAGAACGCGGTTAACCTTTAATGCAACGATGCGTTGCAGCGCTGGCAAGGACGTCCTAGCGCTGACCGACCGGGTCGACCAAAGTTCCGCCAGCCTCTGCCGCGGTGCGAGCCGCTGCCGCACGTGCGATGCGACCACCGCCGTTGTTCCGGGCGTTGCGTAGGAGCTCTACCGAGTGTTTGTCGATGAACATGTCGGCCAGCGTTCCCAGTCCGTCCCGCAACGCCGCCCGCTTCGTCGCGTCGCCGGCCTTATTGATGACGCTACCGCCGACTGACTTCACGATGTCGAACACGGCCGGTGCTGTTGCCCAATTTCGTCTAAACGAATTTTAGCAACCTGCCGAAGTCATCTAAGACTTAGTCTGACGCTTGCTCGTCGAAATCATGTCGAGCGGCCGACCATAGAAAATTCCGCCTCTTAAAGCGGCCGACCCCGCCAGTCAGTTCAATCTCGTTGATATGAATGTAGCTTGATTCTTCCGAGCCTATTGCACCAGCCGGCCCAGCACAATATATCGACAACTTTCCTTCTATTTGCTTCTTCATGGAGTGAGTGTGCCCGCATAGCAATTGCTGTACCCCCACGCTGTTCGCCGCATCAACTAGTTCACTAAAATCATTGAGTTGAAGTTTAACTGAACAATCAAATGGCGCAAAATGAACCACCCAAACAATATGAATATTTCGATATTTCTGTTTTAGCACGTGGTGCTTGGCAATAAGCGCCTTAAGAACATCTGGATATACACGACCTTGACCATACCTTAGAAACATAGCACCAGCGTTGACCGCAGAACAGTCGTCGCTTTTGTCCAGCGTGAAATCAGCGAAAATGAGCCCTATTGTTTCTTCATTTTTTGTCAGTACCGTATGAGAAATCTTTCCGTCATGGTTCGGCATGCGATTTCCGAAATTCAACCGGAAATGTGCTGATCCGCCTGGGCTTCCGTAATCGTCCCGATAGTGGTCATGATTGCCGGCCATAACGTGGATATCGGGGTGCGCCGCCTTCAAAGTTACACCGCCACCAAGGGTGAAAAAACGGTCATTGGGAGCAGCGTCGACGAAGGCTTTCGCGGTTGCCAAATCTAGCTGGCTACCTGTCGTCGCCAAATCGCCAGACACGATGATGCAGTCGGTGACGTCACCATGTCGCCATGCGAAACGGGCGACACCAGCCACCAGGTCAGGATCGTAGCTTTCCGGGCGAGTAAGCTTTAGCGCTAGGTTTCCGTTCCACCATTGCCGAGCTACGTCGAGGCTCGCGCTTGGGTGCCTCCTGAACAGCGCTAGCGCGTTTCTGCGACGGGGTTCGATGCACAGATGGATATCGGACAGCTGTATAAATCGGAAGAGCGTCATTCGGTCCGGACGGCATGTATAAAGCTCGGCTCGACAATTTTACGGAGTGGATCAAGTCGAGCTTGCAAATTGCGACCATCAGACAAGATCCGGCCCCACTCGCCGGAAATTTCCACGCCACCGTTCAGGTTTGACAGCAGGTCACTCGCCAGCGCGCCGAGGAATTCTCCGCACTTGTCGGGAACAATCCAGAAGCGCTCGCATGCCGCCACTTGGAAGTGAGGATCAATTCTACCATTTTGGGTCAGCGCAAAGAGAACAGGTCGTTCGTCCCGCCGGTGTTGCACAAATGAGCCTAGCAGCGAAACGAGCCGCCGGCCAAATTCCGCCGCGAGCTCAGCCTCGTCCGACCTGCTCAGAAGCCGCTCGGCCTCTGCAAACTCTTCCGCCGGAGCAAATTGACGAAGGCCCTCAAACCAGTATGCCAGCACAGATTTGCTCGGAGAATATGAGCCGCTTAGGCTCAAGGCGCTTTGGCCAGATACAGCCTTAACCTCAGATTTTTCGGGGTAGGGCCTGTGATGGGTGAGCCCGAAATTATAACCGTCCGCGCTTTCACGCCAAACCCTCAGCCGAGGAGTTTCCTCTAACCTGTGATGCAAAATCCCATCAGACGCGGGGGTGGAGCGTCGAAACCCTATCCCTTTTATCCGTCCCGTCGGTGCCAAGTCCTGATGCCGGACTGTACACCGCACCATCCGCTCTGTAGTCTCTGGATCCCCGTGATCCAGCGGAGTGACTCGGAGATCCGCCAAGAAATCATGATACATCTAATGAACCGAAAGTGAGTTAGCGGCAGCGAAATCTTTCAAGGCGACTATCTTCTTCTTAGTGCGTTGCAATTTTTCTATAAAATCATCAAGAACGTCCTCAGTAAGATGGCACGTCAAGTCGCGATTCTGGTCTATTCTGGAGTCCGTACTTATTTTGAGCTGAATAGAAATTACGAACGACTTTGCCAGGGGTGTTTTTTCATCTTCTCCAAAATCTGCACGCAGATCGACCAGCGTTTTTAGAGCGACCGCCGCTGGAAGGATCCCGCCTTTTAGCATTTCTCGTTTGCGGTAGGCGTCATGAGTTGATGACTTGGAGATCAGCTCTAACAATCGAGTGGAAAATTGAGCCTGCTGATGATCTTGCAATGCGGACAGTTCGAGTTCGCTGACGAGTGCCTTTGCAGCTTCATTGTGCGCTAAGGGTGAATCCTGCGCTGAGACATATAGGTATGCTAGCGAATTTGCCAGGAATGAGATTTGTCTCTCAGACATGGACAAATCTTGGGCCAAGTCGCCTACAACAGCCCGGGGTAGAGCAAACGAAGCTTCGGAACTCAGGCCTGCCATCAGCCGAACGAATTGCTCATCGGAAAGATCTACGATTGGAAAAAGCGTCTCTTCTAGTGACGATGGCGGCAATGCCGTGCGCCTCGTAGCCAACCTGTTCTCCCCCGTTTTCAGTCTCGTTGCGCAAAGATCGCCGTTGCGCTCTCTTTCGATATCTCAAACTTGGGTGCGTTCCTAGCCTCTACACCGGACCAAATTGAGGCCGCAGATCGGAAAGCGCTTATACGTCACCGCTGGCCGGCAGGGTCGAACAACGTCCCACCTGTCTCTGCGGCGGTACGAGCCGCTGCCGTCGCAGCGATCCGCCGTCCGCCATTGTTCTTGGCATTGCGGATCAGATCGACAGAGTTCGGGGAGATGAACATATCGGCGAGCGTTTCCAACCCATCGCGCAGCGCGGCACGCTTCGTCGCGTCGCCGGCCTTATTGATGACGCTACCGCCGACTGACTTCACGATATCGAACACGGCCGCTGCCGGGGACGCCGCGCTGAGCTCTGACGTGATCATTCGATTTGGCTCGGTCGCACTGCCTGGCCCCTGCCGCCTCATGGTGGCCTGCAAGACATCGAGAAGCTCGGGCATCGTCACCGACGCTTGATTGTTCGGCAGGGCGCGCAGCACCGCGTCGAGGAGGGCGCTACGCTCGTCATTGCCAGCCACGCTCTTATGGAATTTCGCTCCGGCGGTCTCGCGGCTGCCGCTCTGCGTCTCAGTCTGAGCCGCAGAATAGCGATCGGCGAGGTTTTGCCGAACAAGCGCGGCTGTGGTCTCCGGATCTTCAGCAGCGAGCCGCTTGACCGCATCGGCGTTCGACGGCGCTGCGCCGGCGAGCGGGTCGCGGGGCAGAATGGCCTCGCCGGCCGTCCTGGTGTCCGTTGCCTTTGCCACACTGCCGACAGGGCCTTGCTCGAGCGGGTTCAACTGAGTTCGACGCAGGGCCTCTTGTTCTGCCAGAGCCTGGGCGTATTCCGGCGACTCCTGCGTCGCAATGTTGCGCGCGTTGGCTGCGCCCGCGGTGCTCTTGCCTGCGAGCTCGGGGCCATAGAGCGGATTGGCAACGGTGCTGAGAGCTTCGCCACGGGCGGCCATGTCTTTCGTCACCGCATCGATGACGCCGACCGAATTGTCGGGCATGTTGGCGTAATCGGGAGCTAGTTCCTTGTTTTCACGCAACCGCTTCAACCCCGCGACGAAGCGAGGATCGGCGGCGATCGGCGCAAATTCTGCCGCCGGTATCTGTTGCGGCCGTGCGGCATCGTAGAGCGGCCGAGTCTGCGCATTGATGTTCTGGCGCGTCTTGTCGATCACATTCCCGGCAGCTTCGGCCGCTCGCGGCCCGAGTGCATAGGGATCCGCACTCTTCGGGGCGATCTCATCCAGTTGCCTGCCAACGGCAGCATCGACTTGTGCGGGACGCTGTGCATAGAACGGCCCCGTCTTGTTGCCGCCCGTGGTCGAGCCTTCAACAACTCGCTGAAGGTCGAGAAGCTTGCTGGCGCCGTCGCGGGCCTGAGCGTGGGCCTCCGGGCCGGAAAGCGCAATGCCGGTGTTGTTGTCTTGAAGAGCCTTTGCTGCGGCCCACTCTGCGTCCGTAGTGCCTTCGGTGGCACGGCGAACAGCCGCCCCCGGGGCGTTGTGGGCACGGACGCCGGCCACGCCACCATTTCCAAAAGCCGCGCCGAGAAAGCGCATCAAACCTTCATATGGCGTCCCTTCCGCCAGTTGGCCCGCGCTTTCCGACGCAACCGCCGGCACAACGACGTTTCCGACCAGTTCGGCACCGTACTTGCGAAGCGCGCCCACGCCAGTCTCCGCGAGACGAACACCCTTACTCGGCAACCCGCCAGGCGCGGCAAACTCGGTGATCGTGCCGGCAAACTTTCCTGGTGTGGTCTGTGGCTTGTGCAGAACCTTGTCCATCTCGCCGCGCGCTGCGTCCTGCGCATCGTAGAGATAGCCATTGATGCCCATCGGCTGCTCACGGCGAGCCAATTCCTCGTCAGACAGCGGTTCGGCGCCGATTGCATAGCGAACGCCATTTTCGGCCTTGTTGTACAACCAGTTCCCGCCACCTTCGACCATTCGGGAAAGGGTCACCGGAAACATCGCTGTTTCAGCCAGACCGCGTGGAATGCCGGACAACGCCGACAAGCCGACGTCCTTGGCCGTTGAGGTTTCAGGCCCCGGCGGGGCCTGCTCTGTCCCGCGCATCAGGCTCTCAAGGTTGTTGCCGGGCGCAGAGGATGCGGGAGTGGCCGGCTCGTCGAACTGGTCAAAGACGTTTCCGGCCGGCGCCGCTGCACCGCCTTCGGAAGACCGAAGCTTCGCGGCCTGCTCGGCGGATGCCAGATCGGGGAATCGCTGGAATGTCGGTCCGTTGATCTGCTCGAAATTATTGGCGGCCGTGTTGATCCCATCTTCATCGCCGGGTTCGAACTGCTTCGGTCCTTGCGGGCTCATCCAAAGCGAGGGGATGTTCACCCATTGACCATCGGGCTGCTGCCATGTGGTGCTGATCTCGGTCGAATAAGAGCCATCGGCATTCGGCCGCTTCTCGTCGGCCTTGAATGGACGCAGCAGCGGCGGCCCCTGGAGCGGAGCCGGTTCGTCGAATTGATCGAAGATGTTCGCCAAGTCACTGGCCTCCTAGAATGGCCGCAGCGGCACCGGCGCCATACTTCGCGTCGAACTGCTGCGCTGCACCGGGATTGGACCTCAGAAAATCGACAGCCTTCTGCGAGGGGCGGCCACCCGCCGCGCCTTGCTGCTGAGCTCGCGCTGAAGGGGCGCTTGTCGCGTTCGGGTCACCGCCAGACGCCAGCACGGCCCTGCCGGTTGCCAGAACCTGTTCCGGCGTCATCCCAGCTTCCACACCGTTCAAGGCTAGGTCGCGGGCCTGTTTCTTCTGCGCGATGGTTCCCGGCTTGTCGCCAGGCCGCGGCAGGAAGACGTCGCCATACTGCGCTTCTTCTGCGGGCGGGATCGCGGCGCCGCTGTCCAGGCGAAGGACTGACTGAAGGAACACACGGCCGGCGTTGCTGGCTTTCTGGTAGTTTTCGCTCAGCATGCCATTGCCGGTTTTGATCGTTCCTACCGTCGGAAGAGCGTCGTAGGCGGCCTGTTTGAAGTCGGTCAGTTCGTTGCCGAGCGTGTCGATGATCGGCGCCATCCCGCGCATGCGGGTCACATACGCATTCTGCTTTCCTTGGAATTCTGTCGTCTTCCCTCCGGATCCGCCCTGCGTGTAAGTGACGTTGCCGTCCTTATCCATCGACACGGAAAAGCCGGCCGTCGGTTTGTCGTATGGGACCTGGCCGAGCGCGTTCGGGCGCGTAACGTTGCGTGGGCCGTCTGGCGTGACAACGGGCTCGATCGGCGTGCTGCCGAACGCTGCGGCCTGCTGCATCTCCGGCGACATGCCGGCCAGGGTGCGGGCGTTGAATTCGGTTTCCGTCAGCGGCTTCTCGCGGCCCTGCGCCGCAGGCAGATCGTGCGTCACACCGAACTGGCCAGCGATATCGGATGGCAATTCGGGGCGCACCTGGCCTTCACTCAGCGGCACGAACAGATTGCCGAGCTCGCTCAATCGGGTCCGATCCATCGCCCCGACATTATCCGCGGCATTGTTGGCGCGCGACGTGGCCGCCGTGATGTCGTCACCCCGACGCTTGGTCGCGTCGTTCATGTCCAGCGCCTGAAACGAGCTAGTCGGAGCGTAGTTGCCGACCGCGATGTTGCCTCGATCGAACGACTGCTGATCGAAATCCGGCGAATTGCGGTAATCGAAAAGCTGCTGGATCCGCGAAGCTGCAGCTTTCTTGGCATTCGCGTCAGCCCAGCCGGCGGCATCCGCGCCGCTCGGCGGTTCGAACAGCGAGGAAAGGTTGCTCGCCGCTTGGGCAAACTGGGGCGAGTTAAAGTAGGGGCTCGATTTCATGCTCACGGCGGTCCCTCAGTGGAGTGCAGCGCTGCCGGTGTCGATCGGCAGTCGTTTGGCAAAGATGTCTTCGAATATTTCGAAACCGGCGGCCAAAAGCTGCGTCCGATGGAACGCGATCGAAAGTTCCCCTACGAATATGGCCACGTAACTGATGCCGGCCGTCTTGGCGTCGGCCTTGCAGGGATGCAAGAGATCGTTCGTTCGACCCAAGCCCCAATAGGCCCGTTCCGCTGACATCGCGCCATCTTTGGCGAGGATAGGGCAAGCGTCGGCGATCAGCTGCGAGAGCCTTGGCACCAGGTCGGGAAATTCGCCGGGCAGATCGCCGGTTTCGCATGCCGCGAACAGTATCTCGCGCACGCCGCTCAAGGCGTTGAGTACGGTCTTGCCTGGCTCTGTGACGTTGGCCAGATAGCCAGCTGCACGTTCCAGTCGAGAACGAACAGCTTCGGCGGAAGGTGGGGAGATTGGCAGCGTGGGTTCCGTCATCGCATCACCCCGAAATCAACAGCGACGAAGCGCGAGCTTCGCAAATTGATGGCTGTGAAAGGGTTGAAGTTGGCAAGCACTGCTTGCGGCGATTTGCGGATGCTCGAGTCCCGCGCGGTTCCAGCGCTATCACTATACGAAATTTGGACCGAAAAGGCCAGCATCACGCAGCCCCGGCGAGGGCGGGAACCATGGAGCTCCCAATGAGCATACTTGCGACGATTTCTTCGCGCCGTTGAGCCTTTCGCTGCTGCAACCACTGGAAGTCCGAAAGATTGCGCAGGTCGCGTTCAAACAGCTTTATCCACACCTTGGCGTCGGTCAGTCGATGCGGATGATGGGCAGCTTTTTCAACGTCATCTTCCGCCCAGGAGCGGATAACGGTTATCGCTGCCGACATTAAAGTGACGATTTGGCCACGGCTGTAATTTGGGGGCAGGCGCCTTGCCGCGGAGGCCATGGCGTCAGCCGCGTCGAGAACCAACTGGTCGCGACGCTTTGCGTCGAGTTGGTAGACGGGCTTGAATTTTCGGATCGACTCCAACGTGAGCGGCAATTCAAAGGCGATATTGACGTGCAGCAATGTCGACTTCCACAGCCCAAATCCAATGCTGTCGACTTGCCCATCGAAGGCGATTTCTTCCTGGGTGGGCGGATCGCCCTCTTCATGGCCGTCGGTGGCGAAGGGAATGAATTCGTTCGGCATCAGGGCGGGTCCAGTTGTTTCAGTGCACCTATTTTGCCCGCTTCTGTTGAACGAACCAACGGCCTCTAAAAGCCGCTAAATCGAACAAAATGGGGACCAAAAGTTTGAAAATGGGGCGACTTTGTTTCGGCGTTCGCCGGCGCTCGGCCCGGGCTGTTCGGACCGTACCGGGGGGTGCCACCGGCCCCCGGGTCGTTGCCCGGGGGCCGGGGCCGGCTGCTGATGCCTGCCCCGTTGCGTCTACTTTTTACCTTGCTATCATGGCGTAACATTGCCTACAATGTAACATTGCTAATGCACGGTTACAAAAGGGCCGATGAAATGAAGGTTTTTGGCTACGTGCGAGTATCGACCGCCGAGCAGGCGACGAACGGCGACAGCCTTGAAACGCAAAAGGCGAAGATCGTCGGATACGCCATGATGCAAGGCTGGGGGGTAGACGAGATTTTTGTTGAGGCAGGCGTTTCCGGCTCGGTGCCGCTCGCCGATCGGCCGCAGGGCGAACGTCTTCTCGCTGCCGTCGGCAAGGGCGACATGATCATCACGCCGAAACTCGATCGCATGTTTCGGAGCGCATCAGACGCGCTCGGCACCCTCGAGGAGATGAAGGGGCAAGGCACTGGCCTGGTGATGATCGATCTCGGTGGCGACGTCACTGGGAACGGAATCAGCAAGCTAGTGTTCACCATCCTGTCAGCCGTCGCTGAGAACGAGCGCGATCGCATCCGTGAGCGCATTCGTGAGGTAAAGCGCCACCTAGCCTCTAAGGGCGTCTACGGGGGCGGTAAAGCGCCTTTCGGGTTCGACGTGGTCGACGGTCGGTTGGTCGACAATGCGGAGCAGCAATTCACCCTGGCCAAAATGCAATCGATGCGAAAAGCCGGCGCCAGTCTACGCGCGATTGGCGATGCCATCGGCCTGAAGGCGATGTCGGTGAAGCGGATACTAGACCGGGCTGACGCGACGATCGCATGATCAATTGAAGGCGTCGCCGCGTGGCTTAGTCGCCACAGATCCTGTGCGGCGCTGTCTACGGATTAGGTCTTGGGTTGCTTTCTCGAGTTCGGCGCCGTCCATTTCCGACGGTGCCTTCTCTACGCTGGCGTTGCGGTCGTTGCGATCTAGAAGACCGCCTACCATCAAAAGCGTACGCTGGCTCGACGCCTTCGCTGCGGCTGGAGCGTTTGGATCTCGGCAAACCGCAAGGGCGCTCTCAAACGCCACCTGGATACCTACCGTGCGCGCTTGCCTAATGATGTCGGCCCGAAGCCGCTCGTCGCCGTCGAAGTCGTCAAGTTCGTTGTCGTTGAGTTCACTCATGCGAACGCCCCTATCGGCTTTGGTTTTTGTTCGTCGTCTCTGCGGCGCTTAAGTTCCGCGCGCAGCGCCTCGATTTGTTCTGCAAGCTCCGCTGACTTTGCAGACGGCGACTGCCGTGGAGGAAAGGTTTCGATCAGCTCGCGCTGAGCCTTCGCCCGCTCCCGCTCCCGCCGCGCTCTGGCCCGTGCGACCGCCGGACCGGGCTTGTGCGTCTTCTTCCATTGCTCGTAAGCAGCGCGCTCTTCCGCGCTCATCGCCGCGACGCGCTTTGCTCGCTTCGCCGCGGCGCGGTCGAGGTCGTTCAATTTGCGATTCAACTTCGCCACGCCGCCAGGTGCCTTTCCGTCTGGCCACACCGGCAGGTGATACCCGTCGCCGGCCGGAACCCGCCCGCCGTGTAAATAACAGCGGCCATTGGCCATGGCGATCTGGCCGCAGGGGTTACCATGGCTCTTAGCTTTGGCCCCGCATTTCGGCACCAGATGTCGCCGCTTGTTATATGCCCGGATCGCCGCGCGGCCGACGGCGATCTGGGCGGCGCTTCCCCGCCATCCGTCGGGCGGCGTGGGCGTGCCGGCGCGTCTCACAGCCACTCCCACGATAGGCGCTTATGAGTTATCGCCATTCCAACTCTTGCCGCCCCCGAATCGGTCAGCTCACCTGATCGGCACCGCCCCGTATCGATGACAAATTGTCCGACCGAGCCCACTGCGGCAAACGCGGCTTGTGCGCGTGTGAGATACATTTTCAAAACCAGATAGGGAGACTGGTAAAAATAGGGTGGTATGCAAACTATCTCTTCGCGTACGCAAGCCGCGTTTGCCGCGCCTTCAACCTTCATCGCTGCCTCCGTCGGACAATCTGTCCGTGTTGACCCACTTTCGCGCCTCGCCGGCTTCCGCAATAGCTTGCCGCTTTCGCGAGCGCTCCGATGTTTCCCTCGCGGCCTGGGCCTGAAAACGAACATGGACCTTTGGGTTGATCCGCCAGCGAGCCGGCCCATCGGCGTTGCGTTCAGCCACGACACACCAAGCGGCTTCTTCAAGCTCCGCCATGGCCGCCAAAAGCTTTCGGCGGTCGGAACGAAGATCCTTCCGAGCGTCCGAGATGGTCCGCGGTGACAGCGTCTCGAGATCCGGTCGCGTCAGCAGATAGCCTGCGATCGCCCTTGCCTCGGTGGCTGCGGGGTCGGGAGCGAAAAACGATTGGTAAATTCGAAGCCCGTGGCGCAGAAGGAACCTGGCGAAATTGACGGCACGCCGAACGGTAGGCGCCTCAATGTCCGCATTGAAATCGGCGTCGTCCAGCGCGAAGGCAAATTGCAGGGCGTGGAAGGTGAGCACGATGCGCGGCAGGAACAGCCCCCATTTGTCCAGGTGGCCGCGCCACGCGACGGAACCGCCGGGCACGTTCCTTAGGCGGGAGATTGAAGCCATAGCTTCCCTAAAGTCCTTTTGTGCGCTGGGAGCCATCTTCAATGGCACTGAGTGCGGGAACTCTGTTGCCGCCAACTTGCGGAGCGCGCGACGGTATGCGCCGAGCGCCTCTGCGTCTGGCTCTTCGTCAACGGCCTCTCGTTCCGCACCGTCATCGACGACGAAAAGGAACCGCTGGAGCATTCCATCTGCGCCGAGGTTGCGCGCGATCTCTGTCAGCTTCTGCGGCTGCGTTCCGGCGATCACTCCCATCAGGGCCTGATCGGCGCGGACAGAACCGCTGCCGACTCTGTCCACCGTGATGGGGCGACCTTCGAAAAGGCGCAGCGCCTGGCTCCTGTCACCTTCAGCACCTTTTTTATATTGGCCAAGAGAACCGAAAAAGCCCAGCAACTCGTCTGGCGCTCGCATCAGGCCTCGGGGATTTTGGGCGTGTACGCGGACTTGCTGCTCAAGCGTAATGTCGTCGACCACAATGCGGCGTATAATCGGCTCCGAGCCAGGGTCGGGATGTTCCTTCGGCTTCTTCCGGTGCGCATCCCTCGCAGCCGCCCAGCGATCATGCCGGTCTTTACCTGCTGCGTACCATTCCGCGTCGAGCTCCCGTAGCGGCTTTTCAGCGGCGCTGATGACTGGTGATTTGCCACGGCCTGGCTCAGCGACGATTGCAGCCCACAAAGCAGCCGGCTGCACAAAGTCGGTGTCGCGCGCCTTCGGTTGAATTCGCAGCGACGCTCCCACAGCGGCGGAGGCGACAGCAACGGCGGCCAAGGCGGCGAAGCTCTCCGGCGCCCCTTTGCGTCGTGCTTCGCTTCGCACCCATCGGTGGAGCATCGGGGGCAGGCAATCTGCCGGCAGTGCAGAGAGCTCGGCGGGGTCGTCTTGGGCGAAGATGTCGACGGGCTCCGGTTCCCCACCGTAATCAACAGCGGCGGCTCCTTGCTCAGGACACGTAGCGGCCACGACTGCCCGTCGATCGTCGATGATTTTCCGCAGGTTTGCTGGGTCGGGTCTCATCTCATTCGCGAATTCGATTCGTGCAAAGTCAACCGGATCAATCGCCTCCAACGCGACCAGAACGTCTGCCTTCTCGCTCAGCACATCCGGCGGCCAGGACCAAGGCCGGTTGTCTTCAGCAAATTCAAACCAGCGGGCTGTTACCAAGGACTGCCAGCGAAGCCCGACGGCGCGAGCAATTGTTGGCAGCGAGGACGACCAGGTAGCGCCCTCGGCAAACGCGGGGAAATGGTCGCCCGCCAGTGTCCGGCAAAGCCACGTCAACGCCTCAGCTCCAGTAGGGCGTCGAGTCGACCGATCTGGCTCGCCGACGACGGCGAAGGCCTGACCATCCCTAGGCCCGTAGAGAGGGCTCCCTCCGAAGTGTATGACGCCGTCGCCGGCGAACGACCCGAACTCTTGGATCAGCGAGGCGGGCGTGTGGGTTCGCTCCGTTCCGTAGTCCTCAATTCCGTCCGAAAATATTGCAAGATCTTCCTCGAGGTCGCGGTCGAACTCTGCCGACGTGACGCGCCATTCGTGATCGGAGGTTGGCGTGCACGGGACGATTTGCGGCACCCACTCTGCGCGTCGTGCCATGACTGCGCGGCGCACCGCAACGGCGGGCGGGTAGGGCGGTTTCATTTCCCGGCCAGAGCCGCCTTTCGATGCCGACAGGCTGAAGCCCAACGACCGCGCAGTTTCGACGATGGCGGGAATGAGTTCGTCTAGCTTGGCGCTGTCCAGAGTAGGCAAAGCTTCGAACGGTACATTAGGCAACGACGATTGAACGCGGGCGCCGGATGCGTGCATCCCGGCGACGACAATTTGCTGGCCATTCGCCAAGAACTCGACCGCATGTTCTCGCCCGGTCTCGTTATCGACGAGATGCAGCTGCCGTCTACCCCGCGGCGCGGCGAGCTTCACCAACACCATGCAACTGGTCGAGTTTTCGCGCCAGCGTAGCGGAAGGCGCGCGATGGGCACGCTCAATGCATCGGCGGCCAGCCGTTTGATTGCATCGACCAGCGTCCGGCCGCGGTCGGCTTCACGCCCCGTTTCCGCTGTCCCGATCTTGACGTCGATATCTAGCGCAGCCACGGTCCCGGTGGCGAGACACAGCCCTGCGTCTGGCCAAGTGCGCCACTCAGCAACATCCGTGTCGGTTGGCGTTCGGTTCGGCCAGTCCGCCATCGCCCTCCACTTGCCGTTGGCGAACTCGCCCGGCACTTTGCCGTCCGATATCTTCTCAACGAGAAGCTTCGTCCTCCGATCCCACCTGGTGAAACTGACTTTGACGGGCAGGCATGGCCGTAGGAAAGGTAGATAGCCGGCGGCCACCATCGCCGACGCCACTTCTCCTAATGGGGAAGTGCTCGCCGACGACTTCACGGTCGTAGCGGCGGATGTCGCTGGCGTAGCTCGAGCGCCGTCGCGGACTTGCTCCCAACTGGCCTTGCCAGCTTGCGGGCCGTCCGGGGTGTGGTGTACATTCAAGCTGTTCACTTTACTTTCCGGCCGTCGCGCTCTGCCAGGGGCGGGCGGCCTTTTCCTTTTAAGTGTTGTCGACGACGAGCCGCAGATGCGGCACGCCCCGGCGCGCAGGGCGCCGCCTGATGGTTCTGGCGATCAAGGCGTCGACATCTGCCTGATCAACGAAGATCAGCCGGCCGCGCCTCTCAGCCGCCAGCCGGCCGCAAGCCACCCATTCGCGGATCCATGACGTCGATCGTTGGGCGAGAATTGCTGCCTGGCGAACAGTGATGAATTCAGGGCGGTCGACTGCTGACAATTTCCGCATGGTTCTCTTTCCTGGGAGGTTGGTCGTCGGGCAATTGTGGTGAGAGATGCCGTACGATGCGAGTGCGATTTCAGCGCCGGGAATCGTATAGCTGTCGCAAGCGCAGCGGCTGATCGTGCGCTTTTCCAATCCGGTAAATCAGGCCGTCCTGATCGTCGATCGCTTGGGCGAGGGCGGCGCCGCGATAGCTTTTGAGGCGGTCGACGCCGGGCGCTTGCGACCACAACACCAAGAGCGCACGCGTGAACTGTGTTGTGTAGTCGACTTCGAACCGCATCAGCTCTTCGACAGGAATTGCAACACGTCGCGGCCTCTGCAAACCACTCACGAGGTCTGCTCGCCATCGGTTCGCGCCGGCGCGCATATGCCGGCCAGCTAGAAACGACGATGTCGCTGCGCCTCGGTTCACCAGCTTCGCGACTTCTGCGTATAGTGGGGTATCCCGGATCGGATCCAACTCACCGCGGAGCAAGATGCATGCGCCTGCAATGGCGCGCGCGGCCGGAGACGTCAGATCGTGGCGCACTCGCTCGGCAGACAGCAACTCGACCGCCAGGCTCTCATTTCGCCACGCCCTCACCAGTTCGGCCACCAGCGGCTCACCGGCGGCGCCCACTTCGACCCCGGCGGCAGTCACCAGTTCAGTTGCTCGCCTCCGCAGCGAACTCTCGACGGCCGCGACCAACGAGTTGTGGTCATTGAGCATGTTCTGGATCGGTCGGGAGTACGACGGGTCTACAACAGCATGCTCACCGAAGGGCGAGAGGCCCGGTGCGTCGCCGGCGATGCGAAAGCCCTCGACGAGGAAGCCGAGCAAGCTCGACGAGCAAGGATCGTCGTATCGGAGTGGATACGAGGCGCGAAACCGAGGCTCCGGTTCGGAGAGACTATGGGACCTCACGCGGCGCTCACGCAGCTGGCAAGAAAAGCGTCGGCATCAATGCGCCGGATAAGGGTCCGGCCGCCGATCTTCGTTTTCGGTAGCCGGCCGTCTTGTAGCAAACGCCAGACGCCAGCACGCGAGATGCGGAAATAGTCGGCCAATTCCTCGACCGAAAAGACTGCCTGAAGGACTGGCGTGGGGTTCTTAGATGACATTGAGTGGCCTCGCGACTGATTGAGGCCTCATCGTACGGCGTGAGCTTGGCAGACCGCCACCAATTGCCAGGGCAAGTCCAAGGCTTTGAAACAGCGATGGAATCGGCCGAAAGTTTGTTTATTTTGCCCGTTTGGCAGAAGGCGGCTTCGACCGAGTGGGGTCGACCAGAAAGCGCTTCATTCTGTCCACGGCTTCGGCCGATTTGTCGGCCGATGTCGGAAACCGTTCGTGGTCGTTCATCACCAACCACGCCGATCGTGACGTCGGCGAGTCGCCGGCTCTTTTGGCAACAACGCGGTACACGATGCCCAGGGTGGCACTCTGTTTGGAGCCCCGGCGCCTACGCTCTTTGGATGGAAGGTCGCGTACGCCGTTGTCAGGCTCGAGCGCCTTGACCGGACGACCCCACAGCTTGCCCGTCTTGGTGCGTTTTGTTTTGAGAATTGGCCGCAAAATCGATGCCGTTCATCTGTTTTCCCGGTCGCATCTTAGCACATTGCGAATCTCGGTGAAGCCAAAACGCCAACGCAGTGGGTTTCTGCGATCAACGAATTCGGCAACGAATTCCTTCGGTGTGGAGCTAAGTGCTTGAAATATCTGGTACGCCCAAGGGGAATCGAACCCCTGTTACCGCCGTGAAAGGGCGGTGTCCTAACCGCTAGACGATGGGCGCGCTCAGACGAAGCGGCTTATAATTGCGTTGTTGCCAACCGGCAACCCATCAGCCGCCAGATGCGGAAACTTTTTTCAAGAGGGGCGAAAAGGGCCAGTTTGTGAGCCAGCCCAGGTTTTCTGCCCTCGCGTCATTGCACATCTTTGGAGATTAGCCTGAACGCCCCGCGCAGTCGTCATCCTATGGTCTGCGCTGCGTCGCTGCGCGCCTTGCTTCGCCATAGGATGACGAAGTCGCGGGTGCCTCGGCTAATCTCGAACGTCGCTGATAGCTAATCGGGAAAAACGGCAGGCTGCTAACGGCCCCTCGGCCCGTTTGCCGAATGGGGATGCTAACCCCGCCGGCGGCAGCGCCAATTCCAGTCGCGCTCGGGGCCGACGTCGACGTGAACGGATTCGGTATGGCAGTAGGTGCCGACGCCGCCGCGGCCGGGCATGGTTCGGATGTAGCTCGCCAGTTCCCATTTGGAGACGCCGGGAACCTGGATGTCGGCGGCGGCGCAATACATGTGCAGCGAATTCTTGGCGCCGTTGGCGCGCCGGTTGCGGGCCGGGTCGCGGTAGCCTGATGTGACCATCATCTTGCGGCCGTAATGGCCTTCGATGGTCTTCAGCACACGCACCAGCGACGGCTTCAGGCAGGCGACGTCGACGCTCTCGTTTTGCTTCAACAGGCCATTGGGCGCCAGCCGGGCGAGGCCGGCGGCGGAGGCCACCTGATAGGCGCCGCCCGAACCCTCGTCCTCGTTCAGGTCGACGTCGCTTTCGTCGTCGAGGCCGGATTTGCGCTTGATCTCGAACAGCGCCGTCTGGCGCACCCCGGGCAAGGCATCGCTGCCGGTGATGTGGTTGCTCTCGTTGCCAAGCGAGGCAAGCTGCAAGGGCTTGTCGGCGGAATTGGCTGACGCTAGCGTGATGATCGGCTTTGCCGGGACGGCCTTCTGGGAAGCAACCGCAGGCTGTTCGCCCGAGCGCGAGTTGACCAGCGGAGCAGGTGCCGCCGAGGTTGGCGTGGTGCTGAACAGTGAGGCCAGGAAGCCCTTCTTCGGCGTGTCGATCTGCTGGGGCGCGGCGGTCACGTAGACCTCGTTGGTCGCGGGTGCCGCTGCCGTCGCTTTCGGTGCGGTCACGCCGGCATCGGCGGCGGCGATCTTCTGCGCCACGGCGTCCGTTGCGGCCGCGGTCTGTGCTGACTGCTGCAGCGACTGCGGCGTCTGGCCGACAATGGTTTCGGAGCCGGCGGGAACATTGACCGGGAAGCCGGTGCCGGGCTTGGCCACCGGCACATAGGCGACCTGCTCGGGCAGTGTCGCATCGCCCGCTGCCGTCATCATCATCTGCGGCCCGGTGGATGTGACCTGCACGGTCGAATCGCCCGGCGCCGCAGGGCTGGCGCCGGAAGCCGCGGCGATGTCAGAAGCGGTCGCGTTGTAGCCAGGCATGCCGACGGACATTGTGGGGTCGCCGGCGGAGGTGCAGGACGCCAGAAGCACGGAGAAAAGCGCTGCCGCTATAGTGCGACCTTCTCTCCCCGCGAGACGCGATCCTACTGATTTCAAAACTAGATTCCCCCTCGGTGTCCGGTCGGCCTGCTATTGGTGCGGCGTCGAAACGTTCACATCCAATAACCTTGTGTTCCCAAACCGGAAACGAGACTTGTGTCAATTCTGCAAGCCTCTGAATTATTTGCTCGTTGGAGGCCAATTGAGGCTTCTTGAAGGTTGACGACACCATTTCGCCCCGTTTTGCCGGCCCGTCAACTCACCAGACATTACATTCCGTTACACACAGGCACCTGCAAAAGGTGCCGGCGTTACACGCGGACCTTCACATAGGTGCCGGGGGCATCACCCAGGGTTTTCATATTCTTGCCCGGTTTGCGGGCCGGAACGAGGGTGTCGTCCTGGGTTTCGATCCAGTGCTGCCAGTGCGTCCACCAGGAGCCGGGATGCTCCACCGCCGAGGCGAGCCACTGGCCAAAATCGCCCGTCGGTTTGCCGCCGGTCCAGTACTGGTATTTCTTGGCTGCCGGCGGGTTGACGACACCGGCAATGTGGCCGGAACCAGCCATCACAAACTCGACGTCGCCGCCGAAATATTGCGAGCCGAGAAACACCGAAAGGGCCGGCGCGATGTGATCTTCCTTTGACGCCAGGTTGTAGACCGGGATGGTGACGTCGGCCAGCGACACAGTGCGGCCGGCGAGTTCCATCACGCCACGAGTCAGATTGTTCTCGAGATAACAGTTGCGCAGGTAGAAGGAGTGGTTTGCAGCCGCCATGCGGGTGGAATCGGCGTTCCAGTAGAGCAGGTCGAAGGGCAGGGGATCCTTGCCGCGCATGTAATTGTTGATGACATAAGGCCAGATCAGGTCGCCCGAGCGCAGCATGTTGAAGGCGGTCGCCATCTTGGTGCCGTCGAGGTAGCCCTTTTCGTTCATCGATTTCTCGACCGCTGCCACCTGGTCCTCATCGACGAAGACTTTCAGGTCGCCGGCATGGGTGAAGTCGACCTGCGTGGTGAAGAAGGTCGCCGATTTGATGCGGTTGTCGCCTTCCTGTGCCAGCAGTGCGAGTGCGGCCGCCAGCAGCGTGCCGCCGACGCAATAGCCGATGGCGTTGACCTCTTTCTCGCCGGTCGCCTTCTCGATCATGTCGAGGCCGTATTGCAGGCCTTCCCGTATGTAAGCTTCCCAGCCCTTGGCGCCGTGCCGCTCGTCGGGATTGATCCAGGAGATGACGAACACGGTATGGCCTTGCTCGATCGCCCAGCGGATGAAGGACTTTTGCGGGTTGAGATCGAGGATGTAGAACTTGTTGATCCAGGGCGGGCAGATCAGCAGCGGGCGCTTGAGCACCGTCTCCGTCGTCGGATCGTACTGGATAATTTCGGCGACATCGCTGCGGCCGACCACCTTGCCGGGAGATGTCGCGACGTTCTTGCCGATCTCGAAGGGCGAATAGTCAGCTTGTCTCAGCTTCAGGTCGCCCTTGCCGGCGGCGATGTCTTCGGCCAGCATCTTCATGCCGCGCACCAGGTTTTCTCCATTCGAGGCGACGGTTTCTCGAAACAGCTCCGGATTGGTCAGGATGAAGTTCGACGGCGAGATGGCATTGGACACCTGCTTGACGTAGAAGCTCGCCTTGTGGCGGGTGTGGTCGTCGAGGCCTTCGGCGTGCTCGACCAGGTCGGCCGCCCAGCGCGAGGTGACGAGATAGGCCTGTTTGAGGAAATCGAAGAAAGCGTTGCGACCCCATTCGGGGTCTTGAAAACGCTTGTCGCCGCGCTCGGGCTTGACCGCATCGTCCGGCGCTTCGGCATTCGGGCTAACCTTCTGGATGGCGTTGCCCCAGACCGTCATGTAGCCGGCGAACAGTCGCGTCTGCGCTTCCAGCGCGCGTTGCGGGTCGGCCAGCCAATATTCGCTGAGCTTGGAAAAGGTTTTGACCATGTCGACCACGGGTTCGGCGACATGATCGCGCACCTCGCCTTTTTCGCGCGGCTCGGCCCAGGCCGAGGCGGCTTTGCCGGCCTGTTCGACCATGCGCGCCATGTTCAACGCGAAGCGTTCCGGGTCTTTCACCAGATATTGCTCGACGGTCGAAGATTGATCATCTTCCGCTTTGCTCGAATCAGGTGTTTTGGACATGGCTCGCGGGGTTCCTCCCGAGGCGTTTTCTTGACATATTATCATGGGACATCTGACCGGGTCCAATGCGCTGTACCCCGGCTGCCAGGAAAACAATATGACGATTAACACCGGCAAGACCATTTTTTCGGGAGCAGGCCGCTTTTGCCGCGTCGCGGTTGCAATCGCCTGTCTGACGCCAGGGCTGCTGGCGGCAAGTGGCTGCACGAGCGCCAACACCGGCAACGGGATGAATGTCGGCCTGACCCAGGGCGCGCAGGACACCGGCTCTTATCCCAATCTCAACATCCCACCGCAGGTGGCGGCAAAGCAGCTCACCCCTGAGGAGACGCAGGCCAAGCTTGCCCAGTTGAAGGGCGAACAGCAGGGGCAAGTGGCCAAGGGCGGCGGCGGTGCCCCGTCCACCAGCCCGGCGGCGCTGAATTCGCTGGCGAAGAACCATGGCAAGGACACGCTGAAGCAGATCGAAGCCAAATGCGATCCCGCCCTCGACCCTACCTGCAAATAAGGCTATATCGCGCGCCGAAAGCGGTCTTTGCCAAAGGCGCCTAGCCAAGCCAACTGTGCTAAAGCCAATCTTAAATCGTCTGGAACTGACATGGAAGAATTTCACAAGGTCCGCCGGCTTCCGCCCTACGTGTTCGAGCAGGTCAACCGGCTGAAGGCCAGCGCCCGTTCGCGCGGCGCCGACATTATCGACCTTGGCATGGGCAATCCGGACCTGCCGACGCCGAAGGCGATCGTCGACAAATTGTGCGAAGTGGTGCGCGATCCGCGCACGCATCGCTATTCCTCCTCGCGCGGCATCCCAGGTCTGCGCCGCGCCCAGGCCGCCTATTATCAGCGCCGTTTCGGCGTGAAGCTCAATCCCGACACGCAGGTGGTGGCGACGCTCGGTTCGAAGGAAGGCTTCGCCAATATGGCGCAGGCGATCACCGCGCCGGGCGACGTGATCCTGTGCCCCAACCCGACCTATCCGATCCATGCTTTCGGCTTCATCATGTCGGGCGGCGTCATCCGTTCGCTGCAGGTCGAGCCGGATGACGGCTTCATCCCGGCGCTCGAGCGCGGTGTCCGTCATTCGATCCCGAAGCCACTGGCATTGATCCTCAACTATCCGTCGAACCCGACGGCGCTGGTCGCCTCGCTCGATTTCTACAAGGACGTGGTCGCCTTCGCCAAGAAGAACGACATCATCATCCTGTCGGACCTTGCCTATTCGGAGATCTATTTCGACGGCAATCCGCCGCCTTCGGTGCTGCAAGTGCCGGGCGCCATCGATGTCTGCGTCGAGTTCACCTCGATGTCGAAGACCTTCTCCATGCCCGGCTGGCGCATGGGCTTTGCCGTCGGCAATGAGCGGCTGATCTCGGCGTTGACGCGGGTGAAGTCCTATCTCGACTACGGCGCCTTCACGCCGATCCAGGTGGCGGCGGCGCATGCGCTGAATGGCGACGGCGCCGACATCGCCGAAGTGCGCGAGGTCTATTTGAAGCGCCGCGACGTCATGGTCGACGCCTTCAGCCGCGCCGGCTGGACCATTCCGGCACCGGCTGCCTCGATGTTCGCCTGGGCGCCGATCCCGGAGCCGTTCAAGCATCTCGGCTCGCTTGAGTTTTCCAAGCTCCTGATCGAGCACGCCGACGTGGCGGTGGCGCCGGGCATCGGCTTTGGCGAGCATGGCGACGATCATGTTCGCATCGCGCTGGTCGAGAACGAGCACCGGATCCGGCAGGCGGCGCGCAACATCAAGCGCTTCCTGGCGTCCAGCGCCAAGCAGCCGAACAATGTGGTGCCGCTCGCCGCGCATCGCTAAAGTCGCCGCACATCTTATTCGAGTAGATTTTTTGAGGGGCGTCGCCGGGCATGGCTGAAGCGTTGCGTGTTGGAATTGCCGGTCTGGGTACTGTCGGTGCCTCGGTGGCGCGCGTGCTGCGCGACAAGGCAGCGGAACTGACGCGCCAGTGCGGACGCGATGTCATCGTCGCGGCCGTTTCCGCGCGTGATCCCAAGCGCGACCGTGGCGTCGACCTCAGCGCCGCCAAATGGTTCGACGATCCGATCAAGATGGCGCAGGCCGCCGATATCGACGTCTTCGTCGAACTGATCGGCGGCGATGAGGGGGCAGCGCGCGCGTCGGTCAAGGCAGCACTTGAAGCCGGACGTCATGTCGTCACCGCCAACAAGGCGCTGTTGGCCAAGCACGGCGTGGCGCTTGCCGAAATCGCCGAGAAGAAGGGCGTGCTGCTCAACTACGAGGCGGCAGTTGCCGGCGGCATCCCGGTCATCAAGACGATGCGCGAGGCGATGGCCGGCAATTCGGTCACCCGCGTCTTCGGCATCCTCAACGGCACCTGCAACTACATCCTGACCCGCATGGAGGCCGAGGGCATCTCCTTCGACGAGTGCCTGAAGGACGCGCAACGGCTGGGTTATGCAGAGGCCGACCCGACCTTCGATATCGAGGGCCATGATACGGCGCACAAATTGTCGATCCTGACCAGCCTGGCCTTCGGCACCAGGATCGCGGCCAATGACATCTACATGGAAGGCATTTCCAACATCAGCCAGGCCGACATCCGCGCCGCGGGCGACCTTGGCTACCGGATAAAATTGCTCGGCGTCGCGCAGCGCACCGACAGCGGCATCGAACAGCGTGTGCACCCGACCATGGTGCCGACCGCGTCGGTGATCGCACAGGTGCATGGCGTGACCAATGCGGTGGCCATCGAAACCGACATTCTGGGCGAGCTGCTGCTCTCCGGCCCCGGCGCCGGCGGCAACGCCACCGCGTCCGCCGTGGTCGGCGATATCGCCGACATTGCCAAGAGCCGGCCGGGCTTCCAGCACGGTCCGGTGTTCGGCCTGCCGGCCAAGGAACTGCGGCCCTACAAGAAGGCGCAGATGCGCAGCCATGCCGGCGGCTATTTCATCCGACTGACCGTGCATGATCGCATCGGCGTCTTTGCCGCGATCGCCAAGCGCATGGCCGACAACGACATTTCGCTGGAATCGATCGTCCAGCATGCCGTCAGCGGTGAGACCGACGCGCAAAAGACGGTGATCCTGGTCACCCACGAGACGACGGAAGCAGCGGTGCGCAAGGCTGTCGACGGCATCACCAAGGACGGCCACCTCACAGACAAGCCGCAGGTTATCCGCATCGAGCGTGCGGGCTAGGCCAAGTCATTTTTCTCCTTTAACCGATTGATGCTGCTGCTGAAAAGTGGTTTCGGACGCCATAATGCTCTATCTCTTTGATTTGGAGCCGGATTGAGATTTCAGGTCGAACCCACCAATCATCATCGGGCTCTGGCGGAGGCGTGAGTCGCGAGATCAAGGCGTCACCAGGATGTGGAAAAGTTTTGAGACTTTCCTGTTTAGCCGTCGCATATTGCCGGAAATGACAATCTATAGATTACGCCTCCTATGACGGGCGACAAACGCTTCTTCCTCGATGTCAGGCAGTCGGCGACCGGTGTTTCCTGGGAACACCGGTTGAGCGAGCGGCAGGACATGACTGCGCTCGCCATAGCGCAGGGCCACGGCGTGCCCGACATTGTGGCGCGCGTGCTCGCCGGGCGCGGCGTGACCGCGGACCAGGCCGAGCGCTTCCTCGATCCGACGATCCGCAATCTGTTGCCGGATCCGGCTTCGCTGACCGACATGGGCAAGGCTGCGACGCGCATCGCCGAAGCGGTCATGGCCAAGGAGAAGGTGGCAATCTTCGGCGACTACGATGTCGACGGCGCCGCCTCTTCGGCGTTGCTCAAACGCTTCCTGACGCATTTCTTGGTGCCTTCGGAGATCTACATTCCCGACCGCATCTTCGAGGGCTACGGCCCCAATCCGGAGGCTATGCGCGAACTGGTCTCGCGCGGCGCGACGCTGATCGTCACCGTCGATTGCGGCACCAACAGCGCTGTCTCCATTGATGCCGCCAAGGCCGCAGGCGCCGATGTGGTGGTGCTCGACCACCATCAGGTCGGCGGCCCGCTGCCGGAGGCGACCGCGGTCGTCAATCCCAATCGCGAGGACGACCTTTCCGGGCAAGGCCATCTGTGCGCCGCCGGTGTCGTCTTCCTCACTCTGGTGCAGACGGCGAGGGTCCTGCGCAGCCGATTGCCCGACGCAGCGCCACCGGACCTGTTGTCGTTGCTCGACTTGGCGGCGCTGGCCACGGTTTGCGATGTGGTGCCGCTCATCGGCGTGAACCGCGCTTTCGTCATCAAGGGACTACAGATGGCGCGGCAGCAGAAGAATGAGGGGCTCGCCACACTGGCGCGGGTGTCCCGCATTGGTGAGCCGATAAGCACCTTTCATCTCGCCTATCTGATTGGGCCGCGCATCAATGCCGGCGGCCGCATCGGCGATGCAGCACTTGGCAGCCGGCTGCTCGCCACCGACGATCCGGTTGAGGCCAGGACCATTGCCGAGACACTCGACCGGCTCAACCAGGAACGCCAGCAGATGGAGCTGGAGATGCTGGCAGCGGCGCGCGCCGAGGCTGACGCCGAACTTGCCGGCGGCAACGGGCCGGCCATCATCGTCACCGCCAGCACCAATTGGCATCCCGGCATTGTCGGCTTGATCGCCTCGCGGCTGAAGGACCATGCGCGGCGGCCGGCCTTCGCCATCGCCTTCAACGCCAATGGCATCGGCACCGGCTCCGGCCGTTCGGTGTCGGGCTTCGATCTCGGACGGCTGGTGCGCGCAGCCGCCGATGCCGGGCTGATCGTCAAGGGCGGCGGCCACGGCATGGCCGCCGGCATCACGGTGGAACGCGCCAAGCTCGGCGAACTCCGTGCTTTCTTCGAGGAGCGCGCGGCGGCCGAAGTGTTCCGGCTGCAGGACGAAGAAAGTCTGGCCGTCGACGGCGCGCTCGCCGCCGAGGGCGCGACGATTGCTTTGCTCGATGCACTGGAAAAGGCCGGGCCTTTCGGCGCCGGCCATGTCGCGCCGGTGTTCGCGCTGCCGCGCCATCGGCTGGCCGACGCGCGGGCCGTCGGCACCAACCACATCCGGGCCGATCTGCAGTCGGAAAGCGGCGGCCGCATCCAGGGCATCGCCTTTCGATCCGTCGATACCGCGCTGGGCGAATTCCTGTTCAAGAACAGGGGCAACACGATCCATGTAGCCGGCTCGCTGTCGGGGAATTATTGGAACGGCAACCGCACGGTGCAGTTCCGCATCACCGATGCGGCCAAAGCCTGACATTGCCGAATTGGTTTAAGCGAGAACCGTCTGCAGCCGCTTCAACTCGCTGATCTGCGCCATCGTCGCCTGGTAACCGACGCTGATCGCCTCATCCGCGCGGTGGAATTCGGTCAAGCCGATATGGCTGAGTTTCGGTTGGAGCGACATGTCGGGCGGATCGCCCGCCAGCCTTGCGCGTGAAATCCGGTCCTGGATGATGTTGAAAGCTTCGACCATGACGCCGGTGATGCCGAGACGGCTTTGGTGCGGCTGGTGGTCGGGGCTGGCCTGGCCTGGCCGGGGCGCGTCCTTCTCGATGAGCAGTTCGCCGGCGCTGTGCTTGATGACGGCGGCGCGGCCGAACAGATCGTAGTGAAGGTTGACCGCGACGACCAGCGGCTGCTCGTAGGCGCGGCAGACCGAAACCGGAACCGGGTTGACCAGCGCGCCGTCGACCAGAATGCGGCCGTTGCAATTCACCGGTTCGAACACGCCGGGCAGCGCATAGGAAGCCCGCATCGCGGTGATCAGCGAACCGCTGGACAGCCAGATCTCATGGCCGGTGCGAATTTCGGCGCCAACGGCGACGAACGGTTTCGTCAGATCCTCGAAGCGGATGCCTGCCATGTGCTCGCGCAGCCTGACGTCCAGTTTCATACCGCCGAACAGGCCGCTGCCGCGCAGATTGAGATCGAGCAGGCCGAAGATGCGCCGCTTGGTCAGGCTGCGGGCGAACTCCTCGAGTTCGTCCAGCTTGCCGGCGAGATAGCAGCCGCCAACCAGCGCGCCGATCGAGGTGCCGGCGATCATTGAGACTTCGATGCCGGCTTCGTCGAGCGCGCGCAGCACGCCAATGTGCGCCCAGCCGCGTGCGCAGCCGCCGCCCAGCGCGAGCGAAATGCCTGTCTTGCCCGCAGGTTGCGGGTCAGGCACGCCGCCGGACGATGAGGGGCCATTGGCCTCCCGCACGTCCGGTCTGCTACGCAATGACGCCCACTCGAGCATCATGATCTCCCTTGTCCCGCGTCCGTTCTACAGGAAGGACGTTTGAGAATAGTGAATATGAGTGGTTTGCGACTGTTGAATGGTTCACGCGGGCTTCCGATACGTTTTTTCCGCATCGAACAGCGGCGTGCTGCCATCGCCGGCAAGCGTTGCCTTGCCGCCGATTAGCCCCACCGTCCGATAAAAACATGAACGCCGGCCGGTGTGACAAGTTGCGTCGTGGCCCAACACTTTGACGCGCAACCATATGGCGTCCTGGTCACAATCCGTGAGCATCTCGACGACCGTCTGAAAATTGCCTGATGTTTCGCCCTTCTTCCACAGCGTGCTGCGCGAGCGCGACCAGTAGTGCGCGATGCCGGTTTCGAGCGTCAGCGCCAGCGCCTCGGGATTCATATGCGCGACCATCAGCAGCATACCGTCAGCGGCGTCGGTGACGACGACGGTGACCAGCCCGGCAGCATCGAAGCGCGGGGAAAACACCGCGCCTTCTTCGAGAGCCTTCTTGTCTGATGGAGCCGTGGGAAATGTTAGTGCCGACATCGCGGGTCCTTGATCTAGCGATGCCGGCGAGGGGCTTACGCCCCGAGGCCGCGCACCATGGTGACGAAACGGACCTGTTCCTCGGGCGTGTCCTTGAACACGCCGGTGAAGGTCGAGGTCAGCGTGGTGGAGCCCTGCTTGCGGATGCCGCGCATGGCCATGCACATATGCTCGGCCTCGATCATGACGGCGACACCGCGCGGATTGAGCACGTCCTGGATGACGCCGGCGATCTGTGCGGTCATGGCCTCCTGAGTCTGCAGGCGATGGGCGAAGATATCGACGACGCGCGCGATCTTGGACAGGCCGACGACCTTGCCGTCCGGGAGGTAGCCGACATGCGCCTTGCCGATGATCGGCACCATGTGGTGCTCGCAATGCGAGTGGAACTGGATGTCCCTGACGATGACGAGATCGTCATAGCCGGCGACTTCCTCGAAGGTGCGGCCGAGTTCTTCGGCCGGGCACATGTCATAGCCGTTGAACATTTCGAGAAAGGCCTTGGTGACGCGCTTGGGCGTGTCGATCAGGCCCTCGCGGTCCGGATTGTCGCCGGTCCAGCGCAACAGCGTGCGCACGGCGGCCTCGACCTCGGCTTCGCTCGGCCTGTCGGTGACCGGCTTGTCCAGATAGTCGGAAGGGGGCATGATTTTCTTGATGACGGCATCCATAAAGGCGTCTCCCGTAGTTCCTCTCTCAGGAGGAACGAGTTGAACGGACCACGACCTTTCGGGTGCTGAAAACTCGCCCGGTTTCCAGCCCGCAAGCGGCGTGAACGAAATGGGCAAGGACGATGGCTCTGCGTTGCCTTGTCGATACCCGACTGCCAGCATTATATATGGTCGTGCGCAGCGAATGAAAGACGCCACAGCGGCAATCGCTGTTCGCTTGGCGGCGACGGATTGGAAAAATATGATTGACGACGTCTACAATGCGAAAATTCTGGGTTTTGCCGGAAACATCGCCCGCATAGGCCGGCTCGATCATCCGGATGCGAGCGCCAAGGCTCATTCCAAATTGTGCGGCTCGACGGTAACCGTCGACCTCAAGATGGACAATGGCGTCGTCACCGATTTCGCTCATGACGTGAAGGCCTGCGCCCTCGGCCAGGCTTCGTCCTCGATCATGGCTCAACATGTCATCGGCGCCAGCGCCGACGAATTGCGGGCGGTGCGCGACACCGTGCTGAAGATGCTCAAGGAAAACGGCGCGCCGCCGCAAGGCCGCTTTGCCGATCTGAGATATCTGGAGCCGGTGCGCGACTACAAGGCGCGCCATGCCTCGACCATGCTGACCTTCGATGCGGTCGTCGATGCCATCGGTCAGATCGAGAAGAAACGCGCAGAAGAAGCAGCGTGATGTTGGTACATGACGGCTCCTCCAACAGCCGGTGAATTGTCAAAATTGGGCGCTGAACACGTCGAGGAGCTTCTCACGTAACCGGGCTCATGCCTTGGTTTGCTGCGCCCGTCTGCTTTCGGCAAATTCGCTTCTCACCCAGTCGGCGAAGGCCTTGGCCGGCTCCGCCAGGTCCTTCAAACTCCTGGCGACCAGCCAGTAGGCGCCCGATGCGACATCAATGTCGAACGGCTTGATCAGCGCGCCGGATGCAATCTCCTCGCCGATCTGCAAGAGGTCGCCCAGCGCCACGCCGTGGCCGAGCAGGGCCGCCTGCTTCGACAGCGACACATCCGCCAGCATAGGGCCGCGCGCCGGAATGGTGTCGGCGGCGACGCCGGCTGCCTCGAACCAGCGCGCCCAGCCTTGACGATTCTCCTCGTGCAACAGCGTGTAGCGGGCAAGGTCGAGCGGCTTTTCGAGGGCAGGGCCCGATGCCAGCAAGGCGGGCGACAGGACCGGTGAATCGACGGTCGAGGCGAGCCATTCGGCCTCGCTGCGCGGCCACGAGGTGGCGCGCGCGCTGAAGCGCAAGGCGAGTTCAGGCTGATCGCTGCGGAACTCGATCGGCCTTGGGTCGACTTCGAGGGAAACGTCGATATCAGGCCGCAACTGGCTGAACCGGTTGAGCCGCGGCAACAGCCATACCGAGGCCAGCGACGGCTCGACACTGACGCGAACCACCGACTGTGCCGGGGCCGCCACCAGGTCCGAAAGCAGCCTGTCGATGTCGTCGAAACTCCTGACCAGTTGATCGAGCAGGCGCTGGCCGGCCTCGGTCAACTCGACGCGGCGGTGATGACGGTGGAACAAGGGCTGGCGCAGGAACTGCTCGAGTTCGCGGATCTGCCGGCTGATGGCGGCCTGCGAGACGAACAGCTCCTCGGCGGCCCGGCTAAAGCTCAATTGCCGGCCAGCTGCCTCGAAACTTCGCAACGCCGTCAGCGGCAGCCGTCCGCGCTTCATTTCGCATAACCCGAAGTTATCCGGACCGGAAATTATACTCGTTTGAAGGCGAAGGCCAGCGGGCGTCTAATCCGCCTCAAAGGAGATGCGCCATGATCCAGTTACTGAAGATCTTTTGCGATGTGATGCGGATCGCGACATTTCAGTGGCATGGCGACAGGCGGCATCATGTGCAGCGCACCGAGCAAAGGCCGGCCACCCGCTGGGCGGCTCCATCGGAGCGGCATCCCTTTCGCCGCTCGCGACCCTGAGCCGACAAAGAGGCGAGTGAGTGAAGAGGATTGCGTTTGCCGGCCGAAGCTCACATCTATCGGTTTGGAAACGCAAGCTGACCCGGAAGCCGGTTTCGGGTCGCGTTCGGAAAGAGACTGCGGTGGGCGACCAGCATCGGCATGTGCATGCCGCCGGACGGACCCGGCGCGGGCGCAACTGGCCCGGTCCCTGGCGCAAAACACCCGGCCGCATTTTCGGCACGTCGCTGGTGCGCCTCTATCAACTGACGCTGTCCGGATTTGTCGGCAATTCCTGCCGGCATCTGCCGACCTGTTCCGAATACGCGCATGAGGCGATCGCCCGCCATGGTCTGTGGGCCGGCGGCTTCATGGGGCTGTTCCGCGTGCTGCGCTGCGGGCCGTTCGGAACGCACGGCATCGACCGCGTGCCGGAGGTGCTCGCCCCGCGCTACGTCTGGTTCACGCCATGGCGTTATTGGCAGATCGGCAGGAAGCGCGGCGAGGCCTGACGGCGGGTGCGCTGGTCCCTGATCCAGGTCGCCAGCGCGGCATTTCTTTACAATCCGGTAAGGTTAACAACGACCTGCACAAAGACTGCGCATTTGAGTCAAAATCGGGCCAAGACACTTCGCTAAGCGCCTCCTGTCATTCCCAGGAGAGCCCACATGCGTCGGATCGAAACCCATCCCTTCATCATTGCCGCGGTCCTCTTCCTGCTGGCCTGGTTTCTGGGATTTCCGATGCGGGCGCAATCGGCGCCGCTTGGCGATTTCGCCTGCACGCTTATCCAGGACGCGGCGAGCGGCGAGACGCTCTATCAAAGCGGCGTCTGCGACCAACGCGTCAGCCCGGCGTCGACCTTCAAGGTGCCGCTGGCGCTGATCGGCTACGACAGCGGTGTCCTCAGCGACGCGCATACACCGAGCTGGGATTACAAGCCTGAGTTCAACGCCGTGAAGCGCGACCACAAGGCCGTCGACCCGACGATCTGGGAGCGCGACTCGATCGTATGGTATTCGCGCGAGATCGTGCGCCGGCTCGGCGCAAAAAGCTTTGCCCTCTACGTCTCGAAATTCGGCTACGGCAACATGGATGTCTCGGGCGATGCCGACAAGGACAACGGGCTCACGCAGTCCTGGATAAATTCCTCGCTTGAGATATCGCCGGTCGAACAGACAGCCTTCCTGCGCCGGCTGCTCGCCGGCAAGATGCCGGTTTCTGCCAAGGCACATGAGATGACCCGAGCCATCCTGCCGAGTTTCCAGGCCGACGGCTGGACGGTGCAGGGCAAGACCGGCAGCACCAGGCTGGGAAACAGCAAGGACAAGCGCGCGCTGGGCTGGTTCGTCGGCTGGGCCGAAAAGGGCGGCCGGCGGATCGTCTTCGCCCGGCTGGTCGTCGACACCAAGCCGATCGACATGCCGAAAGGCCCGGCGACACGCGCGGCGTTACTGAGGGAGTTGCCGCAACTGGTGAAGTGAACTTGCTTTAGCTTCAAGTGCTCCGGCGGGCACGAAGGATGTGGCCGCCGGAATTCCTTGTCTCCGCCTTTGGCGTCCTGGAGAAGCGGGCGGCGATGTCGCTGCTTTCCAGATCTTCGATCTCATCGAAGCCGAGCTCGCGCAGCGATTGCGCCAGTGCCGCGGGCACGAAGAAGCTGATCCAGGGCTCTCCGGCAGCGGCGACGCGCGCCGCATGGAAAGAGAGGGCAGCCTGTCCAGCCGCATCGCGGTTCTCGGCCGGCTCGCTGTAGTCGAAGACGACCTCCGAACCGGGCATGCCGGCAATCCAGGACAGGGTGCTGAAGATTGCGTCCTGGCTCAGATACGGAACGACACCCAGCCAGATGAAGAAACTGGGCTCGGTCTGCCGCAAACCGGCCGATGCCAGTTCATCCGCGGGGCGCTGGCGCTCGAAGTTGACCGGCACGAACATGGTGGCCCGCGGTTCGGCAAGACCAGCATCGGCGATGCATTTCCGTTTCCAGGCCTGTGTCGCCGGGTGATCGACTTCGAACACCGCGACATCAGGGTACGGATTGCGCAGCGAGAAAGTGTCGAGGCCGGCGCCGAGCACCACCACTTGCCGAACGCCCCGGCACACCGCCGCTGCAAGCCAGTCCTCGGCGAGACGGGCACGCGCCGCCACGAATAGGCGCATGCGCTGGCTGCGCTCATCTTCCTGCTCGAGTTCCTGCGCCGTCGGTGCGGCATCGCCCAGTATCGCACTCGCATATGGGTCGCGAAACAGCGCCGCCTGTTGCGAGAACTGGTGGAGGGCTCGCATACGCGCGACGCCCAAGGCGGTTCGGCTGGGTTTTGCGTCTTCCATGCCGGGGATTCCAACCTCGTGTCGGGGAAATTCGCAAGCCTGTGCGACTGGCCTGCGACATCTGTCGCGCCATTTCCTGACAGCTGCGCCAACGACGGCTCTTTACCTGATGCCGCGTGGCCTCTAAAACCCGCCCGCTGCCGGATGCCTCCGGCTTCACACCACGACCACCCGCGCTCGTTTGCGGGACTGGATAGGAGATACCCGATGCTGAATTCCGTTTCCCTGACATTTCCCGATGGCTCCGTCCGCGACTATGACGCGGCGATGACCGGTGCGGGCCTCGCCGAATCGATCTCGAAGTCGCTGGCCAAGAAGGCTGTCGCCTATGCCATCGACGGCACCGTCCGCGATCTTTCCGACCCGCTTGGCAAGTCCGGCAAGGTCGAGATCATCACCCGCAGCGATCCGCGCGCGCTGGAGCTCATCCGTCATGATGCAGCACACGTGCTGGCGGAGGCCGTGCAGGAACTGTGGCCGGGAACGCAAGTGACCATCGGGCCGGTGATCGAGAACGGATTCTATTACGACTTCGCCCGCAACGAGCCGTTCACGCCTGACGATTTCCCGGTGATCGAAAAGAAGATGCGCGAGATCATTGCGCGCAACAAGCCGTTCACCAAGGAAGTCTGGTCGCGCGACAAGGCGAAAAAGGTCTTTGGCAACAAGGGCGAGCGCTACAAGCTGGAACTGATCGACGCCATTCCCGAAGACCAGGATCTCAAGATCTATTCCCAGGGTGACTGGTTCGATCTCTGCCGCGGCCCACACATGGCCTCGACCGGCCAGATCGGCAACGCGTTCAAGCTGATGAAGGTGGCCGGCGCCTATTGGCGAGGCGATTCGAACAACCCGATGCTGACCCGCATCTACGGCACGGCCTGGGCCGAGCAAGCTGAACTCGATGCCTACCAGACTATGCTGGAAGAGGCAGAGAAGCGCGACCACCGCAAACTCGGCCGCGAGATGGACCTGTTCCATTTCCAAGAAGAGGGGCCGGGCGTCGTCTTCTGGCACGCCAAGGGCTGGAAGATGTTCCAGAATCTGGTCAACTACATGCGCCGCCGCCTCGACGAGCAAGGCTACCAGGAGGTCAACGCACCGCAGGTTCTCGACAAGAGCCTGTGGGAGACGTCAGGCCACTGGGGCTGGTATCGCGATGCCATGTTCAAGGTGACGGTGGCCGGCGACGACACCGACGACGACCGCGTGTTCGCGCTGAAGCCGATGAATTGTCCGGGCCACGTGCAGATATTCAAGCATGGGTTGAAATCCTATCGCGATCTGCCCGTAAAGCTTGCGGAATTCGGCAATGTGCATCGTTACGAACCGTCCGGCGCCTTGCACGGGCTGATGCGCGTGCGCGGCTTCACGCAGGACGATGCGCACATCTTCTGCACCGAGGAGCAGCTGGCCGCGGAGTGCCTGCGCATCAACGATCTGATCCTGTCGACCTACGCCGATTTCGGCTTCGACGATGTCAGCGTGAAGCTGTCGACGCGGCCGGATAAGCGCGTCGGCACCGACGAGGCCTGGGATCATGCCGAGGCGATCATGGGCAACGTGCTGGATACAATCAGGACGCGCTCGGGAAACCGCATCAAGACCTCGATCAATCCGGGCGAGGGCGCTTTCTACGGGCCGAAATTCGAATATGTGCTGAAGGACGCCATCGGCCGCGAATGGCAGTGCGGCACCACGCAGGTCGACTTCAATCTGCCGGAACGCTTTGGCGCCTTCTACATCGGTTCGGATTCGGAAAAGAAGCAGCCGGTGATGGTGCATCGCGCCATCTGCGGTTCGATGGAACGCTTTCTCGGCATCCTGATCGAGCATTATTCCGGCCATTTCCCGCTGTGGTTCGCGCCGCTGCAGGTGGTTGTGGCGACGATCACCTCGGATGCTGACGACTATGCGCGAAAGGTTGTCGTACAGTTGAAGGCGGCAGGACTTTTGGCCGAACCGGATCTGCGCAACGAGAAGATCAACTACAAGGTGCGTGAGCATTCGCTGGCCAAGGTTCCTGTGATCCTCGTCTGCGGCAAGCGCGAGGCGGAGGAGGAGACGGTCAACATCCGCCGGCTTGGCTCGCGCGATCAGGAATCGCTCAAGCTGGCCGACGCGCTGAAGCTGCTTTCTGACGAGGCTGTTTCGCCCGACCGCAGGCGAAGCGCGGCCTGAGCAAACAATGTTTCGGAGAAATGGCGGTGGAGCGATCCACCGCCATTTTCACATGCCTGTCACGCGAACCTTGTAACGAGCCCCCATGCTCAAGCTGAAGATACGGGAAAGACCGTTTCCCGAACTCTCCTACGCCAATGCGAGCCAACCGGCGCTGACGCGCTGGTTCATCCATTCCATTGAAGGCCTCTCGGGGCGCGACCGGTATGCCGCGCTCTACGATTTCTGGCGCCGCCAGGTGGCGCCGACGGGCGAGCGGGTGTTCAGCCGCATGCTGGAGCTGATCGACGTCAAGGTGCGCAGCACCGATCGGTGGCCGCCGGCGGGGCTGCCGGACACGCCGCTGGTGATCGTCGCCAACCACCCGTTCGGCATTGGCGACGGCATTGCCGTGCTGTCGCTGGTCGAGCAGCTCGGGCGTCCGTTCCGCGTCATGATCCACAAGGATCTGCTGAAGGTCCGCGAAATGGAACCGTACTCGCTGCCGATCGACTTTTCCGAGACCAAGGACGCGGTGAAGAACAACATGGCGGTGCGCCACGAGGCAGTGCGGCTGTTGAAAGAGGGCGTCACCATCGTGGTATTTCCGGCCGGCGGCGTCGCCACCGCGCCGAGAGGCTTTGGCCGGGCGCGAGACCTGCCGTGGAAGATGTTTCCGGCGCGCCTCGTGCAGGACGCCAAGGCGTCGGTGGTGCCGATGCATTTTTCCGGGCAGAACGGCCGGCTGTTCCATCTGGTCAGCGGCCCGATGAACATGGGGGAGCGCGAAGGAAGGCTGGCGAAATTAGTCGGCAAGGCGTCGCTGACGTTGCGCCTTTCAATGCTCATCCGCGAATTCGCGCGGCTGTCCGGCAAAGCGATCGACGTTCGCGTCGGCAACGTACTGCGCTGGGATGAGCTGGAGCCGCTGCGCGACCGCAAGACCTTGCTTGATCGCCTTCATCGCGGCGTCTTCGATCTGGCGCCCGACGCACCGCGCAGCCGCGTCCACTTCCTGCCGCGCCGTATGCGCAAGGCAGCCTGACGAAACGGGTACCACTTCAATAGAGCGGCAAACGCGCCGGTTAGTCGGCGCCTTCCTCGGGATCGATCGCCGAGGCTTCGGTGGCCAGAACCTCGATCTCCTGGTTCTGGCCGGCGACGACGGTGAAATCCTTCTGGTAGATGCGGTCGCGGTTCTTGGCGATGATGGTGTACTGACCTTCGGCCAGCACCATCGAGGCGAAGGCGCCGACGGCTTCCTTGATCGGGTCGCCGGATTCGTTGAGTAGCGACCAGGATGTATCGGCGATCGCTTCGCCGCCGGTCTCGCGCACCAGCTTCATGGTCTCCTCCGCCGCGCGATGCTCGACGGTGGCTTCGGTCAGCTTGCCGGCTTCGACACGGATGTCAGAGCGAATAACGGCATTGACCGCGCCATAGGTGGAGACGACATGATAAACGCCGGCGTTGAGCCGCACGACGCTGTTCGGCTCGACATCGGGGATGATCAGAGCGCGGTCGCCATTGGCCTCGGCGGTGCCCTCATAGATGGAAAAGCGCAGCTTTTTCGGCGGAATGCGCACGCCGCCCGACAGCACCGCGTCGAGCTTGAGGCCGCCGGCATCGAGCACCAGGCTTTCACGCTTGGCGTCCTTGCCGACGGTGATGCGCTTGGTGGCGCCGGCGCGTCCGTATGAGGCGTGGACCAGATAGCTGCCGGGTTCGAGCTGGAACACGGCGCTGCCGCCATGCGCGGAAGCCACCATCGGCAGCTTGCCGTCGCTCGCGGCCTCGGGCTTGAAGACGCGCCAGACGATGCCGCGCGTGATGTCGGCGCCCTTGTCGGTCAACTGCGCCGACAGCGTTATGGCACCGCCGCCACCGAGTGCCAGCGGCGTCTCGCCCTTGGGCGGTGCATAGCTCGAAATATCGGGGAGTTTCAGATTGCCGATGCCGTCGGCATTCTGCGCCATGGCCATCGAGGCCGGCGCAAACAGCGCTACGGCGAGCCAAATCAGGAAAAGGCGCGATGTCCCCTCAAACATGCCTTGCGTTGAAGCCCAAGGCGGTGGCAATTTCAAGGCTTAAGAGTCCGACCGCCTTGGCAACAGGTTCTTTCGTCCGGCGCGCCCGCGCCAATGCCCGAGCCGCCCCGATCCGCAATGGCGCGCTTCAGCTCAAAATCGAGTGCTTTAGGAGACCTGGCCCCCATGGCGTCGCCGATCATCGACTTCCTGCTGACCCGAAACTCCGCACCTATTCCTGAATTGAAGGAACCGGCGCCCAGCGATGCCGATATCGCGACCATGATCGCGGCTGCAAGCCGTGTGCCCGATCACGGCCGACTGGAGCCGTGGCGCTTCATCCTTTATCGCGGCGAGGCGCGATTCGAGATCGGCAGGAAGCTGGCGGCGCTCGCCGAACAGCGCGAAGGGCCGCTGCCGGAAAACCGCCGCAACCAGGAGCTTGCGCGGTTTTCCCGCGCGCCGCTGGTGATCGGCGTGGTGTCGGTTCCGAAGGACAATCCAAAAATCCCGCAATGGGAAATGTTCCTGTCCGGCGGCATGGCGGCGCTGAACCTGATGATCGCGGCCAACGCGCTGGGCTATGGCACCAACATGATCAGCAACTGGTATTCCGACGTCGCGGAGGGCAGGGCGATCCTGGGGCTGGCGCCGCAGGAGCGCGTCGTCGGCTTCATCCATGTCGGCTCCTACCAGGGCCCGGCGCCGGAACGGCCGCGGCCCGATCCGGCAAAGCTCTATGCCGATTATACTGGGCCGTGGAACGGCTGACACCCGAAAGCGATTCCCCTTTATTTAAACACAGGCTAAGACGGCGGCTTGGCGATGCGTGGGGTTGGCGTATCGATCATAGGATATTGGGGGTCGCCGGCGACATGAAGAAACGAGACTCGCTGGGAACCCGGCTGCGCTACGGGTTTGACAAGAGCATGGCCGCCGGCCCGATCGCGCTGATCGGCTGGCTCGCCCTCGCTTCGCTGCTGATCATCATCGCCGCCGCGGCTTTCCTTGCGGTGACCCGCATCGCGCCGGAGGGCGGCGAACCGCTGAACTTCTTCGAAGCGCTCTGGGAATCGCTGATGCGTACGCTCGATTCCGGCACGATGGGCGGCGACACCGGCTGGGCCTTCCGCCTCGTCATGCTCTTTGTCACGCTTGCCGGCATCTTCGTCGTGTCGGCGCTCATCGGCGTGCTCAGCGCCGGCGTCGACAGCAAGCTCGATGAATTGCGCAAGGGCCGTTCGCGGGTGCTGGAGAGCGACCACACCATTATCCTCAACTGGTCGCCGTCGATCTTCGACGTCATCTCCGAACTCGTCATTGCCAATGCCAGCCGCCGCCATCCGCGCATTGTGGTCATGGCCAATATGGACAAGGTCGCGATGGAGGACGAGATCGCGGCCAAGGTCGACAGGCTGGGCAACACGCGCATCATCTGCCGCAGCGGCGACCCGACCGACCTCTATGACCTCGCCATCGTCAACCCGCAGACTTCGCGCTCGATCATCGTGCTGTCGCCGGACGGCGACGATCCGGATTCGCAGGTGATCAAGACGGTGCTGGCGCTGGCCAACGACCCGAACCGGCGCACCGCGCCCTACAACATCGCCGCCGAAATCCGCGACGGCAAGAACGCCGAGGTCGCCCGCGTCGTCGGCGGGGCCGAGGTGCAGCTCGTGCTGGCCGATCAGCTGATCTCGCGCATCGTCGTGCATTCGAGCCGGCAGTCGGGTCTCAGCGGCGTCTATTCGGAGCTGCTCGATTTCGACGGCTGCGAAATCTACACGACCGAACAACCGGATCTGGTCGGCAAGACCTTCGGCGAGGCGGTGATGGCGTATGAGCATTGCGCGCTGATCGGGCTTTGCGACCAAAAGGGGCGGGTCAATCTCAACCCGTCGTCGGAGCTGGTGATCGGCAAGGACATGCGCGCCATCATCATTGCCGAGGACGATGCCGCCATCAAGCTGGGAGGCGCGGCGGCCAAGATCGATACCGCGGCGATCCTTCGCCATCAGCCTGTCGAGGCGAAGCCCGAGCGCACGCTGATCCTCGGCTGGAACCGCCGCGGTCCGATCATCACCTATGAACTGTCGCGCTATGTCGCGCCCGGCTCGATCCTGACCATCGCCGCCGACACACCCGGCCTCGAGCAGGAAGTTGCCGGACTGCCGGTCGTGGGCGACAATCTGTCGGTGTCCTGCCGCATCACCGACACGTCGAGCAGCACCGAGCTTGCCAGCCTGGACGTGCCTTCCTACGACCACGTGCTCGTGCTGGGCTACAGCGAGACCATGGCGGCGCAGCCCGCCGATACGCGCACGCTGGTGACGCTGCTGCATCTGCGCAAGATTTCAGATGATGCCGGCACGCATATCAGCATCGTCAGCGAGATGATCGATGTGCGCAACCGCGAGCTGGCAGCGGTGACCAAGGCCGATGATTTCGTCGTCAGCAACCGGCTGGTCAGCCTGATGCTGGCGCAGGCGTCGGAGAACCAGTATCTCGCCGCGATCTTCGATGATCTGCTCGACGAAGAGGGCTCCGAAATCTACATGCGCCCGGTCGGCGACTATGTCGCCATCGACCAGCCGGTGACGTTCTGGACGATCGCGGAATCGGCGCGGTTGCGTGGCGAGATCGCCATCGGATACCGGCGCGTCCGCACTGCTGAAGCCGATGAGCGGGCGCTGGGCGGCGTCACCGTCAACCCGTTGAAGTCGGAAGCGCTGGCCTACCTGCCGGAGGACCGGGTCATCGTGCTGGCGCGGGACTAAACCCCGGCCGCCTTGGCCCGGGCCAGAATCCGTTCGGCCAGCCGCAGATGCGGCCGGTCGTACATCTTGCCGTCAATGCCGACCACACCAGGATTTCCTGCCGCCTCGAAGGCAGAGACGATCGCCTGCGAGCGCTCCACCGCCTCGGCCGATGGCGTGAAGGCGGCGTTGATGACCGGCACTTGCGCCGGATGGATCGCCATCTTGCCGGTAAAGCCGTCGCGCTCGGCCTCGGCGCATTCGGCTTCGAAGGCGGCCATGTCGCGAAAGGCGGGGAAAACCGTGTCGATCGCCGGGACTTCGGCCGCGCCGGCAGCGAGGATGGTCATGGTGCGGGCAAGCCGGAAGACATCGGTGTAGCGGCCGTTGTCGTCGCGCGCAGCCTGCGCGCCGATCGCCGCCGACAGATCTTCGGCACCCCAGGTGAGGCCGGCAAGCCTGGCGCTTGCCCCGGCATAGGTCGCGGCGGCCAGCAACCCAGCAGCGGTCTCGGTAATGATCGGCAGGATCTTGATCGCGCCATCCGGCAATCCGTTTTCGGCCTCATGTACGCGGAGCGTTACGGATAGCTGCTGGACATCCTGGCCGCTGTTCGACTTCGGCAGCATGATGCCGTCGGGTTTGACCGGAACCAGGGCGGCCAGATCGTCGTCGGTCAATCCGGTCGAGAGATCGTTGACGCGGATATAGATGGCGGAGCTTGTCTGCTGCCGGTTGCCGCCGATAAAGCGTGCCGCGATGTCGCGTGCCGACGCCTTGTTTTGTGGCGCCACGGAATCCTCAAGGTCGACGATGACCACGTCGGCGCCGGCGCCAAAGCCTTTGTCCAGCTTCTTTTCGGAATCGCCGGGCACAAACAGCAGCGAGCGCATCAGGCCGCCTTTTTCATCATCATCGCCTGGCGCGTGCATTTGGCGACGAGCACATCGTTCTGATTGTAGGCGCGATGCTCGAACTCGACGATGCCGCGGTCCGGCTTGGATTTCGATTCCCTGACCGAGATCACAGTCGTTTCGACACGGATGGTGTCGCCATGGAAGACCGGGTGCGGAAACACCGTCTCCCTCATGCCGAGATTGGCAATTGTGGTGCCGACGGTGATGTCATTGACGGAAATGCCGATCATCAGGCCGAGCGTGAACAGCGAATTGACCAGCGGTCTGCCCCATTCGCTCTTGGCGGCGAAGTCGAAGTCGATGTGCAGCGGCTGCGGGTTCAGCGTCATCACCGAGAACAGCATGTTATCGCTTTCGGTGACGGTCTTGCGCAGCGTGTGCCGAATGACATGTCCGACGACGAACTCTTCGAGATAAAGCCCGGGCATCGTTTTTCTCCTCCGCTGCCTGACGGTTGATAGGCGCTGCCCATGCCACCCGCAAGTTTTAAGTCTTTGTTTTGATGCATGTCGTTGCCTCGAAACCGGGGCCACTTTCGAGCGACATGCATTAACAAACATGGTGAACGGTTCGTAAACCATTTCTGCCTAGGGTCATTCCTGGGGCCGGAAGCTTTCCGGCAAGGGGCGTAGCAGGCAGTATGGTTGTCTCGCATTTTCTCAAATGGATCTACACCGCGAGAGTTTCGGAGCGCGCCGCGGCGGCGAGCGCGCTGGCCCGCGCCTACGTCAATTCCGACCTGCCTTTCGAAGACCGTTGCGCGGCCGAAGCGGCGCTGACGCTGCTGCTCGACGACGCCTCGTCGAAGGTGCGGCTGGCTATGGCCGAAGCGCTGTCGATGAGCCATCACGCGCCGCTGCAGATCATCAGCGCGCTTGCCTCCGATCAGCCGGAAGTGGCAGCCCTGGTGCTGGCGCGCTCCCCGCTGCTGACGGACGCCGACCTGATCGACCGCGTCGCGGCCGGGCACAAGGCGACGCAAAAACTGATCGCCGACCGGCCGGTCGTTTCGATGGCGGTTGCCGCGGCGATCGCCGAGATCGGCGAACCGGAAGCGTGTGCGGCGCTGCTCGCCAATGACGGCGCCGATATCGCGTCGCTCAGCTTCCGCCGCATGGCCGAGCGGCATGGCCATATCGCTCATTTGCGCGAGGCAATGGTCAGGGATGTGCGGCTGCCGGCCGACTGCCGGCACATGCTGCTGGTCAAGCTCGGCGAAACGCTGAAGGCTTCGCCGCTGGTGATGGCGCTGATGGGGGCGGCCAGAGCCGAGCGGGTCACGCGCGATGCTTGCGTCAAGGCTTCGGTGCGGCTGGTCGAAGGCACGCGCACTGAGGAACATGCGGCACTTATCGAACATCTGCGCCTGCGCGGCGACCTGACCGCAAGTTTCATCATCCGTGCCATTGCCCACGGCAAGGTCGACTTTTTCGGCTCGGCCCTGGTTGCGCTCAGCCAGCAGTCGGAGCAGCGGGTGCGGGCCTTGCTCGCAGGCGGCCAGGACGTTGCGTTGCAGGCGCTCTTCCGCAGCGCCGGCCTTGCCGCTTCCACCCATGGCATCATCCTGCGCGCGCTCAAAATCTGGCGCGAGGTCGCCAACGGCAAGCGCCTCGCCGGCGTGCAGGAGGTCAGCTGGCTGATGCTGAAGGAGCTTGGCGGTCCGGCCACCGAGGGCGATCTCGCCGGCCTGGTCAAGTCGATCCACCTCGACGCGCTGCGGGAAAACGCGCGCGGGCATGCGCTGGCGATAGCCGCGGCCTGACGCCCTAAACTCGGTCCTTGGCGAAGAAATCCGGGAAATCCTCGATCGCGGCGGCGATGATGCGCAGCGAGGCTGCGATCTGCAGCATATCCGCACCGCCGCTGCGCTCTGAAAGGCTGGCTGCATATTGCCGGGCCACAGTGACAGTTGCTGTCTGTGGATCGCCGGTTGCGCGAAAGAGCAGTTCACGCGCGAGGCCGCGCAGGAAATTGGCGATCGAGAGCGCGGTGTCAGTAGGAGTGGACGGCCTCTGCTGCGCGGCGCGCAGGCGCAGGATTTCGAGGCCGACGGTAACGGCGGCGACCCCGCCGCCCAGGATCGCATCGCCTTTCCTGCCGGCATTTTGCAAGAGCGGCATCAGCTGGTTGATGCGGTCATAGGCCAGACTCTCGAAGGCCGAACGCCGCGGCACCCGCTCATGCAGGCACAGCCGCGCCAGATCCTCGCGCATGGCGCGCACGATGCGGTTGGCCGCGCGCCATGGATCCACCGGCAGCACCACGATGAAGACGCAGATAGCCAGCAGGATGCCGACCAGCACCGACGCCGAGCCGGCGAAGAACGGGCCTGGGGCATAGGTCATCGCCTGATGCGGGCTGAGGAAGGCGAGGAAATTGATTGCAAAGGCCGTCGCCACGCCGACGGTGCGCGGATTGGCCATGCCCAGCGCCGTCGGTACCAGGATCGGCACGACAAACAGCGTGAACCAGCCGAAGCCGGGCAAAGCAGGCAGCGCGACCTGGCCAACAAGGAAGGCAAAGGGCAAAGCCAGCAGCGTACCCTTGAAGAAGCCCCAGGACACCCGCACCGGGTCAGGCCGCGCGGCGAAAAGACTGGAGACGACCGCAACGAGGATAACGGTGGCGGCCGCGTCGGACCATTTCGTCGTCAGCCAGAAGGCGGCGACCGCCAGCGTGGCAAGGGCGGCGCGTATGGCATTGCGCGAAGCCCCGGGATAATCGCGATGCACCACCAGCGCAGGCAGCTGCATGTTGCTCCGGCTCGGGCGCGTCACCGGTGCGCGCAGGCCGTCGAGGCCGCGCAGCACCTGCTTGAAGGCTTCGGCGAAATCGGCGGCGATGGTGAGGCGCGTGATGGTGCCGACCCTGTCGTCGCCCTGATCGGTCGAGGCGTCGGGCATTTGCCGGGCCTTGCCGGCAATCGCGTCGAGCCGCGTCACCCAGGGCGACGTGTCCTCCAGCGCCTCGGGCGTGGCTGCCAGTTCGCTGACCAGCGACTGCAGTTCCGAGCGCACCGGAATGAGCGCTGCGTTTTTCGGCGCGGCGTGAGAATGCAGCGCGCGTGCCGCCGACAGCGCCGACAGAAGCTGACCGATGGTGAGGCGGACCGGATGGGCGCGGGTGGCGAAGCTCGGGGCTTCGAGCCGGGCATAGGTGCGCATCTCGGCCAGCATCTGGGCGTCCGTGATCAGCTTGCCGTGCAGGCCGGCCAGTCTCGCCGGGTCGCCGCCGGAAAAAGCGCCGCCCGCATAGGTTGCAAGGTCGAGGATGCTGCGCTTCAGCCTGGAGATGATGGCGTCAGCGGCCAGCTTGGGCAGGATCAGCCGGCTGGTCAGGCCGGCGCAGACGATGCCGAGCACGATCTCGGCGCAGCGCGCGACAGCGAGATCGACGATCACATGCGGCTGGCCGAAAGCCGGCAGCCCAATGATCATCGCGGTATAGCCGGCAAGTGCGGCGCCATAGGCTTCCGGATTGCGCAGCAGCGACGAAACCAGCGTGCACAGCCCAATCCAGACGGACAGCGCCGTGACCAGCAGCCAGGGATTGGTGCCGAAAACCGAGGTGATGCCGATCGCCGCAAGTCCACCGGCCAGCGTGCCGAGCAGCCGGTAAAAACCTTTCGCCAGCACCATGCCGGCGACCGGCTGGGCGACGATGAAGACCGTCATCATCGCCCATTGCGGGTGGTCGAGTTTTAGCGCGTAAGCAGCGAGAAGCGCGATCAGACCGGCCGAAACCGTGCGCAGGGCGAAAATCCAATCCGAGCGCGTCGGCTGCGTCAGGCCCGCCAAACTAGTTTCGAAGTAGCTCTTCAGCCGCGCCCAGATCACAAGCTGGTCTCCGTATCGGAAGCGCAGGCTAGAGCAGTTCCAGGAAAAGTGTGAAACGGTTTTCCGCCCGGAACTGCGTCAAAACGAAGAGTTGGCCGGCGCTCAGATATCCAGCACTTCCGTCGCGGCGAATTCGGCGCGTTCCTGGATGAAGCGGAAGCGGGCTTCCGGCTTGGTGCCCATCAGCGCGTCGACAGCATCCTTGGTCGCCGCCACGGCGTCGATAACATCGACCCTGAGCAGCGTGCGCTTCCTCGGGTCCATGGTGGTTTCCTTGAGCTGCGCGGCCATCATCTCGCCCAGGCCCTTGAAGCGGCCGATCTCGACCTTGGCGCGGCCGGTGAATTCGGTGCGCAACAGCTCGTCCTTGTGCGCATCGTCCCTGGCATAGGCAACCTTGCCGCCTTGCCGGATCGAATAGAGCGGCGGCACCGCCAGATAGAGATGGCCGCCATTCACCAGGTTCGGCATTTCCTGGTAGAAGAAGGTGATCAGCAGCGAGGCTATGTGAGCGCCGTCGACGTCGGCGTCGGTCATGATGATCACGCGGTCGTAGCGCAAATCCTCGTCGCGGTATTTCGAGCGCGTGCCGCAGCCGAGCGCCTGAATCAGGTCCGAAATCTGCTGGTTGGCGGCTAGCTTGTCGTTGCCGGCGCTGGCGACGTTGAGGATTTTTCCGCGCAGCGGCAGCACCGCCTGGCTGGCGCGGTCGCGCGCCTGCTTGGCCGAGCCGCCGGCCGAGTCGCCTTCGACGATGAACAGTTCGGCGCCCGCGGCGGCATTCTGCGTGCAGTCGGCGAGCTTGCCGGGAAGGCGCAGCTTGCGCACCGCGCTCTTGCGCGACACTTCCTTTTCCTGGCGCCGGCGCACCCGCTCGTCGGCGCGCGCAATTACCCATTCCAGCAGCTTGGAGGCTTCCTGCGGATTGTCGGCCAGCCAGTGGTCGAAGGGATCGCGGATGGCGGTCTCGACAATGCGAATGGCTTCGATCGTTGCCAGCCTGTCCTTGGTCTGGCCGACGAATTCCGGCTCGCGAATAAACACCGACAGCATGCCTGCCGCCGAGATCATCACGTCTTCGGAGGTGACGATCGAGGCGCGCTTGTTGCCGACCAGGTCGGCATAGGCCCGAAGCCCGCGCGTCAGCACATTGCGAAAGCCGGCCTCATGCGTGCCGCCTTCGCCGGTCGGGATGGTGTTGCAGTAGGAGTTGACGAAGCCGTCACCGCCGAACCAGGTCACCGCCCATTCCAGCGAGCCGTGGCCGCCCTGTTTTTCGCTCTTGCCGGCGAAGATCTCGCGGGTCACCTGGAAGTCGTCGCCAAGCGATGCCTTGAGATAGTCCTTCAAGCCGCCGGGGAAATGGAACTCCGCCTTGGCGGGCGTCTGGTCCTTTTCCTTGATCAGCGATGGGTCGCAGCTCCAGCGGATCTCGACGCCGCCGAACAGATAGGCTTTCGAGCGGGTCATGCGATAGAGCCGCGCCGGCTCGAAGGCGGCGCCCTTGCCGAAAATCTGCTCGTCGGGATGGAAGCGGATTTTGGTGCCGCGCCGGTTGTGCACTTCGCCGAGCTGCTCCAGCCCGCTCACCGGAACGCCGCGCGAGAACCTTTGGCGGTAAAGCTGGCGACCGCGCGCGACTTCGACTTCGAGATGGTCCGACAGCGCATTTACGACCGAGACGCCGACACCGTGCAGACCGCCGGAGGTCTCATAGACCTTGCTATCGAACTTGCCGCCCGAATGCAGCGTCGTCATGATGACTTCGAGCGCCGGCTTCTTGAATTTCGGATGCGGATCGACCGGAATGCCGCGGCCATTGTCGGTAACGGTCAGAAACCCGTCGGCCGACAGCTCGACATCGATGAAGGTGGCATGGCCGGCGACCGCCTCGTCCATCGAATTATCGATGACCTCGGCAAACAGATGGTGCATCGCCTTGTCGTCGGTGCCGCCAATATACATGCCGGGACGGCGCCGCACCGGCTCCAGCCCCTCCAGCACCTCGATGTCGGCGGCGCTATAGCCCTCGCTGCCGTCCTTGGTCGCGGCAGGACGCTTCGTGGCCTGCACCAGCGGGTCGGCCGGGCGCTCCGGTGTCCGAGCCGGTTGGGGCTGCTTTTCCAGATTGCCGAAAAGATCGTTGTTGTCGTCCATGCCTGCCATAGAATCCGGTGCCGCGAATCACCCGTCGATACTGCCACGCTTTTCGGCGCCAAGCGACGGAAGTTCCTGTTACGTTCGGGGATTAAACCCTTCTTATCCTAAAACCTTTCGATAACCAAGCTGGCGGAAATAGGTCCGTGCGGAGCGGGCGCGATTCCTGAATCTTTAACAAAGCGGCCTAGCGTCGCCTCAACAAAACAAAAGACCACGAATGTCAGGGGTTGGTTGTGAGGGGCAAGGCCATAACGATGATTGGCATCGCTGCCGTCTTCGGCGCGATTTCAATCTTTGCCGCGGATTTCTGGGTGAAAAGCCAGGCCAAGGCCGATGCCGAAGAGAAAACGGCGTCGATCCCGGCGCCCGCCGTCCCCAAGATCGTCTTCAAGACCATCGTGGTGGCCAACGCGCCGTTGCGTTACGGCATGGAGCTTGACCGGGCGCAGCTCAGCGAAATCCCATGGTCCGAGGATTCGGTGCCGCAGGGCGCGTTCACCACAGTCAATGCATTGCTCGCCGAAGGCAGCCGCGTGGTATTGTCGCCGATCGAGATCAACGAGCCGGTGCTGATCAGCAAATTGTCGGGGCCGAACGGCCGCGCGACGCTATCCAACATGATGACGCCCGGCATGCGGGCGGTGACAATCCGCACCGACGAGATCGCCGGTGTCGGCGGCTTCGTCATGCCGGGCGACCGGGTCGACGTGGTGCTGACACGCGATGCGGGCGAAATCCAGGAAGTGGCCAAGAACGCGCAGGGCGCTGCCGGATCGACCGTTACCTCCGAGATCGTCGTCTCCGACGCCAAGGTGCTGACCGTGGGGCAGGGCGCCGACGAGCGCCAGACCACACCGCAGATCGCCAATTCCGTCACCATCGAGGTGACGACCGAAGGCGCGCAGAAAGTGGCGCTTGCCCGCACCGTCGGCACCTTGTCGCTGTCGCTCCGCTCGGCCGCAGACGGAGGGGCCGCCAAGGACGGCGTCACCACCATCTCGTCCTTCGGCGGATCGGTCGCCTCCGGCGTCCAGGCCGCTGCCGGCGCGCTGTTCACTGCCGCGACCAAGGAGCCTGAGAAGCCGAAATTCAAGACGATCATCGTGACGCGCGGCACGCAGGTCGAAGAATACCAGGTTCCTGCGCGGGACCAGCAATAACTGCCGGTGGGGACCGGGCGAGGGACGGGACAGATGTCGGGACTTCATGCATTTCGAACTACGAAAGGGCTGCGCCCAATGCGGGCGCTTGCGGTGGGGGCTTGCCTGGCCGCGGCCGCAATGCTCGGCCTCAGTGCGCCAGCCAAGGCCGACAACGATATCGTCCATGTCTCGTCGACAACGAATGCGTCGATCAAGGTAGCCAAGGGCAAGCCGAAGACGGTCATGACCAATGCCGCCTTCTACCAGATCGTCATCGGCGATCCGGAGATCGCCAACGTCAATCCGCTGACCGACAAATCCTTCTATGTGCTGGGCAACAATCTCGGCACCACCGGCATCGCGCTGTTCGACGAGAACAAGCAGTTGGTCGGCACCGTCGACATCGAGGTGACGCTGGACACCGACCAGCTGGCCAGCACCATTCGCGCCAGCGTGCCGGACGCCAAGATCAAGGTCGGCTCGGCCAATGGCCGCGTCGTGCTGTCGGGCGAGGCCGATGACGCGGTCGCCGCCGAGAAGGCAAGCAAGATCGCCAGCCGCTTCTCCGGCAATGAAGAAGTGATCAATTCGGTCAACATCTCGTCCTCGCAGCAGGTTCAGCTCAACGTCCGCTTCGTCGAGATCAATCGCCAGGCCGGACAGGATCTCGGCGCCAAATACAGCGCCAATTTTGCTTACGGCATTGGCGGGCGCGACGTCACCATCGAGCCGGGCTCGGTGCCGGGAGCCGGCAATGGCGAGATCATCGGCCGGCTGCTGTCCAACGGCCTGTCGATCGACGTCGCCATCAAGGCGCTGGAGGAACGTGGTCTTGCCAGGCGGCTGGCCGAGCCGAACCTGATCGCCCGCTCGGGCCAGACGGCAAGCTTCCTCGCCGGCGGCGAGTTCCCGATCCCGGTCTCCGAGGACAATGGCAAGATTTCCGTCAGCTACAAGAAATACGGCGTCAGCCTCGACTTCACGCCGACGGTTCTCAAGGACGGGCTGGTGAGCCTCGACATAGCGCCGGAAGTGTCCTCGATCGATGCTTCGGCCTCCTATAATATCGGCAATATCTCGGTGCCGGGCTTTATCGTGCGCCGCGCCAAAACATCGGTCGACCTGAAGAACGGCCAGAGCTTCATGATCGCCGGCCTGCTGCAGTCACAGAACGACATCACCACGTCGCGTCTCCCCGGCCTCGGCAAGCTGCCGGTGCTCGGCTCGCTGTTCTCCTCCAAATCCTATCAGCGGCGCGAGACCGATCTGGTGATCATCGTCACCCCCTATCTGGTCAAGCCGGTCGATCCGTCGAAGAAGCTGCTCGAGCCGACCGACGGCACGCAGCCGGCCAGCAATGTCGACTATTTCCTCAACAACACCGAGGAAGTGAAATCGTCCGAAGCCAATCGTGCAGTGGCAATGGCCAGCGGCAGTACGGCACAGCCGGCCGCGGTCACCACCGTCGGGCATTTCCTCGACCTGCCGAAGGATTGAAGCCATGCGCGTGGAATCATGCATCGCCCTGCTGATCGCCGGCCTCGCCGGCGGCTGCACCAGCGACGACTATGTCCGCTCCGAGGGACCGACGATTGCCGCCGGCAACGCACAGGCCGCCAATACGGCCATGCAGATGGTCGATCCCTGGAAATACGGCGTCCAGAACACCAGGCTGCTGGTGCCGGCGCAGCGCAGTGAGGCGGCAGTCAACGCCGCCGACCAGGCTGCTGCTGCCAAGGCCGTGCAACCGACAGCGACAACCGATTGATTTGCCCGGTGATTTGACCGGGAATGACCTGACAGGCTGACAAAATGGCAAGCGGCATCAAGACCAAGAAGATCCTGCTGGTGTCCAGCGACCGGACCTTTGCGCAGGATACGCGCACCGCGTTCGCGGCCTCGGAGGTGATCCAGCTTTCGACCGTCGAGAAGAACATTACCGAACTGCGCGGCGAGGTCCAGGAAGCCGATTTCGGCGCGCTCATCGTCGACATGGATGCGGCAAAGCTGGAAGAGATCGAGTCGCTGCAGCGCATCATGCGCCGGCTTGAAGGCCGCGTTCCGGTGGTCGTCGTCACCCAGGAATTCAACGCAGCCGCAGTGCGTATCCTGGTGCAGCTCCAGGTCGCCGATTTCCTGGTCAAGCCGATCACCACCGCCGATCTGGTGCGGTCGGTCGTGCGCGCGCTGCAAGGGCCGGGGCGCGAGGAAAACACCGAGTCGCAGATCTATACCTTCATGCCGGCCGCCGGCGGCGTCGGCACCACGACGCTGGCGCTGCAGACCGCCTTCCAGCTGCATCATTCGGTGACGCGCGGCGCGTCGACCTGCGTGGTCGACCTCAATTTCCAGCAAGGCGCCTGCGCCGAATATCTCGACCTCGAGCCGCGCTTCGACATCACCGAAATCGAGAACCAGCCCGAGCGCCTCGACCGTCAGCTGCTGGATGTGATGCTGTCCAAGCATGCGAGCGGGCTCTGCGTGCTGGCGGCGCCAACGCATCCGTCGGAAATGCGCTCGTTCAAGACCGATGTCGTGGTGCGCATGCTCGATCTCGTTTCGGCCTATTTCGACAACGTCGTCATCGACATGCCGCGCACCTGGTTTCCGTGGACGGAAACGGTGCTGCTCGGCTCCAACAAGCTTTACATCGTCGCCGAAATGACGGTGCCGTGCCTGCGCCATACGCAGCGGCTGATCCAGGCGGTCTACGAGACGGCAGGCAAGGAAGTGAAGCCGAACGTGATCGTCAACCGTTTCGAGCAGAAGATGTTCGACAACGGCATAAAGCAGGCGGATGTCCAGGAAATCCTCGGCGAGCATTTCGTCGGCGGCATCTCCAACAATTACCGGCTTGTGCGTGAAGCGGTCGACCGCGGCGTGCCGCTGCATGAGATCGACCCGAACGCCAATGTCGTCAACGATCTGAAGAGGATCATCCTGCCGGAAGAAGCCGTGGTGACGCCGGAGAAATCGCGCTCGCTGTTCGGCATCGGCAGGGGCCTCCTGAAGAGGAAAGCCGGATGACCAGCCGCTTCTCGACCCTGCAGAACCGTGACGTCCGCGCGCTGAAGCCGGCCGAGGCGGCGCCGGTCGCGCATCACGCCGTGGTCATCCCGACGAACCGCAAGGCCTTGCCGCCGAAGCCGGAGACAACACCGGGAAAAAGCGCCAACAAGGTGCTCGATGCCCGCGTGCGCATCCACCGGCTGCTGCTCGAGGAAATCAACCTGGTCGCGCTGGAGCGCCTGCCCAAGGATGAGATGCGCCGGCAGGTGCAGGAGTTCGTGTCGGAAAAGACCCGCCAGGAGCGTATGGCGATCAACACCGTCGAACTTGAAGCGCTGGTCGATGACATCGTCGATGAGATGGTCGGCCTCGGCCCGCTGGAACCGCTGCTCAAGGACCCCGACATCAATGACATCCTGATCAACGGCCACCAGAACTGCTTCGTCGAAAAACGGGGCAAGCTGCAGCAGGTCCATATCCCGTTCAAGGACGAGGCGCACCTGTTGCGCATCGTCAACAAGATCGTCGCCGCCGTCGGCCGCCGGGTCGACGAATCGCAGCCGATGGTCGATGCCCGCATGCTCGACGGCTCGCGCTTCAACGCCGCCATTCGCCCGGTCGCCGTCGACGGGCCGCTGGTATCGATCCGCAAGTTTTCCAAGAACAAGCTCGGCCTGCACAAGCTGGTCGAGTTCGGCGCCATCACCCAGAATATGGCCGAGGTGCTGGCGGCGGCAGTCCACGCCCGCAAGACGACCATCATCTCGGGCGGCACCGGCACCGGCAAGACGACGATGCTCAACGCATTGTCAGCCTTCATTCCGGAAGACGAACGGTTGATCACCATCGAGGACGCGGCCGAACTGCAGCTGCAGCAGCCGCATGTCGCGCGCATGGAAACGCGCCCCGCCAACATCGAAGGTCATGGCGAGCTGAAGCAGCGCGACCTGGTCAAGAACGCGCTGCGCATGCGCCCTGACCGCGTCATCCTCGGCGAGTGCCGCGGCGAGGAGGCCTTCGACATGCTGCAGGCGATGAACACCGGCCATGAAGGCTCGATGGCGACCATCCACGCCAACACGCCGCGCGACGCCATTTCGCGCCTCGAGCAGATGCTGGGCATGACCGGCATGCCGATGACGGTGCAGTCGATCCGCAGCCAGATCGCCAGCGCGCTCGACCTTATCGTCCAGCTGACGCGACTGTCGGACGGCAAGCGCAAGGTGACCAGCGTCGCCGAGGTGACCGGCATGGAAGGCGACGTCATCCAGATGCAGGAGATATTCCGCTTCGTGCGCACCGGCATGGAAGCCGACGGCAAGATCCTCGGTCACTACGAGGCGACCGGCATTCGCCCGCGTTTCCTCGAGGACCTGCGCAATATGGGCATTGAATTCCCCGGCAAATATTTCGAACCCGGCCGGCCGCAGGAGTAAGCCGGGTGTTCGAGAATTTCAGCCCGATCTATGTCGTCTATGCCGCGGCAGCGCTGACCGGCATCATGATCGCCGAAGGCTGCTATCTGCTCTATGCCGGCCGCAGCGACAAGCGCCTGGCTATCAACCGGCGCATGAAGCTGCAGGAAAACAAGATCAGCCAGGAACAGGTGCTGATCCAGCTGCGCAAGGAACGCGGCCTCGATTCCGGCACGTCATCCTTCTCGCCCGACCGTTTTCGCGCGCTGCGCACGCAGTCTGGCATGGTGATGCCCTTGCCGAAATTCCTGACGATGACGACGGGCGTGGCGCTGGCGATGATGCTCGTCGCGCTCTGGTACGGCCTGCCGCTGTTGCTCGCCATTTTGCTGTTTGTGGTGCTGACAGCGCTGCTGCCGGTAATTGTGCTGCGCTCCAAGCGTGCCCGGCGGGTGAAGCGTTTCGGCGTGCAGTTGCCGGAGGCGCTGGAATTGATCACGCGCGGCTTGAAGGCCGGGCATCCGGTTCCGGTGGCGATCTCGATGGTGTCGCGCGAGATGCCCGATCCGATCGGCACCGAATTCGGCGTTATCTCCGACGAGGTGACTTATGGTTCCGACCTGGTTTCGGCGTTGAATTCACTGTTTGATCGCGTCGGCCAGGAGGATCTGCCGCTGTTCGTCACCGCGGTTTCCATCCAGACGAGTTCGGGCGGCAATCTGCGCGAGATCCTCGACGGGCTGTCGACGACGATCCGCGAACGCGGCAAGCTGCGCCGCAAGGTGCGCGCCATTTCGACCGAGGGTCGTATGTCGGCCTATATCCTGACGGCGGTGCCGGCGCTGCTGTTCGCCGCCATCATGGTGATGATGCCGCAATTTTATCAAAGCGTCTGGGATGTGCCGAAGACTTGGTATCTGCTGGGCGGTTCGGTGACATGGCTGATGCTGGGCAACATCATCATGTTCAAGATGTCGAACTTCCGGTTCTGAGATGGAGCAGGTGATCCAGTTTCTTGCCTCGCTGGCGCCGACGTCGCTGATGCCGGTAGCCGCGATGCTGCTGGCATTGGGCGGCAGCGCGGTGGCATGGCCGCTGGTGGTGGCCAAAGGCGACCGCAACGATCTCAAGCGCCGGCTCAAGATCGACGACAGCAAGACTCCCCAACAGGCCGAGGTGGCGCCGAAGAAGAACCAGAGCGTCGTGCGCGAGAAGGCGGTGAAGCGGGCGCAGGAATTCTACGCCAAGAGCGATCCGGAAAATGTCGCCCGGTTGCGTATGAAGCTGATCCAGGCGGGCTATATGGAGCCGCGCGCGGTCGGCACATTCTTCCTGATCCGCTTCGCCTGCCTGGTGGGCGCAGCGATCGGCGCGTTCCTGGTCAACCATTGGATGGGCAGCGCCGATTCCACCGCGACCAGCCGCTGGACCTTCATCATCCTGTCGGGAGCCGCCGGCTATTTCGTGCCCGGCCTGGTGCTCAGCCAGAAGGTGCGGGAAAAGATGCGCGAATACCGCAACGGCTTTCCCGACTTCATGGATTTGATGATCGTCTGCTCCGATGCCGGCATGAGCATGGAGGCCGGCATCGAGCGCGTCTCGAGGGAACTGGCCAAGACCTATCCGTCGCTGAGCCAGAATCTGCAGCTGGTGTCGCTGGAACTCAGGGCCGGCCGCAGCCTCGACGATGCATTGAAGGCGCTCGCCGACCGCCTCAGCCTGGACGAGGTGCGCTCCTTCGCCACGCTCTTGCAGCAGTCGAAGGAACTCGGCACCAGCCTCGCCGGGGCGCTGCGCGTGTTCTCCGACGAAATGCGCCACAAGCGCATGTCGTTGGCCGAGGAGAAGGCACATGCCTTGCCGGCCAAGATGTCGGTGCCGGTGGTGGTGTGCATCCTGCCGGTGGTGTTGATGATCGCCGTCATCCCGATCATCGTCAAAATGACGGCGGTTCAGTAGATACCAAGGCAGTAGATACCAAGTGGCCGCCCGGCGGCTTTCTGCGGTTACTCACTTCAACTACGCTTCGCCTGGATGTCATATCCGGCCGGTTTGGCCGCTCTCCTTCGGCAAAATCCGCAAAAAGCAAAATGAGTGAGCCGTCCATGCGAATAGTCTTGTGCACCGCCTTCCTCGGCCTCGCCGCGGCCAGTCTGTCGCCGGCCTCGGCCGCGGCCGACGATTGCGGCGACGCTGCCGCTCTGGTGCAGCAGGCATATCCCAAGGCCCAAAAGAGTGCCGATGGCGCCTCCTTCACGCTCGAACCTCATACCAGCATCGCCCAGACGCTTTGGGATGGCGATGCGCCATTCGGCGTGGTCTGCAAGATCTGGCCCGCCCATGACGACCTGTTGTTGGTCGCCGTGCCGCTGATCGACAGCTCCCAATCCAGCGACGACGGGCATTTCGGCGATGTCGAGCTTCTGGTCGTCGACAGGAAGACCCGGCAGGTGCGCCAGCGCCTGCTCCAGCCCGGGCTGATGACCGATGATGCCGTCGGCATCCGCGAGATCGACTTCGATACCGGGCGCTACAGATTGGCGCCCGATGTCGGCGCCTTCGGCCTGCGCATCGACATGGCAAACCATTCGCAGCCGAATCCTTTCAGTGAAACCGACCTGCGGCTCTATGCCCTTGACGGCGGTGCTCTGCGCCTGGTGCTCGACGGCATCATCGTGGCCGGCTTTGGCGGCGAAGGCGACACCAATTGCGCAGGATCCTTTCAATCCAACCGGGTCAGCCTGGCGATGAGCCCGGCGAGACATCACGGCTATCACGACATCACAGTGTTCGAGCGGTTGGACACCGACAATCCGTCTGTCGACAAGAATGGCGAGTGCCAGTCCCATCCCGGCAGGTCCATGAAACGAACCTACCGGCTGCGCTACGACGGCAGGCGCTATCAGTTTCCGGCGGGGCTCAAGGCGCTGGAGCCGGAATAGGCTTCGGCTGGTTAATGGCTTCTGTGCCCGAAACCAAATTTTAGGCGCGTTTCCGCACTGAAGTTTAATCGCCCTGTTGTAGTCTGCTTCCTCAGAGAACGACCCGGTAAATCGGGCGATTGGGGCCAGGGGCATGCGTCACAGAAGTTTCACGGCAATGGCCGCGCTAGCGGCGGTCTTGATGGTCGGCGGCTGCACGACCGACAACGTCGACAAAACCAAGACCACATCGATCCAACCGGTGGCAAAAGACGTCAGCACCTCCGACCTTGCGCAAGGCAAGGCGCAGTTCCGCGAGGCCAATTACGGCCTTGCCGAACAGCATTTCCGCAAGGCCGTGGAACTGAAGGCCGACAGTGCCGAGGGATGGATGGGGCTTGCCGCCTCCTATGACGAACTCGGCCGCTTCGACTTCGCCGACCGCGCCTACGACCAGCTTTTGAAGGTTGCCGGGCGCAAGCCGCAGATTGTCAACAATATGGGCTATTCGCAGCTGCTGCGCGGCAACAAGAAGAAGGCGAGAGCGCTGCTCATGGAAGCAAGGGCCGGCATGGCCGACCCGAGCGTGATCAACGCCAATCTGGCGCTGCTCAACAAGGGCTGAGACTAGGGACACTCGCGTGCCGAGCTTCGCGGGACGGCAGTCGACGCTTTGTAAACCCTGTCGGCAGGTTGCTTTGAAAACCGGCCGAAAACGGTATCTCCGGCCGGTTGCATGCCTATGATGCGCCACAAATCGAAGATCCCAAAGGTTGCCGCTCATCCATGCTGGATTTCAGTTCGCTATTGCTGGCGGCTGCGCTGTCGGGCACATGCCTGAGCGTCACCATGTTTGTGATCTGGTTCACGGCGCCGCGTGCACGCTTCGTGCTGACGGTTGCGTGCGGCATTCTCGTCCTTGTCGCCCACGTCATCGTCTTCTGGCGCTACACGAGGGAGGCCCAGTCCGTTGCTTTGTCAGGCAGCGTTGGCGCTGCTCAGCCTCGGTTTCCTGGCGCTTTCACTTTCGGCCATGCAATATCTTGGTGTGCGCAATTACAGCCGCGCTGTCCTGCCGGCCATGCTCGCGATCGCTGTCTGCGCCGGCGTGACCTATCTCGGTTTCGATGGTGTCGGCTTCATCCTCACCTATACGACGGTAACAGTGCTGCTCGCCTCGATCGGGGTGATGTTCTGGATCAAGGGCGGTCAGGATCGCGGCATTCTGCTGGTCGTTTCGGCGCTAAGCGGCGTCTGCGGCGTATCCTTCGGGCTCTGCGGCGCCGTGCTTCTGGTCAAGGGCCCAGTGGGTGCTCGGCGTCGCACCCGACAATTGGGCCGAGCGGTTGAATTCGGTCGTGGCGGTCGCCTGCATGACGGCTCTCGGCGCGCTGACGCTGTCGCTGCATCATCTGCAGGCACAGATCGAACTGAAGGCCGAGACCCTGACCGACCCGTTGACCGGTCTGATGAACCGGCGGGCTTTGAACTCGCTCTATCGCGAGCGCGTCTTCGGCCCGTTCATGTCGGTCGCCATGTTCGACCTCGACCACTTCAAGCGAACCAACGATGTCTATGGCCATCCCGTCGGCGATCGGGTGCTCTGCCGTTTCGCCGCAGTCATCAAGAAGTATGACAGGGTTGGCGTCGACGCCTTCCGGCTGGGCGGCGAGGAGTTCGCGTTGGTCATGTCTCGGATGACCGAAGACAAGGCCTACGATTTCGCCTGCAGGATCGGCGTCGCCTTCGGCACGGAAGTGGTGCCGACGCCGCGCGGGCCGTTGCGCAGCAGCGTCAGCGGCGGCATTGGCTTTGGCAAGGAAGACGGCAGCAGCCTGGATGAAGTGCTGGCCGAGGCCGACCGGGCGCTCTACGCGGCCAAGAACGCCGGGCGAAATCGCGTGCTTGTCCTCAACGGCAAAGCCGACGGACCGGCCCTGCGCTCAGCCTGACAGGCCAGAGTGTTATTCGGCGGCGCCGAGATATTCCGACAGCGGCGGGCAGGAGCAGACGAGGTTGCGGTCGCCGGCGACATTGTCGATGCGCGAAACCGGCGGCCAGTATTTGGCCGCCGTATCGACATCGCCGGCGGGGTAGGCCGCTTCCAGCCGCGAATAGGGGTGGGTCCACTGGCCGGCAAGGGTTTCGGCCGCCGTGTGCGGGGCATTGACCAGCGGGTTGTCCTCGAGCGGCCATTCGCCCTTCGCCACTTTCGCTGCCTCGCCGGCGATGGCAATCATCGCCTCGCAGAACCGGTCGAGTTCGCGCTTGGGCTCGGACTCTGTGGGCTCGACCATCAGCGTGCCGGCGACAGGGAACGACATGGTCGGCGCGTGAAAGCCGTAGTCGATCAGCCGCTTGGCGATATCATCGACGCTGATGCCGGCGCTCTCCTTGAGCACGCGCGTGTCGAGGATGCATTCATGCGCGATGCGATCGTGCCTGCCCTTGTAGAGAAGCGGGAAGTGCGGCGCGAGCCGCGTCGCCACATAATTGGCCGAGATGATCGCCGTCTCCGTCGCCTGCTTCAGGCCGGCGGCGCCCATCATGCGGATGTACATCCAGGTGATCGGCAGGATGGAAGCGCTGCCGAACGGTGCGGCCGACACGGCATGCGCCGAGCCTTCGGTGACATGACCCGGCAGATAGGGTTTCAGATGCGCCCTGACGCCGATCGGACCGACGCCCGGACCGCCGCCGCCATGCGGGATGCAGAAGGTTTTGTGCAGGTTCATGTGGCAGACATCGGCGCCGATATCGGCGGGCCGGGCCAGGGCGACCAGCGCGTTAAGGTTGGCGCCGTCGAAATAGACCTGGCCGCCATGCTCGTGAATGAGAGCGCACAGGTGGCGCGCGCCTTCTTCGTAGACGCCGTGCGTCGAGGGATAGGTGAACATCAGGGCTGCGAGATTCTTCGAATGCTCGTTGGCCTTGGCCCGCATATCGTCCATGTCGATATTGCCGTCCTCCAGGCAACGCACGACGACGACGCTCATGCCGGCCATCGCCGCACTCGCGGGATTGGTGCCATGCGCGGACTGGGGGATCAGGCAGATGGTGCGATGGCCTTCGCCACGCGAACGGTGATAGGCGCGGATGGCGAGCAGGCCGGCATATTCGCCTTGGCTGCCGGCATTGGGCTGCAGGCTGACGGCGTCGAAGCCGGTGATCTCCGCCAGCCAGCCTTCCAGCTCGCCGACCATGGCGCGATAGCCGGCCGAATGGCTGGCCGGCGCGAAGGGATGGAGGTTGGCGACAACAGGCCAGCTGACCGGCATCATTTCGGCCGCCGCGTTGAGCTTCATGGTGCAGGAGCCCAGCGGGATCATGGTGCGGTCGAGCGCCAAATCCTTGTCGGCTAGCCTGCGCAGCAGGCGCATCATGTCGGTCTCGGAGTGGTTTTCGCGGAAAACCGGCTGGGTCAGAAACTCCTTGCCGCGCGGCTTGCCGGGCATCGCGCCGGCCTCAGTAGCGCCGGACTTGGCGCCGAACAGGGCGGCGATAGCCTCGAGATCCGCCTCGGTCGAGGTTTCGTCGAAGGCGATGCTGATGCGGTCGGCATCGATGACGCGCAGCAGCCGGCCACCTTTTTCAGCGGCAGCGGCGATCGAAGCTGCCTTGCCCTTCACTTCGGCCGTCACCGTGTCGAAACGGCTTGAGCCGAGCACGGAAACACCAGCGGTTTTCAGGCCTGCTGCGAGGCGGTTGGCGAGCTCATGGATGCGCGCTGCGATCGCCTGCAAACCAGTGGGGCCGTGCCAGATCGCATAGGCGGTCGCCATGTTGGCAAGCAGCGCCTGCGCGGTGCAGATGTTGGAGGTCGCCTTGTCGCGGCGGATATGCTGTTCGCGCGTCTGCAGGGCGAGGCGATAGCCGGGACGGCCCTTGCTGTCTATCGACTGCCCGACGAGGCGGCCGGGCATCAGCCGGGTCAGCTTGTCGGAGACGGCGCAATAGGCGGCGTGCGGGCCGCCAAAGCCCATCGGCACGCCAAAGCGCTGCATCGGGCCGACGGCGATGTCGGCGCCAAGCCTGGCCGGCGCGTCGGTCAGCGTGAGACCAAGCGGATCGGCGATGAAGACGACCACGGCGCCGGTGGCGCGAGCCTTCTCGATCGCCGCCTTGTGGTCGCCATAGACGCCAAACGTGTCCGGCCAGGAGACCAGCAGGGCGGCGGTGTTGTCGTCGATGGTCTCGCCATCGATCTCGATGCCGAGCGGCTCGGCGCGGGTGCGCACGACGTCCAGCGTCTGCGGATGCGGCGTGCCGGCCAGCGCTACCTTGGTGCGCTTGTCGCGATGATGGCGCAGCGCGATGCCGACCGCTTCGGCCACCGCCGTCGCTTCGTCGAGCAGGGAGGCCGAAGCCACCGGCAGGCCGGTCAATTCGGTGACCAGGGTCTGGAAGTTGAACAGCATTTCCAGGCGGCCCTGGCTGATCTCGGCCTGGTAGGGCGTATAGGCGGTGTACCAGGCCGGGTTCTCGAACAGGTTGCGCTGGATGACCGGCGGCACGTGGACGCCGTGATAGCCGGCGCCGATGAAGCTCTTCAGCACCGTGTTTTTTGCCATGATCGCCGACAATTCGGCCAGCGCTTCGGCTTCGCTCGCCGGCGCGGGAAGGGTCAGCGGCAGATCGAGGCGGATCGACTGCGGCACAGCCTGGCTGATCAGCGTCTCGACGGAGGGAACGCCGATCACGGCAAGCATGGCTCTGACATCGTTTACATCAGGACCGATGTGGCGGGCCGAGAAGGGGGTAAGTGCTGCGCTCATGGCAATAGGTCCTGATATCAACCGATATGGGCTTTGTAGGCAGCCTCATCCATGAGGCCTGCGAGCTGGCCTTCGTCGGCGAGCTTCATCTTCCACAGCCAGCCGTCGCCGGTCGCCGCGGAGTTGACCAGCGACGGGTCCGAGGACAGCGCGCCGTTGGCGTCGGTGATCTCGCCGTCAGCCGGCGCATAGACGTCGGAGGCCGCCTTGACGGATTCGACGACCACGGCGGTATCGCCCTTGCTGAGCTTCGTGCCGATTTGAGGCAGTTCGACGAAGACGAGATCGCCAAGCTGTTCCTGCGCATAGTCGGTTATCCCGACGGTGGCGATGCCTCCCTCGACGCTCAGCCATTCGTGATCTTGTGTGAAATAGGTTTTTGCCATCGGAATTATCCTTTGCGGTAGCGATGAGGAGTGAAGGGCAAGGAACTGATATCGACCGGGATTTTCGTCCCGCGAACATCGGCGAAGAGTTTCGTGCCCGGGTTGGCCAGGGGCGTTGTGGCGTAGCCCATGGCGACGGGATGGCCGGCCGAGGGGCCGAAGCCGCCTGATGTCACGTGGCCGGCCGGATTGCCGTCGGCATCGAACAAAGCAGCGCCGGCGCGCACCGGCTGGCGGCCGTCCGGCTTCAGGCCGACGCGCTTTTGCGACGACCCGCGCTCCAGGATGGACCGCAGCGCATCGGCGCCGATGAAGGATCCGCCGGCGCGGAGATCTTTGGGGATCGCCCACATCAGGCCGGCACTCGCCGGATCGATCTCCGGGGTGATGTCCTGGCCGTGCAGGCACAGGCCGGCCTCCAACCGCAGCGAGTCGCGGGCAGCAAGGCCGATCCACAACACACGCTCGTCCTCGATCAGTTTCGTGGCCAGAGCGCGCGCATCCGCCTCCGGCAGGCCGATCTCGAAGCCGTCCTCGCCGGTGTAGCCGGAGCGGCTCATGAACCAGTTTTGCTTCGGCTCGATGCCATGCATGAACAAGAGCGAGCCGGTCTCGATGCCGGCGCGGGACAAGGCAGCCCAGGCTTCGGGCCCCTGGATCGCCAGGAAGACGCGATCGAGCGCATCGACCTTCACGTCGAAATCGGTCGCCAGCGCACGCAAATGCTTCTCGTCCTCGACCGCATTCCCGGCGTTGGCGACCACCATGAAGCGCTCGGCGCCGAGCCGGGTGACGATCAGATCGTCGATGATCCCGGCGGCCTCGTTGAGGAAGAAGGTATATTTGGACTGTGAAATCTCAAGCGCGCCGGCATCGAGCGGACTGGCGCGGTTGAGCAGTGCCGCAGCGCCCGGTCCGCTGATCTCGAACAGCTTCATATGCGAAATGTCGAACAGGCCGGCATGTTCGCGGGTGTGAAGGTGCTCCTTCATCACGCCGGCCGGATAGGTCAGCGGCATCGACCAGCCCGCAAAGGCGCCAAAGCGTGCGCCGGCGGCGGTGTGCAGATCTTCGAGAGGAAGGTGTTTGGTGTCGTCGCCCGTCATGTCATCTCCAGAGTCGCACGCAATCGGCCGCTGCTGGCGACCAGTCCGTGCCCCTCTGTCTGAAGCCTGAGAGACTCGCGCAACCGGAACTCTGTCGGCGACGCTTACACCTTCGGCGCGGGGGCAAGCCCCGACTTTCCAGAGTGTCTTTCCCGTCTACGGTTCTTTTGCCTGAGAGATTTCGGGCGATTTCCCCTTCGGCGGCAGCTCGCGCTGCTCTCTCCCGCAAACAGGTAGGACTCAAAACTTAAGCCCTCGACGCGCCATCCATAGCTTGTCGGCGACACCTTGTCACCTGCCAGCGACACGTAAAGCGCGTCGTCTTTACAGTCTTCGCTAACCACGCCGTTTGCCGGTTTTTCAAGACAATGGCGATATTCTGGGCTGACGGTTTGGCCGGCAATTGCGTTGGGCACGGCGGATGGGGATTGACAGATGGGCGAACGGATCGGGAGCGCGCCGGTGGCGGGGCTGGCCTCGAAGGACCGCATCACGGCGGAAGATGTCGTCATGCTGCGTCGCGAAGTGTTCGCCGACGGCGTGGTGACGCGCGGCGAGGCTGAAGCACTGTTCGCGCTCGATGCGACAGCGACGGACAAATGCCCGCAATGGCCTGAATTCTTCGTCGAGGCCGTTACCGACTACATCGTCCACCAGGAAAAGCCGGCAGGCTATATCTCTGAAGACAATGCCGGTTGGCTGATCCAGACCATCTCGCGCGACGGAATGGTCGACAGTGTGACCGAACTGGAGCTGCTGGTGCATGTGCTGGAAAGGGCGAAATCATCGCCCGGCCGGCTCTCCGCCTATGCGCTCGAGCAGGTCGCCAACGCGGTGGTCGACGGCAAGGGACCACTGATGCTCGGCGGCGCGCTGGTTCCCGGGCTGGTCGCCAAGGCAGAGGTCGATCTGTTGCGCCGCATTCTCCATGCCTATGGCGGCGACGGTAACATTGCCATCACACGGGTTGAGGCCGAGGTGCTGTTCCAGATCAACGAGCAGACCGCAGCGGCCCACAACGACCCGTCCTGGAACGACCTGTTCGTCAAGGCGCTCGCCAATTTCGTCATGTGTTCGGCCGGCTACGAAGCGCCGACGCGCGATGTGGCGCTGCGTCGTGACAGTTTCTTGGACCAGGCCGAGCCCGAAATTGGTGGCTTCTTCAGCCGCATGGTGTCGGGCGGACTGGCCGGCATCATGGAAGCCTATCGTTCGCCCGGCGATATCGAGGCCGAATGGGAGTCGAAGAACCGTGCCGCCGAGGCACTCGCGCGCCGCGCCGAGACGATCGACGCCAGCGAGGCGAAATGGCTGGCCGATCGCATCGGCACCGACCGCCCGCTGCGTGACAATGAATGCGCGCTGCTGACGCTGATCAAACTCGCCTCGCCGGAGATACATCCGGCGCTCAAGCCACTGCTCGACAAGGTTGCTTAAGCCGCGCCGTTTTCTGCGACCGTTTTGCAGAGGACGATATTGGAGTGTCTTCAGGCCAATCGCCAAGTTCGGCCACGCGCTCGAAACCGGCTTCCTCAGGCAAGCTCGGTTCGGTCGGAGTCAGATCGTGCTCGGTCAGAATGCGAGGCCATCAAATCCCGCCATACCAGTCATAGCCATTGTCTTCCCAATAGCCGCCGCGGCCGCCGCCAATATTGGCAAAACTGTCGACGAGCTCGATCTTGTAGAGATACTTCGGCATCTTGTAGCCGAGCTGTCGTTCGACGCGCACGCGCAGCGGCGCGCCGTTTTCGACCGGCAGCGGCTTGCCGTTGAGGCCGTAGGCCAGGATCGTCTGCGGGTGGCGGGCATCGATCAGGTCGATGGTGCCGTAATATTTGATTTCCCCGGAGAGGCTGCGATCGATCGTATCGAGGCAGTGGAACATGACATAGCGGGCCTGCGGCTTGACCACAGCCTGGTCGAGCACCAGCGACAGCGGGGTGCCGGTCCATTTGGCGATGCAGCTCCAGCCTTCGACACAGTCGTGGCGGGTGATCTGCGTGCGGCTCGGCATGTTCTCCAACTGCTCGCGGCTGAGCGACAGCGGCTTTTCGACCAGGCCCGTTACCTCCAGCCGCCAGTCGGCGAAATTGTTGGCGAGCAGGCCCTTGTAGGTGTCATCGTCGGGCGCGGTGACGCCGTTCGGCCGCTGCGGCTGGCGGATGTCGGCCTCGGTGAATTCCGGCGCCAGAGCATCGCGGCCGGCAAGCCAGCGTTGCGCGCGGTAGGTCAGGCCATTGGCGTTTTCGAGGAAACTGCGCAGGCCATCGCCCATGCCGAGCTGGCTGTCGAAGGCATCGCAGCCCGACAACATGATGCCGGAAACGCCGAGGCCGGCACCCGTCAGGAACTTTCGGCGGCTGATCGGGAATTTGGCCATCTCACGCACTCCTCTCGGTGTCGCCATGCGTTGGCGGATCCGTGCGGTACCAGCCGGTGATGATCGAGCGCAGTTCGTTGATCGGGCCGGCAGCGAGGATCATCATCATATGGACGATGAAAAAGCCGACCAGCAGCACCATCACCGTGAAATGGATGGTGCGCGCCGTCTGCCGGCCGCCGAGCACTTCGTTTAACCAGGGCAGCACCGAGTTCATGCTCGGTGACATGGCAAGGCCGGTGATGATCATGAGTGGCAACAGCACGAACAGCACGCCGCCATAGGCTATTTTCTGCAGCGTGTTGTATTCGCGTGTGTGGTGGAACCTGAGCTTGGCGTGCTCGATGATGTCCTGCGGCAGCCGCTTGAGATCGTCAAGGCGCGGCGCCAGATCGCGGCGCAGATGGCCGTTGACCAGGCTGGCGACCAGCCAGACGACCAGGGTGGTGGTCAGTATCCAGGCGAAGAAGAAATGCACGACGCGGGCGGTGCCGAGATCGTAATAGGACGGGATCGTCGCCCAGGAGGGGAAGGCGCGCGAGGTTTGCTGACCGGCCGGGCCCGACCAGCCGAGCACGCCGGTGGTGTCGAAGCGATGGCCGAAGATTTCGGTATAGCCGCGCGGGCCGGTGGCGGTGTTTTCGGCGCCGATGGCAAAGACGGTGTTGTTGTACTCGAAGCCGGATTGCTTGCCGATGTAGAGCTGCGGCCGGGCATTGAAGATCTGCAGGCCGGACAAAAGCATGAAGAACAGCGAGATCGCCCACAGCCAGTGCGTCAGGCGGGTCCAGCGCGATTGCCGGTAGATCAGCGTCGCATCCTTCGTTGAGGCGGCATCGACGCCTGCGCCGGGCTGACTCACGGTAATGGTTTCCATCTTTTCCTCGCCTCCGGCTGCGCGATCCTGGGATGGCCGCGCTCGTCCTTGTCCTCCCAATACGTCGCTATCGAAAGCGATGTTTCATGCGGTCACGTTTTTATTACGGGCACGGGTTTATCGCGGGCACGGATACTCAATTGCCGAGGCTCACCGCGAGATTGACGACGGCGGCGACGATGACGGCGTTGAAGAAGAACGACAGGATCGAATGGACAAGCACCACGCGGCGCATATGCGAGGTCGTGATCGCGGTGTCGGCGGTCTGCGCGGTCATGCCGATCACCGTCGCGAAATAGAGAAAGTCCCAACCGTCCGGCCGTTTGCTGCCGGGAAAATCGAGGCCGCCGACCGGTATCTTCTTCTTGGTTTCGGCATCGATCGCGTCGCCGTCCATCCAGTAGACATGCGCATAGTGGAGGGCGGCCATGGCATGGATGGTGAACCAGCCAAGCGGGATCGACAGCATGGCGAAGCCGAGTTCGATGGGGTCGCGATCCTTGTGATTGATCAAAAGGAACAGCAGGACAATGGCCATGGCGACGATGCCGAGCGTGATGGCAAAGATGCCCAGCACTGGGAGGTCCAGTTCGCGCGCGTTCTTGCTGAGATAGCGGCCGGACAGCAGCGGCATCTTGGCGATGACGAGCGCGATGAAGACGACGAAGAAGGAATCGGCGGCAATCGAGATCGAATAGGCAAGCCGCGTGGAGACGGGGAGCGCTCCAATCAAAGGCAATACCGCGGCAAATACGACCAGACCGACGGCTAGCGACACAAAGAACTGCTTGTGCCGCTGCAAGGGGTTATTCGGCGATGTGTCGGCCATAGCCCGACCTCGGATGATGCTTCACGTCTGGTCGGGTGTGACGGATTTCAGAGCCCGCCGCAAGATACGGTCGAGCTCACCCAGGAAACGCGAGCGATCCTGTGGCGCAAAGCTGGCATTGTAGCCCTTGCTCTCGCCGGTTTCGCGCAGATGCTGCTTCAAATCGCGCATTGCAACCGCCATGCCGATGGTCTCCGGCGTGAACGGCCGGCCGGTTGGCCCAAGCACATGCGCGCCGAGCCCCACGGTGCGAGCGGCAAGCGGGATGTCGGCGGTGATCACGATGTCGTTGGGTTTTGCGTTCTCGACGATCCAATCGTCAGCGGCATCGGCGCTTTTAGAGACGACGACGTTGCGAATCATCGGATCGCGCGACGGACGCAGCCCGCCATTGGAGACGTAGGTGACGACCACGCCATGGCGCTCGGCGACCTTCTCGACCTCGGCTTTCACCGGGCAGGCGTCGGCGTCGACGTAGATGGCGGGTGCGGGCATTATCTCTCCAAAACGGACATGGGGCCGGCATGTTACCCGGCCCCATGCCAGAAATCTCGTACCGTCAGGCCGGCAGCGCGCCCGACTTCTTCGCCGTCCAGGTGGCTATGTAATCCATCAGGCCGGGGTTGAGACAGTCATAGGGTTCGAGGCCGATCGATTTCAACTGGCCGCGAATGCCGTCCATGCGCTTGGGGTCGACACCGGATTCGATGATCGACGAGACGAAAGCGGTGAAGCCCGGCGGTGACCAGCCGTCTTCCTCGAAGCGCTCGGGATGGATGAAGGACAGACCCTTGAACGGATGATCGCGCTCGACCGGGCCGTGCATGTGGACGCCGCAACCGGTGCAGGCATGGCGCTGGATCAATGCTGCCGGATCGACCACCTTCAGCTTGTCGCCATTCTCGGTGACGGTGACGTCGCCAGTGCCGGCGACCGCCACGACCGAGAACACCGCGCCGTCCGGTTTCCAGCATTTGGTGCAGCCGCAGGCATGGTTGTGGGCGATCTGGCCCTTGACCGTCACCTTCACCGGCTTGCTGGTGCAGGCACAGACCAGCGTGCCGCCGGCAAAGCTTGCGCTTTCCTTCGGCAGGCCATTGTCGATTTTCGGATGCAGTTTCTCAGGCATTATCTTCCTCCCTTGTTGAACCCATGCAACTACAGTCGCTGGCCCTTCGGTCGGCGGCTTCTTCTCCTCAATAAACGACGACGCTCCTGATCGACTTGCCCTCATGCATGAGGTCGAAGCCCTTGTTGATGTCTTCCAGCTTCAGCAAATGGGTGATCATCGGGTCGATCTGGATCTTGCCGTCCATGTACCAGTCGACGATTTTTGGCACGTCAGTGCGGCCGCGTGCGCCGCCAAAGGCGGTGCCCATCCAGGTGCGGCCGGTGACCAGCTGGAATGGCCTGGTCGAAATCTCCTGGCCGGCGCCCGCAACGCCGATGACGACCGACTTGCCCCAGCCGCGATGCGAGGCTTCCAGCGCCTGGCGCATTACCTTGGTGTTGCCGGTGCAGTCGAACGTGTAGTCGGCGCCGCCGATCTGGTCGGCACCGCGCTTGGTCATGTTGACGAGGTGGGGGACGATGTCGCCGTCGATCTCCTTCGGATTGACGAAATGCGTCATGCCGAACCTCTCGCCCCATGCCTTCTTGTCGTTGTTGAGATCAACGCCGATGATCATGTCGGCGCCGGCCAGCTTCAGGCCCTGGATGACATTCAAGCCGATGCCGCCTAGGCCGAAGACCACGGCGGTCGCGCCTTGCTCGACCTTGGCGGTGTTGATGACAGCGCCAATGCCGGTGGTGACGCCGCAGCCGATGTAGCAGATCTTGTCGAAGGGGGCCTCGGGGTTGACCTTGGCCACCGCGATCTCGGGCAGCACGGTGAAGTTGGAGAAGGTCGAGCAGCCCATATAGTGAAAAATCTTGTCCTTGCCGATTGAGAAGCGCGACGAGCCGTCCGGCATCAGGCCCTGGCCCTGCGTGGCGCGGATGGCGGTGCACAAATTGGTCTTGCGCGACAGGCAGGACGGGCACTGCCGGCATTCCGGCGTGTAGAGCGGGATGATGTGGTCGCCCTTCCTGACGCTAGTGACGCCCTTGCCGACATCGACGACGATTCCGGCGCCTTCATGGCCGAGGATTGCCGGAAACAGACCTTCGGGATCGGCGCCCGACAAAGTGAACTCGTCGGTGTGGCAGATGCCGGTCGCCTTGATCTCGACCAGCACCTCGCCTTCGCGCGGTCCGTCGAGGTCGACCTCCATGATTTCCAGCGGCTTTCCGGCGGCGACAGCGACAGCGGCGCGGGTTTTCATCAGGCAATTCCTCCCAAGGCGATTGGTCTTCAGGCTTTCAGGGTTTTTATACTGTTTCAACCCGATTTGGCGACCAAATATGGCGCAAATCTTGGCTCAGTCGTCGGCGAGCCCAACCTTCGCCCCTCGGCACGGGCCTGGCGGGCAGGGAGTGTCTTGATGGGTGCGCTGCCGGCGGTGCTTGAGCCCGGCTGCCGAAGCCCATAAGAAGGACGAAAGACCGAGGAAACGCCTTCGATGTTCACGAAAATCCTGATCGCCAATCGCGGCGAGATTGCTTGCCGCGTCATCAAGACGGCGCGCAGGATGGGGATTGCCACCGTAGCGGTCTATTCCGACGCCGATCGCGACGCCGTGCACGTCGAAATGGCCGACGAAGCCGTGCATATCGGGCCATCGCCGGCCGCGCAAAGCTATCTTCTGCCTGAAAAGATCATCGCTGCCTGCAAGGAGACGGGCGCGCAGGCCGTGCATCCCGGCTACGGTTTTCTGTCGGAGCGGGCCGCCTTCTGCGAAGCGCTTGAGGCTGAGGGCATGGTCTTCATTGGTCCAAAAGCCAAGGCGATCAAGGCGATGGGCGACAAGATCGAATCGAAGAAGTTCGCCAATGCCGCAGAAGTGTCGACGGTACCGGGCTGGCTTGGTGTCATCGAAAATGCCGACCATGCCGAAAAGATCGCCGGCGAGATCGGCTATCCCGTGATGATCAAGGCCTCGGCCGGCGGCGGCGGTAAAGGCATGCGCATTGCCTGGAGCCAGTCGGAAGTGCGCGACGGCTTCGACCGGGCGCGCTCGGAGGCGAAAAGCTCGTTCGGCGACGACCGCGTCTTCATCGAAAAGTTCGTCGTCGATCCGCGTCATATCGAAATCCAGGTGCTGGCCGACGCGCATGGCACCGCCCTCTATCTCGGCGAGCGCGAATGCTCGATCCAGCGCCGGAACCAGAAGGTTGCGGAAGAGGCGCCGTCGCCATTCCTCGATGCCAGGACGCGCAAGGCCATGGGCGAGCAGGCCGTGGCGCTGGCCAAGGCGGTCGACTACCAGAGCGCCGGCACCGTCGAGTTCATCGTCGATGCTGAAAAGAACTTCTATTTCCTTGAAATGAATACACGATTGCAGGTCGAGCATCCGGTGACGGAGCTTGTTACCGGCATCGACCTAGTCGAGCAGATGATCCGTGTCGCCGCCGGCGAGAAGCTGGCGATCGAGCAGAGCGACGTCAAGCTGAACGGCTGGGCGGTGGAAAGCCGGCTCTATGCCGAGGATCCCTATCGCAATTTCCTGCCCTCGATCGGCCGTTTGACGCGCTACCGGCCGCCGGAGGAGGGCACGTTCGGCGACATCGTCATCCGCAACGACACCGGCGTCACCGAAGGTTCCGAGATTTCGATGTTCTATGACCCGATGGTGGCAAAACTCTGCACATGGGCGCCGACACGGCTGGCGGCAATCGACGCCATGTCGGAAGCGCTGGACAGTTTCGTCGTCGACGGCATCGAGCACAACATTCCATTCCTGGCGGCGCTGATGCAGCATCCGCGCTGGCGCGAGGGGCGGATATCGACGGGCTTCATCGCCGAGGAATATCCTGACGGCTTCGCGCCGATCGTGCCCAATGGCGATGAAAAGGCAGTGCTGGCGGCGATCGCCACCGCGGTCGAGCTTCTGCGCCGCGACCGGCTCGACCGGCTGGGCGGGCGGCTGGCGCCGCATTCGGGCGCACTCAAGCGCGATTGGGTGGTGAAGCTCGGCGACGACTATCTCCAGGCTTCGATCATCGAGGGCATGATCTCCATTCCGATGGAAATCGATCTGTCGGTCGATGGCGGCAAAGTGCTGACCGTGGCGTCCGACTGGCGGCCGAGCGACCTCATCTGGCGCGGCACTGTCGGTGCCCGCAAGGTCACGGCGCAGATCAGGCCGGCGCCGAACGGCCTGCGCATTGCCTGGAAAGGCATGTCGGTGACGGCGCGCGCCATGCTGCCGCGCACGGCGGAGCTGGAAAGGCTGATGCCGGAGAAGGTGGCGCCGGACACGTCCAAGATGCTGCTTTGCCCGATGCCGGGCCTGGTCGTGTCGATCGCGGTTGCCGAGGGGCAGGAGGTCAAGGCCGGCGAGACGCTGGCCGTGGTCGAGGCGATGAAGATGGAAAACGTGCTGCGCGCCGACCGCGATCTTGTCGTGTCGAAGCTCAACGCCAAGCCGGGTGACAGCCTGGCTGTCGATGCGGTGATCATGGAGTTCGCCTAGAGATTGTTTGGAAATTCTACTCCGGCGGCCATCTGAAGGTGGTTCTGCGCTTCCCGTGCTCACGGACCAATGGCCGCTGCGCTCCGGTTCTCGAAACCACCATCATATGACTCGCCAGTGCGAATTTCGAACAATCTCTGAGCCGTGCGGCTGGGTACGGAAGCCTGTGGTCGGTGGTCATTTGTGCTGGACTGGCATCGCCCGGTCCGGGACAATACATCTCCATCGACTCAAAGCCCTTCGAGCAATTTGAAACATCATGGCGGATGACAAACTTCCACGCGATCCCCTGAGGCGCGAAGCAGCGCTCGCTGCTGCGCGCCCGGAGGCGCCGGCGCGGCCGTTCATCCATCTGCGCGTGCATTCGGCGTATTCGCTGCTCGAGGGCGCCTTGCAGGTCGCCGCCGTTGTCGGTCATGCAGTCAAGGACGAGTGCCCGGCAATCGCAGTCACCGACACAAACAATCTGTTCGGCGCGCTGGAATTTGCCCAGAAGGCGGTGAAGGAAGGCATCCAGCCGATTATCGGTTGCCAGATCGATCTCGCCTTTTCCGGCGAGACCAGCGACGCGCAGCGCGACCGCCGCCGCCATGGTCCGGAGATGCACGCCGTGGTGCTGCTCGCCGCCACCGAGGCCGGCTACAGCAACCTCGTCAGGCTGGTCAGCCAGGTCTATCTGGAGACGCCGCCGGGCGAGCCCGTGCATCTGACGTCAGCAATGCTGGAAGGCCATAGCGATGGCCTGATCTGCCTCAGCGGCGGGCCGCGCGGCCCGATCGGCCGGGCGCTGAAGGAGGATCGCCGAGATCTTGCCGAGACGCGGCTTCTGGCACTCAAGGCGCTGTTCGGCGACCGGCTCTATGTCGAGCTGGACCGTGTTTCCGGTTATGACCGCGCTATCGAGAAATCATCGGTCGACCTTGCCTATATCCATGATCTGCCGCTGGTCGCCACGAATGAGGCGTTCTTCGCCGCCCGCGACGACTATGACGCGCATGATGCTCTGATCGCCATTGCCGAGGGTTCGGTGGTTGCCGCCGACAACCGTCGCCGGCTGACTTCGGACAATTTCCTGCGCAGCCAGGCGGATATGGCGCGGCTGTTCGCCGACCTGCCGGAAGCGATCGACAACACCGTCGAGATCGCGCTGCGCTGTTCCTATTATCCCAAGACCCGCAATCCGATCCTGCCACGCTTTACCGGCGGCGATGTCGCCGACAATGAGGTGGCGCTGAAAGCGGAGGCCGATGAGCTACGCCGGCAGGCGCATGAGGGGCTCGAGGCGCGGCTGGCTGCGCATGGGCCCACTTCCGGCTACACGGTCGAACAATACCGCGAGCGGCTCGATTTCGAACTCTCCATCATCGAGAAGATGAAGTTTCCCGGCTATTTCCTGATCGTCGCCGACTTCATCAAATGGGCCAAGGCGCAAGGCATTCCGGTCGGGCCGGGCCGTGGTTCGGGCGCCGGATCGCTGGTCGCTTATTCCACGACCATCACCGACATCGATCCGCTGCGCTTCTCGCTGCTGTTCGAGCGCTTCCTCAACCCCGACCGCGTGTCGATGCCCGACTTCGACATCGACTTCTGCCAGGACCGGCGCGAAGAGGTCATCCGCTACGTCCAGCAGAAATATGGCCGCGACCAGGTTGGGCAGATCATCACCTTCGGTACGCTGCAGGCGCGCGCGGTGCTGCGCGACGTCGGCCGCGTGCTGCAAATGCCTTACGGCCAAGTCGACAAGCTCTCCAAAATGGTGCCGCAGAACCCCGCCAATCCGGTCAAGCTGGCGGATGCCATCGCCAACGAGCCGCGCTTTGCCGAGGAGGCCGAGAAGGAGCCAATCGTGCAGACGCTGCTCGATATGGCGCAAAAGCTGGAAGGGCTCTACCGCCACGCTTCGACGCACGCCGCCGGCATCGTCATCGGCGACCGGCCCTTGTCGGAACTGGTGCCGATGTACCGCGATCCGCGCTCCGACATGCCGGTCACCCAGTTCAACATGAAATATGTCGAACAGGCCGGGCTGGTGAAGTTCGACTTCCTCGGCCTGAAGACGCTGACCGTGCTGGAGACGGCAGTGAAGCTGATCCGCCGGCGCGGCATCGAGATCGACCTGGTGACGATCCCGCTCGACGACCCTGAAACCTACGCCATGCTGTCGCGCGGCGAAGTGGTCGGTGTGTTCCAGGTGGAAAGTGCCGGTATGCGCAAGGCGCTGATCGGCATGCGGCCCGACTGTATCGAGGACATCATCGCGCTGGTGGCGCTCTACCGCCCCGGCCCGATGGAGAACATCCCGACCTACAACGCCAGAAAGCATGGCGAAGAGGAGATGGCCTCGATCCATCCCAAAATCGACCATCTGGTGAAGGAGACGCAAGGCGTCATCGTCTACCAGGAACAGGTGATGCAGATCGCGCAGGAGCTGTCGGGGTATTCGCTCGGCGAAGCCGACCTGCTGCGCCGCGCCATGGGCAAGAAGATCCGCGCCGAAATGGACAAGCAGCGCGAGCGCTTCGTCACTGGTGCGGTCGAACGCGGCGTCGGCAAGCCGCAGGCCGACTTCATCTTCGACCTTCTGGCCAAGTTCGCCGACTACGGCTTCAACAAATCGCACGCGGCCGCCTACGCCGTCGTGTCCTACCAGACCGCCTATCTCAAGGCGCATTACCCCGTCGAGTTCCTGGCGGCGTCGATGACGCTCGACATGGGCAATACCGACAAACTCGCCGATTTCCGCCAGGATGCGCTGCGTCTCGGCATCGAGGTGGTGGCGCCGTCGGTGATGACCAGCTTCCGCAATTTCGAGGTCGGCGAGAACCGCATTTACTATTCGCTGGCGGCCCTCAAGGGCGTCGGCGACGCTGCGGTCGAGCACATCGTCGCCATGCGCGGCGAAAAGCCGTTCAAGAATCTCGCCGATTTCTGTGAAAGGGTCGATCCCAAGATCGTCGGCAAGCGCGTCTTCGAAAGCCTGATCATGGCCGGCGCGCTCGACTGCTTCGGCCACGACCGCGCCCAGATGATGGCCGGCGTCGAACGGATGATGGGGCTGGCTTCTCTGGCGCAGCAGAATGCCATTTCGGGCCAGCACGACATTTTCGGCGCGTCGCTCGGCGCGCAACAGCAGGCGCTCAATTTGCCGCAGACCGATCCGTGGCTTGCCGCCGACCGGCTGCACCGCGAATTCCAGGTCGTCGGCTTCTATCTTTCGGCGCATCCGCTCGACGAGTACAAGGCGGCCCTGCAGAAGATGCGCGTGCAAAACTGGGGCGAGTTCTCGGCTGCGGTCAAACGCGGTGCCGCCGCGGGCCGGCTCGCCGGCACCGTCACCACCAAGCAGGAGCGCAAGACCCGAACCGGCAACAAGATGGGCGTCATCGCCTTTTCCGACACATCTGGCCAATATGAAGCCGTGCTGTTTTCGGAAGGGTTGGCGCAGTATCGCGATCTGCTCGAGCCCGGACGTTCGGTGGTGATCACCGTTTCGGCCGAGGATAGGCCCGAAGGGGTCAATCTGCGCATCCAGACGGTGCAGTCGCTGGAGGATGAGGCCAGCCGTATCCAGAAGGCGCTGCGCATCTTCGTGCGCGATGCGGCTCCGATCGGCATGCTGGCCGGCCAACTGGCGGTAAAGGGCGAGGGCCAGGTCAGCTTCGTGCTGATCAAGGAAGCCGGGCAAGGTGAGATCGAGATCGAATTGCCCAATCGCTACCGCATCTCGCCGCAGATCGCGTCGGCCATGCGCGCGGTGCCGGGTGTGGTCGAAGTCGAGCTCGTCTAGGCTGCGCTGATATACACGGCAATCGCATCGACGTCGGCCAGTGCATGACGGCATAAAGATGCTCTGGGCCTGACATTGCAGCCGATAGGGCCAGCGTGCGGGGCGTGGTTGACCTGACCTTCCTTTGAACCACATGCGTTGAGCAGAAACTTCAAAGGAACGCACAATCATGCCCAGCCGCGAACGCGTCGAAGCCTTCCTCAAGGAGGTGGTCGAAGGCAGCCACGTCAAAGCGATCGCCGACTTCTACCATGACGATGCCACCATGCAGGAAAATCTCGGCGTCCCGCGGCGCGGCAAGGAAACACTGATGGCGCATGAGCAGGCAGCACTCGACCGGATCGAGAAGATGCACACCCATCCTGTCCAGACATTCCTGGTCGATGGCGACAATGTCGCCATCCGCTGGACCTTCGACCGTGTCGACAAGGCCGGCACCGTGCGCCGGCTGGAAGAGGTGGCCCTGCAGCGCTGGCGTGGTGACCGGATTGCGGAGGAGCGGTTCGTCTACGACACCGCCTCGGCCTGGCGCCTCGTCGGGCCGGACGGCAAGGTGGTGGAGGGCTGACGATCACCGGGCCCACTAGATCATGATGAGATTCGGTTGAAATCTCATCATGATCTAACCCTTTGTTGAACGGGATCTTTTCCAAAAACCGGCACCCACTTTTTGGGATCATGCTCTAGACGGCCCCGCCTGGGACCGTTACGCACTTGGTGATGAAAGCAGCCGAGAAGGACGGATCGCAGCAAAGCTCTGCCATCGCGCGGCTGCGTGACAGGCTGCGCAAGCTCTATCACGGACGCACGCCGGCGGCGTTCCGGTTTCAACTGGTGGCGGTCATCATCGACCTCGCCATCATCGCCTTCTTCGTTGCCACGCCGGTGCTCCAGGACAAGCCGTCATTCCTGTGGCTCGACTATACCGTCGCGGCGCTGGTCGCCGCCGACCTGATTGCCCGACTGTTAGCCTCCAACGACATGTTGCGGCTGATGAAACAGCCGACATCCTGGGTCGATGTCTTCATCCTTTTGACGCTGCTGATGCCGACGGCGCTGGCAAATCTGGCGTTCCTGCGCATCCTGCGGCTGTGGTCGCTGTCGCGCAGCGGGTCGCTGTGGCGGCATTTCGAGATGCGTGGCTTAAGGCCTTGGCGCGAGGCGAGCCACGCGGTCATCAACCTGTTGACGTTCCTGTTCGTCATCACCGGCTTCGTCTACACCTTCTTCTTCCGCACCGGCGCCGGCCTCGAAAACTACATTGATGCGCTTTATTTCACCGTCGCCACGGTGACGACGACCGGTTTCGGCGACATCGTGCTGCCGGGGATCGCCGGCAAGCTGACCGCGATCGCCACCATGATCATCGGCATCTCGCTGTTCGTCAGACTGGCGACCGCGATTTTTCGACCCGCCAAGGTGTTCTTTCCCTGTCCGCAGTGCGGACTGCAACGGCATGAGCCGGACGCCGTGCACTGCAAGGCCTGCGGGCATCTCCTCAACATACCGGATGAGGGGAATTGACCGACCGCTACGAGGCCGCGACCTCGGCCGGCTTTGGCGCCTTGCGCTGCAGGTTGAGCAGGTTGCCCATCAGGATCAGCAGGGCGCCGCCGGCTGTAAAGATGTCGATCTGTTCGCTGTAGAGCAGCCAGCCGATCAGCGCCGACAGTGGCACGCGCAGGAAATCCATCGGTGAAACCACCGTAGCGTCGGCATAGGTGAGGGCACGCGCCATGCAGAAATGCGACGACATGCCGGTGAAGGCAATCAGCAGGATCCATGGCCAGAGTTCGAGCGGTGGGTTGCGCCATTCATAAAGCGCCGGGATCAGGCCGACCACCGACTGGATGATCAGCATCCAGAAGATGATGCGCACGACGCTGTCGGTGCGTGTCAGCGACTTGACCATGACCACCGAAATGCCGAAGCAGACAGCGGCGCCGAGCACGATCAGGTGCCCCGGATCGACGGCGCCAACGCCGGGCCGCACGATGATCACCACGCCGATCAGCCCCAGCGCGATCGCCGCCAGCTTGGGTCGGGAGAGCCTTTCGCCGAGGAAGGCCACCGCCAGCAGGGCCGTCCAGATCGGCGTCGTGAATTCGATCGAAATCAGCACGGCCAGCGGGATCAGTGTCAATGCGTAAAGCCATGCCGCCTGGCCGGTATAGTGGATGACATTGCGGGCGAGATGGGCGACGGGGCGCTGCGTGCGCATCGCCGCAAAGCCGCCGCTCACAATCACCAGCGGCAGCAGGATGAAAAAGCCGATCACCGAGCGCAGTTCCAGCACCTGGAACACGTTGAGCTCCGCGGTCGTGGCGCGGCCGGCGACCGACATCGCCAGGAACGAGGCGATCGACAGCGCCATCCAGAACGCGGCTTTGGGGATCGATGGGGAAGGTGCCATAGGCGCTATGTCGCAAGCCGGGGCTTCCATCGCAACCGCTAGGCGACGCATTCGACTGGGCCAGACCCGTCGCAAAACAGCCATGCTGGAAGTGGAACCTGACGCAACGGCAGGCGTTGGTTCCCGGTATTGGCCAATTGCTGGACGCATCGTTTCTTAAACATCAACGGGGGAGAGATTCCGATGAAATCATTCGCGCGGTTTCTGCTAGCCGGCTGCCTGCTAACTGCAAGCGCCGCGGCCCATGCCGACGAGGCGAATTTTCTCAGCTCCTTGCAAGGGAATTTCTCCGGCAAGGGGACAGTCAAGGTCACCACCGACGCACCGACGGTGAATGTGTCCTGCACCTTCAATTCCGACGCGACCTCGAGCTCATTGTCGCTTGACGGCAATTGCCGTGGTCTTGTCGTGGTGACGCGCGCCATCAGCGCCAATCTGAAGGCCCGCGGGGCGAAGTATACAGGCGTCTATGTCGGGTCGCGCACCGGGCCGGCACAGCTCGCCGGCAGCCGTTCTGGCAACGCGATCACTCTCGGCATTCGCTGGGCGGCGGAGGTCAATGGCGATCGTAAGGCGCGGTTGACGGTCGAGAAAACCAGCGGCGACGGAATGCGGTTGACCGTTACCGACGTCGATCCGAAAACCGGCAAGAACGTGGTGACGAGCCGCATCGATCTCAAGCGTATCTAAGCCGTCTCACTCCTCGATCGGCTCCGGCGGGTTGGCGTTGCGGCCTTTGCCGAAGGTGTAGCCGGTTTCCACCGCCTTCTTGCCGAACTTGTCGCGCAGCGTATCGATGGCGCTTTCGGCCATGGCGCGCTTGCGCGAGCCGACGTCGACGAGATCGGGCGGATCGGCCTTCTCGTCATCCGAGAGATCGCTGACACCGATGCCAAGCAGCCGGTACTTTGTCCCGTCCGCCTCCTTGCGCAACAGCTCGAGCCCGGTCTGGAAAATGCGGTCGGCCAGCCGGGTCGGGTCGCCGAGCTGGCGGTTGCGGGTACGCAGCTTGAAATCCTGCGTCTTCAGCTTCAGCACCACGGTGCGCCCGGCAATGCCTGACTTCTTCAGCCGCGCCGAGACCTTTTCCGACAATCCCCTCAGCACTGGAACCAGTTCGCCCATTTCAGCTATGTCGGTGTCGAAAGTGGTTTCGGCCGACACACTTTTCGCATCCTGGTCGGGATCGACACGGCGGTCGTCCTGGCCGCGCGAGAGATGGTAGAGCCGGGTGCCCATCACGCCATAGCGGCGCATAAGATCGGCGCGCTCCATGCGCTGCAACTGGGCGATGCTGCGGATGCCGTCGCGTTCGAGCGTTGCGGCAAAAGCCTTGCCGACGCCCCAGATCAGCGTCACCGGCTGTTCGGCCAGGAAACCCAGCGCCTCGGCTTCGCCGATCACCGAAAAGCCGCGCGGCTTGCGGAAATCGGAGGCAACCTTGGCCAGGAACTTGCAGTAGGAAAGGCCGGCCGAAACGGTGATGCCGATTTCCTTTTCGACGGTCTGCGCAAAGCGCGCCAGCACCACCGCCGGCGGCATGCCGTGCAGGCGCTCGGTGCCGGCAAGGTCGAGAAACGCCTCATCGATGGAGAGCGGTTCGACCAGCGGCGTGAGCGCCTGCATCAAGGCGCGGACATCGCGGCCGACGCGGACGTATTTCTCCATATTGGGCGGGATGACGACCGCTTCCGGACAGGCTTCGAGCGCCTTGAACATCGGCATTGCCGAGCGCACCCCCTTGATGCGGGCGATGTAGCAGGCGGTGGAGACGACGCCGCGCTTGCCGCCGCCGATGATCAGCGGCTTGTCCTTCAGCGCCGGATTGTCGCGCTTTTCGATCGCCGCATAGAAGGCGTCGCAATCGATATGCGCTAGATGCAGCTGGTAGAGCTCGGGATGGCGGGTGAGTCGAGGGCTGCCGCAACGCTCACAGCGCCTGGTATCGCTGCGCTGAAAGGTCAGGCAGTCGCGGCAAAAACCGTGCTCGGGATTGTTGACAGGGGCCGCCATCGCTGCGAACATAAAGAGAACAGATGCAATGGTACGTCAGGACGGAAGCCGCCACAAGCGGTTAGCCGGGAGAGAACTCATGAGCACCACCATAGCGCCGCTGGCGCCTGACCTATGGGCGGATTTCGAGGATCTTTTCGGCAAGCAGGGCGCCTGTTACGGGTGCTGGTGCACGCATTTCCGGATGGCGCCGGCGGTCCGGCGGGCCAGCGACAAACAGCGCAACAAGGATCATATCAAGGCGCGCATCGACGCAGGGCCGCCGCCGGGGCTTTTGGCTTTCGAGGACGGCATAGCGGTCGGCTGGATGCAGATCGGCCCGCGCGCCGACGTGCCCGAATGGAACAATCGGGGCAGGGGCTCGGCGCCGGTCGATCCAACCGACGCCGTAGATCCCGGCGTCTGGGCCATCTCCTGCTTCTTCATCCGCGCCAGCGCGCGCGGCCGGGGCGTCAGCCACCGCCTGGTCGAGGGCGGCATCGCTTTTGCCCGCCAGAACAAGGCGCGGCTGGTCGAGGCGTGTCCGATCGACGTGTCGCGCGATTCGCGTTCGATCGAGCTGTTCGTCGGCTCGTCGCGTGTGTTCGAAAAGGCCGGCTTCGAGCGGCTCCTCGAACGCAAGGCCGGCCGGCCGCTGATGCGGCTTGTGCTGTAGGCGGCAGCAATCCATAGGTCTTGTCTTGCGGCTGTGATGGTATTTTCCTACCAGTGGTAGAAGCGGTTTTGACGACTGCAATAAAGGGAGGATCGATATGAAGCGCGTTTTGCCATTCGCTTTGCTTCTAGCCTGCAGTGCGCCGGCGCTTGGGCAGACGGTCGACAGCGAGGGCGCCAAGCAGCTTACCGACAATCTGGCGCGCTATTTCAGCAAGAAGCCGTTCGAGATCGGATTTCTGAAGGTCTCGGTCGAAGGCGACGCCTACAAGCTCGCATTCGATTTCAAGCCCGTCGTGGAACTCTTGGCAAAACAGGATGGCCTGAAGCTCGATCTCACCCCTTATACGCTGTTGACCAAACCACGCAGCGATGGCGCGTGGGATGTCTCAGGCAATCTGGCGCCGGAAGGGTCGATGGAGTTCAACGGCCCTCAGGGGCCGCAAAGCATGAAGATGTCTATCAAGGGCGGGAAGTTCGTTGGTGTCTACGATCCCGAGTTGGCGGCTTTCAGCAGCGCCACGTCGTCACTTGAAGGCATGAATATGACGTCGCAGGACGCCAGGCAGCGCACGGAGATGAGTTCTGGTGCTGGAACCGCCACAATGAGCGCTACCAAGGGCGCAAATGGCGGTGTCGATTTTAGCATGGTTCAGACGATTGCCGATTTTGCAGAGGTCATCACGATCGACAACCCCAACAGCGGGCAGAAAATCCCGCTGACGGTCAAGTCGCCCGAATTTTCGGTCGACGCGAAAGGCAAGGGGCTGCGCACGAAGCCTATTCTGGACCTGTTGGCTTTCGCCGTGGCCAATGAGGACGAGGCGAAACTGAAAGCCAATCAGGCGGAGCTCAAGTCGCATCTTCTGACCGCGCTGCCGATATGGGAGCGGATTGATGGGGCTTACAGTCTCAAGGATTTCAGCGTCGGCAGCCCGATCGGCAGTTTCGGCGCAGCAACACTCGGCATCGCCTTCGGCATGCACGGTGTCTCGCGCAACGGGACGATCAGCTACGGGATCAAAGCGTCTGGGCTCTCGATACCGCAAAATCTTGTTCCAGCCTGGAGCGTCGCGCTGTTGCCCACCGACATCGACCTCAATTTCGGTGGGGCCAACATCGATCTCGACACAATGGCCAAGAAGGCTATCGAGGCCTTCGATCTCAACAACAACCCGCCGCTTTCGGCGGATTTCGGCGACGGCCTGAAGAAAGATTTTCTGGCGAACGGCCCCAAGATCCTCATCGGCCACAGCACGGTCAAGGGCGGCGGTGCCGAAATCGGGCTGGAGGGCGATATGACGTTTCCCGATGGCGAGAAGCCCGATGCCAACGTGACAATCGACGTGACCGGCTACGACAAGATCGTGGCAAGCCTGCAGGAGGCGGCGAAGACCGACCCGCAGGCCTCACAGGCTTTTACCGGCGCCTTGGCCATCAAGGGATTTGCCAAGACGCTGCCGGATGGTCGTATCGAATGGGTGATCAACGCCAGGCACGATGGGTCGGTGACGGTCAACGGCGCCATGCTGAAGGGGCCGGATCCGGTCGTGGAAGACAACACCGATCAGGATGCGATCCCTGGCGAGGGCAACAATGGCGGAGCAGGGGCGAAGCTGCAGCCTTGATCGCCAAGCTTGGAGGCGCTTGGGCTTAAAGCCCGAGCGCGCTCGCGATCTTCGGCGCGGCCTCGTGCCAGTCCTCGACGGAGATGATGTCGTCCGGCACCGGCGGCAGGAAGGCGCGCAGCGAATTGTCGGCCATCAGGTGGAAGAGGTGGGCGTCGGCAACCGAGTTGCGTGCCGAGATGAGGTTGGCGGGCTGGTCGTCGACAAAGGCTACCGGCCGGCCGTTCTTGCCGCGCAGTTTCGCCACCGCCGGTCCCTTGGCCATTTCGGTGGTCAACAGCGGATAGGGCAGACCGAGCGCATCGAGATGGGCGCGGCGGGCGGCGCGATGCCGGTGCGGCATGGCGGTCAAAAGGACGATCTCGGCGCGGTCGCCAAGGCTGGCAAGCGCTTGTTCGGCACCATCGGTGACGCTCTGCCAGTCGGCCTGCGTATCGAAGAAATCTCCGAGAAGTGCCGTCACCTCCGGCTGTTCGATCAGCCGGCCGCTCGCCGTTTCGGCAATGTTGCCGGTGAGACGGAAGGAGGCCAGGGTCAGGCCGAAGCCGCGCGATTTCAGGAAATGCGGAAACGGCCGGATGAATTCGAGCACGACATCGTCGACATCGAGGATCAGCAGAGGCCGGTCGTCGGCTGCAAGTTCGGCGATCTGGCGTGCCGTCTCGGGATCGTCGCTCATATCGAATGCTCATGGTCGTCGCCGCCAAGAGGCAGCGCGCGCAACGCCTTGCCGACTGAGGCCGGCGGAGTGTCGGTTTCCTCGGCAAAGCGCAGCAAGGTCGGCTCGTGGGCGAGGATGAACTGCAGCACGCCGGCAAGGAATCCCGGTTCGGCCGCGGCGCGGCGGATGGCGGACGCCTCGATGCCGGTGATGGCCAGGAAGCGCGGCAGGAGTTCGGGGTCGGCGGCGACGAAGCCCAGTGCCTTCACGGCAATGGTTTCCGCTTCCTCGCGCATTGACGCTGCGTTTGCCATCACTACTTTCTCGTTGCGGAAATGAGTCTCTTTTCCGCAGTAATCGCAAGCGTCGCCTGCGGCAAGCCACAGCCCCGATCCAATGTGGTTTTCGAGGTGGAATCCGAATGGCTTTTGCCGCTTCGGGTTTGCATTTCGTCAATCATATTGCCTTAAGAGTGAGCGAGGGTTTGGTGTGCTTCGACAAAGGCGCATAGCGGCAGGGCTTCGGGCAGAAGCCTGGCCGGGACGGGAAATCGATGCCTAAGAAGGTCATGATCGTCGAGGACAACGAGCTCAATATGAAGCTCTTTCGCGACCTCATCGAAGCCAGCGGTTATGAAACGGTGCGCACGCGCAACGGGCTCGAGGCGCTCGATCTGGCGCGCCAGCACAGGCCCGACCTGATCCTGATGGACATCCAGCTGCCCGAAGTGTCGGGGCTGGAAGTGACGAAATGGCTGAAGGAGGACGACGACCTCCATTCCATTCCGGTCATCGCCGTCACCGCCTTCGCCATGAAGGGCGACGAGGAACGCATTCGCCAGGGCGGTTGCGAGGCCTACATCTCCAAGCCGATCTCGGTGCCGCGTTTCATCGAGACCATCAAATCCTATCTCGGTGATGCCTGATGCCTGATGCCTTCAGCCGGAGCCTTGTGACATGACCGCGCGGATCCTCGTCGTCGACGACATCCCTGCCAATGTCAAACTTCTCGAGGTTCGGCTGCTGGCCGAATATTTCGAGGTGTTGACGGCCTCCAACGGGCCGGACGCGATCGAGGCCTGCGAAAACGGCAAGGTCGATGTCGTGCTGCTCGACGTGATGATGCCCGGCATGGACGGGTTCGAGGTCTGCAAGCGGCTGAAAAGCGATCCGGCGACCGCGCATATACCGGTGGTCATGGTGACCGCGCTGGGCCATGTTGCCGACCGGGTGCGCGGCCTCGAGGCAGGCGCCGACGACTTTCTCACCAAGCCGGTCAACGATCTGCAACTGATGACGCGGGTGAAGAGCCTGGTCAGGCTGAAGTCGCTGACCGACGAGCTGCGGCTGCGCGCATCGACCACCCGCAACATCGGCATCGAGGCGCTGTTGAGCCGCAGCTTCGCGTCGGAGGACGCCACGCCGAAGGTGCTGTTGATCGACGAGCGCAAATCGTCGGTTGAGCGCATCCAGAACATGCTGCGCGGCAGCGCCGAGCTCGACATTGCCACCGATCCGCATGCCGGCTTCTTCCAGGCCGCCGAGGCGCCCTATGAGTGCGTGCTGATCTCGACCGGTTTTACCGATTTCGATCCGCTGCGGTTGTGTTCGCAATTGCGTTCGCTCGACCGCACCCGCTTCCTGCCGATCATCCTGATTGCCGACGAAGGCGAGGAGGGCCGCATCATCAGAGGCCTCGAACTCGGCATCAACGACTATCTGATGCGGCCGATCGACCAGCAGGAGCTGACGGCGCGGCTGCGCACGCAGGTGCGCCGCAAGCGCTACAATGACCAGCTGCGCGCCAGCGTCACCCAGACCATAGAGATGGCGGTGACCGACGCATTGACCGGGCTGCACAACCGCCGCTACCTCGACAGCCATTTGCAGACGCTGTTCGACCGCGCCGTGGCGCGGCGGCGGCCTCTGTCTGTGATGATCACCGATCTGGACCGCTTCAAGACCGTCAATGACTCGCATGGCCATGATGGCGGCGACGATGTGCTGCGCGAGTTCGCAAGGCGGCTGCGCAAGAACGTCAGGGGCATCGACCTTGCCTGCCGCTTCGGCGGCGAGGAATTCGTCGTTGTGATGCCGGACACGGACGGCGCGGTGGCGGAGAAGGTTGCCGAGCGCATTCGCGCCGAAATCGCCCAGCTGCCCTTTGCCATCGGCCCTGAAGGCAAGGCGATCGAAGTCACGGTCAGCGTCGGCGTGTCATCGGTTCTGAAGGGCGCGGACACGGTCGCGGCGTTGATGAAACGTGCCGACGTGGCGCTCTACGAAGCCAAAAGTGGCGGCCGCAACCGGGTCGTCGCCAAGGCAGCGTAGGCTAGACCACCGATTATCCAGTCAATCGGACAGGGTTAGGAATTTACCTTAATCCAAGCGATTCGGCAGGCTTGGTTAAGAAACTATTGATTTTCAAACATTGTTGCGCAAATGTGCGGTGCAAGAACAAGGGCGATGCGGGCACGAGGGTAGACAGCCGCATCGCTTCGCCGAATACCCCATGATGCTCAGGTCCGCCGCATCTCCTGGGTCCGTGGGGTCGGCCGGCCGGCGCTGGCACATAGTGGCCTCCTCGTACCGCTGCCATACGCCGACCGGCCCCCTTTTTTGCCAAAAAATGAGATGAGCACTTCGCGCCAAACAGCGGAGGGTTCTGGCTTTTCGGGGCCTTGAATCAAAAACGCCGCCCGAAGGGGCGGCGCTTTTGACAGAGCGTATGAAAACCAGATTACTTGATCTTGGTTTCCTTGAACTCGACATGCTTCTTGGCGACCGGGTCGTATTTGCGGAACGACAGCTTGTCGGTCTTGGTACGGCTGTTCTTGCTGGTCACGTAGAAGAAACCGGTGTCGGCGGTCGACAGAAGCTTGATCTTGATGTTTGCGGCTTTGGCCATTGTATCAGTCCGTTATGTTCGTGGGGTTTTGGCCGCTGGAGCGGGGGAAAACACCCGGACGCGGGAAACTTGGCGCGACACATAAAGAACGTGCCCGGAAAGTCAAGCCCGACGCCTTGCCTGTGTCGTAAGCACATGAGTTGTCCGGATTAGGAGCACATGAGTTGTCCGGTTTTATCATCGGCCCGATGGAGGCTGAGGATGAGACGGACAGCATGGCTATAGGCCGGCGAATGCCGGGACGCTGCGAAGCGGCGGGGTTCGGCAGGGTGGATTGGTCACCCCGACCAACTCTTCGCAGGCTCAGGGCGTTCGAATCTCGACAACCAAGCAATTGGCTTTTCGTCCGCTTCGGACCGCTTCTCACCTCACAACGGAGAAGGTAAAGCCGCTGCTTCCCCTCAGCGGGGCCGGATTTCTAGGCTTCTTCCTTAACTGGAAGCGCTTTCTTCCAGTCCCCAGTGGTGTTCCACCAGCGATTCGGATTGGCGCGGTCGTCCAGGCCCTTGGAGCGGCTGGCGAGGATCGGCTGGATGCGGATCACCGGCTCCTGGTAGGAATGCGCCTGGAAAATCGCCTCGACGACGCGGGCGGCGAGCGACTGGTCGTCGGGCAACTCGAACGAGACCTCGACGGTGCCGGGGCGGCGGCGCAGTTCGGTTTCGACGCCGGCGGCTGCACCTTCCAGCGGTCGGTAGCGTTCGATGCCGTGCGCCGTTTGATAGGCGTTGCGGTCGTATTTGCCCATTGCCAGCGGCGCGATTGCGACCACGGCGTCCATGATGCGGTCGACATCGGCTGCCGGGGCCTGGAAGCTGACAAGCAGCAGAAGCGTCATGCGCAGAGATGTGGTTTCAAAGCCGCTGTCGATCATCGCCGTATCCTCAAACTCGGGTTTTTTGGGACACCCTTTTAGCTGAGGTCTCCTGACACGGTTCTGTCAGCAGCGGCGACATCCCGTCAGGATTGCGCAGGCTGGCGACGGACAGGCTACCAGATCTTGCGGACCAGCCTGGCGCTGACCAAGGCGATATAGGCGGCAAAGAACAGGCCGAGCGACCAGCCGAAGCCGGAGGGCCCGAAGGCATCCATGCCGATGCCGATCGCCTGCGGGCCAAGCACCATGCCGACGCCGTAGCAGAGTACGAAGGCGGCGTTGGCCGAGGCCAGTTCATGGCCGGAGAGCTGCGAGCCCAGATGGGCAAGGCCGATCGTGTACATGGCGGCCACCACGCCGCCCCAGACGAACAGAAGCGCCGCCATCAGGTGCCAATTGCCGGCGAAGAACGGCATGAAGATGGTGCCGGCAAGTCCGACGGTGGCACAGGCCAACAGCAGATAGCGGCGGTCTGAGACGCGGTCGCTGATCATGCCGATAGGGATCTGCATCAGCACGTTGCCGAGGCCGATCATGGTGAGCAGGAGGGCTGCATCCGCCTCGGAATAGCCGATGCGGTTGCCATAGACGGGGAACAGCGCAAAGCCGCCGGTCTCGACGGCGCCGAACACCAGCACGGCGGCGGTCGCTGTCGGCACCAGCCAGATATAGCGCAGGAAGTTGCTGGTTTCGCCGTCAACCACGATTGTGGGACTTTCATTCCGTGCGGCCAGCACCGGGATTGCGGCCAGCGCGACCAGGACGATGATGACGCCAAACGGCAAGAAGCCGGTGCTGCCGATATGGGCGAAGATCCATGGCCCGGCGGCGAAGCCGAGCGACAGCACGGTGGCGTAGATGCCGAGCACCAGGCCGCGCCGGCGCGGCGGCGCCGAGGTGCTGATCCAGAATTCCGACAGGATGAACAGCACCGTCAGCGCGATGTGCAGCACGACGCGTAGTGGGAACCACATCCAGAAGTCCGGCGCGAAGTGGAAGCCGACAAAGGCGAGCGCGCCGGCGGCGATCATGGCGATCATCGTCCAGGCGACGCCGAAGCGCATCGCCAGCGGCGTGGCCAGCGGGGCGCCGGCGATCGAGGCAAGGCCGGCGACCGCGGTGTTGAGGCCGATCATCGATGCCGAGTGGCCGCGGCTCTCGAGAATAACGCTGAGCAGCGGCATGCCGAGGCCTATGGCGATGCCGACGACGCTGATCGACGAGATCGCGGCGATCATCGGTAGCCAATGTACGCGCTCGTCGCCCTCTTGCTGGGTATCGACCGTCATGTGATGCCTGAATACTCTGTCTGTTTGATATTGCGTAATTCCGGACGGAAAACCGCGTCACACTTTTCCTGGAATTGCTCTAAAGAATTTCGCGAACGAAGCGGTTGCGGATAAGCCGGTAGAACGGCACGGACCCACCGGGTCGCAGGCGCGGATCGCCGGCAAGCCGCGTCTCCAGCTCCTGCAAGATCGTTCGGGTGATGTCGGGGATATCGGCCTCTCTGGCCTTGGCAAGCGGCAGCCAGACCAGTTCTTCCAGCTCATTGGTCGGGCCGCCACCCGGCAGTTCCACGGCGACATCGCTGCGCCAGGCGCTGAAGAAGCGGGTGTCGAAACGACGCACGCGATTGGGCGGGGTGATGGCGCGGGCGATGAAGCGCAGCGGCGCCAGCGAAGGCTGGACGCCGTGCTCGACAAAGCCCTGCCAGTCGCGCTTGTCGGTTGCGAACGAGCCTTTGCGGCCGATGAGCAGGCCGGCTTCCTCATAAGTCTCGCGGATGGCCGAGAGCGCGATGGCACGGGCCCGCGACGGGCTGATGCGGCCGACGCCGGCGGTCAGCCTGGCTTCTTCCTCCGGGAGCAATGGGGTGGCAACGGCTATGCGGCTGTCGGCCGAATCGGTGCGGCCGCCGGGAAAGACGAACTTGCCGGGCATGAAGGCGTGGCCTGCATGGCGCCGGCCCATCAGCACCAGAATCTCGTCGCCCTCGCGGTCGAGCAGGATCAGGGTGGCGGCATCGCGCGGGCGTATGGGCAGGCCGCTGTGGGCGGCTGCGCCACGGTCCATCCTGCTGACTTCCGCCTTGGTCATACCTTCCATGCGCAGGACCTAGCGGAAACTTCTGGCAAACGAAAGTGGCCTTTCACGGTCGGCATGTTGCGCCAGGCGACATTGCCCTGACGCAAACTAGGTTCCGGGATGCGGCTCGGTGCCGTCTTTTTCGCCGCCGAAGCCGTGCATATAGAGCGCCCATTGCAGTCCGATGACGGCGCCCTTGACCGGTTGCAGCAGAGCGACCGACAGCACGATGGTCAACGGCACCCAAATGGCGATGTGCTGCCACATGGAGAGCGTCGAGGTCGCCTCAACGCCCATGAAGGCGCCGAGAACGATGTGGCCGACAATGACGATGACGAGATAAGCGGGCAGGTCGTCGGCGCGGTGGTGGTGGAACTCCTCACCGCACACGGCGCATTTGTCGACACTTTTGGTGAAGCCGGCGAACAACCTGCCTTCGCCGCAATGCGGGCAGCGGCCAAGGGCGCCGCGCTTCATCGCCGTCCACAGCGGGCGGGCGACTCGGCCCGAATGATGTTCGCCGCCGAAAACCTGCTTCTGGATTCCCATTTCGCTTGCCATTATCGTCTCCTGCCGCGCGACCCCGGGCGCGATTGCGACGCGCGGGCGCGGCCTTTTGCCTTGTGAAACGACCGTTTGGAGCCGGGCAGGGGCTTCGGGTCGGTCAGCATCTCGAAACGCATCGCGCCGGCCATAGGCGCCACCTCGATCAGGCGAACCTCGACGCGGTCGGCAAGCTGATAGCCCTTGCCGGTGCGTTCTCCGAACAGCGATCGCGCGGTTTCGTCATATATATAGTAATCGCCATCCAGACTTGACACCGGGATGAAGCCATCTGCGCCAAACTGCGGCAATTGGACAAATAGTCCCGATTTGGTGACGCCCGAAATGCGGGCGTCGAACCGGTCGTCGATGCGCTCGGCGAGGTAGGCAGCGATCAGCCGGTCGACGGTGTCGCGCTCGGCCGCCATGGCGCGGCGCTCGGTGCCGGAGATCAGCACCGCGACGTCTTCCAGCCGCGTCTCTTCGTCCTGCGTCAGCCCGCCAGGGCCGAGCCCAAGTGCGGCAATCAGCCCGCGATGCACGATCAGATCGGCATAGCGGCGGATCGGCGAGGTGAAATGCGCGTAGCGCTTCAGGTTGAGGCCGAAATGGCCGATGTTCTTGGGCGAATATTCGGCCTGACTCTGCGAGCGCAGCACCACTTCGTTGACCAGCCCCTCATTGTCGGCGCCGCGCACGCGCTCGAGAATGCCGTTGAACTGGGCGGGCCGCATCTGCGCGCCACGCGCCAGCGACAGGCCGAGCGTCTGCAGGAACTCGCGCAGCGATTCCTGCTTGGCCAGCGACGGCGCATCGTGGACGCGGTAGACCAGCGCCTGCTTCTTCGCTTCCAGCGTTTCGGCGGCGGCGACATTGGCCTGGATCATGAATTCTTCGATCAGCTTGTGGGCGTCGAGCCGCTCCGGGACGACGACGCGGTCGACGGTGCCGTCCGGCTTGAGCAGGATCTTGCGCTCGGGCAGATCAAGCTCGAGTGGCTGGCGGCCATCGCGGCCGCGCTTGAGGATGGCGTAGGCGTCCCACAGCGGCTTCAGCACCGTATCGAGGATCGGGCCGGTCTTGTCGTCAGGAAGGCCGTCTATCGCGGCCTGGGCCTGCGGATAGGCGAGCTTTGCCGCCGATTTCATCATGACGCGGTGGAAGGTGTGACGCAGCTTGCGGCCATCGGCGGCAAAAATCATGCGCACGGCAAGCGCGGGACGGTCCTGGCCTTCGCGCAGCGAGCACAGGTCGTTGGAGATGCGCTCTGGCAGCATCGGCACGACGCGGTCGGGGAAATAGACAGAATTGCCGCGTTTCAGCGCCTCGCGATCGAGTGCGGTGCCATAGCGGACATAGGCTGCAACATCGGCGATCGCCACCGTGGCGATCACGCCGCCGGGGTTCTTCTCGTCGAGGTCGGGCGTGGCGAAGACGGCGTCGTCATGGTCCTTGGCGTCGGCCGGGTCGATGGTCACCAGCGGCAGGTCGCGCCAGTCCTCGCGGTGAGCAAGCGTCGCCGGTTTTACCGCCTCGGATTCGGCGATGACGTCGGCCGGGAAGATATGCGGAATGTCGTGCGCGTGGATGGCGATCATCGAGACCGCCTTTTCGCTGGTCAGCGAGCCCAGCACCGCCACCACTTTTGCGCGCGGCAAACCATACCGGGAGGCCCGCGCGGGCTCGACCTCGACAAGGTCGCCGTTCCTGGCGCCGTTCTGGAATTCCTTGTCGACGATCAGTTCGGGCTGGCGACGTTCCACCGGCTCGATGCGGAAGGTGCCGTCCTGAAGGATACGAAAGACGCCCAGCACGGCATCTGTCCGCTTCTCGAAAATCTTCATTACGCGGCCCGTATAGGCGGGCCCGGTCGCATCGTCGGTCGGGAAGGTCTTGGCCAGCACACGGTCGCCGATGCCCGGCTGCGGGCCATTGCCGCCGCGCGAGACGCGGATCGAGACGACGGGCGGTTCGCCGGTGCCTACGGGCTCGGCAGGATGCGCCAGCAGGATGCCGTCGCCATCGCGGCCAAAAATGTCGAGTACGGCGACATGCGACAAGGCGCCGACACGGGCCAGCCGTTTGCGCTCCTTGGTCAGGATGCCTTCGTCCTGCAGGTCGCGCAGAATGTCCTTCAGCCAGATGCGGTCGTCGCCGCGCAAGGCAAACGCCTTGGCGATGTCGCGTTTTCCCGCGCGGTCGGGGTTCTCGGCGATGTAGCGCAGGATTTCGTCACGCGAGGGCCTGTAGTCGTCCTTGACCTTGGCCCTCGTGTCGGCGGTGCGCGGATCGCCGTGGCTTCTACCGGTGATCCTGCGCGCCACGCTGCTATCCCTTTTTCTTCGCCGCCGGCTTCTTGGTCGCCGACTTCTTGGCTGTGGTTTTCTTGCCAGTGGTTGTTTTGGCAGTGGTTTTCTTGGCTGTGGGGGCCTTGGCGGCTGCCGCCTTGCGGAACGGCTTCTTGCCGCCGCCCTTGGCTTCCTTCTCGGCGATCAGCGCCAGCGCGTCCTCGACGGTCACCGACTGCGGATCCTTGCCCTTGGGCAGTGTCGCGTTGACCTTGCCGTAGTTGACATAGGGCCCATATTTGCCATCGCGCACGACGATCTTGCCCCCGCCATCGGGATGGTCGCCGAGTTCCTTCAGCGCCGCCGCAGTGCCGCCATTGCGGCCGCCCTTGCCCTTCAGCTGCTTCTCGGCGATCACGGTGACAGCGCGGTTGAGGCCGATCGAGAACACATCCTCTATGCTGTCGACATTGGCATAGATGCCATCATGCAAAACGAATGGACCATAGCGGCCAAGCCCGGCGGAGATCATCTTGCCGGATTCAGGGTGCTTGCCGATATCGCGCGGCAGCGACAGCAGCGCCAAGGCCTTTTCATGGTCGATCGAGTCGGGCGTCCAGCCCTTGGGCAGGCTGGAGCGCTTGGCTTCCTTGCCGTCGCCGCGCTGGATATAAGGACCGAAGCGGCCTGAGCGCAGCGTGATTTCCTCTGCCGTGTAGGGGTCCTTGCCGAGGACCTTGGTGCCGTCCTCGCCGCCGCCATTCTCGCCATTCGGGTTGGCGGCATCGCCGAGTTGGCGGGTAAAGGAACATTCCGGATAGTTGGAGCAGCCGACGAAGGCGCCGAACTTGCCGAGTTTCAGCGACAGATTGCCGGAGCCGCATTTTGGGCAGATGCGGGGATTCGAGCCATCCTCCCGCGCGGGGAACACCAGCGGCGCCAGTTCCTCGTTCAGCGCGTCGAGCACGTCAGTGACGCGCAGTTCCTTGATGTCGGCGACGGCGCCGGAAAAATCTTTCCAGAAGTCACGAAGCACGTCCTTCCAGGCGAGCTTGCCGTCGGAAATCTCGTCAAGCTTTTCCTCGAGTGAGGCCGTGAAGTCATATTCGACATAGCGCTCGAAGAAGCTTTCGAGGAAAGCCGACAGCAGCCGGCCCTTGGCCTGCGGCACCAGCCGGCGCTTGTCGATGGTGACGTAGTCACGGTCTTCCAACGTCTTCAGGATCGCGGTGTAGGTCGACGGACGGCCGATGCCGAGCTCTTCCAGCTTCTTGATCAGCGACGCCTCGGAGTAGCGCGGCGGCGGCTCGGTGGTGTGCTGGGTGGCATTGATCGCCTGACGGGCCAGCTGCTCGCCGGCACGGATCTCGGGCAGACGACGGTTTTCCTCGTCTTCGGCGTCGTCGTCCTTCTGGTCGGTGTAGGCGGCGATGAAGCCGTCGAAGCGAACGACGGAACCGACGGCGCGAAGCTCCGCGGTGCGAGCGCCATTGACCGCCTCGATTTCGACCGTGGTACGCTCGATCTCGGCCGACTGCATCTGGCTGGCGATGGCGCGCTTCCAGATCAATTCGTAAAGCCGCAGCTGGTCGGAATCGAGATATTGCCTGACCGAAGCCGGCGTGCGCATGAAATCGGTCGGGCGGACCGCCTCGTGCGCTTCCTGGGCATTCTTGGCCTTGGCTGTGTACTGGCGCGGCTTTTCCGGGAGGTATCTTGGGCCGAATTCCTTGGCGATGGTGTCGCGGGCGGCGTCGATCGCCTCCGGCGCCATCTGCACGCCGTCGGTTCGCATATAGGTGATCAGGCCGGTAGTCTCGCCGCCGATCTCCATACCTTCATAGAGGCGCTGCGCCACCTGCATGGTGCGCGTCGCCGAAAAGCCGAGGCCGGACGATGCCGCCTGCTGCAGCGTCGAAGTGGTGAAGGGCGGGCCAGGATTGCGCCTTGTCGGTTTGGCTTCCACCGATAGAGCCTTGAAGGTCGCGCCTTCGAGCATGCCCTTGATATCGTCGGCCTGCGCCTTGCTGGCGATGTCGAGCTTCTGCAGCTTCTTGCGCTCGAACGCGGTCAGCCGCGCCTCGAAGCTGTCGTTACGTGGCGTGCCGAGGAGGGCAGCGATCTGCCAGTATTCCTCGCGGATGAAGCGCTCGATCTCGGATTCGCGGTCGCAGACCAGGCGCAGCGCCACCGACTGGACGCGGCCGGCCGAACGGGCGCCCGGCAATTTGCGCCACAGCACCGGCGACAGCGTGAAGCCGACGAGATAATCGAGTGCGCGGCGAGCCAGATAGGCATCGACCAATGGTGCATCGATCTGGCGCGGATTGGCCATCGCTTCCAGCACCGACGACTTGGTTATGGCATTGAAGACGACGCGGCTGACCGGCTTGTCCTTCAACACGCGCTTCTGCTTGAGCACCTCCAGCACGTGCCAGGAAATGGCTTCGCCCTCGCGATCCGGATCGGTGGCGAGGATCAGGCCATCGGCATCCTTGACCGCGTTGGCGATGTCGGTGAGACGCTTTCCGGAAGCGGTGTCGACCGCCCAGGACATGGCGAAATCCTCGTCGGGACGCACCGAACCATCCTTGGCCGGCAGATCGCGGACATGGCCGAACGAGGCCAGAACCTTGAAGTTCTTGCCGAGATACTTGTTGATTGTCTTTGCCTTGGCCGGCGATTCGACGACGACGACGTCCATGAGGTCTCATATCAGCTGTGGGGGCGGCAGAAGAATTCCGCTGCGTGACGCATTCAATTGGTCGCTCACATGGCCGCGCTTTTGCGATCGGTCAAGGGCAAGCGGCCAAAATGCGGAGGCGTGTGCCGCAATACACTCTTAGAGTGTATGGAGAAGATCACAAAATTTTTTGTCTGGGAGGGTTCGTGTTTCGAGCCACCGGGAAAGGTGCCGCGACCAGTTCGTGCTGCCCGTAAATGCCGAACTGGCCGCCGGGTCGCTTGGAGCCGGCGGCCAGCCGAGTCCCGCCGATGGGGTGCGGGATAGAGGTTCGGACGATCAGTCGGCCTTGACGATGTGCCAGACTTCGCCGACGCCGTCGCCGGTGACGTCACCGGCCTTCTTGTCCTTGATGAAGGTGTAGACCGGCTTGCCGTCATAGGCCCACATCTTGGTGCCGTCGGTGCGGTCGACGATGGTCCATTCGTCGTCCGCCTTGGCGCCGTCCTCGGCCTTCAGCGGCGGCCAGTTGGTGGCGCATTTGTCATAGCAGTTGGTCTTGCCCTTCTCGTCCTTGTCATAGGTATAGAGCGTCATGCCGTTGGCATCGGTGTAGATCTTGGTGCCAGCGACTTCCGCTTCCTTCCACGCTTCGGCGGCGAAGGATGCGGCGGTGCTGAGCAGAAGGGCGGCCAGGCCGACGGTGATCGTTTTCATGGAAATCTCCCTGGTGATCCGACGAAGCGCGCAGAAACCGCGGCTTCGCTCTGTGAACGTTCGGCGAGGGACATTTCTTCCCCGGCTTGGTCAACTTGGGATTGGCCGACAACAATTCGTCCGGCCGGATCGTATCTGTAGCCAAATTCCACACGATGGTGATTGGCGAACACGATTTTGCGTCGCTATATCGGCGCCAAGGAATCTGGAGTTCTGGAATGCCATTGGACATCGGCTATGTCAGCGCGGTCGGAGCGGGGGCGATCTCGTTCCTGTCGCCTTGCGTGCTGCCGCTGGTGCCGCCCTATCTCTGCTACATGGCCGGCGTGTCGGTCGACGACTTTCGCGGTGGCGGTGCCGGCGTCACGGCCAAGGCCGGCGCCCGCGGCGCGCTCATCTATTCCTCGCTCGCCTTCGTACTCGGTTTCTCCACCGTGTTCGTGGCGCTTGGCGCCGGCGCCTCGACCATCGGCCACTGGCTGCGCGTCTGGCAGGAGCCGCTGGCGATGGCGGCCGGGGTGCTGATCGTCCTGATGGGGCTGAATTTCCTCGGCATCCTGCGCATACCACTTCTGTCGCGCGAGGCGCGCTTTCAGTCGCAGGGCAAGCCTGCCAGCATGGTCGCCGCCTATGTCATGGGGCTGGCCTTCGCCTTTGGCTGGACGCCGTGCATCGGCCCGGTGCTGGGGCCGATCCTGACCTTGGCCGGCGGCCGCGAGACGGTGGGCGAGGGCGCTCTTCTGCTTGCCGCCTATTCGCTTGGCCTCGGCATTCCGTTCCTGATTGCTGCCCTGTTCTCCGGCGCCTTCATGCGCTTCCTGGGCAGGTTCCGCGTCCATCTCGGCCGCGTCGAAAAGGCGATCGGCGCGCTGCTGGTTATCGCCGGCGTGTTCTTCCTCACCGGTGGCGTGCAGACGGTGTCCTATTGGCTGCTGGAGACATTTCCGGTGCTGGGCCGGCTGGGGTAGAGATCCGCTGATCGAGAGTGAACTGCCTCATCACCTCACCGGAATTTAACCGCATTGGTGCAGCATGACGCCAGATGCTACCACTCTCCGATTCCTGATCCCTTTTCAGATGGTTGTCCTTCCATGAGCCAGAGATCCTGTCTGTCCGTCATCCTCGCCGCCGGCGAAGGCACGCGCATGAAGAGCGCTCTGCCCAAGGTGCTGCACCAGATCGCCGGGCTGCCGATGGTCGCCCATGTTGTGAAGGCGGCCGGGGCCGCCGGTGCTGCCAGCCAGGCGCTGGTGATCGGCCATGGCGCCGATGATATGCGCAAGGCGGCGGCGAAATTCGCGCCCAAGGCCGAGACCTTCGTGCAGGAGAAGCGGCTCGGCACTGCGCATGCCGTGCGGGCTGCGCGCGATGCGATATCAAAGGGTTATGACGATATTCTCGTGATGTTCGGCGACACGCCGCTGATCGATGCTGAAGCCCTGGTGACCGCGCGGCAAAAGCTTGCCGATGGCGCGGCCGTCGTGGTGATCGGTTTCCGTCCGCCCAGCCCGGCCGGCTATGGCCGGCTGATCGAAAAAGGTGGCAAGCTCACCGCCATCCGCGAGGAGAAGGACTGCTCCGCCGAGGAAAAGAAGATCGGCTTCTGCAATGCCGGCATGATGGCGGTGGCCGGCGCTCATGCGCTCGAACTGCTCGACAAGGTCGGCAACAAGAACGCCAAGGGCGAGTACTATCTCACCGACATCGTCGAGATCGCCAGTGCGAAAGGGCTCGATGTCGTCGCCACCGAAACGAGCTTCGAGAGCGCGCTCGGCATCAACAACAGGGCCGAGCTGGCGCAGGCGGAAGGCATCTGGCAACAGCGTCGTCGGGACGAGGCGATGCTGTCGGGCGTAACGCTGATTGCGCCGGACACCGTGTATTTCTCGCACGATACCGAAATCGGCGCCGACACCATCGTCGAGCCCAATGTCTGGTTCGGCCCGGGCGTGAAAATCGCCGGCGGCGCCAAGATCCACGCCTTCAGCCACATCGAAGGCGCGACCGTCGCTGCCAATTGCGACGTCGGTCCGTTCGCACGGCTCAGGCCAGGCGCCGATCTCCGCGAGAAAGCCAAGGTCGGCAATTTCTGCGAGGTCAAGCAGGCGGTCATCGAGGAGGGCGCCAAGGTCAATCATCTGACTTATATCGGCGATGCCCGTGTGGGCGCGGGGGCCAATATCGGCGCCGGCACCATTACCTGCAACTATGACGGCTACTCGAAGTTTTTCACCGACATCGGCGAGGGCGCCTTCATCGGTTCGAACTCGTCGCTGGTGGCGCCGGTTACGATCGGCAAGGGCGGCTACATCGCCTCGGGTAGCGTCATAACCGAAAGCGTGCCGGACGATGCGCTGGCCTTCGGCCGCGCCCGCCAGAAGACCATTCCCGGCAAGGGCAAGGAATTGCGCGAGCGCTTCGCGTCTGCCGCAGCGGCGAAGAAAAAGGCCGGCACCGGCCATTAACCGCCGAAGCAATTGAACAACCGAGGAATTGCGGTAACCGGATTGCAAGAGCGGTGTGTCATGGTGCATCGGGTTGAGAAGCGTTCCGTTACAGCAGACGAAACGCAAAGTGACTTTCGCGGCGGGCCGGCAATCCCTAGATAGCGCTGGTTTTCCATCGGACTGGTTTTCCAGGTGAATCGGGGGCAGGCGCATGTGCGGTATCGTCGGAATTGTCGGCCAGAGCCAAGTCGCGCCGCTCATCGTCGATGCTTTGAAGCGGCTGGAATATCGCGGCTATGACTCGGCCGGTGTCGCCACGATCGAGCATGGCCGGCTTGGCCGCCGCCGCGCCGAAGGCAAGCTGATCAACCTCGAACGCCGGCTGAAGGACGAGCCGCTCGATGGCACGATCGGCATCGGCCACACGCGCTGGGCCACACATGGCGTGCCCAACGAGACCAACGCCCATCCGCATTTCTCCGACGGCGTCGCCATCGTTCACAACGGCATCATCGAGAATTTCGCCGAGTTGCGCGATGAGCTGATCCGCGACGGCTATTCCTTCTCGTCGCAGACCGATACCGAGGTCGTAGCGCATCTGGTGGCGCGGCAGCTTGCCAAAGGGCTGAAGCCGATCGAGGCGGCGCACCAGGCGCTGAAGCGGCTGGAAGGCGCCTTTGCTCTGGCCATCATGTTCACCGGCGACGAGGATCTCATCGTCGGCGCCCGCAATGGCCCGCCGCTGGCCGTCGGCCATGGCGATGGCGAGATGTTTCTGGGCTCCGACGCCATCGCGCTGGCGCCGTTCACCAATTCCATCACCTATCTCGAAGACGGCGACTGGGCGGTGGTGCGCCGCGATGGCGTCACCATCTTCGACATCGACGGCAAAGAGGTTGCCCGCAAGCGCCAGCAATCACTGTCGACCAGCTTCATGGTCGACAAGGGCAACCGCCGCCATTTCATGGAAAAGGAAATCCATGAACAGCCCGAAGTGATCTCGCATACGCTGGCGCACTATGTCGATTTCGTCTCTGGCGTGTCGAAGCCGCTGGAACTGCCGTTCGACTTCGCTAAGATCGGCCGGCTGGCGATCTCGGCCTGCGGCACCGCCTATCTCGCGGGGTTGATCAGCAAATACTGGTTCGAGCGCTATGCGCGGCTGCCGGTCGACATCGATGTCGCCTCGGAATTCCGCTATCGCGAAATGCCGTTATCGGCTGATGATGCTGCCTTCTTCATCTCGCAGTCCGGCGAAACCGCCGACACGCTGGCCTCGCTGCGCTATTGCCGCAAGGCGGGCATGAAGATCGGCGCCATCGTCAATGTGCGCGAATCGACCATGGCGCGCGAATCCGACGTCGTGCTGCCGACGTTGGCCGGGCCGGAGATCGGCGTCGCCTCGACCAAGGCTTTCACCTGCCAGCTTTCGGTGCTGGCCTCGCTGGCGGTGCGTGCGGGTGTGGCCCGCGGCACGATCTCGAAGGACGAGGAAAAGACGCTGGTGCGCGCTCTTTCGGAGGCGCCTCGCTACGCCAACCAGGTGCTCAAGCTCGAGGAGCAGATCGAGCGCATCGCGCGCGAAATCTCGCGCTACAAGGACGTGCTCTATCTCGGCCGCGACACCAATTTCCCGCTCGCCATGGAAGGCGCGCTGAAACTCAAGGAAATCTCCTACATCCATGCCGAGGGTTATGCCGCGGGCGAACTGAAGCATGGCCCGATCGCACTGATCGACGAAAACATGCCGGTCATCGTCATCGCGCCGCATGACCGCATCTTCGAAAAGACTGTGTCGAACATGCAGGAGGTGGCGGCGCGCGGCGGCAAGATCATCCTGATCACCGACGCCAAGGGCGCGGCTCAGGTGAGCTTGAAGACGATGGAGACGATCATCCTGCCTGACGTGCCGGAAATCATCTCGCCGATCATCTATGCGCTGCCGATCCAGATGCTGGCCTACTACGCCGCCGTGTTCATGGGGACGGACGTCGACCAGCCGCGCAATCTGGCGAAATCGGTGACCGTGGAGTAGTCGGCGCTCATCGGGGGTCTAAAAAACTTCGCAGTTCCAAAGCGCCGTCCGCTTCACTAGTGTGGCGCTGCAACCCGCATCCCCGGTGAACCATGTCCGATGCTCCCAGAACTTCCGGCATGACCCGGCTGAGGAACTATTTCCTCACAGGCTTTATCGTCTGCGCGCCGCTGGCGATCACCGCCTATATCGCCTGGTCGTTCGTCGGCTGGGTCGATTCCTGGGTGAAGCCGTACATTCCGGCGCGCTACAGCCCCGACACCTATTTGCCGTTTCCGGTGCCCGGCTTCGGCCTGATCGTGGCGCTCGTGCTGATCACGCTGATCGGCTTCATGACCGCCAACATCGTCGGTCGCGCCATCGTCAATTTCGGCGAACGGCTGCTTGGCCGTATGCCGCTGGTGCGCGGCATCTACGGTTCGCTGAAGCAGATTTTCCAGACGGTGCTATCGAACAAGGGCGATATGTTCCGCCAGGTCGGGCTGGTCGAATATCCGCGAAAAGGCGTCTGGTCGCTGGTCTTCGTCGCCAGCGAGAAGGAAACCGAGATCAACCAGAAGCTCGACCATGCAGGCGACCCGATGATCGCCGTGTTCATGCCGTGCACGCCGAACCCTACCACCGGTTTCCTGATGTACGTGCCGAAATCCGACATCGTGCTGCTCGACATGACGATCGAGGACGGCGCCAGGCTGATCGTCTCGGCCGGGCTGGTGGCGCCCGAAGTCAAGCCGAAAATGGTGACGATGAACGGCCAGCCGATCGACGGAGATCTCGCCAACCCGCCGCTTGGCGGGCTGATCGCCGAGGGCGCTCAGCCGGCGCGCAAGAGCCGTACGGCCTCGTCGCGGCCGAACAAATAGAGCAGCAGGCGCAGCGCCTCGCCGCGCTCAGACTGTAGTTCCGGGTCGCGCGACAGGATCAGCCTTGCATCGTCGCGGGCTGCTTCGAGCAAGTCGGCGTGCACCTCGATGCGCGCCACCTGGAAGCCCGGCGTGCCGGACTGGCGGGTGCCGAGCAATTCGCCTTCGCCGCGCAGCTTCAGATCCTCTTCGGCGATCAGGAAACCGTCCTCGGTCTCGCGCATCACCGACAGCCGGCGCTTTGCCGTCTCGCCGAGCGGGTCCTTGTAAAGCAGCACGCAGGAAGAAGGCTTGTCGCCGCGCCCGACGCGGCCGCGCAGCTGGTGCAGTTGCGCCAGGCCAAAACGCTCGGCATGCTCGATGACCATGATCGTGGCGTCCGGCACGTCGACGCCGACCTCGATAACGGTGGTGGCGATCAGGATGCGGGTTTCGCCGGCCTTGAAGGCGCGCATCGCCTCGTCCTTTTCGGCACCCTTCATGCGGCCGTGGACGAGGCCGATGCGATCGCCGAACAAGGGCTGCAGCGAGGCAAAACGGTCCTCGGCCGACATCAGCTTGATCTCTTCGGATTCCTCGACCAGCGGGCAGATCCAGTAGATCTTCTGGCCGTCGGCAACCGCGTCCAGCATGCGACCGACCAACTCGTCCAGCCGTTCCAGTGGCAGCGTGACGGTGCGGATCGGCTGGCGGCCGATCGGTTTTTCCGTCAGCTTGGAGACGTCCATGTCGCCGAAGGCGGTCAGCACCAGAGTGCGCGGGATCGGCGTCGCCGTCATCACCAGCATGTCGGGGGCGTCGCCCTTGGCGGTGATGGCAAGCCGCTGGTGGACGCCGAAGCGGTGTTGCTCGTCGACCACGGCAAAGACGAGGTCGTGATAGGTCACCGTTTCCTGGAACAGCGCATGGGTGCCGACGACGATGTCGATCTCGCCGCTGGCGAGACCTGATAGCGTTTCAGTGCGTTCGCGGCCCTTTTCGCGGCCGGTCAGGATAGCGACGCGCAGGCCGGCCTGTTCGGCCAAAGGCGTGATCGTCGCCAGATGCTGGCGCGCCAGGATCTCGGTCGGCGCCATCAATGCCGCCTGGCCACCGGCCTCGACTGCGCGCCCCATGGCCAGCAGCGCCACCACCGTCTTGCCGGAGCCGACATCGCCTTGCAGCAGGCGCAGCATGCGCTCGGGGTCGGCCAGATCGGCATTGATTTCGGCAAGCGCGAATTCCTGGCTGCCGGTCAATGAATAGGGCAGGGCTGCGCGCAGTTTCTCAACGATGCGACCGTCGCCGATGAGCGGCCGGCCCGACAGGCGGCGCACTTTTGCCCGCACCAATGCCAGCGAGACCTGGCCGGCGAGAAGCTCGTCATAGGCAAGGCGGCGCCATGCCACCCCCTCGATGGCGACATCGATCGGGTCCGCGGGATAGTGGATGCGGGCGAGCGCGTCGGCGAAGGCGGGGAAAGTCTGCTTGCGCATGAAGGCGCCGTCCTGCCATTCCGACAATTCCGGCAGCCGGCCGAGCGCCTGGCCGATGGCGCGGCGCAGCACCTTGCCCGACAGGCCGGCGGTCAGCGGATAGACCGGTTCGACCAGCGGCAGTGTTTCCGCCTCGCTCACCAGGGCGATATGGTCGGGATGGACCATGGTCGGGCGGCCGTTGAACCACTCCATGCGGCCGGAGACGACGACATGCTCGCCCACCGGCATCGCCTTTTCGAGATAGGCGGCATGGGCGTGGAAGAAGATCAGGCCGATCTCGCCGGTGTCGTCATGGGCATAGACGCGGTAAGGCACCGACCGGTTGCCGCGCGGCGGCGGCTGGTGGCGGTCGATGCGCACGTCGAGCGTGACGATGGCGCCGGCCGGCGCAAGCGCGATGCCGGGACGATTGCGGCGGTCTATGACGGTGTGCGGCAGAACGAACAACAGGTCGCCGGCGCGCGCCGGCCGTTCGCCGAGATCGGCCGCCACCACCTTCTCGATCAGAGCGCCAACCTTGGGGCCGACGCCGGCAAGCGAAGTGATCGGGACGAAGAGAGGGTCGAGGAGGGAGGGGCGCATGGCTTCACTCTCCCCCCTGTGGGGAGGGTCGATCCTCGAAGCGGAGCGGGATGGGGGTAGGTGCGCGGCTAACTTTCGAGGAAGTCGGTAGGTCAGCGCCGCACCCCCACCCCGTCTCACTCGCTTCGCTTTGCGAAGCGTGCTCGCCGACCCTCCCCACAAGGGGGAGGGTGAAGTGCGGGCGGTGTCCGGCACCAGCGTTGTCAGGAGTGTTCTTCACACCAGGGATGTTTAGCCGCCCACCCGTGCGTTGCAAGGCTGACACCGCCCTCTATCCACGCTATATGCGCCGCACCAAGCAAGGATGCGGCACGATGACCGGGACGAAACGATCAAGCGAGGGGCTGGATATCAGGCGCCGCAAGCTGTTGTTCCGCTCCTGGCATCGCGGGATGCGCGAGATGGACCTTATCCTCGGTACGTTTGCCGACAACGAGATCGGCGCCTTGACCGGCGATGAAATCGACCAATATGAAAGGCTCCTCGACATCCCCGACACCGAATTCCTGCCCATGGTCACCGGCGAACGCCCGGTTCCCAGGAATATCGACTGTGCCGTCCTGCAAAAGATCCTGGCATCGCGCCGGACCATGACATTTTAAACGTGCAACCATGAGCCTCATTCCCAAAATCGGTCTGCCGAAAGGCCGTGCCGGCCAGTTCATCGTCGACGGCGTTGCCGATGGCTACGAAGCCTTTGCGCTGGTGCAGGCGATCCATGAGATTGCGCCTGACAAACCGGTGCTGTTCGTGGCGCGCGACGGCCAGCGCCTGCCGTCGATCATCGAGGCGCTGACCTTTGCCGCCCCCGGCCTGCCGGTGCTGGAGTTGCCGGCCTGGGATTGCCTGCCCTATGACCGCGTTTCGCCAGGCTCCGATGCCGCCGCCAAGCGGCTCGACGCCCTGACGGCAATGATCGCGCTGGCAAAAAAGCCGCATCGCGCGGTCATCCTGACCACTGCCAATGCGCTGCTGCAGCGCATTCCGCCGGCCGATCTGGTCGAAGCGCAGACTTTCCACGCAAAGCCCGGCAACCAAATCGACATGAACGCGCTGGTGTCCCGGCTGGAGATTTCCGGCTTCGAGCGAGTGCCGACGGTGCGCGGTATCGGCGAATTCGCCGTGCGCGGCGGCATCCTCGACCTCTACGCACCCGGCTGGACGGAAGCACTGCGGCTCGATTTCTTCGGCGACACGCTGGAATCGATCCGCGTCTTCGACGCCGCCACGCAGCGCACCACCGGCCAGCGCAAGTCGATGGCGCTGCAGGCGATGAGTGAAGTGGCGCTGACCCCCGAAACCATCAGCCGCTTCCGCCGCTCCTATATCGAAGCCTTTGGCGCGCCGCAGCGCGACGACGGCCTTTATGCGGCGGTGAGCGAAGGGCGGCGCTTTGCCGGCATGGAGCACTGGCTGCCGCTGTTCTACGAGCGGCTGGAGACAGTGTTTGATTATCTGCCGGATGCGCCTGTCATCTTCGACCATCTGGCGCACGAAGCGCTGGCTGAGCGTCACACGCTAATCCTCGACCACTACGAAGCGCGCCGCAAACAGGCCGACGCCGCGTTGAAGGACGCCGTGCCCTACAAGCCGGTGGCGCCGGACCTGCTCTATCTCTCACCGGAAAACCTCGTGGCGTCGCTCGGACCGCGCGAAGCCATCGACTTCACCGCCTTCGACGCGCCCGATGTCGGGGCCAAGAAGGTCTTCCATGGCGGCTCGCGCCATGGCCGCAGCTTTGCCGAGGAACGGGCTGACCCAAACATCAACGTCTTCGATGTCGTCGTAAAACACATCGCTGACGAGCGCGCGGCGCGCCGCCGGGTCATCGTCGCCGGCTGGACCGAAGGCTCGCTCGACCGGTTGGGCCAGATCCTGGCCGAGCACCATCTCGGCAATCTCGTGCCGGTGGCGACGCTGGCCGAGGCGGAAAAGCTCGAGCCGGGGCAGGCGGTACTCGCCGTGCTGCCGCTGGAATCCGGCTTCGAGACCGAACAGCTGGTCGTCGTCGCCGAGCAGGACATTCTGGGCGACCGGCTGATCCGCCGCTCGAAGCGCAAGAAGCGCGCGTCGGATTTCATCGCCGAGGCCTCGTCGCTGTCGGCCGGCGACATCGTCGTCCACGCCGATCACGGCATTGGCCGCTTCATCGGCCTGCGCACCATCGAGGCGGTCGGCGCGCCGCATGACTGCCTGGAAATCCACTATGCCGGCGACGACCGGCTGTTCCTGCCGGTGGAAAACATCGAGCTTCTGTCGCGCTACGGCTCTGACACAGCCGAGGCGACGCTGGACAAGCTCGGCGGCGGCGCCTGGCAGTCGCGCAAGGCGCGGCTGAAGAAGCGCCTGCTCGACATGGCCGGACAGTTGATCCGCATTGCCGCCGAGCGCCAGATGCGTACCGCGCCGCCCATGGTGCCGGCGGAAGGGCTTTACGGCGAATTCTCGGCGCGCTTTCCCTATGAGGAGACCGACGACCAGCAGGGCGCGATCGATGCCGTCGTGGACGATCTCGGCGCCGGCAAGCCGATGGACCGGCTGATCTGCGGCGATGTCGGCTTCGGCAAGACCGAAGTGGCGTTGCGCGCCGCCTTCATCGCGGCGATGGAAGGGTTCCAGGTCGCGGTCGTGGTGCCGACGACGCTGTTGTCGCGCCAGCATTTCAAGACTTTTTCGCAGCGCTTCTCCGGCCTGCCGATCCGCGTCGGCCAGGCCTCGCGGCTGGTCGGCGCCAAGGAACTGGCGGAAACCAAGAAAGCCATCGCCGAGGGGCAGGTCGACATCGTCATCGGCACCCATGCACTGCTCGGGTCGGCGATCTCGTTCAAGAATCTCGGCCTGCTGATCATCGACGAGGAGCAGCATTTTGGCGTCAAGCACAAGGAACGGCTGAAGGACCTCAAGACCGACGTCCACGTGCTGACGCTGTCGGCGACGCCGATCCCGCGCACGCTGCAGCTTGCCTTGACCGGCGTGCGCGAACTGTCGCTGATCGCCACGCCGCCGGTCGACCGCATGGCGGTGCGCACCTTCATCTCGCCTTTCGACCCGCTGGTCATCCGCGAGACGCTGCTGCGCGAACGCTACCGCGGCGGCCATTCCTTCTATGTCGTTCCGCGCATCAGCGATCTCGCCGAAATCCATGATTTCCTGCGCGAATCCGTCCCCGAGCTGAAGGTGGCGGTGGCCCATGGCCAGATGCCGCCGGGCGAACTCGACGACATCATGAACGCCTTCTATGACGGCCAGTACGACGTGCTGTTGTCGACCACCATCGTCGAATCCGGGCTCGACATTCCGACCGCCAACACGCTGATCATCCATCGCGCCGATATGTTCGGCCTGTCGCAGCTCTACCAGCTGCGCGGCCGCGTCGGCCGTTCCAAGGTGCGGGCATATGCGTTGTTCACGCTGCCGGCCAATCGCAAGCTCACCGACACCGCCGAGCGCCGGCTGAAGGTGCTGCAATCGCTGGACACGCTTGGCGCCGGCTTCCAGCTCGCCAGCCACGACCTCGACATCAGGGGCGCCGGCAATCTACTCGGCGAAGAACAATCCGGACACATCAAGGAGGTCGGCTTTGAGCTCTACCAGCAGATGCTGGAGGAGGCGGTGGCCGAGGTGAAGGATTCCGGTGAGGTGCAGGATGGCGGCTGGTCGCCGCAGATCGCGGTGGGCACGGCGGTCATGATCCCGGAAAGCTATGTGCCGGACCTGCAGCTCAGGCTGGCGCTCTACCGCCGCCTTGGCGATCTCGAAAGCACCGAGGAGATCGATGCTTTCGGCGCCGAGCTGATCGACCGCTTCGGCCCGCTGCCGGAGGAAGTGAAGCATCTGCTCAAGATCGTCTTCATCAAGGCACTCTGCCGGAGGGCCAATGTCGAAAAGCTCGATGCCGGCCCCAAGGGCGTCGTCATCCACTTCCGCAAGCGCGAGTTTTCGAACCCGGTCGGGCTGGTCAAGTACATCGGCGAACAGGGCTCGCTGGCCAAGATCAGGGCCGACCACAGCGTGGTCTTCATCCGCGACTGGCCGACGGCGGAAAAGCGCCTGGCGGGCTCGGCTGTCGTCATGACGCAGTTGGCGCGGCTGGTGGAGAAGGCCGCATAGCCCGCCGGCTACCATTCGCCAGCGCTTGAATTCCGGTCTAGAATAGGAAATCGGCTTCGTGTATGGAGCCGCCATCCCCATATGGGGCGGGAATGGCGGGCAAAAGCCTGCTGGAAAGAGCGTTTGGGTGCAGCGATGACGAAATGGTCGCCGAATTCTTGGAGAGCAAAGCCGATCAAGCAGGTTCCTGCCTATCCGGACCTCGCCGCGCTGAAGAACACGGAAGCCCAGCTCGCCACCTTTCCGCCGCTGGTTTTTGCCGGTGAGGCGCGCAAGCTGAAGAAGCAGCTTGCGGCTGTCGCTGCCGGCGACGCATTCCTTCTGCAGGGCGGTGATTGCGCCGAGAGTTTCGCCGAACATGGCGCCGACAACATCCGCGACTTCTTCCGCGTCTTCCTGCAGATGTCGGTGGTGCTGACCTTTGCCGGCGCGCAGCCGGTGGTGAAGGTCGGCCGTGTCGCAGGCCAGTTCGCGAAGCCGCGCTCGTCTGACAATGAGACCAAGGGCGAGGTGACGCTGCCAAGCTACCGTGGCGACATCATCAACGGCATCGAGTTCGACCCGAAGTCGCGCATTCCCGACCCGGCCCGCCAGGAAATGGCCTACCGCCAGTCGGCGGCGACGCTTAACCTGCTGCGTGCCTTCGCCCAAGGCGGCTACGCCAGCCTGGAGAATGTGCATCGCTGGATGCTGGGCTTCGTCTCCGACAGCCCGCAAGGCGAGAAGTATGGCATGCTCGCCAACCGCATCACCGAGACGATGGACTTCATGAAGGCCGTCGGCATCACCTCCGAGACCAATTACGCGCTGCGCGAGACCGACTTCTACACCAGCCACGAAGCGCTGCTGCTTGGCTATGAAGAAGCACTGACCCGCGTCGATTCGACCTCGGGCGACTGGTACGCAACGTCAGGCCACATGATCTGGATCGGCGACCGTACCCGCCAGCCCGACCATGCGCATGTCGAATATTGCCGCGGCATCAAGAACCCGCTCGGCCTCAAATGCGGTCCGTCGCTGACGGCGGACGGCTTGCTGGAGCTGATCGACCTGCTCAATCCGGAGAACGAGCCGGGCCGGCTGACGCTGATCGCCCGCTTCGGCTCCGACAAGGTCGCCGACCATCTGCCGAAGCTGGTGCGCGCGGTGCAGAAGGAAGGCCGCAGCGTCGTGTGGTCATCCGATCCGATGCACGGCAACACGATCGAGGCAGCCGGCTACAAGACGCGGCCGTTCGACCGCATCCTCAAGGAAGTCCAGACCTTCTTCGAGGTGCATCGCGCCGAAGGCACGCATCCCGGCGGCATCCATGTCGAAATGACCGGCAAGAACGTCACCGAATGCACCGGCGGCGCCCGCGCCATCACCGCAGAGGAATTGCAGGACCGCTACCACACCCATTGCGACCCGCGCCTTAACGCCGACCAGGCGATCGAATTGGCTTTCCTCGTCTCCGACCTGTTGAAGAAGAGCCATCCCGTGCAGCACAAGCAGGCGGCCAACGGCTGAACCCGTTTTCAGATTGAAGTGGAAAGCGCCGGAGAGATCCGGCGCTTTTTCGTTTTGATCAACGCCCGCGTTCCCAGCGCAATCCGTTGAGCCGGGGATCGTTGGCAAAGGCGGTTCTGGAAAACTCGATGCGCCTTTCCGGAAATTCGCAGATCGCCTGGACGCCGAGGGAGCCCAGCCGGATGCGCCATGTGTGCGGCTCCAGCGGCTTGGCCTTGGTAAAGCCGCGGCATGTCAGCAGCGCCACATTGACGCCCTTCGGGTCGCGCGCCGAACGGTAACGGATCGCCTCCAGCCCAGCCTCACGCGCGACATCGGCAATCGCCTGGCTGGCGGCATAGTCGGTCGGATGCGTCCAATGGGCCCGGTCGCGGTCGAGCGGCGGCCGCGTCAGGTCGATGGCCTTGTCGGTACGGATCGCGGCGGCGAAGGCGGTGTATTCGGCGGCGTCGTGCGGCCATGGCGTGTCGGGCGAATCGGCGAAGAACAACAAGCGGTAGAAGGCCATTTCGGCGACCGCCGTCATGATCGTCTCCGCGGCATAGTAGACACCCAGGGTGCGGCCGGCGCGGCGGAAGCGCGAGCCGTAGGGATAGATCGAGCCGTAGCGGAAGGGCGTCGCCAGGAGATAGTGGAGATGCCGGCATTCCATGGGGATTTGCGGCTTGGTCTCCTCGATCAGATCCTCGAGCAGCGCCTGTTCGTCCAGCGTGTCGACGATCTTCAGCGTCGAGACGCGGTGCTGCGCCTCGACCATGCGCCAGTATTTGCCGTCGAGCCGGACGGCTTCAGACGAGAGCGCGTCGGGAGTCCAGATAGGCAATGACATCGACAAGCCCGGTAATAGTGAGGATCTTTTCAAGCGGGCTGCCATCGAAAGCCGTGTTGGCGTTCTTCAGCCATGCCCGGGCTATCGTCTCGTCACCGCCGACAATGGCATCGAGCGAACGGAACAGCCGCACGAACAGCACCGCGAGTTCGAACGGCTTGGTGCCGCGCTCCAGCAGGAATTCCTGCCTGCGCATGCGTGAAACCGTGGCTTCCGAGACGCCGATGATCGACGCAAGCACCCTGGCGGTTATATCCAAGAGTTCGGCGGCGCGCAGCGTGGCCTTGGTCAGAACCGCGTTTTCGGCCGCCTTCGCGGTCAGATCAGGGGCGGCAGCATTGGGTGGTGTAACAGACATGGCCTCTCTCTTTCCATGGAAAATATAGTCCACGGAAATTCATATGGAAAGAGGCGGGATCCGATAAATTTGCCTGTGCCCGGGAATTGGCTGCACGCCGAAGCGTCAGTCTTTCTTGTAGAGCAGCCAGTTCTTGCCGGTGCGGCCGGCCATTGTCGAGTGCCGGGTGACGCGGTTGCGCCCGCCAACCTTGGAGCGGTAGAGCGCCCGGTCCGCCTTGGTGTAAAGATCCTCCGGGCTTTCCGCTTCGGAAGCCATGCAGATGCCCATGGAAACGGTCACCGTGCCGTAATTGGCGCCGGTCTGGCTGCTGGTGAACGGCGTCTGTTCGATCAGCACGCGGATGCGTTCGGCGATCTCGTAAGTGGTATCCTCGCTGGCGCCCTCGACGATCAGCGCGAATTCCTCGCCGCCGGTGCGGGCAACGAACATGTCTTCACGGATGCTGGTCTGGAAGATTTCAGCGACGATCTGGATGATCTTGTCGCCGACCGGGTGGCCGTAGCGATCGTTGACACCCTTGAAATGGTCGATGTCGGCAAGGATCAGGGCGTTGAACAGGATCCCCTTGTTGGAGGTGTAAATCGCCGTGATTTGCTTGTCGAAGGCGCGGCGGTTCCAGATATGCGTCAAGGGGTCGGTGTCGGCGAGCCGCTTGTACTCCTCAAGCTTCGACTTGACGCTCTCCAGTTCCGCCGTCTTGTCGCTCAGCGTGGTTGCAACCTGCTTGCCGTGGTCGAGGGTCGAGTTGGTGGCCGCCGCCATGGCGCTGGCGACCTTCTGCAGCAGATCCTGCGAAAGCAGGCTGCGGTTGGCGAGGCCACTCGATGTCTCATCGAGGATCTTGCCGTATTTCTCGATATGGCTACGTTCGCTGCGCAGCAACAAGGCGATGTCCTCGAGTTCCCTGGCCAGCACGTCGCGCGCCTGCTCGACAATGCCGGGACCGTGATGCTGGGCAAAGAAAGCGCGGCCGATGCGGTCGAGATCGTCCTGCGTCGGCTGGTTGCCCAGCGCGACGACGGCCAGGCCGAGTTCGCGATTGGTGCCTTTCAGTGCTTCGTAGAAGATTTCGTAATTGCGCGGCAGGCCAAGCACGCCGAGCTGACGCATGGTCGCCACAACGGCTGTTGCAATGTCGCTGTTTCGGTCGGTCTGGACGGCTGCCGGCTGCATGTTCTGTTCACTCTGCCTCTGGGAACCATCGCAGACCGTGCGAGATGCCGCCGACCGGAGAGTGCCAGCCGTATTTCGGATCATCCTGCGAAAGACACGTCCCCAATCGCGACATTCGCTTGGCAACGACCATAGATGCGCCGGCGCTAAAGTTTCCTTAATGTGCCGCCAGGTAACGCGTCCGTTCTACCGCAGGCTGCAGAAATGGTTTGCAAAGATCCTGAGGTCAGGTCCGAACACGCCCACCCCATGTCGCATTTGCCGGTGCCCGGCTGCGGCAAAACTGAAATCCTCTCGGCCAGCGGCGAAGCCGTGGACGATGGCTGGTGGAGGTAGGGATGAGCAACAACCACAGCGGATCTTGCCTGTGTGGAGCCGTGCGTTTCCAGACGCGAGGGCCGTTGCGCGGAGTCATTTATTGCCACTGTTCGCAGTGCCGCAAGCAGAGCGGGCATTTTTACGCCGCGACCAACGTCGCCGACGGCGACATCACGATAACCGGCGCCGACAACATCAGCTGGTACGAATCGTCTTCCTTTGCCAAGCGCGGCTTTTGCAAGATCTGCGGCTCGGTGCTGTTCTGGAAGCCGGGTCAGGATGCCTATGTCTCGGTTCTGGCCGGATCGTTCGACAACCCGACCGGGCTCGAAGGCCAATGCCACATCTTTGTCGGCGACAAGGGCGATTACTATACGATCGACGATGGACTGCCGCAGTTCGAGAAGTCGACGCCGCCGATCAAGGTTGCGGAGGAGTGATTTTGCGGCGGCTGCCTTATTCCCTTGATCCAGCCATTGCGATATCCCCTGCCGGTGATTCGAAGGGGATGCGGCATGCAGCGGCTGATCGGTGCTTACTTCAATTCTGTGCGAGCCTTTCGCAAGCTCGCCGCCAGCGAAAGGGCATTTCAGCAGGAACTGATGCTGCTGGTGCTGGCGCTGCCGCTCGGCTGGTTCGTCTCGGTCTCGTGGCGCGGCTACGCGCTGTTGATCGGCGCGGTGCTGCTGCTCATCATGGTCGAAGTGCTGAACACCGGCATCGAGGCAGCCTGCGATGCCTTCAGTCGCGAGTTCAACGTCGACATCCAGCTCGCCAAGGACTGCGGCTCGCTGGCGGTGCTGATTTCGGTTGTTATCGTCGCCGGCGTCTGGGGAATCGCCCTCATCGAGCGCATCACGGGACTACCGATCTGATCTGAACGCTCCCATATGTTAGTCACCAAAGGAGACTGACGTCGTGGAAGCCAATTTTCTGCTGCTTGAAAGAGCCGGCCTGCCGGAAGACCTGCGCTGGCTGGCGGAAAAATATCCGCGCGAGACATGGCAGGGCCACGCCGACATCCACGGCATGGCAAACATGTGGCTGCAGCGGCACGACATGTTCCGAGAGCTGGGCGGCATGCTCACCAACGGCATTGGCGACTATCGCGAAGGCAGGCTGACGGCGCCGGATTTCGCGCGCTGGTTCGCGCCGCGGCTGAACCACTTTCTCGGCAATCTCGACGGCCACCACAATGTCGAGGACTACCAATATTTCCCGGCTTTCGCCAAGGCGGAGCCGCGCCTGAAGCGCGGCTTCGAAATCCTCGATGCCGACCATCACACCATTCATGAGGGGTTGGAGCGCAACGCCGAGACGGCGAACGCCTTCATCCGCACGCTCGAGGAGAGCGAGGACAGGCAACGCTTCGCCGCCGACGCCTATGCGGACGAGAACAGCCGGCTGATCGCCATGCTGAAGCGGCATCTGGCCGACGAGGAAGATCTCATCATCCCGCTGATCCTCGATCGCGGCGACCGGGCTCTGGTCGAGGACGACGACTGAACCTTACGATATGGTTTCGCTGTCGCGGGCGTCCTTGGCGCGCTCCTTGCCGGCGACGGTGCGGGCGATGAGCCAGGCAAGGATGGCGACACCCAGACCTATGGCAAGCGCGATCAGCAGCCGTTCGTGATGGAGCAGTGCCTTGCCTATCATCTGCTCGGCGCCGAGGCCGAAGACGTAGCCGATGCCGCAGAACAAAGCCGCCCAGACCAGCGACGACACCGCGTTGAGGATAACGAAGCGCGCTACCGAAATGCTGGCGAAACCGGCCGCGATGCCGCCGACCAGGCGCAGGCCATAGATGTAGCGGTTGGACAGGACGAAGATCTTGGGATGGGACGAGACGAGACGGTAGGCGTGGTTGAAGCCGGGCCTCGCCTTCAGTTTCAGCACCCTGGGATGGTCGGCAAAGCTGCGGCCGAGAATGAAGAAAAACGTGTCGCCGACGAAGGCGCCAATGGCGGCCGTGAGGAAAGCCTTCCAGAGGATGAAGACATGCTGATGGGCGAAGAAGCCGCCGAGGATGGCCGCACTTTCGCCTTCGGCGACACAGCCCAGGAAAACCGCGATCAACCCATATTGCTCGATGAGGTGATGGACGATCCCGGTCATTGAGAGGTTTGCCGGCCCGACAGTTTTTCGTCTATGCGGTTCACCTGTTCGGCCAGGCGCGCGATGTCCTCGCGCACGCCGATGATCTGGCTGTGGCGCAGTTCGTCCAGCTTTTCATGCAGAGCCATGATCTCGATCTCGGCCTTGAGGTTGACCTCATAGTCATGCGCGGCGTCGATGCGGTCGCGCGCGGCCTGTCGGTTCTGCGACATCATGATCACCGGCGCCTGCAGGGCGGCGATCATCGACAGCACCAGGTTGAGGAAGATGAAGGGGTAGGGGTCGAACGAGTCTCGCCCGAGCAGCCACCAATTGGCGCCGATCCACAGCACCAGGAAAGCAATGAAGGACAGGATGAACGTCCACGAGCCGCCGATGCGGGCAATGGCATCGGCGATCCGGTCGCCGGCGCCCTGAAGGCCGGTGAGGCTGTCGTTGATATCCTGCGAGATGGGCTTGCGGTCGACAGTGCTCTGCAACACCCGCCGCTCGAGCTCGCTGAGGCCCTCCGGCGTTCGCTTCAGCCAGCGGTTGGCCAGTTCTGGCACGGTTTTGTGCATGGATGTCTCCATAGGAAAAGCGTCGGCTTGGCAGCCTCGTTTGCATATAGGAAGATGGCGTTTCGTCAAAAGCGCGGCGCGAGGATGCAGGATGCCCGATTTCGCGAAGATTCGCGCCCGTGCTGCAAAACGCAAAGGCGGCGACGCGGTGCTGACCTCGCTGCTCGGGCCGGCGCCTGACAATGCTGCCGTTGCCGACATTACGGACGATCGCATCCTGTCGACGATGGCCGAGCGGGTGTTTGCCGCCGGCTTCGTCTGGCGCGTCATCGAACAGAAATGGCCGGGCTTCGAGGAAGCCTTTCTCCATTTCGACCCGAAACGGCTGTTGTTTCAACCTGATGACTTCTGGCACGACCTGACGGCTGATCAACGCATTGTGCGCAACCCGCAGAAGATCAAATCCGTCCGCGACAACGCCGCCTTCGTTGAGCGTGTGTCGAAGGAACATGGCGGTTTCGGCAAATTCCTCGCGGAGTGGCCTGACGACGACCAGGTCGGGCTGATGGCGTATCTCGGCAAGCATGGCAGCCGGCTTGGCGGCAACACCGGCCAGTATTTCCTGCGCTGGCTGCAATGGGACGCCTTCGTCATCTCGGCCGATATGGTTGCGGCTTTGCGTGACGCCGGCCTCGACATTGCGGAAAGCCCGACGTCGAAGAGGGATCTCGACAGGATTCAGGCGCAGATCAACAAATGGGCGCAGGAAACCGGCCTGCCGCGCCGGCACATTTCGCGCATTCTGGCGATGTCGATCGGAGAGAACCATTCGCCGCAATCGCTGCGCGAATATATGGGCGACGACTGATCACCGAATTGGTCCAAACGAACGCCATTGCTCGGGCAAATTTGCCGCGCTAAACCGCACAGATGACCCAGAAGACCGCACCCGATATTCTGCGCATCGCCGTTGCCCAGCTCAACCCGACGGTCGGCGATGTCGCCGGCAACCTTGCCAAGGCGCGCGAGGCGAGGGCGGATGCCGCCCGCCAGGGCGCCGACATCGTGCTCTACACCGAGCTTTTCCTTGCCGGTTATCCGCCGGAGGATCTGGTGCTGAAGCCGGCCTTCCTCAAGGTTTGCGAGAAGGCCGCTCAGGATTTCGCCGCGGATACCTCCGATGGCGGGCCGGGCGTCATCATCGGCACGCCGCTGAAGCGCAAGAGCGGCACCCACAATTCGATCATCGTCGCCGATGGCGGCAAGATCCTCGCCGAGCGCTACAAGCTCGATTTGCCAAACTATGGCGAGTTCGACGAGAAGCGCGTCTTCCAGGCCGGGCCCGAGGCTCAGGGACCCGTCAACTTCCGTGGTGTGCGCATCGGAATTCCGATCTGCGAGGACATCTGGGGCGACGTCGGCATCTGTGAAACCTTGGCCGAGAGCGGCGCGGAAATCCTGCTGGTGCCGAACGGCTCGCCCTACTACCGCGCCAAGATGGACGTGCGCCATCAGGTCGTTATCCGCCAGGTCATCGAGACCGGTTTGCCGATGATCTATGCCAATCAGATCGGCGGCCAGGACGAGCTGATCTTCGACGGCGCCTCTTTTGCCATCGGCGCCGACAAGACGCTCGCCTTCCAGATGAGCCAGTTCGAGGAAACTGTCGACGTCACCACCTGGAAGCGCAACCGCGTCGCCGCAGGCGCGCAAAACGCAGAAGAGTTCGACGGCTGGGTCTGCTCGGAAGGGCCGATGTCGAAAATCCCCGAGCGCGAGGAGGCGGACTACCGCGCCTGCATGCTCGGCCTGCGCGACTACGTCAATAAAAACGGCTTCAAGAACGTCGTGCTGGGTCTCTCCGGCGGCATCGATTCGGCGATCTGCGCCGCATTGGCCGTCGATGCGCTCGGCGAGGAGCGGCTGCGGGCGGTGATGATGCCCTACCGCTATACCTCGGAGGATTCGCTGAAGGATGCCGAGGATTGCGCCCGTGCGCTTGGCTGCCGCTATGACATCGTGCCGATCTTCGAACCGGTCGAGGGTTTCCTACACACGCTGGCGCAGCTTTTTGAAGGCACCAAGGAAGGCATCACCGAAGAGAATCTACAGAGCCGCGCGCGCGGCACGATCCTGATGGCGATTTCCAACAAGTTCGGCTCGATGGTCGTCACCACGGGCAACAAGAGCGAGATGTCGGTGGGCTACGCCACGCTTTATGGCGACATGAATGGCGGCTTCAACCCGATAAAAGACCTCTACAAGATGCAGGTCTATGCGCTGTCGCGCTGGCGCAACAGCCATGTGCCGCCGGGCGCGCTCGGTCCCTCAGGCGAGGTGATCCCCAGGAATATCATCGACAAGGCGCCGTCGGCGGAATTGCGCGAGAACCAGACCGACCAGGATTCGCTGCCGCCCTATCCGGTGCTGGACGACATTCTGGAATGCCTGGTCGAGAACGAAATGGGCGTCGACGACATCGTGGCGCGCGGCCACGACCGGGCGACGGTGACGCGCGTCGAACATTTGCTCTACATTGCCGAGTACAAACGCCGGCAAGCGGCGCCGGGTGTGAAGATCACCCGGAAGAATTTTGGCCGCGACCGCCGCTATCCCATCACCAACCGTTTCAGGGATCGCGGCTAAACATTGATGAACCTTGGGGGACGCATGTTTATCAGCTATTTCAAGGGAACACCTGAGTATCACATCCTGCGCTTCAAGAACGGCAAGATCAGGGAGCAGGGGCGCGGCATCTCCTTCTGGTACGGCACGTTCGGCACCACGATAGCGATGGTGCCGGTGACGTCGCTCGATAACCCCTTCATCTTCACCGAGACGACGGCGAATTTCCAGGATCTGGCAATCCAGGGGTCGGTCAGCTACCGCATCATCGATCCACTCAAGGCAGCCGAAGGTTTTGATTTCAGCGCCAAGCTCAGCCGTGCCGACGTCGTCGGCGACGGCCGGGAGAAGATCGCCGAGCGCCTGGTGCTTGCGATACAGAGCCGCGCCCGCGCGGTGGTTTCGAGCATGACGCTGGAACAGGCGCTGGCCGAGGTGACCAAGCTCGGTGGCAATCTCGCCGAACTCCTGCGCAACGATCCGATTGCCGCGACCGCCGGCCTGTCGATCGAGGAGGTTCACATCACCTCGGTCCAGCCGACGCCGGAGATCCGCAAGGCGCTCCAGACCGAATATCGCGAGGCGCTGCAGCGCCAGGCCGATGCCGCGATCTATGGGCGCCGTGCCTGGGGCGTGGAGAAGGAGCGCGAGATCAAGCAGAGCGAGCTGGCGACCGAAATCGAGCTTGCCGAACGCAACAAGCTGCTGGTCGATACCGAGGCGCGCAACAAGCTGACGCTTGCCGAGGCGGAAGCCAAGGCCCAACAGCTCGAACTCACCGTCTATTCGTCGGCGCCGGCGCACGTGCTCACGGCGATGGCCTTCAAGGCCTGGGCGGAAAAGGGCGGTTCGGTCGGCAATCTGTCGATCACGCCTGATATGCTCACCAGCGCGCTCAGCCAGCTTTCCACTCCGAAAGCCGGGTCCTGAAAGGCAAGCTCGGGTGGCAAGCGACCAGAGCGGCAGGCCGATCGACCGGGTGATCGTCGTCACCCGCAAGACCGAGCTGGAGGAGCTGACGACGCGCTTCAACACGCAGGGACAGGCGCGCTTTTATCTCCGGCAGGCCGGCATGAATTTCGACCCGGTCAAGGCGGCGCATGACGTCTATCACCAGGCGCTCGGCCGGGTGATGGGTTCGCTTCCCCAAGGCCTCAAACAGTTGCGGCTCGACCGCGAACTGGTCCCGCAGTTCGAATTCGGCTCCGACGCGGTGATCGCGCTCGGTCAGGACGGGCTGGTGTCCAACACCGCGAAGTACCTCCCGTACCAGCCGCTGATCGGCATCAACCCGAACCCGGCGCTTTTCGACGGCGTGTTGCTGCCGTGGAATGCCGACGATACCGAAAAGGTCCTCGGCCTGACGATCGCTGGCAAGGCGAAGCGCCAGGCGGTGGTGATGGCCGAAGCGCGCTCCAATGACGGACGCCGGCTGATCGCCTTCAACGATCTGTTCGTTGGCGCCTCGACGCATGTCTCGGCGCGTTACGAGTTGACCTATGGCGGCAGGACCGAGCGCCAGTCGTCGAGCGGCATTATCATCTCCACGGGCGCCGGCTCTACCGGCTGGCTGCGCTCGGTTATGGCGGGCGCCGCGGGACTGGCCGCGGCCTATGGTGACAACTCCGTGCCGACCGTGCCGCCGCAAGGCTATGACCGCGAAGGCGAACAGCTGTTCTTTTCGGTGCGCGAACCGTTTCCGAGCAACACGACCGGCGTGTCGCTTGTGCATGGCGTCATCACCCGCGACCGGCCGCTGGTGGTTTCTTCGCGGCAGAGCAGGGGCGGCGTCATCTTCAGCGACGGGATGGAGCTCGATTTCGTCGAGTTCAATTCCGGCACCGACGTGACCATCGCGATCGCCGACCAGAAGGCCTATCTCGTGGTGCCATAAGCGCGCCACGTGGGCAGCCAAATCACCGGCCGGACTGAATTCGGCCGCCCTCCATTCTTTGCGAGGCACCATGCCCGACTGTGAGATCAGCTTCGACATGTCACGGATCAATTTCCGGGCGACCTCCGACCTGTTGATGGCAAGTTATTGGGGCGCCGGCCGCAGCGATGAGTTTCATCGCCGCGCCTTTGCCAACTCGTTCTGCACCGCGGCCTATATCGACGGGAACCAAGTCGGTTTTGGCCGGGCCATCACCGACCGTACGGTGTTTGCCTATCTCGCCGACATCATCATCTGGCCGCAGCATCGCGGCCAAGGCATTGGCTTGCAACTGGTGCAGGCGCTCATCGACCACCCTGAACTCAGCACGGTCTCGCACTGGAGCCTGTCGACCAGTGACGCGCATGGCCTTTATGAGAAGCTGGGCTTCAAGGCATCAACCGACGGCCGCTACATGCGCCTCGATCGCAACCCGGAATGACGCATAGCGAGGGGGGTTGACCGGCTGTTGTTGCAAAATAACCTCACTGGTTGGACCAGTTACGCTTTGCCACGTGCCCGGCCTTGGCGATCCTTCATGGCGTCTCTATAAGGACCTCTCCGCAAGTGTCTTGCGGGAGGTCTGAATGGCAGTATTTCACATGGTAATGCGAGGCCGCGAAGCCTAGGTCTCACCTGGCGTCCGGCGAAGGTTTGTCCTTCGCGCCGATGCCGGGTCGAGTACAGGCTTCTGCCGATGCCGGTCGCCACCCGACGAATCGGGCGCGCCGCCACCTATGCCGAACCTCCGCAGCCCCGGGCGAATTGCCCAGCGCGGTTTTCAATTTCAGACCTTACCGGGACCGGGCAGATTTGCGCCCGGATGACAACATGGCTCGTTTCCGAATCGATCTGCGTGCAAGCGCCTTTCGCAGCGTTCTTGGCTTCACGCTCAGCCACTGGCGGCGCCAGCCGTGGCGGCTTTCGCTGATCATGGGCAGCTTCCTGCTGTCGACCCTGGCCGACGTCTTGACGCCGCTCTATTCCGGCCGGCTGGTCGACGCCGTCGCCAGCAGTGCGTTGGCTGACGATGTCGCGTGGAACGCGGCAATGGCGGCGTTCTTCGCGCTCATCGCTTTGGCGCTGACCGGCGTGGTGCTGCGCAACCTCGCCTTCATGGGCATTGTCGAGCTGACGCTGAAGATGATGGCCGACATCGCCGCCGACGCGTTCTATCGCGTGCAGCGCTTCTCAACCGACTGGCACGCCAATAGCTTTGCCGGATCGACGGTGCGCAAGGTTACGCGCGGCATGTGGGCTCTCGACCTGCTCAACGACACCATCCTGATTGCGTTGCTGCCGTCGGTCGCCATGCTGGTCGGCTCGACGTTGCTGCTCGGCTGGTTCTGGCCGCTGATGGGGCTGGTCGTGGCAGTCGGCTCGCTGCTGTTCATCACCGTGACGGCGCTGCTGTCGCTCGGCTATGTCGCGCCCGCGGCACGGCTCGCCAACAGCTGGGATACGCGGCTTGGCGGCTCGCTTGCCGATGCCGTGAGCTGCAATGCCGTGGTCAAGGGTTTCGGCGCCGAGACGCGCGAGGAAACGCGGCTTGCCAAGGTCGTCGCCAAATGGCGCGCGCGGACCAGCCGCACCTGGGTGCGCGGCACCATCAACGGCACGACGCAAGGCGCCATGCTGCTGGTGCTGCGGACGGCAGTAATCGGCCTGTCGCTGATGCTGTGGGCCTGGGGCCAGGCAAGTGCGGGCGATGTCGCCTTCGTGCTGACCTCGTTCTTCGTGCTGCAGGGCTATCTCCGGGACATCGGCACGCATATCCGCAATTTGCAGCGTTCGGTCAACGACATGGAGGAACTGGTCGATTTCCAGTCGCAACCGCTCGGCATCGAGGACCGGCCCGGCGCCAAGCCGATCCGGATCACGCATGGCCACATCGCCTTCGATAACGTCACCTTCCACTATGGTAGCCATCGCTTGCCGCTCTACCGCGACTTTTCGGTGGAGATAGCGGCGGGCGAGCGGGTCGGACTGGTCGGCCATTCCGGCTCGGGCAAGACGACCTTCGTGAAGCTGATCCAGCGTCTCTATGATGTCAGCGGCGGCAGGATACTGATCGATGGCCAAGACATCTCCCAGGTTGCACAGGCGTCGCTCCGCGCGCAGATTGCCATCGTCCAGCAGGAGCCCATCCTGTTCCACCGCTCGCTGGCGGAAAACATCGGCTACGCCCGTCCGGACGCCACGCAGGCCGAGATCGAGCATGCCGCCAAGCTCGCCAGCGCGCACGACTTCATCACCAGCCTGCCGAAGGGCTACGGCACCCTGGTCGGTGAACGCGGCGTGAAGCTGTCGGGCGGCGAGCGCCAGCGGGTGGCGATCGCACGCGCGTTCCTGGCGGATGCGCGCATCCTGATCCTGGACGAGGCGACATCGAGCCTCGATTCGGAATCGGAAGTGCTGATCCAGCAGGCGATGGAGCGGCTGATGGTTGGCCGCACGACGCTGGTCATCGCGCACCGTCTGTCGACGGTGCGGGCGCTGGACAGGCTGCTCGTGTTCGACCGTGGCAAGATCGTCGAGGAAGGCTCGCATGACGAGCTGATCCGGCTGAAGGGCGGCATCTACCGCCGCCTGTTCGAGCGGCAGGCGCTGGAACTGACCAAGGGCCTGGTGATCTGAGCTGAACGCAGAGCCCTATCCGAGGGATAGGGCTCTGCCTGATTCATCCAGGCATTCGCTCGAATGGCTGAAGCGCTGGGTCGATCGTGTCCCAGGCGTGGCCGCGCACGGTGTAGGTGACCGCCTGCGGGTCGAACTGGCCGGGATCGTCGAGGCTCGTGGCCTGGATCGCCGTCACCTCCGGCATGGCGACGAACGTTACGTAGACCGGCGTGCCGCAGGTCGGGCAAAAGGCCTGGGCTTTTTCATTGCCGCTGTCGGCGATCATCCGCCATGTGCTCGGCTCGCCGGTGATCTTTACGTCAGCGCGCCGGCCGAAGGTCACATAGGAACAATGGCCAGTACCGCTGCGCTTCTGGCAATCGAGGCATTGGCAGTGGTTCTGAAAGATCGGCTCGCCGCTGGCCTCATAGCGGATCGCGCCGCAGGCGCAGCCGCCGGTATAGTGCCTGGTCATTGTCGTTCTCCCGCTGTCAGATTGCTTCAGGCCGATTTCGGCTTGGCGAACAGGTCGATGCCTGTGCCGGTTTCGAGGAAGGATTTCATGCTGGACAGCACGGCCGGCCAGCCCTGGCTGATGCCCTTGGCCATGCCGCTGCCGGCTTCGAGCTCGTCATGGCTGACGGTCAGCTTGACCATGGTGTCGTATTCCTCGATGGCGAACGTCACCCGGCTGTGCTTGGTGGGATCGTCGGCCTGCGAGGCGTTGGCCCAGCTCATGACCAGGCGGGTCGGCGGCGAGATTTCGACGACCTTGCCAACGAGTTCGACGGTCCGTTCGTCATTGGCGCGGATGTGTTCCCATTTCGAGCCGGGCTTCCAGTCGGAGACGTTTTCGTGGCCCCAGTAGCGCTTGGCGATATCGGGCCTGGTGATGGCTTCGAACACCTTTTGTGGCGTCGATCTGATGTAGGTCACGTAGACAAAACTGGTGGTTTCCCGGGTCATTGGTCGTCTCCTTCGAGTTCTTGTTTCAGGTCGTGCAGCAGGCTCAGCCGCTGCCGTTCGAATTTTCGCACCCACCGCTCGTAGACTTCGTGCAGCGGCACGGGGTTGATGAAATGCAGCTTCTCGCGGCCACGCTTGACCGTGCTGATCAGATTGGCCGCTTCCAGCAGATCGATGTGCTGCGTGGCGGATTGCCTCGCCATGTCGAGATTTTCGCAAAGCTCGCCGAGCGTCTGGCCGTTCTTCTCACACAGAAGATCGAGCAGCATTCTGCGGGTCGGGTCGCCCAGCGCTTTGAAAACCTTGTCGGCGTCCATCGGTCTCACTCATCTTGAAGACACAATATGCAGGTAAATGCCTGCATGTCAAGCTGTGGCTAAGCTTGGCCTGAAGGGGAGGGATTTATAGTGTCGGATTGCTGGCGCGCGGAGCGAAGCACCGAGCCCGGAATCGGGGCAAGAACCGGTGCGGGCGCGCAGGACTATGCAGCGGTGGCTGTGAGCTAGGCTCTAACGACGAACTTGTCGGGATCGGCGCAGAAATGGGCGATGATCTGGCAGAGGTCCGGCTCGTTGACCATGCGTACGGCCTCGGCCCCATTGACCCATTTGCGGGTGCGCGCGCGCTTTTCCTTCCAGCGGTCGGCAACGTGCTCGACCTGCAGCGGAAACACCAGCACTTCGCAAGGGACTTCCTCGCCGGACGCGAGGGCCTTGGCGTAGAAGTAACGACCGGCCTCGAAAAGCGAAATCTTGCCACGCAATCCGGCTTCCTCGCCCGCCTCGCGCGCCGCTGCCTCGCAGAGCGGCTCCCTGGCCTCGGGCCAGCCCTTCGGCAGCACCCAACGCCCGGTGTCTCGGCTGGTGATCAGCATGATCTCGACGCCGTCTTCGTTATTGCGCCATGGCAAAGCGGCAACCTGCAGGCGACAAGGCGAAGTGCCGAAGAGCTTGCGGACCCTTTCAGCCAGATGGTCGTGTGTCGCCGGTGTCGTCAGCATCAGTGAAAGCTACCCCAGCCCTCAGAATCGTTAGCCGCCGTATGAATCTTACCGACAAGTGTAAGTCTTAAAAGTAAAAAACCTCACACCGACCCGTCAAACTCCGCCAACAGCTGTCGATTCGACAGAATATTGTCCCTTCCAGTGCCTGTTTTCATAGCAAACGGGGCGGGTTTGGCCGTCTGGGCAGAAATGGGGCTGGCGCGAATCAGCCTGCGTGATCGTCGGCGATCGGCTTCTGGTAGGTAAAACCCATGTCCCAGGGAAAGTAGATCCAGGTGTCCTGACTGACTTCGGTGATAAAGGTGTCGACCAGCGGCCGGCCTTTCGGCTTGGCGTAGACGGTGGCGAAATGCGCCTTGGGCATCATGGCGCGCACGATGCCTGCCGTCTTGCCGGTGTCTGTGAGGTCGTCGATGATCAGCACGCCCGCGCCATCATCGGCGAGCAGCGCCGGCGTGATCTCCTTCAGCACCTGCAATTGCCCCTGGCTGGTGTAGTCGTGATAGGAGGCGACGCAGACCGTCTCGATGACGCGTATGCCGAGTTCGCGTGAGATGATGGCAGCGGGAACCAGGCCCCCACGGGTGATGCAGACGATGGCCTTCCACTGACCCTTGTTGGCGCCGGCAAGCCGCCAGGCGAGCGCCCGGGCATCGCGGTGGAACTGGTCCCAGGAGACCGGAAAGGCTTTTTCGGGAAGGGACATTCTGCACTCCGCGCGCAACATTGTGGAATGCGCGCGGAATTAACTGGAAAGTCAGGGCATTGGCAAGGGCGGGGCCAGTCTGTGGAGTTACCGCGACAAAAAGGCCGCAACCGGCACGCTGCGCAACACGGTGCGCGTGACGCCGCCGAACAAAAGCTGACGCAGCCAGGAATGGCTGTAGGCGCCGAGCACCAGAAGGTCGGCTCCGGTCTCGGCGATCCGGGTCTGGATTACGTCATCGACCGAAGCATTACCCGATTTCTGCACCGACACGCTGACCGTTGCGCCATGCCTGGAGAGTGCCGCGGCGATCTCGGCGCCGGCGGCTTCCGGGTTGTCATCCAGCGTATCCGGCGGATCGATGACCAGAATGTCGGTCTTTTCGGCCTCGATGATGAAGGGCAGCGCGTCGAAGGCGGCACGCGCCGCCTCCTTGCTGCCGTTCCAGGCCAGCAGCACATGTTTGAATGTGGTGACCAATGGCCCCTCATGCGGCACCACCAGCACTGGCCGGCCGGCATCGTAAACCAGCGTGTCGACATCGGCGCTCGTGTCGCCCCCGGTCTCGCGCTGCGCGGCAATAATCAGATCGGCGGCGCGCACGCTGGAAATACCCGTCAGCGCGCTGTCGCCGGAAAAGCTCTCGAGGCTGCGCCATTCGAAGGAAAGGCCGGAATTCTCGATCTGCCGAACGAAAAGCGCCTTCAATTTCTCGGCGCGCTCGCGATTCATGTCGGCGGAGACCTGCAGGAACTCGGTGTCGGGGAAGCCGGTTGCCGAGGTGTAGGGAACGGGCAGCGCTTCGGCATGGATGCCGATGAGATGGCTCTCGAACCGGTCTGCAAGCGGGATGGCGCAGTCGAGCACGCGTTCGGCGTCCTGTTCGTTCTGCAATATGGCGACGATGGTCTTGAAGCGCATGCGAAATCCCTCAAATCTGCCGGCGCGTGCTGCGCCCGAGGGAAAACGTGGGAGTGCGGTGCTTGGTTCCGGCCCGGCGATGGGCCGCGAACCCAGGGTCAATTGGCGGCGGTGAAGCCGGCCACCATCGCCTCGACGTCCTTGCGTGCCGAATCCAGCGCCTCCTGGCTGCGGGCGCGGACCACCAGCTCGGTCCAGAATTTGCCGTCGCCATATTTCGGATACGAGCCGATGACGGTGTCGGGATTCGCCTTCTGGATGTCGCCCAGGGGACCGCCGATCAGGCCTTCGCCGAACGGGCAATGGACGGTGGCCGACAGCATCTTGGTGCCGGCCTTCAGCGTCGGCACGACATTGTCGAGCATGGCCTGGAAAATCGCCGGCACGCCGGCCATGACATGGACGTTGCCGATGCGAAAGCCGGGCGCGACGGAGACCGGATTGTCGATATGGTCGGCGCCGCGCGGCATGCGCGACATGCGCTTGCGGGCCTCGGTATATTCGATGCCGCGCGCGGCATAGCTCTCGCCCAGCATGGCATAGGCCTTGGCGTCGTATTCGCACGGCACCCCAAAAGCCTTGGAAATCGAATCGGCGGTGATGTCGTCATGCGTTGGGCCAATGCCGCCGGTGGTGAAGACATAGGTGTAGCGGGCGCGCACGGCATTCACCGCAGCGACAATCTCGTCCTCCTCGTCGGGAACGATCCGCACTTCCTTCAGGTCGATGCCGATGGCCGTCATGATGTCGGCGAGGTGGCCGATATTTTTATCCTTGGTGCGGCCGGACAGAATCTCGTCGCCGATGACAAGCATGGCGGCAGTGACGATTTCAGGCATGGAAGGCTCCGGCAAACAGGCCCGTTGGCAGACAAGGTCGCCTGAGGCAGAAAGAAGGTCGCCTGAGATAGCGCGACATCGAACTGGCGGCAATGCCGACACAAGCCGCCATCTGCCTTGCCGAGCGTTCGTCAGTGGGTGATGGTGCGCGCCGGTCCGCTCCCCAGGTGAAACATGCTGGTATCGATTCTGCTGTGGCTTGTCGCCGGCCTGTCCGTGCTGGCTCTCGTCATCGTGGCCTGCCTGGTGGCCGCTACGCTCTGGATTGCCGCCAAGGCCGAAAGGCTGGTGCCGGCCAGCGGAAACTTCGTCGAGATCGACGGCAGCCGCATCCATTATGTCGAAACGGGCGAGGGACGGCCGATCCTGTTCGTGCACGGACTTGGCGCGCAACTCCACCAGTTTCGCCACACGCTGTTTGAGCGCTTTGGCCCTGGCTACCGCCTCATTGCACTCGACCGGCCGGGATCGGGCTATTCTGTTCGCGCGCGAGGAGCCACCGGCCATCTGCCTGAACAGGTCGAGATCATCAGGCGCTTCATCGAAACACTCGGGCTGGAAAGGCCGCTCGTGGTCGGGCACTCGCTGGGGGGCGCCGTCGCGCTGACCCTGGCCTTGGAGCATCCCGGCGCGATTTCCGGCATCGCTTTGCTGGCGCCGCTGACGCATCCGGAAGCCGGCGCCCGCGAGAAAGCGGGCCTGCTCTATATCCGTTCGCGGCTTTGGCGCTGGATCATGGCCTACACCGTCGCGATACCGACAAGCCTCAGATATGCGCGGCAGACACTGGAGTTCATCTTCGCGCCGCAGGCCGTTCCCGCCGACTACATGATCGATGGCGGCGGATGGCTCGGGCTGAGGCCAAGCCATTTCCATGCAACCTCCACCGATTTCGTAGCGGTCGAACAGGATCTTGGCCGCATCGAAGAGCGCTATGAAGAGATCGCCATGCCGGCCGGCATTTTCTTCGGGACAGCCGATCGCGTCATCGCCATGCGCATACATGGGGAGCCGATGAAGGACAGGATCGAAGGGCTCGATTTCGAGACGGTCGAAGGCCTCGGCCACATGCCGCAATTCGTCGAGCCGGACCGCGTCATCGCCTTCATCAAGCGCATTGCCGAGCGGACATTCGCCGGCCAAGACCTCACCACAGCCTCACAACAATTTCACTGAACCATTCGGCTGATATCCGGTTTTACCCCGTGTCGCACCCAAGGCGGCGGATACGGAGTAATTCAATGTACAGGAAAGTTTTTGCAGCATCCGTGCTGACGATCGGTCTTGCCACATCGGCGATGGCGCAGTCATCGGACAGCACGTATTCCAACCATCACAGCTGGTGGCCGTTCGGGAACGAGCAGTCATCGACCGTCGACCAGAGCACCACCGGCAGCATCAATGCCGACGGCAGCCAAGGCTATGGCGGCGCTACGGGGCCGTGCGCCTCCGACCCGTCAGGACCCTATGGAAATGTGAGGCCCAACGTGAACGATCAATATTGCGGCAAGTGATCAAGCCGCGGCTTCGACTGACCGGCAGGATGTCCCGCCTGTTTGTTTTGACACGCAATTCCCAAGGGAATTGCTTAGGCGAGCATCCATGGCCGGCAGCGAAAGCTGAGGGGCAAGGATCAGTCGGAAACTTCGGTCTGCGGCCGGTCGCGGCCGTCGGCCAGTTCGTCGTGCCACTTGCCTTCGGCATCCTCATACTGGATGCCGTCCGTGGCGCCGGCGATCTGCTGTTCGGCCGAGGCGATCTCGGCGGCGCGCAGCGCATCCTGGTGGGTCGGGAATGTCTCCGAGAATGTCGAACCGACCTTGTAGGCCCAGCCCCCGTCATGCTCGACGATCTTGTAAGTCAGCTTCGCCATGAAATCCTCCGGTTCGTCCGTCCGCTCAATGCGGCCCGTTATTCAATGCTATCTGGGCTTCAATGCAACTTGGCGTCTGGCAGCCGGTCTTCGGGAACCAGCACTTCCGATTCCTTGGCCGCTTCGATCAAAGCCCTGCGTGCATCGGCCGTCGAACGATAACCTTCCAGCACTTTGAGGCAAGTGTCGAGAGCATCACGATGGCGCGGGCCGCGATTGAGCGGCCACACCGTCATCAGACACTCCGCCGCTTCCTGGGTGCTGCGGATCTGGCGATATTTGCCGACATGGCCGAGTTCGACCACGACCGGGGTTTCAAAAGGTTTGTTATCCATGATGGCCGCAACGCAAAGCAGCCAATATGGTTGCAAAAGTGGCCGTCAGCCTGCGCCCAAACGTCTCACCAACCGCAATCGTTGGTCTCAGTAACCGCAGTCGTTGCGCAGCCAGTGGGCGTTGGCCCGGCCGGTCCGTCCGCCGATTTCGACCTGGTACCAGTTGCCGCGGCGGTCGAAAATCTCCGTGTGGTCGCCGTTGAACAATTGCCCGATCATGCGCGACGACGAGTTCGGCCGTACGCGCACGGCGAGAAACCCGCTGCCGGTATCCAGATCGTAGTGCCTGGACAGGCCGTGCACCGTGCCTTCGCAATATTGCGCGCCGACCGGAGACGACGCGGCGAACGACAGTGCGACCACCAGAGCGGCTGCCGCCGGATAGATTGCCCTTGATGCCATGGACTTTGCTCCCAATCCGGCCGCCAAGGCGGCCTGCCCCCAGGGACTATAGCGGGCGGATTAACGCGAAGCTGCGGCAATCTGTCCAGCAGATGCGTTTGGCGCATCCGTCGGCGCTGCCTGTTCAGCCCTTCGTCCAATGCTGCATCGTCGTCACCGAGCGGGCGAGCTGTGGCGCGGGATGGATTTTCTCGCTGAAGGTGGCGGCGGCGCGCCAGCCCCAGCGCGGATCGGCGAGGAAGGCGCGGGCCAGCGCGACTATGTCGGCGCGGCCGTCGGCGACGATCGCCTCTGCCTGCGAGGGATCGTCGATCAGGCCGACAGCCCGTGTCGGGATGCCGGCGCCCTTGCGCACCGCTTCGGCCAGATGCACCTGATAGCCGGCGCCGGTCGGCAGCTTCTGCAACGGCGAATTGCCGCCGCTCGAACAGCAGATATAGGCAACATCAAGCGCCTTCAAGGCTTTGGCCACCTCGATCGCCTCTTCGACCTCGAAGCCGCCATCGACCCAGTCCTTCACCGACAGGCGGGCGCCAAGCATCAGGTTTGGAACTGCCTTCCTCACCGATTTGGCGATCTCGATGAGGAAGCGCATGCGGTTTTCCAGCGAGCCGCCCCAGCGGTCGGTGCGCTGGTTGGAAAGCGGCGACAGGAACTGGAAGATCAGATAGCCGTGCGCGGCGTGCAACTCGAGGAAGTCGAAGCCGGCGCGCTCGGCCCGCTTCGCGGCTTGAGTGAAGCGCTCGATAAGCTGCAGGATTTCATCCTCCTCCAGCGCATGCGGCACATTCCAGCCGGTGTCATAGGCGATGGCCGAGGCCGAGACGGTCTGCCAGGGATCCTCGCCCGGCTGCAATGGGCCGCCGCCTTCCCAGGGCTTTCGGTTGGAGGCCTTGCGGCCGGCATGGGCAAGCTGAATGCCGAATTTCGTTTCCGGCGCGGCGACGCGCCTTGCTGCATCCAGCGTGCGCCGGGCGGCCGCCTCGTTGTCGTCGGAATAGAGGCCGAGGCAGCCATGGGTGATGCGGCCGCGCCGTTCGACGTCGGTCATCTCGACGGTGACCATGCCGGCGCCCGACATCGCCAGGTTCATCCAGTGATAGAGATGCCAGTCGCTGGCCGAGCCATCTTCGGCGGAATACTGGCACATCGGCGCCACCGCGATACGGTTCGGAAAGGTCAGGCCGTCGAGAGCGATCGGCTGGAAAAGCGCTGCGGTCATCAAAAAACTCCGGAGAGGGACTGCAGCTATTTAGGCGATGGCAGTTGCCGGCACCAGACACGAGGCGGTGAAAGCTTCGCCGTTTCGGTTGCGCGCAAAACCGTTCGCGGTTACGCCATGGCGCCGACAGCTTGGAGCTCATCATGGAAGATCGTATCCGCATCCGCTCGGAGGAAGTCCTGTCCGACGACTGGGCGGTCCTGAAGAAGACTGTTCTCGATTACCGTCGGCGCGACGGGCAGTGGGAGACGCAGATTCGCCAGACCTACGATCGTGGCGACGGCGCGGTGATCCTGCCTTTCGATCCCGAGCGTCAGACGGTGCTTCTGGTGCGGCAGTTCCGCTACCCCGCCTACGTCACCGGCCACCGCGAACCGCTGATCGAGGCCTGCGCCGGCCTGCTCGACAAAAACGATCCCGAAACCGCCATCCTCAAGGAGGCCGAGGAAGAGCTCGGCTATCGCCTACAGAACATCGAGCGGCTGTTTTCCCCCTATATGAGCCCGGGCAGCGTCACCGAACGGCTGTGGTTCTTCGTGGCGCGCTATTCACCCGCCGACCGCATCTCGGCCGGCGGCGGCGCGGCCGACGAGGGCGAGGACATCGAGGTTCTGGAAATGCGGCTTGATGAGGCGCTGGCCGGCATTTCAGACGGCCGCATCATCGATGCCAAGACGATCATCCTGATCCAGCATTTGAAACTGTACCCGATGAAGGGCTAGCTCGGCGAAGCTCGACGTGCCTCACTGCTGCGGGCAGGGTGGCCGTCCACTTCGCGGATGAAGTTGCGCAAGTTGCAAGGACACCGGAATGGCGCGTGGCGCAAAGGCATGGCTGAAGCGAAACAGCGCGCGGGCATCTCTCCTGTTGCTGAACGCCGCGCTGCTTGTCCGCTATCGCCGGTTGACCCAGCGTTTCCTTGAGCGAATGCGGCATCTGCCGAATTTTGCAGCCCCGGTGACGTTCACGGAAAAGGTCCACTGGCGCAAGATTTTCGATGACGATCCTCGCTTTATCGGCCTTCTCGACAAGCTCAAGTCCAAGGAAATCGTCAGGGAGCGGCTTCCCGGGCTCGCCATCCCGGAGGTGCTGTGGCAGGGCGACGATCCGCGCCAGATCCCCTTCGATGACCTGAAAATCCCCTACGCCGTCAAATGCAACCACGGTTGCGCCATGAATGTCATCGTTCGCGATCCGGCCAACGCCGACCGGGAGGCGATCATTGCCGAGATGACGGGATACCTTGGCCAAACCTATGGCGCCCGCAAGCTGGAGCGCAGCTATGAGCACATAGAGCGGCGGGTTTTCGTCGAAGCCCTTGTGGGCAAGGACCAGGGCTATGACCCGGTCGACTACAAATTCTGTGTGCTGGCTGGCCGCGTTGCCTACATTGTCGTCGTCGCCTTCCGTTCCACGGTCAAGAATACCGCCCACCTGGATCGCGATTGGCGCCCGCTGAACATCGTCCAGGGCGCGATCGACTCGAGCCTGGAAATTCCCCCTCCCAAGAGCCTGGCGCGGATGATCGAGGCAGCCGAGGCGCTCGGCAGCGAGTTCGACATGGTGCGTGTCGATTTCTACGAGGAGGAGGGGGAGCCGATCTTCGGAGAATTCACGGTCTACCCACGCAGCGGCTTGCTGCAATTCGATCCGGCTGCCTTCGACCGCGAACTGGGCGCGCATTGGGATATTGGCGCGTCAGCTTACCTCAGTCGTTTGCCCAGCCGATTTGCCAAACGATATAAGGCAACGCTGGTCGCCGCCGGCTATCTCGACGTTTGACGGCTACTCGGTGGCCTGCCACGCCGAAGCTCGAAGAGCGAAGGGTGGTGCGGAGAACCCATACGATTAGAGATCGAGGGAAACTGATAGCTCAGCAGGTCAATAGCCGTGATTTCGAAGTGCTGCCTCAACTGAGCCGTAGCGGTCAATTTGCCCTGCTGGGATTAATCTTCGTGAGCCGCTGCCTGGTCTCGACCACGCGCCTTTGCGCAGATCGGATTCGGCAACACAAGGCGAGTGTCATAGCGACGCCGCAGTCTTCATCGAGCAAGTTTTCGGCGCGCTTCCTGCTGCGACTCGGCCGATTACCGCTAAGGTTACCGGCAAGCTCTCCCACGTCCCGACTGGGTCGAGATCATTTGAAGAACTCTTTCAGCTTGTTGAGTCGACTGTCGCCAGAGGCCTTCCGGCCTTCAGGACACGCCGCCTCGCCGATCGTATCCTGCTGGATAAAGCAAGGTTCTCAGCCACCATTTTCTCGCTGAGCACCAGCGCGAACTCGGTCTGTTTGATGCGCTGCTGAGCATCAGCGAGTTGCATCGTGAAAAGATCGGTTGCCATTGATGATCCGGGATCCGCGAGATTCATGATTGCGTAACACATGGCGGGCGAAATCGTTCCTAATTGTCGGGCGAAGCCGGTGCCGCAAAGGGCGGCTGAGTTTGAACTTCCCACCCGGCCAGACGTCCGCGAGCGCCAAGGCATCGAGAGCCCAGTGATCGGAGGGCCACGACGAGCGGGCGCAACCCGACCACTTAAGTGATCAGCCTCGCTACAGCCTTGACAGGTACAGTCGCGGCCTCATCAAGGGGAGGTATCAATGGTCTCGGCGATTGGAAACCAACATCGGCAGGCAGCTGAAACTCGACCGAAACCCGCAAAGACAGAACCGGGCGAAGGATTTGCGCCAGGCAAAAGCGCAGACAGCGTAGGACATCGCGCCAAGGCAATGGCGGCAGAAAGTGGCGACACGGATTCTGGCGCCCAGGGGCGCGCCGCATCGACAATCGCCAGGATGGATATCACCGTTTTGGCTCCACAGAGCGAAGAGCCGCCTTTGGAGTAGCCCGGGCGGCCGTGCCGCTGCCTCAGTCCTTGTGCAGCACAACGCGCGCTGGCTACGCTCGGTGGACATTGTCGCCTCGAAACACTTCGGGCGTTGCACTGCCGCGAGCCGCCTTCGCTGCTGGTCGAGGGGCTGTAACCCTTGGTGGGGCCGGCATCGCCTCGCCGGTCGTTGCGAGCCCACGATCGCGCGGCCAAGCGACCTTCCCTGTGTCGTCTCTATTTGATACTAGGGGACGGCGGTTTCATCACGGGCAATTGCAGCTGGTCAATGGTTGCGACGATGCCGGCGGCAATGGCTTCCGCCTCATGCATCAGTTCCGGACCATAGAGCCCATTGACCATCTCTTCGCTCGGCAGCACGCCAGGAGGACAGTGCTCTTCCATTGTGCGCCGGATGAGCGTCAGCGCTGCCCGGCATTGGTCGGCTTCGATCTTCATAGCCCTTCAAACATCCAATTCGTCTAAAATGTTCCGGAACTAATTTAGCGCTAGCTAATTGAAGTCGCAGTTCTGCGAGTCAGTGCATGCGTCTGAAATTCATTAAGCCCATGGAACCCGAACTGGTCGACACGCCGCCGATGGGCGATGAATGGATTCATGAGATCAAATTCGATGGCTACCGCACCCAGGTCATCAAGGATGATGACGGGATTCGGCTGATCACCAAGAACGGTTATGATTGGACGGGCCGCTACATCCAACTTGCCGGTGAGGCGGAAGCGATCGAGGCGAAAGACTTCATCATCGACGGCGAGACCATTACGATCAATGAGGCTGGCCTATCCGACTTCCATGCGCATCAATCAGCCGCGACCAGCCGCAAGCCGTCGCGCGATCTGTATCTGCTAGCATTCGACCTCTTGCACCTGAACGGGCATGACTTGCGGAACACGCCGGTGGAAGACCGTCGCGAGATACTCCGGGCGTTGATCCCGGACGGCGGCCGAATTCAGTTCAGCGAAGCGATGCCGGGCACTGGCGACGCCGTCTTTCATCTGGTCGACCAGGCTGGGCTTGAAGGTATCGTTTCAAAGCGGAAGGGCAGCAAGTATCGGTCGGGTCCGACGACGAACTGGCGCAAGATCAAGTGCTATGCCGAAAAGGAGATGGACATCATCGGCGTGCAGCGCGAGCCCGGCAAGCCTGCCATGGTGCTGATGGCCGACAAAGGCCACTATGCCGGCGGCGCCTTCGTCACCTTCAAGGCGGACAAGCGCCAGCGCCTATGGGACCGCGTGCAAGGCAAGATTGGCGGGCCGGCGCCGAAAGGGCTCAAAAGTGACAAAGCCGAATGGCTAAAGCCGGGCCTGGTCGGCCGCGTGCGGTTCCTGAAGGGCGAGGAGAAGCTTCGCCATGCCAAGCTGCTGGATTTCCGGGAGGAGACTTAGCCCGGAGGCTTGTCCCGGGGCTGTGCCGGTCCTGTCCCGTTCCACTGGATGAACTTCGCCCTCTGGCCGGTGATGGTCTCGATCGACTTCAACAGGGGTCCATGGACCTTACGTAGAGCTTGGTAGTGCTCGCCGTGGTACGCCAGGAGCGGCCCGACGATGCTCTTGTGCAGCGCTTCGGCTGCCGCCAGGAAGCGCTCGATTTCAGCCCGGGAAAGTTGTTCCGAAGGTTTGGTTCTGGCCATTGGCGCTCTCCATTGAGGGGTCGCCGCAACGAGGACTATAATCCTACATGCCGGACTGCCTGACAAGAGGGCTCGCCGGCCTTACCCCGCAGGTAGCAGTAGGGCGACGGCGCCAAGCGCAGCATCAGGAGCAACCACCAGCAAAGATGAGCAACGGCAGGCCCGGCGACCTCCTTTGGCACACGGACAAACAAGAAGGTCGCCGAGCCTTACCGGCGCTGCTTTGTGAGGGAGACGACGCCGGATGAGATGAGAGTATGCGATCGTGCTAATCTCTGCGAACCATGCGAACGAAGGAAAGCCTTGTGGCACGGACGTTGAGATCAAGGTCGGCGGGGCGCTGATGCAGGATTCTTCCAAAGCGGTAGTGAGTCCAGAGCGGAACATTAGCGTCGGCCAACGGTTAATTCGGCAGTGTTCCGAACCGTGATTGGTAGAGCGATGGTGACGTTTCATCTTGTCTATTTTTCCGGCCTCACGGCAGACCAGCTGCTAGGCAGCGCCGTTCCTATCCTGGCGTGTTTGCTGCTTTATAACGCTCTGGCTACGGACGCCTAACTGATGGGTCGGCCAGCGGCCGGCCTCCTTGGCAGCCGGCGATTGCCATCCCGATGCCAACTCCTATCACGAGGCCAAAGACAAGCTTGCCGACGAAATCAATGGCGAGGGCCGGACAGGACGCCACACGTCCAGGCAGGGCTCTCTGACGGCATTGGCGATGGCCCGTTGGCAATTCGGGGGTCCATTGTTCCCATTTCTGTTTCTCCCAAAACTGCCCGCTGCCTCACGGTGGCGAGCTTTTTCGTTATAGGGCCCTCCGCGCTGGGCAATCTGTTCCAGGAGCTTCTGTGATGCCTCTATGACGCGGCAAACCTTGGAAAAGGTTTCCGTGGCAGGACCGGGGTACGATTCTAACCAACTACCGCTGTATAGGCCACTAGCGCCCGACGATCCGGCTAATCATGTCGTCATCAGGTGCGCTGTCGGTGAATTCCCGTAGCAGCGCCTTCGCGTGGTCTACCCAATGCTCTTCAGCCAGGTTCAACTCCCGAACGGATCTCCTGAAGGTCTCGCACACCACATCGAAATCGAAGGCGTCAATGCTGTAGCCTTCCTCGTCATGGTCCATCGGCCGCCTCCCCTATGGGGGAAACTGTACGGAATCGTACGAAGCAAGTGCAAGCGCATTCAAAAGCAATTGGCTGATGCCGCCCGATCGTTCCACAATGTGTTGCTAATATGCAGCACCGACTGAATCTCCGATCAGCGGCACTTGTGGTTGGTTCCAACAGCTGCACGTTGACGGCAAGATGCCAAAGCCAACGACATGCGGGCGACGAAGATGGACAAGCGACAAAACACAAGAAATGTTGAGTTGGTCGGTCTTCTGGCCGTGCCGTTGTCAGTTCTAATCACGCTGCTGATAGCTGGAATGATCCTTTGCTGAAATTTTCAAGTGGCAAAAGGCTGGGGCGGCGGGTTTTCCCCTTTGAAAGAAGTCACCATGTCCCAATCCGTCGAACCCCCGATATTGCCAGAGGATAGCCCAGACCGTGGGGTGAACTGTGAAGTCGCATTAGAAGCCGCGTTTGCGGCCTTGGTGACTGCGTCAGAAGCGCAAGGTTGGACGCCACAGGAAACGGCCGCAACTCTTCTTAAAATCGCGACGGAGCATGCCCACCGGGTTAAGGCCGCTGCGGCCCCAGCCGGCTCCTAAGGGAGTGCCTTGACCTGGCCCGCGCGGTCGGTCGCTACCGACAGGAGTGTTGCAGCAGGTATTCCAGCAAGAGTGTTAAACCTCTTCAGTTGCTACCCGCGTCAGCCTTTTCTATGGTAGCCAGTGAGTTCTTACAGAACAAATCCTAAGCATTTCAAATGGTGCGGACGACGGGAATCGAACCCGTACGATCAGAGATCGAGGGATTTTAAGTCCCTTGCGTCTACCAATTCCGCCACGTCCGCAGGCCAGCCCTTTTCAGACGCCAGCGAAAACCCGTCAAGCCATCTTTTGCCGAGTGTCGGACTCATGAAAGGTGGTTCGTGATGGCAAAACAGTTGGTTGTTGCCAAAATCTCAGTCGCCGAGAAGGCTCAGAATTTGTAGCTGAGATTGATACCGACCGCGTTCAGCTTCACATCCTGATCGCGATCGTTGAAGGGTTCCGCCACGTCATAGTGCTCGGAGCCGAAATCGTAATAGCGATATTGCGCGCCGACGATGAATTTGTCGGTCAGCGCGTAGTCGACGCCGGCGCCCAAGGTCCAGCCAACATTCGTGCGTGTGCCGGCGAACGACGCGCCCGCGACTTGCGAAGTTTCGATGCCGGCAAAGGCGATGCCGCCGACGCCGTAGACCAGCACGCGGTCCATGGCGAAGCCCGCTTTGGCGTCGACAGATCCGAACCACTTGATGTCCGTGCGGAACGTGCTGCCAAGGCCTGATACCGCCGTACCGTCGATGGCGGAATAATTGAGCTCCGCCTCGGCGCCGAGCACTGCCTGGTCGAACTGCCACAGGCCGGCGACATGGCCCCCGACGAAACCGCCGTCAATGTCGGGCGCGATGGAAAACGGCGCGCCTTCCGTCACTGATATGTCGGACTGGCCCCAGCCGTAGCCGGCCTGCAGGCCGGCATAGTAGCCGGTCCAGTCGAAGCCTGGTTCGGTCATCGGCACCGCCATCGGGTCGGCGGCGAATGCCGGCGCGGCCAGAGCGATCAGAAATCCGGCACTGGCAATGGTCAGACAGCGCATCGAGTTCTCCGAAAAGGCGGTTCAGAAGGCGCCTTGCCGGAAGGTAATCCTATTCGCCGCAAAACGGAACCCATTGTTCAACAATCGGAATGTACCCGTTGCTGCGCTGGGTGCTCAGCTGGGGGCGCTATTTGGCGTCGATGAAGTCCAGCGCCGCCTGGCTATATTCGTCCGGCGCCTGCAGCATGGCGAAATGACTGGCGTTGGGCAGGATGATGAGCTTGGCGCCCGGAATGACGGAGGCCATGTATTCGGTGTGTTCGCGCTTGATCGCCTCGTCATGGTCGCCGGCAACGATCGCGGTCGGCGTGGTTATCTTGCCGAGCTGTTCCTTGGTCCAGGCCGGCTCCGACTCCCACATGTGGCTGATCTGCGCCACGAAGGCACCGTACTGGTCGGGAGTCTTCGCCAGTTTCTTGTAGTCGCGGCCCGAGCGGTCGATGTAGGCGGCAAAGGTCTTGTTGGTCAGCACACCCGGATCGACGCCATCGGTGGTGACGTTGGCGGCCTGCGCAAAGAGCCGTGTCAGCCGCTCCGGATGATGCAGCGCGATGTCGATGCCGATAATGCCGCCGTCGCTCCAGCCGACAAGAGCGGTCTTGTCGATCTTGAGATAGTCGAGCAGCGCAAGATAGTCCGACGCCATGAGGTCATAGCCGTAAGCTTGCTCGGTGCGGGTAGAACGGCCATGGCCGCGGCTGTCGGCGATAATAACCTTATGCGTCTTGGACATGGTCGCCACCTGGCTTGCCCAGATGTCGCCATGGCCAAGGCCGCCATGGATCAGGAGAATCGGATCACCGGCGCCGAAAACGGCGTAGTACATCTGAATGCCGTTGACCGGCGCATATCCGCTCTGTTCAGGCTTGGGCATGGCCGCCGGTTCGGGCAAGGTCTGCCAACGTTCCTCGGCGGATGCAAAGCCGGCCGAGATCAGGAACAGGGTGACGAAGGCGAGTGCTTTCAGGAACCGGGTCATGACTTCACCTCAGGAGGTTTCGGCCTCATCACAACAAAAACCCGCCTCGCGGCGGGTCGTCGGCGCAAATCAGCACCGTCGGCAGAATAGTAGCATAAGTGCCGGCACAAGCCAAACTGAATGACCGCCGTGACGCTCGCCGGTGTGAACGGGTGCAGCGCATCCGCCGATCATCGAGCGGATTTCGTCCGTGATCGCTGGCCAAAACCTTGCCGGCTTGGCACAGTCTGGCAAACAGGAGTCTTTCATGGCCAAGCAGCCGTCGGCGACGAAACCCAAGCCCTGGACCGAGATGGCGACGCATCTGGTCGACGTCGCGACGGGGCGCAAGCCTGCCGATCTCGTCATTCGCAACGGCCGCTGGGTGAACGTGCACTCCGGCGAAATCATAGCCGGCACCGACATCGCCATATCAGGCGGCCGCTTCGCCTATTGCGGGCCGAATGCCAGCCATGCCATCGGCCAGGGCACCAAGGTGGTCGACGCCGGCGGTCGCTATCTCGTGCCCGGCCTGTGCGACGCGCACATGCATGTCGAGAGCGGCATGGTGACGGTGACCGAGTTCTGCCGCGCCGTCATCCCGCACGGCACCACCTCGATGTTCATCGATCCGCACGAGATCGCCAATGTGCTGGGTCTGCCCGGCGTGCGGCTGATGCATGACGAGGCCGTCGCCATGCCGATCAACGTCCATGTCCAGATGCCGTCCTGCGTGCCGTCCGCGCCGGGGCTGGAGCATGCCGGGGCCGAACTGACGGTCGCCGATGTCGCGGAAGCGATGACCTGGGAAAACATCATCGGGCTCGGCGAAGTGATGAATTTTCCCGGTGTCGTGGCCAACGATCCGGTGATGTCGGGCGAGATAGCCGCCACGGTGCGAGCGGGCAAGACGGTCGGCGGCCACTATGCGTCGCGCGATCTCGGCCTGCCGTTCCATGGCTATGTCGCCGGCGGGCCGGAGGACGACCATGAAGGCACGCGCGCCGAGGACGCGATCGCCCGCGTGCGCCAGGGCATGAAGGCAATGCTGCGGCTGGGCTCGGCCTGGTACGATGTTGCCTCGCAGATCAAGGCGGTGACCGAGAGCGGGCTCGACCCGCGCAACTTCATCCTGTGCACCGACGACAGCCATTCCGGCACGCTGGTGCATGAAGGCCATATGGACCGGGTGGTGCGCCACGCCATCCAACAGGGATTGAAGCCGGTGACGGCGATCCAGATGGCGACGCTGAATACCGCCCAGCATTTCAAGCTGGAGCGCGAGATCGGCTCGATCGCGCCGGGACGGCTGGCCGATCTGCTGATCGTCGCCGATCTCGCCGCCATGACCATCGACGAGGTCTATGGCCGCGGTATCAGGCTGGCCAAGGGCGGCAAGCTCGAGATCGACATCCCGGCCTATGATTACCCCAAATCGGCGAAGAACACCGTCAAGCTCGGCAAGAAGCTGAAGCCAGGCGACTTCGACATTGCGGCGCCCAAGGGCGCCAACGAGGTGCGGGTGCGGGTCATCGGCGTGATCGAAAACCAGGCGCCGACGCGGGCGCTGGAGGCCGACCTGCCGGTCGAGGACGGGCTGGTCGCCATGGACCGCCGCAACGACATCTGCCAGATCGCGCTGGTCGAGCGCCACCGCGGCACCGGCGGCGTCACCAATGCCTTCGTCTCAGGCTTCGGCTATATGGGCGACTGCGCCATTGCGTCGAGCGTCGCACATGATGCCCACCACATCATCTGCGTCGGCACCAACAAGGAAGACATGGCGCTGGCCGTCAACCGCCTGGGCGAGGTCGGTGGCGGCGTGGTGCTGTTTTCAAAGGGCAAGGAACTGGCGCTTGTCGAAATGCCGATCGCCGGGCTGATGTCGGACGAGCGCGCCGAAATCGTGGCGGCCAAGGCCGAGAAACTCACCGAAGCAATGCGCAAGATGGGCTGCTCGCTCAACAACGCCTACATGCAGCACTCGCTGCTGGCGCTGGTCGTCATTCCGGAGCTCAGGATTTCCGATGTCGGCCTGATCGACGTGACGACGTTCCAGAAGGTCGATCTTTTTATCTGAGATCAGCCCGCTGCTTGGCTCTCATCCGCCGGTGGCGATGGTCAGCACCTTGAATGGCGTGGTGATGATGATCTCGGCGACGGATCCGACTGCCTTGCCGAGGCCTCGGCCGAGATTGTCGATCTGGCCCTGCGTGGGTTCGTCCGATGCCAGGCCGGCTGGAGCGCGCAGACGGTCGCCGAGCAATTGCACAAGGAACGGGTTGTCGGCGAATTTGGCGTGGTTCAGGCGGTCGCCGCCCTTGATCTGGCTGAGGTCGGCCACAACGACGCCGTAACTGGCAATGTCGGCGGCGTTGCCGTAGTCGCCGACGCGCGGCTTGTCGCCGGATAGCAGGCTGGACAGTCTCAGAGCACGGTCGTCGGCGGAAAGCAGGATGACGAACGGCCTGTCGGGCTTGCCGTAGCGGATCATCTGCTTCTTGAAGACGTCGACATCGATATCGGGCGATGCCAGGACGACACGGCCGAGCTTGCCGTCGAGATCGCGGTCGCCGGTGATGGCGAGCTGGCGCAGCGCTTCCATCGTCACCCAGGTTCCCATCGAATGCGCGATGATGTCGATGCTCTTGACCTTTGTCTTGGCGAGCATCCTGAGCGTCGCCTCGAGGTCGTCGCGCGCGGCGTTGGCGCTGTCCTTGTCGTAGATATAGCCCGTGGTCTTGCCGCTCGAAGCCCACGAAAACAGGATCGGCGTGCCGGGATATTCGGTGTCGTGGGCGATCTGCGTCAGCCGGTAGACCCCGTCGTCGAAGCCGTTGTTGAAGCCGTGGACGAAGACCAGCGCGCGGTCGCCATTCATGGTGATGTTGGCACCGACGGCCTTGGCGAATTGCGAGGCGTCGCCATAGTGGACGACGTCGGTGGCGGTGAATTGCTTGGCCGGGTTCGAATTTGCCGAGCCCTTGGCGCGCTCGATGGCGCCGACCTGGTGGACCTTCGGCACGGTGACGTCGACGCGGGCGTAGCTGGTGGTCAGCGAGCGATCGCCATCGAACACCTGGCGTGGGTCCTTGGTCGCCTGCTTGCGGGTGGTGGCGACGAAGATTTCGTGGGTGGCCGCGATGTCGGAGGCAGGCACCGAAACCGTCGTCTTGTTCAACAGGTCATGGGTGTTGGGGCCGGCGCAGCCGGCGGCAGCGAGCGCGAACGCAAGGACCAGGACAGTCTTCCAACGCTCGTTCACGCGGGCTCCCGCTGGCGCATTGGCGCCGATTTCAATGTCGTAGAGGCAGAGACCGGCCCGGTCCAGTTGAAAGTGATCGGGCCGAGCGGCATTCGCGACCTCACGCGGCGACGGTCGCCGCAAGGCGACAGCCTTATTGTCCGAGCGCGCTGATACGGTCGGTCACCGTCTGGTCGCTGGCAAAGCCATCATCCTCGCGCAGCCGCTGGCCGATCATCTTCACCAGTTCGGGATTGTCGGCGAACTTGGTGTGGTTGAAGCTGTCGCCTCCCTTGACCTTGGAAAGGTCGACCACGGTGACGCCATAAGCGGCGAGGTCGGCGGCATCCTTGTAGTCGCCGACGCGTGGCCGCGAGCCGGCGATCAGGCCTGAGAGCCGCAGCGCCCGGTCGTCGTCGGAGAGCAGCAGGATGAACGGCTTGTCCGGCTTGCCGTAGCGGCGCATCTGGCTCTTGAAGACGTCGACGTCGATGTCGGGAGAAGCCAGCACGACATCGCCGAGCTTGCCGCCGAGATCGCGGTCGCCGGTGATGGCCATCTGGCGCAGCGTTTCCATGGTCACCCAGGTTCCGAGCGAATGGGCGACGATGTCGATGCGCCGCGCGCCGGACTGCTGCAGCATGCGCAATGTCACCTCCAGCTGATCGCGGGCGGCGCTGGCGCTTTCCTTGTCATAGACATAGTCGGTGGTTCTGGCGCCCGATGCCCAGGAAAACAGCACCGGCGTGCCGGGATAGCCGGAATCGTGGACGATCTGGGTCAGGCGGTAGACCGCGTCGTCGAAGCCGGTGTTGTAGCCATGCACGAAGACCATGACGCGGCCGCCGCGCGCGGCGATGTCGGCGTTGAGCGCGCTTGAGAATTGAGGCTGCGCATCGTAGCCGACGACCTCGGAAGCCATGAAGTATTTCGCCGGGTCGTTCGACTTGCCGCGCGAGCGGCGCTCGATCTGGCCGGTCTGGTGGACGCCGGGAACGGTGACGGTGACGCGGGCGTAGTTCAGCGTCGCCGAGCGTTCGCCGTCGAAAACTTTGTTGGGATCGTCGGATTTCTTGCGTGTGGTGGCAATGAAGATCGAGTGATTGCCCGAGATTTCGGTCACCGGCGTGGACATGACGGCGCTGCCGAGCAGTTCCTCGGTTTTGCGGCCGCCGCAGCCGGCGATCAACAGGGCAAGTGCAAGAATGCAAATCGTCTTCAAACGCACGTCAAAAATTCCACTCCGGCCAAAAGGCCCATATACCCCCGCGGCACCTCCCGGACAGTGAGAGTGCGGCAGAAGTAAGTCGTGTCCAGCCGAAATGTGGTCAGCGTCGAGCCACGGTCATCGCACTGTTGCGCGAAAGCCAGAATGGCGGCAGGAACGCAGGGATGTTGGAGAAGGGCAATACCTCGGGCTTGAGCCTGATGCCGAGCACATCGCCCATGAAGGCGCGGCGCGCCTCGATGCGGCGCCATGCCTCGGGATAACGGGCCGCGATCTCCTCGCGCAACGCCTCATCGGCAAGCGCGATACCGTCTTCGATGTTGGTGGTGAAATAGCTGGTTCCGGTCGCCGGAATGATGTCGACCTGCAGCGCCATGCCCGATTGCAGCTTGATGTCCGAGCCCGAAAACACCGGCGAATGCATCCATTCATCGATATGGACGAGATGGCCGGGATTGAGCGAGACGCCGAAGAACGGGTCGCCTATGCGGTCATGCACGGCTTTCCACAGCGCTCCGCCGGCAACGCCGATGCCGATGGTCTCGTACCAGTCGACGACGGCGGCGAAATAGGGCGCTACCAGCTGTTCGACATAGTCGCTTATCTCGCGCGGCAGTTCGGCCGCGCTCTCGACCAGGAAGCCGGCGCGGGCGTTGAGCGAGCCCTGGATGCCATAGGCCATGGTGACAGGATCGCCGCGCTTGATGATGTCGAGGCGCGGGCTAGGCAAGCCGTAGGGCGCACGCCTGCCGGCGGACAGCATCGGGTGGCAGCACAGGGGCAGGCCGTTGATCCCCATCAGCCGCGCGGCCCGCAATTCGCTCATGCCGGGCTCGATACCCCCAAGCACATTGCGCAGGCCCTGCGAGGAAAAAGTCGCGGCGAATTCGAAGGACGCCAATTGGTCTGCCTCGTTGATGGCGCGTAGGCCGTCGGATGGGTTCATCAACAGGTTGGCGGCGTTGACCACCGCGCCTCTGTCGCCGGCCAGTGTGCGCAGCGTATCGGCGATGAAGGAAGGCAGGTCGAGCGTCGTCTCGCCAAAGCCGCCATCGCCGGGGCCGAACGGCTTCCAGCCGATGGCGCCGATCTTCTGGCCGGCCTTCAGGCCGCAGGCGGCAAGCGTGTCGGATAGAGAGGCCGAGCGGTCGCGTGGCTGCGCCGGCAGCGAGAAGGTCTGGTAGAGGACGCGCTCGTAAGGCCCGTCGCAGATTTCGGCATAGCCCCAGCCCTCATTGCCGACGAGAAGCTTTGACTGGCTGCCGGGGACGATGACCAGCAACGTCTCCTCGAAACGCGGATCGTAACCACTGAGATAGGCGACATTGGCCGCGTGCTCGCGGTCGCCATAGACGGCAAAGGCGTCGAGCCCGGCCTTGGCGCCGCGCGCCAGCAGAGCCTCGATGCGTGCTTCGTAGGTCCGCCGCTGAACTAGCGGCATCACTGTTGGCTCGCCGAATTCAGGAAGGTCTACGGTCTTCAGGGCGACAGCCGAAACAGGCATGAAGATGGCTCCAATGGATTTCCTGCTGGCGCGTCAAAGCGGCCGCGCCGCATCGGTGGCTGCAAACGGCGAATTGTGCAATAGGCTTCGCCTTCGAACCATTCGATCCAGAGGTGACGGCGCCATGAACAGTTTCTCCTCCCGTGTCGCCACCGCCGCAGCCGCGATCCGCGAGATCTTTCCCGAAACGCCGCTGCAGGAAAACGACTATCTGTCGAAGAAGACGGGGGCTCGGGTGCTGTTGAAGCGCGAGGATCTTTCGCCGGTGCGCTCCTACAAGATCCGCGGCGCCTTCAACTTTTTCCGCAAGGCGCTTGCCGCCGGCAACGAGGCCGAGCTGTTCGTCTGCGCCTCGGCCGGCAACCATGCGCAGGGCTTTGCCTTCGTCTGCCGCCATTTCGGCAAGAAGGGCGTGGTCTTCATGCCGGTGACGACGCCGCAGCAAAAGATCGACAAGACGCGGCTGTTCGGCGGCGATTTCGTCGAGATCAGGCTGGTCGGCGACTTCTTCGACGACTGCTACCGCGCCGCCTTCGAATTCACCGAAAGTTCCGGCGCGCATATGGTGCCGCCCTTCGACCACAAGGATATTATCGAGGGGCAGGCGACGGTCGCCTATGAGATCGCCGACCAGATGCCAGGCGCGCGCATGCCCGACATCATCATGCTGCCGGTCGGCGGCGGTGGCCTGGCCGCGGGGGTGACGCACTATTTCGCCGATCAGCAACGTGACGCGCGCTACGTCTTTTGCGAACCGGCCGGTGCGCCGAGCCTGCATCAGAGCCTCGCCAGCGGCAAGCGCGTCCGGCTCGCCAATGTCGACAATTTCGTCGACGGCGCGGCGGTGGCCGAGATCGGCCGCGAGCCGTTGCGCCACCTCAAGGAGTTCGCCGCTCAGGCGGTGCGGCTGATCCCTGAGAACCGGCTCTGCGCCACCATGATCGAGATGCTCAACATCGAAGGTGTGGTGCTGGAGCCGGCCGGTGCCTTGGCGATCGACGCGTTGAAGGATTTTTCGCGCAAGGAAATCCGCGGCAAGACCATCGTCGCGGTGGTGTCGGGCGGCAATTTCGATTTCGAGCGGCTGCCCGACGTGAAGGAGCGGGCGCTGCGCTTCGAGGGGCTGAAGAAATATTTTATCATCCGCTTTCCGCAGCGGCCGGGCGCGCTGCGCGACTTCCTCGAACTGCTCGGTCCCGACGACGACATCGCGCGCTTCGAATATCTGAAGAAATCGGCGCGCAACTTCGGCTCTGTGCTTATTGGCATCGAAACCAAAGACCGGCGAAACTTCGATTTGCTGAGGGCGAATTTCGAGGCCGAGGGCGTGCACTATCAGGACATCACCGACAACGAGACCCTGGCCGGGTTCATCATATGAGCGGTACAGCCTGCCACCCGAAGCTCGAAGAGCGAAGGGTGGTCTTCGTCGCGCTGTTTTCCGGCATCAATGTCGGCGGCAACCGCATCGTCCAGATGGCGGAGTTGCGGGCGTTATTCGAGGCGCTAGGCTTCACCGATGTCGCCAGTTATGTGCAGAGCGGCAATGTCGTGTTCCGGACCAAGAAGGGCGACGCCGCCACGCTGGCGAAACAGATCGAAATGGCGTTCGAGAAAAAATGGGGCTTTCACTCGCGCATCATGGTGCGCGATCTCTCCTGGTTCGAACGGTTGGTGAAGGAGAATCCTTATCCGGAAGTCGCCGGCGATCCGACCAAGCTTCACGCCTACACGCTGGAGCGCCAGCCGACGGCGGACGAGATCGCCAGGCTTGCCGAAAAATGCACCGGCCCGGAAAGCTTCGAGGTCAGGGACGACGTGCTCTACCTCAAGGCGCCGGACGGGCTCGGCAAATCGGTGTTCGCCAAACTCATCCCGCGCGTGCTGAAAGTGCCCGGCACCGCGCGCAACTGGCGCTCGGTGCTGGCGCTGCTGCAGATAGCGCGTTCGCTTTGAACCGCTTCTACGTTGCGGTCGCGATGCTAATTAAGCCTCGGCTAAACAGTTGTTTTTCTGCAACAATTTTCGATTATCCGGCCTGGGCAGCTTAATGAATACTGCATGTCTGTGCTATGCTCTTTCCGACGCATTGGGGAGTTTCATGAAACGTCTGCTTCTCGCATCTACTTTCCTGATTTCGGCTTGCGGCGCGGCGTTCGCCGCCGACGTGATTGAGACCGTACCGGCAGGGTTTGTCTGGTCGGGTGGCTATGTCGGCATCAACGCCGGCTATGGCTGGGGACGCGGTGACGCGGTCGACCAGACGGATTCCTTCTTCGACGAGGAGCTTGGTCAGACCCATGACGTCGATACCGACGGCTTCCTCGGCGGCGTTCAGGCCGGTTACAACTGGCAGTCCGGAGCATTCGTCTATGGCGTCGAAGCCGATCTGGGCTATCTCGGCATCGAGGGCGACAGGACTATCGTCGAAGAGCCGGACAATTTCGGATCGGCGAAACTGGGCGTCTATGGCGATCTGACGGCACGTCTGGGCTACGCCACCGACAGGCTGCTGATCTACGCCAAGGGCGGCGCGGCGGCGACTCACTACAAATTGAGTTATGGCGATACTTTCGATTTTGACGGGGTGCCCGACCCGGACAGCAGCGCATCGAGGAGCGGAGGCCGCTTCGGCTATACGATCGGTGGCGGTGTCGAATGGGCCTTCGCCGACAAATGGACCACGAAGCTGGAATACCAGTACTTCGACTTCGGCAAGGTCCGTTTGACAGATATCGAGGGCAACGACGCAAGGGTGAAGATCGACGCCCATACGATCAAGATCGGCCTGAACTACAAGTTCTGATCGATCCGTCGTTCCGACAATTCAGATGGCGTCGCAACCAAGTGACGCCATAACGTTGTCCGGGGCTGGCAGCTTCCGGCGTTCGGCGTTGCGGCTGACAGCAGATCAGGTCGCCGGAGCCTGCTTCCACTCGAAAGTCAGCTCCTCGCGGAAGGCGAAGCGCTTGATGTGATCGGCAACGACGCTCTCCATGCGCTCCAGCGATCCACTTTCATCCGTCGACACCGTGATATGCAGCGCTGCCGCATCGGCATCGAGAACCGTGCGGCCGAGCGACAGATCGATGGTGCCGTGGTTTGGATCGAACTCGACGGGAAATTTGTGCGCCCAGTGCTTGCACAGCTGCTGCAAATAGCGGCTGGCATATGCGGTGGTGACATCGGCACGGCTGGTCGGCATAAATGAATTCTCCTGGATGAGGCACTGGCTTTGCTTGGCTGGCGCGACAGGCAGGTAAATAGGTGCCGTTGCTCGAAATGGCAAAGGCGGCCGGCTTGTCGGCGCGGCCGCCTCGCTCAAGATGGCGTGATCGCTACCAGGTGCCGGTGTTCGGCATCGATGCCCACGGCTCGGCCTTGGGCTTGGCCGGGCCCTTCTGCAGCAGTTCGAAGGAGATGCCGTCCGGCGACTTGACGAAGGCCATGTTGCCGTCGCGCGGCGGCCGGTTGATGATGACGCCATTGTCCATCAGATGCTGGCAGGTGGCGTAGATGTCGTCGACCTCATAGGCGAGATGGCCGAAATTGCGGCCGCCCTTGTACTCCTCCGGATCCCAATTGTAGGTCAGTTCGATCAGCGGCGCCTTCTCAGTGATGCCGCTTTCTACATCCTCGGAGGCGGCGAGGAAGATCAGCGTGAAGCGGCCCTGCTCGTTTTCGTAGCGGCGCACTTCCTTAAGGCCGAGCTTGTTGCAGTAGAAATCGAGCGAGACATCGACGTCGGCGACACGGACCATTGTGTGGAGGTAGCGCATGGGATTTCCTCGGGGATGTTTGGGTTGCGAGGCAACATAAGGTCCACCCCGCCGAAGGGCAACGAGCATCGGACTGAAAGTGGTCACCGGTTTTGGAAAATCAGATGGCTCTGACAAAAGCGCCGGACACAAGTGGTTGCCGATTTCGGCGAAATCCCTTGCAAATTGCCGACCGGTTGACCGCCTTGATGGATCGTCATTGCTGTCGGCAGCGACGCCGGCAAACAACAAGTCAGCTATTCCTGTATTCAACCGCGAAAAAAGGCACGGCAGGTCTTGCACACCCCGGAAGCGGCGGTGTTAATCTAATGTCAAGAATCACTTGTGGTTTCCTTGAAAAAAAGGGGGCGTTCTTATGGGGGATAAGGCCTCTTTCACGAGGCGGGATGAGAACCTTAACGACGCCCTGAAGAGTGACAGTGGCGGCGATAGCGCCGACCTTGTCGAAATCGCCGGCGCCATCAAATGGTTCGACGTGGCCAAGGGCTACGGTTTCATACTTCCCGATGACGGTTCTTCGGGCGACATCCTCCTCCATGTCACCTGCCTTCGAAAGGACGGTTTTCAGACTGCATTGGAGGGCGCGCGTGTCGTGTGCCTTGTCAAGCACGGCGACCGTGGTTTGCAGGCGTTCCGGGTGCTGTCCATGGACACCACTACGGCGATCCATCCGGCCGAGATGCAGGAACAGCGCACCCATGTGGCGGTGACGCCGGAAAGCGGGCTCGAGCGGGCGCTGGTTAAGTGGTTCAACCGCACCAAGGGCTTCGGCTTTCTGACGCGCGGGGAGGGCACCGAGGATATCTTCGTCCATATGGAGACGCTGCGCCGCTATGGCATCACCGAGCTCAGGCCCGGACAGGTCGTGCTGGTGCGTTTCGGACGCGGTGACAAGGGCCTCATGGCTGCCGAGATTCACCCCGATATGGGCACCTTGCCGGTCGCGCATTAGGACGCGAGCCTTCCTGAGGAAGTCAGGACGGCTCTTTTTCTTGGTTTCACCACGATCTTATCCGAATACCTGAGACCACTTTTAGGGATCATGGTCTTTGGTCGAGGATTTCCAATGGCGTACAGGAACTGGCTGACAGCGGGCGCGCTCTGCGTCATTGTTGCGGTAGCCGCAGGCGCTTACTTCTATTCCGGGCAGCCGACCGCATCCCAGCAGACGATCGCCGGCGGTCAGGCGATGATCCTTCCCGTCGATCCGACACCCTTGGTCGTGGCGACGAAAGGCGGCGATAAATCCTTTTCGATCGAAGTCGCCGACACCGACTCGGAACGCGAGGCCGGCCTGATGTATCGCCAGGATATGGCCGACAATCATGGCATGCTGTTCGTCTTCGAGATGCAGAAGCAGGTCGGCTTCTGGATGCACAACACGCCGATGCCGCTCGACCTGATCTTTGTTGGACAGGACGGCAAGGTCCGGGCCGTCAAGCACGGCACTCCATTGTCCGATGCAGTCATCTCGCCGGGTGTGCCAGTGCGCTTCGTGCTGGAGCTCAAGGCCGGCACCGCCGCCAAAAACGGCATCGACCATGGCGATCTGCTGCGCCATCCGGCCGTCGGCACGGTGTCCGGCCCCGGCATGCCGCCATCGGACAACGGCAACGCGCCCACGCCCGGCGCCGGCTGAGCCGCTCCCGATGCAATTCTTCTCCCATGACGGGTTCGACTTCGCCTTCCTCGACCGCCGGCCGGCGTCGGGGGCGGGCGATCCGGTGCTGATGATCCACGGCTTTGCCTCCAGCCACTATGTCAACTGGGTATCGCCCGGCTGGTTCAAGACGCTGAACGATGCCGGCTATCGCGCCATCGCCTTCGACAATCGCGGCCACGGCTCGTCGTCGAAAAGCTATGACGAGGCCGACTACACCCCGGCCAAAATGGCTTCGGACGCGGCGGCCCTGCTCGACCATCTTGGCATCGGCCGCGCGCATGTCATGGGCTATTCGATGGGCGCGCGCATTTCGGCGTTCCTGGCGCTGTCGGATCCGGACAAGGTGGCGACGCTGGTCTTCGGCGGGCTCGGGATCGGCATGGTCGACGGGGTCGGCGACTGGGATCCGATCGCCGAGGCGCTGCTGGCCGACGATCCGGCCGCCACCAGCCATCCGCGCGGTCGCTCCTTTCGCGCCTTTGCCGATCAGACGCGCAGCGACCGCCGGGCATTGGCTGCCTGCATCGCCACGTCGCGCGAACTGCTCAGCGAACACGACATGACGCGCATCGCCCAACCGACGCTGATTGCGGTCGGGACGACAGACGATATCGGCGGCTCGCCCGACGAGCTCGCCGCGCTGATGCCGAATGCCAAGTCATTTCACATCGACGGCCGCGACCATATGCTGGCTGTGGGCGACAAGATTTTCAAGCAGCGGGTTTTGGAGTTTTATGCCGAAAATCCGCTTTAACCGGTAAGCGATTTTTCGGGCGAAATGGATTGGGCGGCCGGCGAGGGGTGGCAAACAATGGCTCAATGGGGAAGAAGCGCCGACGCTCTGCCGGGCGCCGTCGTGACAAGCATGTTCGGCAAGCGTTCCGTCATCCTGGCGCTGCTCGCCTTCGGTGCCGGTGTGATAGCGCTGACCACAATGGTGGCGCTGCCGGCCCACGCATCCGAGCGTGCCCAGAACATCGCCACGGCTTTCTTCATGGCGGTTTTCCTGCTGGCAGGGCCGTTGGCGCATATTGCCGGATTGATTTTCGGGCTGATGGCGCTGGTGCGTTCGAACGATAGCCGCGTGCTTGGGGTCGTCGGCATCCTGCTCAACGGCGGCTCCCTGGCGGTTGGCTTCCTGCTGCTTGTGGCAATGGCATCGACGATCGGCGCTTTCACCTGATCGGGGACGAGTAATGGCCGGATGGGGAAGAAGCACGATAGCAATGCCCGGCGTGGCGGGGCGGAGCAGCTTGGGCAAACGCTCGGTGATCCTGGCCCTGCTGGCGTTCGCAATGGATTTTGCGGCGGTGGTCACGCTGGCGTTGATGCCAGGCGAGGCGTCGCTGGCCGCTCAAAACGTCCTCGGCGGGGTTTTTCTGCTGGTGTTTCTCGTTGCGGCGCCGCTGGCGCACATCACCGGCGTGGTTTTTGGCTTGATGGCACTGGGACGTTCAAACGACAATCGTGTCCTCGGCATCGTCGGTATCATCCTCAACGGGCTGTCGTTGGTGATCGGCCTGTTCTTTGTTTGGGCGGCCACCAAGTCCGTTGGCGCCTTCAGGTGATCGATCTTCGTCTGGCTTGCAGCCGGAGGCGGTGCCGCTTTGGTTGACCTTCTCGTCACCTATATGGACATGCGCGAACCGAATTCGGCGCCGGCTTTCGACTGCCCGCTATCGGGCGCCACGGTGGCGCGTGAAACACTTGATGTGGCCGACTATATCAGCCTCTACCACGCGGTCGGCGAGCCCGTGCAATGGGACCAGCGGCTGCGCATGCCGGCGGAAGACCTCAAGCGCCTGCTGGCGCTGCCCTCGACACATATCCACGTGCTGCGCGTCGAGGGCGTGGCCGCTGGCCTGTGCGAATTCAACGGCGTCGGCCAGCCTGAGGTCGAGCTGGTTCATTTCGGGCTGGCTCCCGCCTTCCAGGGTCGCAGGCTTGGCCCGTTCCTGCTCGACCAGGCGCTTCGCGCCATCTGGTCGCGGGCGCCGCAAAGGATCTGGCTTCATACCGACACCTTCGATCACCCTGGCGCGCAAGCGGTTTACCGGCGCGCCGGTTTCAAAGCCTATGCCCAGCGCATGGAGACCTTTCCGGATTAGGGTTTGAGCGTTTCGAGCGACCGCGCCAGGTTTTGCCTGGCCTGGGGCTCGAACCTCTGGCGGAATTCCTGCGAGTGAAAAATATGCTGGCGCGCAAGGAAAGTCTTGAGAATCGCGCCGCGGCCGGCGCGCCACATCGGCTCCTCGACCCAGCCATATTCGCGTCGGACCGCTTGTTCATAGGCGTCGAAAGCGTCGGCTGACGCACCCAGGATCGCCAAGTCCATGTCGAGGAAAAGCGCTGCGTCGCGGAGGGCGTTCTCATCGGCAAGGCCCCCTGGGTGAAGGCTGGGCAGTTCATGCGTGGCGGTGGCGACGATCATCGCCGCGATGCGGCCGAGGCGCTCCGGATCGGTGCGGGTGGCAAGTTTGTCCTGCGCAAGTGCCGCACTCCTGGCCTCGTTGTCCTTGGCGCGGCTGTCATAGATGGCGTCATGGAACCAGATCGCGGCTTCGACGGCGCCGGAATCATGCAGCGATGCTCGATATTCGTCCGCCAGCGCCAGCAACGCCTCGATATGGGCGAGGTTGTGATAGTGGCGATCCGGAGCTTGATAGAGCGCGGAGAGCGCGCGTTTCAGCGGAGCGTCGATCAAGGGTTCGTTTTCCATGGCGGCTTGAATTTCCGTGAACCAAATCCATTTCACCGAGCACTAAGGAAAATTGAGTTCAATCGTGCTATGATCTGGCTTATATGTGCCGCCGGAGAATAGGCAAGCGGCCAGGACGCAGGACAAGACGTCGATGAACAGCATCAGCATTTCCCGCCCCACAATGGTCCAGCCGGTCGATCCGATCTGGCGTTCGGTCCGCGACGAGGCGATGGAAGCGGTCAACCGCGACCCGCTTCTGGCGGCGTTCCTCTATTCGACCATCCTCAACCAGGAGAGCCTGGAGGAAGCTGTCATCCATCGGCTCGCCGAGCGGCTCGCGCATCAGGACATCGGCTCCGACCTCATCCGCCAGACGTTCAAGTCGATGCTGGCCGACGACAAGGAATGGTCGTCGATCGTGCGTGTCGACATCCAGGCCTATTACGACCGCGATCCGGCCTGCGACCGCTTCATCATGCCGGTGCTCTATTTCAAGGGTTTCCATGCGATCCAGACGCACAGGCTGGCCCATTGGCTGTGGAATCAGGGCCGCAAGGATTTCGCGCTCTATCTGCAGAGCCGCTCGTCCTCGGTGTTCCAGACCGACATCAACCCGGCCGCCCGCATCGGCAAGGGCATCTTCATCGACCACGCCACCGGCCTCGTCGTGGGCGAGACGGCGGTGATCGAGGACGATGTGTCGATCCTCCATGGCGTGACGCTGGGCGGCACCGGCAAAGCCGGCGGCGACCGTCACCCCAAGATCCGTTACGGCGTGCTGATCGGCGCCGGCGCCAAGATTCTCGGCAATATCGAGATCGGCCATTGCTCGAAGATCGCGGCAGGCTCGGTCGTGCTGTCGCCGGTGCCGCACAACAAGACGGTTGCCGGCGTACCGGCCCGCGTCGTCGGCGAGACCGGCTGCGACCAGCCTTCGCGGCAGATGGACCAGCTTTTGCCGTCGCAGTCGATGGATCAGGTCGTCAGCTTCGACATCTGATTTGCAACACCCGGCGCGCCGGACTGAAGTCCGGTTGCCGGCGCCATTGCCTCTGGAGCATGATGCCGAAAAGTGTGAGGCGGTTTTCGGACGACATCATGCTCTACCTCCTTGATTTAGAGGCGGATTTGGATTCGACCTGAAATCATCCGGCCCCAGGGTTCGCGTTCTATCCAGCCGGCTTGCCTTTACATCGCCATTGTCGACGTGCCAGAAGCGCGTTCCAACGAGCAAGCCCGACGATCGGAGAAGACTTTTGAAGCCGGACGAAATCAGAAAGCTGGACGCCTATTTCAAGCGCGTCTTCCAGAATCCCAAACTCGAGGTGAAGGCGCGGCCGCGCAAGGAAGATTCCGCCGAGGTCTATGTCGGCGACGAGTTCCTCGGCATCGTCTTCAAGGATGAGGATGACGGCGACTACAATTTCTCGATGGCGATCCTCGACATCGATCTGGCCTGAGCCAGATGGCTACGGACTTCGGCGATTGGCGGCAGCCAGCTGCGCCATCGTCATCCCGGGGAGAAGCAGCCGCAGAGCGGCGTCGCTGAGACCCTGGGATACATTCCGGGCCTCGGCTCAGGAATGTGGCGGTCCAGAACTGCCTCTGCTGCTTCCCAACAGTAATTCTGCACCGCTTCGCTGCCTTAAGGGCATGGAACGGATCCTCGGGTCCGCGCGGCTTCGCGCCCGTGTATGACAAAAGCAGAGGGCCGCTACCGTGCGGTCTTCAGGACGCGCGTGGCCTCGGCGACGATAGCGGCGTCAAGCGCCGGCCAGTTGCCCAGCAACTCCCGGGGAAAGCGGTAGGTCAGGCTGAGGCTGTCGCCGACCTGGATGTCCCGCTCGCAGGGCGCCAGCGATTCCTCGGCGCTCGGTCCGCTCAGGCAGCGGGCGACGAACGGGTCCTTGCCGGCCCGGCCGGCGACCGCGAGCACCTCGTTGAGATAGCCTGATTTTTCCGTAAAACCGTAAATCGTCGTGCCGCCGGGGCCGGGCGCGCCGGGCTGGCTGATGAGCGCGCTATAGATCGGCGCGAAACGGCCGCTCATGTCGCGCGACATCATCTGCGGTTCAAACGACAGGAAGATGATGTTTTTGGCGGCCCCCGTGTGGTTGAAATCGTCGCGGGCGGCTTCGCTGTAGCCGTCCATCTGGGGATAGCGCAGATAGAGGTCGAGGCGCGAAGCGATGCCGTCGCGCCGCGCCTGCAGGAAGCGGATGGCGTTGGCCGGCACGGCAATGACATTGTTGCCGATCACTACCCTGTGGACCGTGGTGTCGTCGGTGTAGCCGGCCATGGCGATCGAGCGGCCGAACCATTTTCCGCCAAGGCTGATCGCCAGCGACAGCAGCGCCAATGCGGCAAAAGCATAGAACACCCGCTTCATCAGCACGGAATCGACGACGTTGAACTCTTCTGCGGTCGCTGCCTGCTTCATCGCAATCCCCATAGTCGCCGCCCTCTGTCCCTGGGCGGCACACATGACGCGGCATGGCTCTTGCTGCGCTGGACGCGACTGTGCGATTTCATGGTAAACGGAAGGTAAAGATGAGCCTGCTGCTGCCCGTTCTCTTCGCTTTCGCCGTCGGCCTCACCGCCTGCGGGCTTACCGGGTCCGTGATGGAACTGGCGGCGGGCCGCCGGCTTGCCTTTGCCGAGCCTTATGTGTCGCCGGCGTACATCCTGCGCTCGCTGGCCGCGACCGCTTGCGCCGGGCCGTTCATGCTCGCCAACGATGCGCTCGATGCGCGGCGCGAGGGCCGCATTTCGACGCTGATGCTGATGTCCTGCGGCTGCACGGTGATCGCCTGGGCGCTGACGCTGGGCATCGTGCTGATCGCCATTGCCTCCTGGGGCATTGGCTCTCCTGGTGCGCTTCAGCTTTTGGTGGAATCGCTGGCGCGGTATTTGCCTTGAGGCAATTGCTGGGGGAAACCGCTACGCGGTTTTCGTAGGATTGTTCTAGGGTTTGTCCCGGCCTGCGACGAATCGGAGACTGCAAATGCCGACCTATGCAATCGACGGAAAAGCGCCCCGTTTCGATGATCCCGACAGCAACTGGATCGCGCCGGACGCGACGTTGATCGGCGACATCAGCGTCGGTCGCAATGCCGGCTTCTGGTTTGGCGTGGTCATCCGCGGCGACAACGAGGCGATCGTCATCGGCGCCGACAGCAATGTCCAGGAACACACGGTGATGCACACCGATCCCGGTTTTCCCCTGACGATCGGGCAGGGCTGCACCATCGGCCACCGCGCCTTGCTGCATGGCTGCACGATCGGCGACAACAGCCTGATCGGCATGGGCGCCATAGTGCTCAACGGCGCCAGGATCGGCAGGAATTGCCTGGTCGGCGCCGGCGCGCTAGTCACCGAAGGCAAGGAGTTCCCCGACAATTGCCTGATCGTCGGCTCGCCCGGGCGGGTGATCAGGACGCTGGACGATGCCGCTGTCGCCAGGCTGCGCGCCTCGGCCGCGCACTATGTCGCCAACGGCAAGCGCTTCAAGGCCGGGCTGAAGAAGGCCTGAACTCTATTCCTGTTTGGCGATGATCTTTTCCGAACGGCGGGTCAGCGCAGCAAAAACCGGTTCTCACTTTTCGCTGCCGCGGTCCTTCGGTTCGGGATCATGGTCTGAAATGGTGGAGCCGGCCCGGGGACGGGGCCGGCTCCTTAAAACCCGGTCGTTGGGGACGGGGAGGGTGGGGACTCGACCGGGCTTTCTCGTTAGGCACGTCGCATTATTCGATGTGCTTGACCTCTGTGATGGCGTCCTAGCGGACGCTGGCAACCGCGTCGGCGCGGCCGTCGTTGATCGTCACCCACACGCCGGAATTCTGGTCGGACTGGCGCTTCAGGTAGGTGTAGTCTGCGTCGGTCCAGGACAGCACCTTGGACTCCAGATTATCGAGGATGAACTCGCCGAGGCTGGTGCGCACGGTCAGCACCGCATGGCCGTCGCCATTTTGTTGGCGCGCCACGGTCATCAAGAGATTGCCGGCGGGAACGCCAAGCGCCATCAATTCGCGGCGCTTCTCCAGCGCATAGTCCTCGCAGTCGCCGAAGCCGCTGCCGGGATAGGACCAGACCTCTTCCTTGCCCCACATTTCCATGTCGGTGCGCGGCACGATCCGGGTGTTGACAGAATTGTTGACGTCGACGATCGCCGCCCACAGCTTGCGGGTCAGTTCGACGGGCGCCTGCTTCGGCGTGCGCTGAGCACATTCCTGCGGCAGCTTCTGGCAGAATTCGTAGTGACCGACCGGCTGTGTCGTGCGGCCGCCGGTGTGCATGTAGGCCGGCCCTGCTGCTTGCGCCGTTCCCCAAGCGGAAAGCTGCATCGCCATTGCCAAGAGCAACAGCTTGCCCCAAATCTTCGCCATTGGTCAGTCTCCCCGTTTGAGGAGACAATGACAGCGCTGGATTTATTTGACGCAAAAACCCGAAGTAGACATTGAGTAAAACCGCAATAGAATAAGCGTAAAATTTGATCTATTTTAATATAAAATCGTTCAGGTCTCGGCGTAAAACCGGGGTGTCGGGGCGCGGATTTCCGGGTGGAGCCGTGGATTTGCTGCGTGCCGCTACAAGCTGGAGAGGCAGGCGGAACGCCGGCAACAAAAAACCGGCCGCGCAGGGCCGGTTCGTTTTTGCTGCCTGTTGCCGATCGTTCAGGCGCGCGGGGCGTTGAACTCGGAATCGAGCGTTTCCGGGCGTTGGATGACGGCGAATTCGATGGCAACGCCATCCTCGAAATGACGCACCACCTGGCCACGCATGGTGCCCAGCATGACCTGGATGCCGAGCGCCGGCTTGACGTCGATCTCGACCGCCGCGCCCGACAGCGACAGGTCGATGATGCGGCACTGATACTGGCGCCCGTCGGTGAGCTGCAGGACGCTTGTCGGGTTGCGCGGCGCCACGCGTTCGTGGCGACGGTCTTCCGGCAGGTCGAGTTCATGCTTGTTGGCGAGCCAGGTCAACTGCGCGGCAAGCTTGTCCTTCTTGCGATCCGAGGCAATGACGGTCATGGCGAAGCCGTCCTGCGAGGTGCGCGTCACCACGCCCTCGATGCGGCCGATATGATCGATATAGGCAATGATTTTTTCGCCCGGCATGCCGACGCGCTCGGTGCGCAACGCGACATTGCCCGGTGACATATCGACGACCTGGCAAGGGTGTTCGGTGCGGTCCTCCAGCATGAAGCGCCCGTAGATCTTGACCCGGACGCGCTGAAAATTACGCCTTTCGGCGCGGGACGGTGCGTATTCGACCGCCGCTGACCTCATGACTGCCTACACCCCGTTGGCATTCCCGCGTCGTGCGTGGAATCTCGGCCAAAACTACAGCCAAGCAGGTTAACAAAGGAGAAAAGTGGGTCGCCGATAGTTAAGATTAGCGCCGGCTTGGAGACTATTGCTCGCGCCCGCCGTCGAACACGACGAGGTGGCGGATACGGCGCGACCGACCGAGCGCCGAGATGGTCTCCGCCGCTTCGAGTTCGGTGGGAGCCAGCGAAGGAACGGATATTTCCGGACGGTTTTTCAGGAACATCGGTTCCTTGTCGGGAGCGATGACGCGGATGGCGTCGATCAGCGCGTCGGTGATCGGGTCGGCGCCCAGCCAGAACGGCTTTTCCACGGCGCTGATGACGCCGAGGCAGCGCGGGTTCTCGACGCCGCCGTCGAGCGGCAGCGCAAGCAACTCGAAGTGGTTGGACCGGCCGCTGCGGCTGAACCCCTCATAAGTGATCAGCACCACGGATTTCTGCTCGAAAACGCCGTGAATGAGGCGCGACACCAGCCGCTGGTCCTTCTCGCGCCATAGCGAGGGGAACGAAAAACCCTTGAGCTCGCGGCCGTAGCCGGCGCAAAGCCTGGTGCCGGCAAGCCGGAACACCGCTTCGCCACGCGTATCCCTTTCCAGGATGAAGGTGTCGGCCAAAAGCGCCTTGATGTCGGCAGGTTCGATCTCCGAACGCTTTGGGGCAGGACGTCCACCACGCAGGCGATTCCAATAATGGAACAGCGCGATTGATCCGTTCTGGTTCATGCTATGAAACTCCGCGCATTCTGCCGTCTGATGGTCCCATCGGTGAACAGAAAGGGCGCCCTCCGATGACCTACATGCGTTCCGGAGCAGGATGCGTGCCAGCGTCGTTAAGACTTGTTCACGGGTCGGGGGCGTTAAGGTTAACAAGTGGTTTACGTTGCGCGCGCAGGCTTGCCATGGCACACCAAAACCACTCCAGAAGCGGTCGTTTCGCGACGACCAACAGCACTTCGGTCAATAGTTTTAGGGGAGCAGGGGGCTCGACCAGCCGTTCAAGGGAAACCTTGGACGGCTTCTTTTTGATTCGCGGTTTGTGATTCGCGCTTTGTGATTCGTAGTTTGTGATTTGTCCGGGCATGGCCTAGATGCTCGCGACACGCAAATCCCTGGATCAGTGCATATGAGCGAACCGGCCGGCCCCCTGGAGACCGAACAGACCGCGGAGGCGCCGCCGCCGCGCCGCGAGCCGGTGTTCAACCTGCCACCGGTGGTGCTGGCGGTGATCGGCATCTGCGTCGCCGTCTTCCTGCTGCAGCAATATGTGCTGACCGAAGAGCAGCAGATAACATTGCTCACCGATGGCGCCTTCATTCCGGTCCTCTACACCGGCCAATACGGTTTCGACTGGTTCCTCTTCACCCGTCCTTTCACCTATGCCTTCATGCATGGCGGCGTTGCCCACATTGCCATCAACATGGTTGCGCTGGCCGCCTTCGGGTCGCCGCTGGCCAACCGTCTCGGCTGGTTCTGGTTCGCCTTGTTTTTCGCCGCCACCGGGCTGGCCGCGGTGGTGCTGTTCTGGGCGGTCCATCCATACAGCGAAGCGCCGCTGGTCGGCGCTTCCGGAGCGATATCGGGCATGATGGGTGCTGCGGCGCGTTTCGGGTTCCGTACCGACCGCTCCTCCGGCAGGGCGGCCTTTGCCGGCCCCGTGCTGCCGATCGCAATCGTTTTGCGCATGCGCGGCGTCGTCAATTTTCTCGGCGCCTGGATGGTCATCAATCTCGCCACCGGCCTTTACGGTCTCGGGCTCGGAGAGCCCGGCCAGATCGCCTGGGAAGCGCACATTGGCGGCCTCGTCGCAGGCTTCTTCGGGTTGCGCTGGTTCGACCGGCGCTGGCGGGCGCCTGAATGGGAGATCCCCGACGACCAGCGCACCCCCGACTAGCGCACTCTATTGGCGCAGCCCACTGGCACACCCCACTGGCACACTTGAAAAGCAACCGATCACGGCGCACGATGTTCACTCTTATGTGAAGCCGGTCAGGGCGGGAGCTGGCTAGCCAAGCAGGAGAGGAGGACGCCATGACGGTTAAGGCAATTCTCGAGAGAAAAGGCCATGACGTGTTCACGCTCGGGCCGAATGTAAAGCTCAGCGAAGCCATTCGAATCCTGGCCGACCACAAGATCGGTGCACTGGTCATCACCAATGGCGATCGCAAGATCGTCGGCATCCTTTCCGAGCGTGACATCGTGCGGGTCGTCGCCAGGGAAGGCGCTGCCGCACTTGATATAACGGTACGCTCGGCGATGACGCCGAAAGTGAAGATCTGCAACGAGAACCACACGGTCAACGAGGTGATGGAGATCATGACCAAAGGCCGTTTCCGCCATCTGCCGGTGGAAAAGGACGGGCTGCTCGACGGTATCGTGTCGATCGGCGACGTGGTCAAGCGCCGCATCGAGGATGTCGAGCGCGAGGCCGACGAGATCAGGGCCTATATCGCAACGGCCTGACCTGACGAAAGGACCGCCGACCGAATACCGGCCGGCGGCGTTCATTCATCGGTTGCCGAGCGGCCGAAAAGGGCTGAAAAGGCCAGCCCGCTGCTCTGCGCTGCTTTGGGCGCTTGTCTCGCGAAGCGGTTTGCACTAGCGAAGACCGATACCCAAATTCGCGAAAATCGCAGTTTTCGCGAGCCAAAAGCGCAGGCCACCATGACCCTTATCGATACCCGCACGCCCGATGCCAAACGTTTTATTCCCGGCGCTACCGGCGATTGGGAGATCATCATCGGCCTCGAGGTTCATGCGCAGGTGACCTCGGAAGCAAAGCTGTTTTCCGGGGCGTCGACGACTTTCGGCGCGGCGCCCAACGCCAATGTCAGCCTCGTCGACGCGGCCATGCCCGGCATGCTGCCGGTCATCAATGAGGAATGCGTCAAGCAGGCGATCCGCACCGGCCTCGGATTGAAGGCGCAGATCAACCACAAGTCGGTGTTCGACCGGAAAAACTATTTCTATCCCGACCTGCCGCAGGGCTACCAGATATCGCAGTTCAAGCAGCCGATCGTTGGCGAAGGCACGATCGTCATTTCGGTCGGTCCCGACCGGCAGGGCGAGTTCGAGGACATCGAGATCGGCATCGAGCGCCTGCACCTGGAGCAGGACGCCGGCAAGTCGATGCACGACCAGCATCCGACCATGTCCTATGTCGATCTCAACCGCTCCGGCGTGGCGCTGATGGAGATTGTCTCCAAGCCGGACATGCGCTCCGCCGACGAGGCCAAGGCGTATGTCACCAAGCTGCGCACCATCGTGCGCTATCTCGGCACTTGCGACGGCAACATGGACGAAGGCTCGATGCGCGCCGACGTCAACGTCTCCGTTCGCAAGCCCGGCGGCGAATTCGGTACGCGCTGTGAGATCAAGAACGTCAATTCGATCCGCTTCATCGGCCAGGCCATCGAGTTCGAGGCGCGCCGCCAGATCGCCATCCTCGAGGATGGCGGCAAGATCGATCAGGAAACCAGGCTGTTCGACGCCGTCAAAGGCGAGACGCGCTCGATGCGCAGCAAGGAAGAGGCGCATGACTACCGCTACTTCCCCGATCCCGACCTTTTGCCGCTGGAATTCGATCAGGCCTATGTCGACGCGCTGGCCAAGGAGTTGCCGGAACTGCCCGACGACAAGAAGGCGCGCCTGATCTCTTCACTTGGCCTGTCGACCTACGACGCCTCGATCCTGGTGTCGGAAAAGCCGATCGCCGACTATTTCGAGCAGGTGGCCTCGGGCCGCGACGGCAAGCTTGCCGCCAACTGGGTCATCAATGACCTGCTCGGCCAGCTTAACAAGGCCGGCAAGGACATTGAAAATGCTCCTGTAACACCGGAGCAGCTCGGTGCCGTGATCGACCTGATCAAGGAAGGCACCATCTCCGGCAAGATCGCCAAGGATCTGTTCGAGATTGTTTGGAACGAGGGCGGCGATCCGCGCCAGCTGGTGGAAAGCCGCGGCATGAAGCAGGTCACCGACACCGGCGCCATCGAGAAGGCGGTCGACGAAGTCATCGCCGCCAACCCCGACAAGGTCGAGCAGGCTCGCGCCAAGCCGACCATGGCCGGCTGGTTCGTCGGCCAGGTGATGAAGGCCACCGGCGGCAAGGCCAACCCGCAAGCGGTTAACGATCTGGTCAAGGCCAAGCTCGGTATCGAATAGAACAATGTTCGTCCGCACCGCCAGCGAACGTGACCTTGCTGCCGTCCGCGCGCTGCTGGTCGAAACCTGGCACGCAACGTACGACACGATCTATGGCGCCGAGCGGGTGACCGAAATTACCGACGACTGGCATTCGATCGCCTCGCTCAAGGCGCGGCTGACAAGGCCGAACTCGGAATTCCTGGTCGCCGATGACGGCAAGCGTATCGGCGGCATGGCTTTTGCCGCCGCAACGACGGATACGAAGATCGTGCTGCTGAACCAGCTCTATGTACTGCCGGCCTGCCAGCGGCAAGGCATCGGCCAGACCTTGCTGGACGAGGTCGAAGCCAGCTTTCCCGAGGCGAACAGGTTGCGCGTCGAGGTGGAAGAGGCCAACGTGCCGGCCATCGCCTTCTACCGTTCGAAGGGATTTTTGCCGGTCGGCAGCACCGCCGATTGCGGCGGCGGTTCGGGGTTGCCGGCGCTGATCTTCGAGAAGCCGCTGGGATAGGCGTCCGACGAAACGTTCAGTGCTGTCCCTTCAGGACGACCAGATAGCCGCGTTCCACCGGCTGCCGGAAGGCGATCTGTTCGGATGTGCCCGGATCTTTCGATTGCTTTTCGATGACGTAGCCGCCGGGATGAGACTTGAGCCATTCCTCAGGCTTGTCGGCGTTCTCGAATGGCTTCTCTATTCGCCCAAGGAAACCGACCTCGCCCTGATAGTCGTAAGCGACGGCCCAGTCCGCGTCCTTTCGTTCGTCGATGAAGCTCGCCAGCGGCGTGAGATCGTAGCGTTTGAACACGGTTGCCGAGGCGGCGGCGTGGCCGATGGCGAAAAGGGCAAGCATGACAAAGGCCGTAGCCCTCAGCCTGGCGACTGAAATCTCGGCCATGAAGTAGCCCAGCAGAATGGTCGCGAATGGTAGTGCCGGCACGACATAGTGCGGCTGCTTGCCGGATATGGCGCTGAAGACCAGCAGCACCGCAATGAACGAGAACGACAGCAGGCGCAGGGCACGCAGATCCGGGGATTTCGTGCCGATCAGGCTGCGTATCCGGGCAGCCGGCTTCAGCCGCCACACCGGGGGGATAAAGGCCCAGGGCACGAACATGAGCGGCAACAGCATCAGGTAAAAGTAAAACGGCCGGCCATGCGAATTGTGCAGGCTTCCGGTAACCCGACCTGCCGACTGGTTCCAGACGAGATCGTAGACGAAACTGCCCTTGGTCAGGATGGTCGCGGGCGCCAGCCATATAGCGACCGGGACAAGGGCGGCGAGAATTGCCAGGCCGGCTCCGGCAAAGAACTGCAAAGGGGCAAGGCCGGCTCGCCGGTCACGCCAGAGGGGATAGAGCAGGACGGGCGCGCCGATGTGAATGAGCACGACCGGGCCTTTGGCCAGCACGCCGAGCCCGATGAAGAGACCCGCCAGCACCGCCTGCCAGCGGTTGCCGGTCCTGGCGAAGCCCAGCAACGCCAGCAGTGCGGCGACCACACAGGCCGTCAAAAGCATGTCGAACAGGATCAGGGTCGAATAGATGACAAAGACGGTGCTGCCGGCCACCAGCCAGGGGATGCGACTGGCAATTTCCGGGCGCTCGGGAAACAGGGTTTTGGCCAGAAGTGTCGTCAGCCAGATGACCAGCGACGAGGCGGCGAAGATGACGAGCATCGCCGCCGCGCGGCTCACACCGAAGATGTTCCAGACGAGATCGATGAGCCAGAACAACAGCGGCGGCTTCTGCAGATAGGGCGCAAAGTTCATCGTCGGTACGAAGACATGTCCACCGAGATACATCTCCCAGGCGACGCTGAGATAACGCGTCTCATCGACCGGCAGTAGCGGACGAAAAGCGAGCGCGATGCAAAGCAGGGCCAGCAGGAAGAGGTAAGGCAGCAGCCGTTCAATTCGTGTCGGTATCAAGTTCGGGGACCGCCCAGGAAATGGTTTCCACGTCCGGTCGTGCACGATGCACCGTCTCCGGACCGGAGCAGAACCGCACCATGATTTTGGCCGAATTGCAACGATGCCGGCTTGGTATTGTGGATTACGCCTGCGTACCGGCAAATAGTTGAAAAATTTGACGATTGGCTTCAGGCCGAGCGCAGCGGCGGCGTCAATTCGCGCATCAGGAGTTCCAGCTCTCGCTGGTCGCCAGTGGCGGTCTTGTCGAAGATCGTCGCCAGCTGTGATTTGACGGTGCCGTCCGAGACGCCGCTGGCAGCCGCGATTTCACGCCGTGTCAGCCCCGCGGCGACATGGCCGGCGACACGCTTTTCCGCGGTGGTCAGTCCGAACAGCGCTGCGATCGCTTCCAGCGCCGGCACTGATGCGGCGCCGGCGGCGGCAATGAAGATGGCCGCGGCGGCGCGCGGCGACATGCGGGCCGAAATGTCGCGTCGCGCCAGAGGCATGACATGCGCCACCGCCGGAGACATGGCCTTCACCAGCGGAATGTTGATGCCGGACGGTCCGAGCGCGAATTCGTCGCGCGTGCCGAGCTGGACGGCGCGGCCGATGGCGGTGTTGGCGTTGGCATAAGCGAAGGACAGCTGGCCGCGCACCGAGGACACTGAGGCGGTTTCGGTGAGCAGGGCTTCGGCTGCCGGATTGGCGAAAATGATCTGCATATCGTCGGCGACGATCAGCACTGGATGGTCGAGGCTCTCAAGGATCGAGCGAAAGATGTCGGCCTTGCGCCGCTCGGCCTCGAACAGGTCGCCGATGGTCACCGCACGCCGGACATGGGGGGCGAGCCTGGACATCAGGTCGATATCCCTGGCTGAAATCTGGGGCCTGTCCTTGTCGGTAACCACCATCAGCGTGCCGGTGCGCGCCGGCTGCTTCATCAGCGCTACCCAGAAGAAATCGTCGAGACGGTTGGGTTCCACCCACTCGCGCACGATGCGGCTTTCGAGCCAGTTCTGGCGGGCGTCAGGGCCTTGCAGGGCGTAGACGCTGTCGACGGTCAACGGTATGTCGACTTCCATCTTCGGCACCGCCTTGAAAAAGGGCACCTCGCAGGCGTAGTCGCGCTGCAGCGGCTCAAGCAGAACCGGATCGCCGCAGGAAGTCGAAAACCGGGCCGAGTTTCTCGCCGTATCGACGACCGCCAGCATGGCAAGCCGGCCGAGCGCCAATTTGCAGATTGATTCAAGCGTCGATGGCCAACGGCCGACATCGACAATCGAATCGTAGATTGCCTCGACGATCTGCGGCAGGGCGCGACCGACTATGTTGGCCTGGACAGACACGTAGAGCCTCGTAAGGATTGCAACGTAGTGGCAGGTCACACACTGTCTCTGCCTGGGGTCGCACACAACATAGCCGGCTTGGTTACGTCTGTGAAACGTCTCACAGCGGCGTTCGGTGTATCGTGAGCGCTTACGGGCTGGCCAGAACGTACCTGATGAGCCGTTGTCTAAGAGCGCTCGGGCCGCTCTGCGATACAAATCAAAGTGAACGGAATTGGAATTTTTCAGGGAATAAATGAGTAAACTTCCACATTGTCGATCAACCTGGTTCTGCCAAGCCACGCCGCGGCAAGCAGGCGGCCATCGCCGTCACGCCGCCACGAGGTGAGCGTCAGGCTCTCGCGCGCGGCGACATAGTCGACGCTGTCGAAGCCTGCCTCGAGAAGCGCGGCAGTGGCTTTACCGGTCACGCCGTTTTCATCGGCACCGGCCGCGAGCGCTGCCGCCGTCTGGCGCAAGATGACATTGAGCTGTCGCGCGACGTCGAGCTCGGCGGCGTCGAGATAGGCGTTGCGCGACGACATTGCCAGGCCATGCGCATCGCGCACGGTTGGCGCGCCGACGATTTCCACCGGAAGGTCAAGATCGCGGCAGAGCTTTCGGACGACGCAAAGCTGCTGGTAGTCTTTTTCGCCGAAGATGGCGTAGTCGGGCAGGGCTTGCAGAAAGAGCTTGGCCACGACCGTGGCGACGCCCTCGAAGAAGGTCGGCCTGAAATCCGATTCCAGGCCAGAAGACGGGCCGCCGACCGAAATCTTCGTCGCAAAGCCTGCCGGATACATCTCGGAAACCGTAGGCGTGAAGGCAAGCTGTGCGCCGGCCTCGGTCAGCCGGTCGAGATCGCGGGCCAGCTGACGCGGATACTTGTCGAGATCTTCAGTGGGGGCGAACTGGGCCGGGTTGACGAAGATCGAGACGACGCAGCGATCGGCCGTTGCGAGCGCGGCCCCGACCAGCGAGATATGGCCGTCATGCAAAGCGCCCATGGTCGGCACCATGGCGACGCTCAGGCCTTCGCGCCGCCATTCGCGGATCTGCGCGCGAAGGCCGGGCACGGTGTCGACGACGAGCGGCTGGCTGATGGGGGGCCGGTTCATGCCTTGTCCTTGTCGCTCGCGGCTGAAAAGACGTGGCCCGGCCCGGGGAAGGTGCGGCTGCGCACCTCCGCTGCGTAGCGCGCCGCGGCATCGGCGACCGCGCTGCGCAAATCGGCGTATTCCTTGACGAATTTCGGCACCCGGTCGACCGTCAGGCCGACCATGTCGTCGATGACCAGGATCTGGCCGTCGCAATCGCGGCTGGCGCCGATGCCAATGGTGGGAATGGCAATGCGCCGGGTGAGGTCGGCGGCAACGGTCTCGACCGTGCCCTCGATGACCAGCGAAAACGTGCCGGCTTTCTCGACCGCGTCGGCGTCGCGCATGAGCGCGGCCACATTCTCCGGCGTGCGGCCCTTGATCTTGTAGCCACCGTCCTTTTCCACCGATTGCGGCTGCAAGCCGATATGGCCCATCACTGGAATGCCGGCCGCGACGATTGCCGCGATCTGGAGGGCGACTTCGACGCCGCCTTCCAGCTTCACCGCCTGGCAGCCGGTTTCCTCAGAGATGCGGCGCGCCGAGGCAAGGGCTTGCGCGGCCGAAGTCTCGTAGCTGCCGGCCGGCATATCGACCACCACGCAGGCCTTTGATGAACCGCGCATCACGGCCTGGCCATGGGCGATCATCATCTCCAGCGAGGCGCCGAGCGTGGTCTTGTGGCCATGCAGCACCATGGCAACGCTGTCGCCGACCAGGAGAAGGTCGACATGATCGTCGAGCAGGCGGGCGACGGGATAGGTGTAAGCGGTAAGGCATACGATCGGCACGCCGCCCTTGCGGGCGCGTATTGTCTCCGCACTGATCCTGGCGACAGCTAAGGCCATTCCTCACCTCCCGCAGCCGGCGTTGACTACAGCGCCGCGCCCCGTGGACGCGCAAAGGACGCTGTAGCACTTGGGTTTGCGCATGATCCTTTCCGAAAATCGATTTCGATTTTCGGGGTCATGCGGCAGCGCCGGGCGATGAGAGCTTTAGGAAGACGCAGCCGGCTTGGCAAGCGTCGGTTCGCAGGTGCGAAATGGATCGGCCAATGACCGAGCGTTTCGGCATGCCGTCAGTGCCGCAGGCGCCGCAAAACCCTTGCCTTCGCCAAGGCCTGACGCCATAAGCAGGGACAGCCACCGCCGCGCGCCCGCGAGGATCTGAATGAAAACTTTCCTTCTGCAGTTTTTCACCTGGTGGAACCGCCAGACGCTGGGAACCCGTTTTCACACATGGCGCCACGGCAACAAGGTCGGCCAGGATGGGGCCGGCAACGTCTACTACGAAGGCGGCGTTGATTCGGAAGGCCGCACCCGCCGCTGGGTCATCTACGCCAATTATTCGGAGGCGTCGGCGATCCCCCCGGGCTGGCACGGCTGGATGCATCACCGCGTCGATGTGGCGCCGCCAAGCGACGACTATCGGCCGCGCGAATGGGAAAAGGCGCATGAGCCGAACCTCACGGGAACACCGGCGGCTTATCGCCCAAAGGGTTCCGTGCTCACCAATCAGCACCGTCCGCAGGTGACGGGCGACTACGATGCGTGGACGCCTGGTTCTTGACCGCCGGCCGGTCCTTTGTCGCCACAATTGGCGTTTAGCTGCTTGCTGATATGACAACGGCGAATAGCCTTGGGCGTGACAGAATCACCCGGGCCCAAACCACCGGTATCTCCGCATGAACATTTTCAGCCTGACATCGATGGCCGGACTGGCGGCAATTGGCGCTATCGCCATGTTCCCGACAGCGTTTGCCGCGGCGCAGGCGCCTGCGGCAGCACCCGCAATCTCCGATCGCATCACCGATCCGGTCGCCGAATTTGCCGGCATCGACAAGATCACCGGCCGTATCATCACCTTCGATGTCTACATCGACGAAACCGTGCAGTTCGGCGCTTTGCAGGTGACGCCGCGCATCTGCTATTCGCGGCCGGAGAATGAAGAGCCGAAGACCGATTCCTTCGTCGAAGTCGACGAAATCACGCTCGACCGCAAGATCCGCCGCATCTTCACCGGCTGGATGTTCGCCGAGAGCCCCGGCCTAAACGCCGTCGAGCACGCCGTCTATGACGTCTGGCTAAAGGGCTGCAAGCAGAAGTCGGATGTGCCGCCGCCCGACGCGGCCAATGCCGAGACGCCCAAGGTCGACACGTCCAAGCCAAAGCCCGCCGCTGCTCCGGCCGCCGAACAGCCGGACCCCACGGAGCCTGACGCGACCAACACCAACTGATCCTCCGGAACCGTCATGGCCACCATGCGTTGGGCCATGGACGACCGCGCATTTGCGCGCTTGGAGGATATTCTGATGTCGGACAGCAAACGGATCACGGCCAGCAAAGACGACCTGCTCGAACTCGAAAAGGGGTTCTGGACGGGCGACGAAGCTTACTACGCCGCCAATGTCGACACAGAATGCCTGGTGGCATTTCCTGAGATGGCACAGGCAATGGACAATGCCGATCTGGCCAAGACCGCGACCAAGCCCAACCGCTGGCGCGACCTTCAGATCGACCTCAAGGGTATCATCGAGCCCGGCAGCGACATTATCATGCTGACCTATGAGGCTCATGCGACACGAGAAAACGGCGAGCCCTACGCCGCGTTGGTCAGCACCGGCTATGTCCACCGTGTCAACGGCTGGAAGATGATGTTCCATTCGCAGACGCCGATGGAAACCGCGAAGGGCTGACCCCTTCACCGGTCGAGCCGGCTCGGCCGCTCGGTCTCCGGTCAGGGATAAAAAACGGCTTCCCCCTTCAGCGCGTCGGCCAACATCTTCTCGTATTTGACGCGCGGCACGTCGACCGCGCCGAAGCGTTTGAGATGCTCAGTGGTGAATTGCGTGTCGAGCAGGGCAAAGCCGCGCGCCTTCAGCCGCTCGACCAGATGATACAGGCAGGTCTTGGACGCGTCGGTTTCCCGGGCGAACATGCTTTCGCCGAAGAACACGCGACCGAGCGAGACGCCATAGAGGCCGCCGACCAGCCGTTCCTCGCGCCATGCCTCGACCGAATGGCAGTGCCCCAGACGGTGCAGTTCGATATAGGCTTCGCGGATCGGCGCGTTGATCCAGGTCGAGCGGCGCTCCTCGCGCTTTTCGGCGCAGCCGTCGATCGTCGCCTCGAAATCGAAATCGAAGCGGATGTCGAACGGGTGCTTGCGAATTGTCTTCCGCAAGCTCTTCGGCGTGTGGAAGCCATCGAGCGGTATGATGCCGCGCGTCTCCGGCCGCACCCAGAACACTTCCGGGTCGGAAGCGCTCTCGGCCATCGGGAAGACGCCCGAGGCATAGGCCTTGAGCAACAGGTCGGTCGGAATGCGATAGCCGGGAGCGTAAGGACGGGTCATCGCGGCATCATAGCGGCAAGTCGGGCGCTATTCCTCTTTGGCCAGATACTTTTCCAGCCAGTGGATGTCGTAGTCGCCATTGGCGATATCGGCATTGCCGACCAGGTCGCGAAACAGCGGCAGCGTCGTCTTGATGCCGTCGACGACGAACTCGTCGAGCGCCCGGCGCAGCCGCATCATGCATTCGACGCGGTTGCGGCCGTGCACGATCAGCTTGCCGATCAGGCTGTCATAATAGGGCGGGATCTTGTAGCCGGAATAGACACCGGAATCGACGCGGATGCCGAGACCGCCAGGCGTATGGAAATGCGTAATCGTGCCGGGCGAAGGCGTGAAGGTGCGCGGGTCCTCGGCATTAATGCGGCATTCTATGGCGTGGCCGTTGAACTTGATGTCCTCCTGGCGCACCGAAAGCCCGCCGCCGGAGGCGACGCGGATCTGTTCGTGGACGAGATCGATGCCGGTGATCGCCTCCGTTACCGGATGCTCGACCTGCAGCCGCGTGTTCATCTCGATGAAGTAGAACTCGCCATTCTCGTACAGGAATTCGATGGTGCCTGCGCCGGAGTAGCCGAGGTCGGCGATGGCCTTGGCACAGATATTGCCGATGCGGGCGCGCTCCTCGGCGTTGAGGGCCGGCGAGGGCGCCTCTTCCCAGACTTTCTGGTGGCGGCGTTGCAGCGAACAGTCGCGCTCGCCGAAATGCACGCCGCGGCCGGCGCCGTCGCCGAATACCTGCACCTCGATGTGGCGCGGCTTTTCCAGGTATTTCTCGATGTAGACGGCATCGTCGCCGAAGGCGGCTCCCGCTTCCGTGCTCGCTGTCTGCAAGGCGATCTCAAGGTCAGCCTCGGTAAGGGCGACCTTCATACCGCGCCCGCCACCGCCTGCCGATGCCTTGATGATCACGGGATAGCCGATCTCGGCGGCAATGCGCCTAGCTTCCTTTTGATCGGTGACGGCGCCGTCGGAGCCCGGCACAACCGGAATGCCGAGCCGCTTTGCGGTGCGCTTGGCCTCGATCTTGTCGCCCATGATGCGGATGTGGTCGCCCGACGGGCCGATGAAGGTGATGTTGTGGGCGGCGAGAATGTCGGCGAACTTGGCGTTTTCCGACAGGAAGCCATAGCCCGGATGCACGGCATCGGCGCCTGTGATCTCGCAGGCTGCGACGATCTGGTGGATGTTGAGATAGCTGTCGCGCGACGGCGGCGGACCGATGCACACGCTTTCGTCGGCGAGCCTGACATGCATGGCGTCAGCGTCGGCGGTCGAATGCACGACCACGGTCTGGATGCCGAGTTCCTTGCAGGCGCGCAGCACCCGAAGCGCGATTTCGCCGCGGTTGGCGATGAGGATCTTCTGGAACATCCGGCCCGCTCTACTCGATCACGACGAGCGGCATGCCGTACTCGACCGGCTGGCCGTCCTCGAACAGGATCGCCGTCACCGTGCCGGCGCGCGGCGAAGGGATCTGGTTCATCGTCTTCATCGCTTCGATGATCAGCAGCGTCTGGCCTTCCTTGACCTTCTGGCCGACTTCGATGAAGGCCTTGGCGTCGGGCGAGGGCGCGAGATAGGCGGTGCCGACCATCGGCGAGGGGACCGCGTTCTTGGACGGATCGGCCACTGCTGGTGCGGCAGCCGCGCCGGCCGCGGGCTGCTGCGCTGCCGGAGCATAACCGGCCTGCGGTGCGGCGATGGCGTGGACGGCCGGCGCCTGGCGCGATACGCGCACCTTCAGGTCGCCGAGCTCGACTTCGATCTCGGTGAGATTGGTGTCGTTCAGTATGCCCGCCAGATCGCGGATCAGTTGCTGGTCAACACCGGTCTTCTTTATCGACATTTTCGAGCCTTCTGTTTGTGGGCCGGTCATAGGCGTGCCGCCAGCGCCTGCAGCGCCAGCGAGTAGCCAAGCGGCCCGAACCCGCAGATCATGCCGACAGCGACCGGCGCGACCATGGAGACGTGGCGGAATGGTTCCCGCGCGTGGATGTTGGAGAGGTGAACTTCGGCGACGGGCAGCGGCGCGACAGCGCGGATGGCGTCGTGAATGGCAATCGAGGTGTGGCTGTAGGCACCCGGATTGATGACGATGCCGGCTGCCTTGTCGCCGGCTTCCTGGATCCAGTCGACGAGGTCGCCCTCATGGTTCGACTGGCGAAAATCAATCTCGAGGCCAAGCGCGGCGCCCGCCTGCTTGCAGTCGTCGGCGATCGCGGCAAGCGTCTTGCCGCCATAGATGCCCGGCTCGCGCTTGCCGAGCGCGTTCAGGTTGGGGCCGTTCAGGACGAAAATCGTTTTCAAAAATGCCGACCTTTTCCGACGCCGGCCTCAAGCCGGCGCGCAGGGCCTTCTATAATGGGCATAGCCGCCCGCGGAAAGAGCACAAGTGCGATCTTTCACTGTCCACAACAGGCGGAAATGTGCCCGTGAGAAATAGGCTCGCGTGCAAGATCAGAGCGCGGCTTTCGCCGCCTCGATCTTTTCAGCCAGCACTTCCTGGCCGAGCGCCCCGAACACCACCTCATTGCCGACCACGTAGGAAGGCGTTCCGGTGATGGCCAGCTTGTTGGCGAGGTCGAAGGTCTTGGAGAAAGCCTCGGTGATGGTCGGATCCTTCATCTTCTCGCGCAATTTCGCCTCATCGGCGCCTAGCGACAGCGCAACCTTGATGGCCGCCGCCTCGGTGGCGCGGCCCTGGCCGCCGAGCAGGGCGTTGTGGAACTCGCCGTATTTCTCCGGATGCATCAGGTGGAAAGCCATCGAGACGACGCTGGCCTTTTGCGAATCCGGCCCGAGGATCGGGAATTCCTTGAGCACGAAGCGCAGTTCCGGATCGGCCTTTGTCAGAGCCTGCATGTCGTCGATGGCGCGTTTGCAGAAGCCGCAATTGTAGTCGTAGAATTCGACGATGGTGACCTTGCCCTTCGGATTGCCGACGACGCCGTCGAAGGTCGAGTTGAAAATCTCGGACTTGGCCTTCTCGATGACGCCGAGGCTGGCTATGCGCTGCTCTTCCTTCTGCTTGGCCTCGAGCGCCTCCTGCACTTCGAGCAGCACTTCGGGGTTCTTCAGGAGATAGTCGCGGATAATGCCCTCGACCTCAGTGCGATCGATCTTGGTGTCGGCAGAGGCGGTTTGCACGGTCTGCGCCGTGCCGGCCTTGGCGACCTGCGGACTGCCGGCGACGAACCCGAAAGCGAGCATGGCAAGAGCAGCCGCCACTCCCGTCGTGCCGAGCAATATTGCCTTGTTCATCGTCTCATCCTCTTTACCGGTTCCGGTCTATCCTAGTCGCCGCGGGCGACCGGAAGGTTCATTTCTTGAGTTTGCCTGAAGGGTTGTAGTTTATGATGTCCTGCGCGCGAATCCAGCCGGGTTCGCCACGCTTCAAGTCCTTTTGCGCGCGCATGGCGAAAATTTTCGCATTCGTGTAATCGCCGGAATAGAAATGGCCCTCGGCGGTGGCGAGTTCCGCCGCCGGAATGTTGCCAAGCTCGCCATAGGCCTGGGCGAGATAGCGGTATCCGACCGTGTTTTCCTTGTCGCGCCCGAGGCCGTTGTTGATCTGCACCACCGCCTTCTTCAGCGAATCGGGCGTGCCGATGGCCATCAGCGCCTGGCCGAGAGAAACGGGCAACAGGCCCGACCTCACCGGATCGAGGCTGACCGCCTTGGCATAGGCGTCCGCGGCGTCCTTGGGCTTGTTGGCCTTCATCAGTATGTCGCCGCGCATTTCCTGGAAGTAGGGGTTCTTCGGCTGTTCCTTGATCAGTGCATTGGCCTTGGTCAGCGCCGCGCCCAGATTGCCGTAGAGATAGGCCATCTGCGCTTCGCCATAGCGCGAGGCGAGGCTGCCCGGGGCCTTGCGGATCAGCCGCGTGGCCGCGGCCTGGCCGCCCATATAGGCGGCGATCTTGATGCGCATCATGTCGTGCCGCTGCTGCAGTGCCGGCGGATCGACCTTGTCGACATTGGGGCTCTGCTTGACCAGCACTTCGAGATTGGCGATGCGCTCCTGCGGCATCGGGTGGCTGATGCGGTAGGGATCGACCTGCGTGCCGGACAGCGACAGCGCGGTCTGGAAGCGGGCGAAGGTCTTCAGCATGCCCATGCCGGACTGGCCGGTGGCATTGAGATAGGTGATGGCAGAGCGGTCGGCGGTCGACTCTTCGGTGCGCTGGTAGGCAAGAATGCTGCGCTGCGCCATCTCGCCGCCGCCCGCGGCCACGCCCATGCCGGCGCCGGCAAGGCCGCGGCTGTTGGTGGTGGCGCCGGCAACGATGGCGCCGGCGCCAAGCAGCGTGGCGATGATGGCCATGGTCTTGGCGCGCTCGAGCTGGTCGCGTAATTTCTGCTGATGGCCGCCTGCGATGTGGCCGGCCTCATGGGCGATGACGCCGATGATCTCGTTGGGCGTTTCTGCCTGCATCAGCGCGCCGGTGTTGATGAACAGCCGGCGCCCGGTGACGAAGGCGTTGAAGCTCTGATCGTTGACCAGAACGATATCGACACCGTCATTGGCAAGACCGGCCGCCTTGAAGATCGGCCGCGCATAGTCGCGCACCAGCGCCTCGATCTCGGCATCGCGCACGACCGGCACCGCCTGGGCGAAGGCCGTCACCGAGCCGGTGACAGCGACGGCGGCGGCAAGCAAAAGCGTCGCGAAGCCGCGCGCTGTCTTCCCGATGGAAGATTTGGACATCGTTGATTTGGGTCGGCTCAGCATGAGGTCCACTGGTAAACGAGCGCGCGAACGATGAAAAGTCACGGCACCGAAACTAGGCGAACTTGTGATCCTCACATCAATCGGGCATTTGTGCGGCGCTGCCGCCGGTTGATGGCTTTGAGCGGCGGGCCGGACGGAAAGATTGAGGTCAAATGGTAGTTTCGCTGTCGCGCCGCGGTGAAGTCGAGCCGTTTCACGCCATGGACATTCTGGCCGAAGCCAACCGGCTGAAGGCGACGGGCGTGCCTGTCGTCTCCATGGCCGTCGGCCAGCCATCCGATCCGGCGCCCGTGGGCGTGAGGGAAGCAGCCGCAAATGCGCTGAGGATCGGACGCATCGGCTATACCGACACACTCGGTCTGGCGGATCTGCGCAAGGCGATCGCCACGCATTATGGCGACCATTACGGGATCGATGTCGCGCCGAACCGGATCGCCGTGACCACGGGATCGTCGGCCGCCTTCAATCTGGCATTCCTGGCGATGTTCGATCCCGGCGACCGCGTCGCCATCGCAGCACCCGGCTATCCCGCCTACCGCAACATCATGGCGGCGCTCGGCATCGAGATCGTCGAGATGGAGCTCGGCAGCGACGCCTACCTGTACGCCGAGCATTTGAAATCGGCGCACCAGGAAAAACCGCTGAAGGGCGTGTTGTTCGCCAGCCCGGCCAATCCGACAGGTGCGGTCATTCCCGTCGACGAGTTGTCGGCACTGGTGAGGACAGCCGAAGAACTCGGCATCGCGGTGATATCGGACGAAATCTATCACCGGCTGGCCTATGCCGCGCCCGACACCACGGCGCTGGCCTATGGCTCAGGCGTGACGGTGATCAATTCCTTCTCGAAATATTATTGCATGACCGGATGGCGCATCGGCTGGATGGTGCTGCCGGAAGCTCTGGTGAGGCCGATCGAGCGCATCGCCCAGAGCCTCTACATCTCGCCGCCGGAACTGTCGCAGATCGCGGCGATCGAAGCCTTCAAGGCGACGCAAGAGCTGGAAGCGGTAAAGGCGCGCTACGCCTGGAACCGCGAGCTGTTGATGCGGCGCCTGCCGGAACTCGGATTTCCCTTGGCGGCGCCGATGGACGGCGCCTTCTACGCTTTCTGCGATGTTACCCGGCATACCAATGACAGCATGGCCTTTGCGCGCAAGATGCTGGCCGAGGCGCATGTGGCGGCGACGCCCGGCCGTGATTTCGATCCACTTCAGGGCCACCGCACGATGCGCTTTTCCTATGCCGGCAGCCATGACGACATGGTCGAGGCGATGGCGCGCATCGAGCGCTGGCTGAAATAGCGGGGACGAGCATGCCGGATCTTGAACAAGTGCTGGCCGATGTCGCCGCCGAGATGGCCGAGCTCACCGATCGCGGTGACGTCGCCACCTACATTCCGCAGCTCGGCAAGGTCGATCCGAAGAAATTCGGCATTGCCGCCGTGACCAATGACGGCCGCGTGCTGGTCGCCGGCGACGCCGACCAGGCGTTTTCGATCCAGTCCATCTCCAAGGTGTTTACGCTTACGTTGGCGCTCGGCAATGTCGGCGACGCGCTGTGGCAGCGTGTCGGACGCGAGCCGTCGGGCAATCCGTTCAACTCGATCGTGCAACTCGAGCATGAGAACGGCATTCCGCGCAATCCGTTCATCAATGCCGGCGCCATCGTCGTGTCCGACATACTGCTTGCCGGCCACCAGCCGCGCGAGGCGATCGGCGAAATCCTGCGCTTCATCCAGTTCCTTGCCGATGACGAAACCATCATCATCGACCGCGAGGTCGCGGCATCCGAACGCGCCACCGGCTATCGCAACTTCGCGCTTGCCAACTACATGAAATCCTTCGGCAATCTCAACCATGCACCCGAGCTGTCGCTGGGCGTGTACTTCCACCATTGCGCGATCGCCATGAGCTGCCGGCAATTGGCGCTGGCCGGCCGCTTCCTCGCCAATGGCGGCAGAAACCCGGCAACCGGGCACTCCGTGGTGTCTGCCGAGCGGGCGCGGCGCATCGGCGCCATGATGCTGACCTGCGGCCACTATGACGGCTCCGGCGATTTCGCCTTCCGTGTCGGCATTCCGGGAAAAAGCGGCGTCGGCGGGGGCATATTGGGGATCGTGCCGGGTGTGGCTTCACTCGCCGTATGGTCGCCGGGCTTGAACGCCAACGGCAATTCCAAGTTGGGGTCGATCGCCTTGGAAAAACTGGCCAGGATGATGAACTGGTCGATTTTCGCCCCCTGACGCCTTCCATCATTCGCGCATGAAAAAATCCCGCGCCGTGGTTTGAATGGCGCGGGATTTTTGTCAGGAACCTATCTTAATCGGCTGAATAGCTTAGAAAAAGCCCTTCCGCTGCCACCAGCCGGCGCGCTTCGGCTTTTCCTCGGCCTTTGCCTCGTCGGCAACGCTGGAGGAAACCACCGGCACCGCGGAGGTATCCGCGGCCACGGCTTTGCGCCGTGACGGGCGAGCCTTGGCGGGCTCGTCGTCGACGGTCGTTTCCGTGGCGGCATCGGCCGCAGCGGGGGCGGCAGCTTCGACGGCAGCTTCCGGTGCAGCCTCGGCCGCCGTCTCATCGGCGACTTCCACCACAGCCTTCTTTGCCCTTGAAGCGCGCTTCTTCTTCGGCTTTTCGGCTGGAGCGTCGTCGTTCGCCGCGGCGGGAGCCGCCGCTTCTTCAACCGCTACGGCTGCTACGGGCTCGCTTGCGGCCGTTCCGACTTCAGCGGCCTCGGCCACCGAGGCGGTTTCGCCGGCTTCGGTCTCCGTGCCGTCTTCGCGACGATTGCGCTTGCCGCCGCGCTTGCCGCGACGGCGCTTCTTGCCCTGGGCGTCATCTGATGCTTCCACCGTTTCGACGGCGCCAACCTGGGCTTCGTCTTGCTGTGTTGCATCGTCATCGCCTGGTTCAGCGGCAAAGTCGTCGCTTGCCGCCGAAACCGAAGCACCTTCGGCGCCATGCTCGCGATCGCCATGTTCGCGTTCGCGATCCTTGCCGCCGCGCCGCCTGCGGCGCTTGCGACGCTTGCGGTCGCGGCCTTCGCCGTCCTCAGCCGATCTCGGCTGCTGCTGCGATTGCGGCTGCGCCTGGCGCGGCTGCTCGGCCTGTACCACAACCTCGTCGTCTTCCTCCTCGATGACGATCTCGTCCTCGGGCTCTTCCGGCTCGACATAGGCCGGGAAGGTTCGCGCTTCGACAAAGCCTTCCGGCTTTTCGGCAATGGCGCCGCGGAAGATCGCGTAGTGCTGCACACCGACCGTATCATCGGCCTCGACGGTGATGGTCAGGCCAAAGCGGCTTTCGAGTTCCACCAGCGTGCCGCGCTTGTGGTTGAGCACATAGAGAGCGGTCGCCGCCGGGGTCCGCACCGTGATGTGGCTGCGCGAATCCTTGAGCAGGAATTCCTCGATCGCCCGCACCACCATCAGCGCCACCGACGAATCGGAGCGCACATGGCCAGTGCCGCCGCAATGAGGGCACGGCTTCATGGTTGATTCCAGCACGCTGGCGCGGATGCGCTGGCGCGACATCTCCATCAGGCCGAAATGCGAGATGCGGCCGACTTGGATGCGGGCTCGGTCGTTCTTGAGGTGATCCTTCAGCCGCTTCTCGACGGAGCGGTTGTTGCGGTTCTCCTCCATGTCGATGAAGTCGATGACGATCAGGCCGGCGAGATCGCGCAGCCTTAATTGCCTGGCGACTTCTTCCGCCGCTTCAAGGTTGGTGTGGAGAGCGGTGTCCTCGATCGAGTGCTCCTTGGTGGAGCGGCCCGAATTGACGTCGATGGCGACCAGCGCCTCGGTCTGGTTGATGATGATGTAGCCGCCGCTCTTCAGCGTCACCTGCGGCTGCAGCATGCGGTCGAGCTGCGCCTCGATCCCGTTGCGCACGAAGATCGGCGTCGTGTCGCGGAACGGCTGAACCACCTTGGCGTGGCTCGGCATCAGCATGCGCATGAAATCCTTGGCCTCGCGGTAGCCTTCCTCGCCGGAGACAAGAATCTCGTCAATATCCTTGTTGTAGAGGTCGCGCACCGAGCGCTTGATCAGGCTGCCTTCCTCATAGACGAGGGCAGGGGCGGTGGATTGCAGCGTCAGATTGCGGACGTTTTCCCAAAGCCGCATCAGATATTCGTAGTCGCGCTTGATTTCCGCCTTGGTGCGGCTTTCGCCGGCGGTGCGCAGGATGACGCCCATGCCCTGCGGCACTTCGAGATCGGCAACGACCTCCTTGAGGCGCTTGCGGTCGACCGCACTGGTGATCTTGCGCGAAATGCCGCCGCCGCGTGCGGTGTTGGGCATCAGCACGGAATAGCGGCCGGCAAGCGACAGATAGGTGGTGAGTGCAGCGCCCTTGTTGCCGCGCTCTTCCTTGACCACCTGCACCAGCAGGATCTGCCGGCGCTTGATGACTTCCTGAATCTTGTACTGGCGGCGCACCGGCTTGCGGCGGCTGCGCACCTCTTCCAGCGCATCCTCGGCGCCTACGGATTCGATCTCGTGGTCGTCCGGATGCGAGGACTGCACCTCTTCCAGCATGCCGCGATCATTGTCCTCGGAGGTGGCTTCGCCACTTGCCTCGCTGGACGACCTTTCGTCACCCGGCTCCGCCGCAGGGACAGCTTCGGAGATCACATCCGCTTCGACGCTTGCCGCGATCGATGTCGGGCCGCCTTCCGACGGTTCGGTCCCGGATGTCTCGGCGTCGGAGGCTTCGCTGTCGCCATGCCCGGCATGATCGTCATGCCCGGCGGTATTGGCCGCGGCATGCTCGGAAGCAGGCGCTTCGGAGACGGCATCGCTGCCGGCATCGCCATGTTCGCCGTTTTCATCATCGGCGCCGGCGTCGCGCTTGTGTTCGCCGCGCTCACGACCCTTGCCGCCGCGCCGGCGGCCGCGCCGGCCGCGATCGCGACTCTGGCGGTCGTCGCCGTCATTGTCCTCGTTCTCCTCGTCCTCGGCTTCCTGCGCTTCGGCGCGCAGCAAAGCCTGACGATCGGCGACCGGGATCTGGTAATAGTCGGGGTGAATTTCACTGAAGGCGAGGAAACCGTGACGGTTGCCGCCATATTCGACAAAGGCTGCCTGGAGGGAAGGTTCGACACGCGTTACGCGGGCGAGATAGATGTTTCCTTTGAGCTGCTTCTTGTCCTGAGATTCAAAGTCGAATTCTTCAATACGGTTACCGCGGATAACGACAACGCGTGTTTCCTCCGGGTGGGAGGCGTCTATCAGCATTTTGTTGGGCATTATTTCGTTTCCTCCCGGCAGCCGTCAGCCGCAGCTTGCGAGGCAAAGCCCGCTGCTGCGTGTCTGGGATGTGGGTGCCGGATGTCTGAATGTCCGCCGGACGCCGCTTGAGCGCCATGGCGGTGCCGCCCGCAGCCACAATGGCGCGGTTTGATGCGGACCTTTCCATGATTGCGCTTGAAGCCATCGTCACCAGCAGAACCTTTTGAACCAAAGCCCGGACGAACCGGACCAGCTTGTTTGCTCATACAGAGCCGGCACGGGAACAAACCCGGCCGTTTTCCTCACGCAGGCGATTCCCCCGCCACGGGCGCACACCTGCGAAATTCGTCGCGATCACCTGAAGCCTTTTCGCTGGAGCGAAAGGAGCCGCCTTTCATCTGACCTGTAGCAGGAAGCTGCGGGAGAAGCGGTTCCAGGATTGCAGTGATCCACCATCGCTTTTATGATTTGACGGGGTGGAAGGCAACCCCGATTTCGGATGCCGGCAAAAAGCAGTGCCGTAACGGAAGCACAGGCCTTAATCCTCAATGAAAAGGCTTGGTTAACCTTCTCTGGATACCAATCGTTAATCGAGTCTGCGGCCTGACCGGCATTTCGACCAACCACGCGGGCGCAAGCGCCAAATCGGGAGCGACTGCAAAGAAATGGGACTGGCGGGCATCACAGACAAGGGCCATGGCCGTGCAGGCCGTTTCCTGCGCGCTGCCGGTGTGCTGTTGCTGCTGGCGCTTTGCCTTGCTTTTGCGCCGGTTTCACGCGCCGCCGATGCGCCACTCGGCGCCACCGCCTACAAGATGGCCGGCGACGCAACCAAGATGCGCATCGTCATCGATTTCGACCGCGAGCCCGACATCAAATGGTTCCTGCTGCGCGGCCCCAACCGGCTGGTCGTGGACCTGCCGCGCACCCGATTCGCCATTGGCGCGAAGGAGGCCAAGGCCCGCGGCCTGGTCAAAGCGGTGCGTTATGGCGATCAGGGCGAGGGATCGCGGCTGATCCTGACCGGCAAGGGGCCGTTCTCGGTCGACAAGCTCGAGGTGCTCAAGAACGAGGACGGCGCAGGCTATCGCATCGCCATCGACATGTCGGCAGCCTCCGACCGCGAGTTCGACGAAGCCCTTGCCAACCAGGCGCTGACCACTGGCTCGACCGTCTCCACCGACAAGGGCTCCAGGGTCGGCACAGGGCCGATCTCCAATCCCGGGCATCGCTTCACCATCGTCATCGATCCCGGCCATGGCGGCATCGACGGTGGCGCCGAAGGCCTCAACGGCACCATCGAGAAGAACGTGACGCTGGCCTTCGCCACCGAATTGCGCGACAAACTCGCCGCCGTCGCCAACTACGACGTGTTCATGACGCGCGATACCGACGAGTTCCTGCGGCTCGATGACCGCGTGCGCATCGCCCGGCAGCACGAGGCCGACCTTTTGATCTCGATCCATGCCGACACGATCAGCGTCAAGGGTATCAGAGGCGCCACCGTTTATACCGTCTCCGACAAGGCGTCCGATCCGCAAGCGCAGGCGCTTGCCGACCGTGAAAACCTCTCCGACCAGTTCGCCGGCATGGTGATCAAGGACGACAACAAGGAAGTCACCGACATACTGATCGACCTGATCCGCCGCGAGACGCATAATTTCTCGATGAGCTTTGCCCACACTCTGGTCGGCCAGTTGTCCACCAGCGTTGGCCTGATCAATAATCCGCAGCGTTCGGCCGGCTTCAAAGTGCTGAAAGCGCCCGATGTGCCGTCGGTGCTGGTGGAACTTGGCTATCTCTCCAACGCCAAGGATGAAGCGCAACTGCTCGACGCCGACTGGCGCGGCAAGGCGGCGCAGAGCATCACCAACGCCGTCGCCCTGTTTGCCTCCGCCAAGATGGGAACGGGAACCGGAGGCTGAGATGGTCGCCGCCGCCCACGACCGGAGGCAGCGTTGCACGACGACAACACCAGGCGCTTTTATTTCAGGTGGGGGATGCCTAAACCGGGCACTGCCGTATTTTGCCCACATGGTGGCGACATGGGTTTTCCATCACGGATCGGGACAGTTGCGAAGGCTTGCGCGAAAGGCGGCTTCGTCTAGGAAATTCCCGGACCTCGGACTGGAGCGGGCATGATTCGTCTTATCGGCTATTTCTTTGGTATCGGCACGACGCTGGCGCTTATCGTCGCCGCGGGCGTGGCGATATACATCAGCCATCTGTCGAAAGACCTGCCCGACTACGAGGTGCTGGCCAAGTACGAGCCGCCGGTGACGACCCGCATCCATGCTTCCGACGGCTCGTTGATGGCCGAATATGCGCGCGAACGGCGGCTCTATCTGCCGATCCAGGCGGTTCCGGACCGGGTCAAGGCGGCGTTCCTGTCGGCCGAGGACAAGAATTTCTACAACCATCCCGGCATCGACATCACCGGGCTTGGCCGCGCCATCTACGTCAACCTGCAGAATCTGGGTTCGGGCAGGCGCCAGGTCGGCGCCTCGACCATCACCCAGCAGGTGGCGAAGAACTTCCTCTTGTCCTCGGACCAGACCTACGAGCGCAAGATCAAGGAGATGATCCTGGCCTTCCGCATCGAGCAGGCTTATTCGAAGGACCGCATCCTTGAGCTTTACCTCAACGAAATCTTCTTCGGTTTCGGCGCCTATGGCGTTGCGGGCGCGGCACTGACCTATTTCGACAAGTCGGTCAACGAACTCACGGTCGCGGAAGCCGCCTATCTGGCGTCGCTGCCGAAGGGGCCCAACAACTACCATCCCTTCAAGCATGCCGACCGCGCCATCGAGCGCCGCAACTGGGTCATCGACCAGATGGTCGAGAACGGCTACGTGACGCGCGAGGAAGGCGACAAGGCCAAGGCCGAGCCGCTCGGCGTGACGCCGCGTCGTAACGGCTCCTATCTGTTTGCGGGTGAATATTTCACCGAGGAAGTGCGCCGCCAGATCATCTCGCGCTATGGCGAGAACGCGCTCTATGAGGGCGGCCTTTCGGTGCGCACGACGCTCGATCCGAAGATCCAGCTCATCGCCCGCAAGTCGATGCAGAACGGCTTGCTCAAATATGACACGCTGCGCGGCTATCGCGGACCGGTGACGCATATCGATGCTTCCGGCGACTGGGGCGTGGCGCTGGGCAACGTCAAGGGGCTGGAAGACGTGCCGGAATGGTCGCTTGCCGTCGTGCTCGACAGCTCGGCGACCGGCCTTTCCATCGGCCTGCAGCCGACGCGGCAGATTTCGGGCGATATCGTCAAGGAACGCGTCGAAGGCGCCGTCAGCAAGGAAGACATGAGCTTTGCCATGCGCCATGTGGTCGATGGCAAGACGGTCAAGGCCAAGTCTCCGGCCGATGTACTGCAGCCCGGCGACGTCATCTTCGTGCAGAAGAACGAAGGGTCGGAAGGCGCCTACACGCTGCGCCAGGTGCCGGAAGTGGAGGGCGGCCTGATCGCCATGGATCCACATACCGGCCGCGTGCTGGCCATGGTCGGCGGCTTCTCCTATGCGCAGTCGGAGTTCAACCGTGCCACGCAGGCGATGCGCCAGCCGGGATCGTCCTTCAAGCCGATCGTCTATTCGGCCGCGCTCGACAATGGCTATACGCCGGCCTCGGTGATCATGGACGGACCGATCACCATCCAGAGCGGCACTACGACCTGGACGCCGAAGAACTATGACGGCACGGTGGCAGGCCCCGCTACCTTGCGTTCCGGCATCGAAAAGTCGCGCAATTTGATGACGGTGCGGCTCGCCAACGACATGGGCATGAAGCTGGTGGTGGAATATGCCGAGAGGTTCGGCGTCTACGACCATCTGGCGCCGTATCTGCCGATGGCGCTGGGCTCCGGCGAGACGACGGTGATGCGCATGGTGTCGGCCTATTCGATCATGGCCAATGGCGGCAAGTCGATCAAACCCTCGCTCATCGACCGCATCCAGGACCGCTACGGCAAGACCGTGTTCAAGCAGGACGAGCGCGGCTGCCAAGGCTGCAACGCGCCCGAATGGAACAACCAGCCCGAACCGGAACTGGTCGACAATTCCGAGCAGGTGCTCGATCCGATGACGGCCTACCAGATCACCTCGATGATGGAAGGCGTGGTCCAGCGCGGCACCGGCGCCACCATCGCCGAGCTTGGCCGCCACATCGCCGGCAAGACCGGAACGACCAATGACGAGAAGGACGCCTGGTTCATCGGCTATACGCCGAACCTCGTCGTCGGCCTCTACATGGGTTACGACACGCCGCGCGGTCTCGGCCATGGCGCCACCGGCGGTGGTCTGGCGGCGCCTATCTTCAAGGACTTCATGCGCGTTGCGCTGGACGGCACGCCCAATGTCGACTTCAAGGTGCCGGAAGGCATGAACCTGGTCGCGATCAACCGCAAGACCGGCATGCGTGCCGCGTCGGGCGATTCCGGCACCATCATCGAAGCCTTCAAGCCCGGCACCGGCCCGGCCGACAGCTATTGGGTGATCGGCATGGGCGCCGACGGGTCCAACGGCGCCGGCGGACCGCTATCGCCGCAGGCTACGGAAGCCATCCAGGCACCCGGCGGCGGGCTTTACTGACGACCTGATTTCTTAAGCTGAATGGGCTGGCTTGTTGAGCCGGCCCATTTCGCTTTACAGGCAGCAATGCCGTGCCTATGTATCGCGCCGACCCAAGCGCCACTTCAAAAACAGGACAGAACAACCAGCCATGCGCGCGGAAACGCAGAACATTGTCGACGAGATCAGGCAGGCGATCACCCTGCTGAGGAGGCATCTTTGACTGGGATCAGGCCATAAAACGGCTTGAATACCTGAACGTGCGCGCCGAGGATTCCAGCCTCTGGAATGATCCGCTGGAAGCGCAGAAGCTGATGCGCGAGCGCCAGGGCCTCGAAGACGGGATCGCCGGCGTCAAAAGCCTGACCCAGGCGCTGGAAGACAATATCGGCCTGATCGAACTGGGTGAGGAAGAGGGCGACCAGAGCGTGATCGCCGAGGCGGAAGCGGCCCTCCGCTCGATGCAGGGCGAGGCCAAGGCCCGCCAGGTCGAGACGCTGCTGTCGGGCGAGGCAGACGCCAACGACACCTATCTCGAAGTCCATGCCGGCGCCGGTGGCACCGAGAGCCAGGACTGGGCCTCGATGCTTTTGCGCATGTATACGCGCTGGGCCGAGCGGCGTCGCTTCAAAGTCGAGGTGCTGGAAGTCCATGACGGCGAAGAAGCCGGCATCAAGTCCGCCACGCTCCTGATCAAGGGCCACAATGCCTATGGCTGGCTGAAGACCGAGTCGGGCGTTCATCGCCTGGTCCGCATTTCACCCTATGACAGCAATGCGCGCCGCCACACGTCCTTCTCCAGCGTCTGGGTCTACCCGGTCGTCGATGACAGGATCGAGATCGACGTCTCGGAATCGGATGTACGCATCGACACCTACCGCTCATCCGGTTCGGGCGGCCAGCACGTCAACACCACGGACTCGGCGGTTCGCATCACCCATATCGCCACCGGCATCGCGGTTGCCTGCCAGGCCGAACGCTCGCAGCACAAGAACAAGGCGAAGGCCTGGGAAATGCTGCGCTCGCGCCTTTACGAGGAAGAGCTGAAGAAGCGCGAAGCGGTGGCCAATGCCACAGAAGCGTCGAAGAGCGACATCGGCTGGGGTCACCAGATCCGTTCCTATGTGCTGCAGCCCTACCAGTTGGTGAAGGACCTGCGCACCGGCGTCGAGAGCACCAGCCCGTCGAGCGTGCTCGACGGCGACCTCGACGACTTCATGGAAGCTTCGTTGTCGCAGCGCATCGAGGGCGGTGCCGGTGAAGCCGTGGCCGACCTCGACTAGATATGTCCATATTCAGGTGAGGCCGGCCTGCGAATGGCTGATTCCTGCGCTTCCGCCACTTTCGACTCGGCTGACTTGAATAAGAACATCCCTGGGCGGGGGAGCGAAGGAGGAACCATGACTCGCAGGCTCACCGGCAAATGCTTTTGCGGCGCGGTCCAGTATGAAGTGGCGGACGAGTTCGTCTATGCCGCCAACTGCCATTGTTCGAACTGCCGGCGCACCACAGGTTCCGCCTTCAAGCCCTTCGCCGGCATCGAGCGCGAGAAACTTGCCCTTGCCGAAGGGCATCACGGGCTCATCCATTTCGGCGATGACAGCGGCCACGATGCGCATTGCAGCCGCTGCGGCTCGTTGCTGTATTCGCTGGTCCGCGACGGCGCCTATGTCCATGTCGCCATGGGCACGCTGGTCGACGATCCGACGATCCGGCCGACCGCGCACATCTTCGTCGGCTCCAAAGCGCCATGGTTCACCATCGCCGACGACTTGCCGAAATATGAAGGGCATGTGATCGCCGGTCCAGGCGACGTATAGGCTGGAACCACATACGGCCAATCCCGTTGTTTCGTTGCCCGTCTGCCGGGAGTTGAGCCTGGCCTTGGATCTCGTCAGCGGTTGCAGATAGCGGCGTAGATGTGCGGCCTCGCGCAGCAACTTCTTGCGCCGGCCAAGGAATCAGCCCAGCATCCGAGGGCTGGAAGAGAAAAAGCATTTATGGCCGGACGCGGCATATCTGCGACCTGACGATCCGGCCACTGGGAAGACACGTTCCGGGAACGGGCAAGCGAAACGCTTGATGCTCGTTTGAAAGGAACGCTTCCATGTCTGCTGCCACTCTCCGATCGGCCAGAGCCGTTCAACCGGCTGGCCGACTCCTGTTTTCCTTGTTCGTGACCGCGATCTTTGCAATCGCGATGCTTGCTGCGGTGCTGACCGCACCCGCCTTCGCCCATGACGCCAAGCCTACGGCGGCGAAGCCGCAAGGCTGGAGTTATCCCTTCGCCTGCTGCGCAAACTACGACTGCCGTACCACCCATACCGGCGAGGTGCTGGAAAAGCCGGAGGGCTATGTCATCGCCGGAACGGGGGAGGTCGTGCCGATGAGCGACAAGCGGGTCAAGGACTCACCCGACGGCGATTTCCACTGGTGCGCGCACCAGGCCGGCCTCGACGCAGGCAAGACGATCTGCCTGTTCGTGCCACCGCGTTCCTACTGAGTTCTGTTGGCAGTTCTCATCGGAAGGCCGGCCTTGGTGCTGAAGGCGCTTGCGTCAGACGGAAGCAGCGAGTGCTGAGGCGAAGTCGCGATACGGCCGCAGTGGGCGACCCAGAAGTGCCGTCAGGCGCTCGACGTCGCCGGTCTCGGGCAGCATCCCGTCGGTAAAGAAACGCTCGCCCATCAGGCGCATGTCGTAGGCCATCCAGGCGGGCAGGAACTGCTTGAGATTTTGCTCAAAACCCTCCGTATTGTCGCCGCTGTAGCTGATCGGGCGGGCGAGTACGTCTGACCAGATTGCGGCAATGTCCGTCCCGGTCAGTGTCTGCGGACCGACGAGGTTGATCCTCTCGAACGCAAGCGGCTCCTTGGACCGTTCGCGACGCAGCAGCTCAAGAGCGGCGATCTCGGCGATATCGCGGGCATCGATCATGGCGAGACCCTTGGGGCCGATCGGCATTGGGTAGGTGCCGTAGCCGGTGATGACGTCTTCGACCGTCAGATCGTTCTGGATGAAGTAGGCCGGGCGCAAGATCGTAGCTTTGAAGTCCATCTGTTCGATCATTCGCTCCACGCCGAACTTGCCCGCGAAATGCGGCACGTTCACATAGACGTCAGCGTGGATCACCGAGAGATAGACGATCCGCTCGATGCCGGCCGATCGGGCGACATTCAAGGCGATCAAAGCCTGGGTGAATTCGTCCGGCACCACGGCGTTCAAGAGGAACAGCGTGGAAACGCCAGACATGGCTTTGCGCAGCGAATCGACATCGAGAAAGTCGCCTTGCACGACGGATACGCCTGCCGGAAAACTGGTTTTCGACGGATCGCGCACGAGAGCACGCACATCGGCGCCGCGCTTGGCGAGCTGTTCGACGACTTGGCGGCCGATATTGCCGGTGGCGCCGGTAACGAGAATGGTCATGGAATTTCTCCTGTTGGGTTGCTTGACAGCCCCAATATGTGTGGCTCACAAAGAGCCCAGTAGACGGCAATTTTAGACACGTCGTCTCACTGGTGGGACAGTCATGGATCTTTTAGCCCTTGCCGATTTTAACCTCGTGGCTCGCCATGGCGGCTTCGGCAAAGCGGCAAGGTCCACCGGCCGGCCCAAGGCAACATTGTCCCGGCGCGTTGGCGAATTGGAAAGCAGTCTCGATCTGCGTCTGTTCGAACGGGGTGCGCGTAACCTGAAGCTGACCGAAGAAGGACGGGCGCTCTTCGAGCGGACGGGGGCGTTGCTTGCCGAGCTGGACGAGACGGCATCGGCGATTGCCTCGGGCGGCCAGAGACCCAAGGGCAGATTGCGGATCAGCGCGCCTTTGCATTTTTCGCAGACTGCAATGGGGAGGATCGCCGCGGGATTTGCCCTGAGGTATCCTGAGGTGAGGCTTGAAGTGACCACCGAAGACCGGCATGTCGACATGATCGAGGAAGGCTACGATCTGGTAATCCGGGTCAATCCGGATCCCGATGAAAGCCTGGTCGGACGGGCGTTTCTCCGCGACCGCCTGGTCGTTGTGGCGAGCCCGGACCTTCCTCGCCCGGCCGATGGGCTCGCCGCTCCTGGCGTTGCGCGCGGGACAGGCGAGCGGCAAACATGGCAGGTGAAGACACCAGGTGGCCGGGCAACACTTAGAATCGAGCCGGTCCTCGCCTTGTCGACGCTCATCATGGTCCGGGATGCGGTGCGAGCCGGCATCGGCGCAGGACGGCTTCCCATTTCGTTGGTGGCCCACGACCTGGCTGACGGCACACTGGTGAATTGGGGGGATATTGACGGCCCCGAAATTTCTCTATGGACGCTCTACCCCTCCCGGCGGCTGCTCAGCGCGCGCGTGTCGGCGTTCCTGGATTTTCTGAAACAGGCTTTCCCAAACGGGACGCCGGACGAACTGGCCGCCTATATCGGCAGGTGACGACGATTGGGAGGTGACGACGGGCCTGCTTCAGCCAGAGCGCCGCTCGGCTCGATCGACCGGAGCCTGCTGACAGACAGTTGTCAGGAGCCTTCCTTTATGGTGCCTTGCCGCATGGGTGGCGGGCAACGGAGAGGAAAGCTTTTCATGACCATCAAGGCCAGCTGTCATTGCAAGGCGACGACGTTCGAGGTTTCGCAGGCGCCCGAGACGGTAACACAATGCACCTGCTCGTTCTGCTCCAAGCGCGGTTCGCTGTGGGCTTACTACGTTCCGTCGCAATTCAAGCTCACCAGCTCGCCGGAAAACGTTTCCTTCTATCAATGGGGATCGAAGACCGTCAAACACGGGTTTTGCGCCATTTGCGGCTGCGGCACCTTCACCGAAACGCCGGACTGGTCGACCGGAAAACCGGACTTCGACAATCCCAAGATCTCAGTCAATTCGCGGCTGTTCGACGATTTCGACCTCGACAAGGTCGAGGTGGTCGTCATTGACGGCAAGAACCTCTGGTAGGCCAGCACCAGCCACCGAAGCGGAAGTGTGGCGCGAGCGGGGAGAAGCCGCTTTCGCCGCTCGGTTTTTCGCCGCATTTCATGTTACAAGACCGGAGAAGGGCTTATATGCGCGAGCCGCAAAGGCCGCGCTTTGGAGAGGGACGATCCTTATGAAAAAGACTGTGCTCGTCGCCGTTGCGACGGCTGTGCTGGTGAGTGCCTGCACCACGACCGATCCGTACACCGGGGAGCAGAAGGTTTCGAACACCGCAGCCGGCGCCGGCCTTGGCGCCCTGGCGGGCGCGGGCCTCGGCCTGCTTGCCGGCGGCAATGACCGCCGCAACGCGCTGATCGGCGCCGGTATCGGCGCGCTGGCCGGCGGCGCCATCGGCGCGACCATGGACCAGAACGAGGCTGAACTGCGCCGCCAGCTCGAAGGCACCGGCGTCAGCGTCACCCGCACCGGCGACCAGATCATCCTCAACATGCCGTCCGACATTACTTTCAACGTCGACCAGGATGCGGTGAAGCCTGGCTTCTACCAGGTGCTGAACTCGGTTGCGCTGGTGCTGAAGAAGTTCAAGCAGACCACGGTCGATGTGTTCGGCCATACCGATTCGACCGGCGGCGACGAACACAATTTCGATCTGTCGCAGCGCCGTGCATTGGCGGTCGCCAACTATCTCTCGGGCCAAGGTGTCGATTCGCGCCGCTTCGCCGTCACCGGTTTCGGCAAGACCCGTCCGATCGCGTCCAATGGAACGGCGGCCGGCCGTGCGCAGAACCGGCGCGTCGAGATCCAGCTTTCGCCGCTGACCTGAATTGTTCGGCATCGAAATGCGAAGGCGGCCCCGCAAGGGCCGCTTTCTTTTTGGGCTCCTGTGGTCCGCCAAAAGGTCTAACGCATTAGAGATTTCTAATAATCCCTTTCCGGAGGCCTTGGAAGGGATTAGCATTGGTGCGGTTCCAGAGGGGATGGGGCGGTACAAACGGCCGCGCAGTCACTTAGTCGGCCCCGGTCCTGCACGGCCAGATAAGGAAATCTGGGAGGAATGCATGACAAGAACAGCTCGTCTTGGGCGTTGCGGCGTCCTCATTTTGACAGGTCTGGTCTCTGCTTGGTGCGCGGCGGCCACGGCTCGAGCCGAGGACGCCAACAAAGCCGACATCGAAGCGTTGAAGAAATCGCTCGCCAAATATGAAGACTACACGGTCGCCGTCCGCGACCTTTATCTGTCGACTGTCGGGTGCGTCTATTACAGCGGGGACAGGATCGAGGGCGCAATGGACTATCCGAAGGGCGCTATGGGCATCCATTTCGTCAACGTCCCGAGTGTCGGTCAGAAACTCGATCCGATGCGCCCCAATGTGCTGATCTACGAGCCGACCAAGAAAGGCTTGAAATTGGTTGGCGTGGAATGGCTGGTGCCCCTGACGCCAGACACCAAGGAACCTCCAAAACTATTTGGCCAGACCTTCATGGGACCGATGGAAGGGCACTATCCGCTCATTCCGAGGGAGTTCGTCCACTACGACCTTCATGCCTGGCTGTTCAGAGACAATCCGAACGGCATGTTCAGTCCGACCAACCCGAACGTGAAATGCAGCAAGGCAGAGTTTCCGATGCTGGAAAACCCGACCAAGATGATGCCCGGCCCGATGTGACGGACGGGCCAGGATAGGAGCGTGCCAAGAGTGCAAGCTGGCCGGCTGCATTTGAGAGCGCTCGGGAGTCAGGCTCGGACGACGATCGGCATGAGGGCCGGCGCGCATGAAGGCTGCCCGCATGAAGACAGGTATCTGGTCGCGGAAGTCGACAATGGCGCTGCGAGCCGTCAGTCGAAGGTAAAAGCGGCCCGCAAGGGCCGTTCTTGTTTGGCATGTCGGACTCCGTAATCAAGGCCTACGAGGTCGGCTGATCGACAATTGCCGCAACGATACGGCGCACGATCGGCAAGACCAGCAGCAGACTTGGAAAGCCCACTAGCCATGATGCTCCCCATGCATACGGCCAGGTCGCCACGAAACCGGTTGTCCAGCCCGCATTGATCAGCGTCGCTACCGCGGAAACAATGCACGACATCAGGATGGAAAGTACGAATGGCATTACCAGCGCATTGTAGGAGGCCGGTAGCTTCCTCGATTTCAAAACCTTGTGGGATGACGGTCGCATCACCTATCTCCTTCTCGAAAAGTGGAAGTATGCGCGGCTGGGCGCAGTCAGGCGGCCTGCGCCATTTGCTGGGCAAGGTTTCGAATAAAGCCGCGCAACGAACGCGGTTCGCGGCCCAGGGCGGCGCGCAATGTCAGACTGTTTCCGCCAAGGCCATAGTGGGCATAGTGGGCGTATATTTTGGCCAGCACCTGCATTTGGCGGTCATTGTAGGGAAGGCGTGCCTCGGCCGCCCACTCGCCAAATGTCGGCTCACCAGAAGAGATGGGTCTGCCAAGTTCCTCACTCATCATCGCAACGATGTCTTCCCGGTTGTGCATGCCGTCAGCGCACAGATCGAGGGTCGCGTAGGACAATCGCGCTTCGGTTAGGGCGATCGCCGCCACCTCAGCGACATCGCGGTAGTCGACGCGGGCCAGCTTCGCCGTCTTTGGAAACGGTTCCGAGAAAACACCATGTTCAACGACGGACGGCCAGGCCGCTGCGAGGTTCTGCATGAAATTGGCAGGGTGCAGAATCGTATATTCCATCGTCGTCGAGTAGAGAGCAGCCTCGACAGGCACCTTGCTGGCATGGTTCTTCAGTCGCGTATTGGTAGGCTGGATCACCGACGAGAAGACGAACTTTCGAACTCCTGCTCGCGTGGCGGCCTCAACCATGGCAACGCCCATGGCTGCTTCATCGGGAGCAAAAGCCGGCCCAATGTGAAAGACGCCGTCGACGCCCGCGACCGCCCTTTCGAGGCTCTGACGATTTCGCAAATCTCCTGTCGCAACCTCGGATGCCCCCACCTTCCGGGCCTTTTCGGCATTCGCAGGGTCGCGAACGAGCGCTCGAACATTGGCATTGCGGCGGACAAGTTCAGGCACGACAAGTCCCGCAACTCGGCCTGTGGCACCAACAACCAGAACAGTTGGATTGGCTACTTGCATGACGATTTCCTTCCATCAAGCCTGTCCTCGCGGGACAACTTGCAGAGAGGTACGACGTCGCAATTGTCGTTACAATTACCCGTTTTTGCGATATATTATGTCGAATGTCGGGAGAATGCATGAGCCGGATGGACGATTTCGAGGCTTTCATCGCGATCGTCGAGCATGGAAGTCTGACGACTGCCGCACATCGGCTGAACCGCTCGCTGCAGTCGGTCAGCCGGTCCCTGGCGGCACTGGAGCAATCAGTCGGCGTCGAGCTGATCCACAGGACAACGCGTCGCTCGACACCAAGTGAAGTCGGAGCAGCCTTTTTCAACCGGATCAAACCCGCGGTCGACGAAATAAACGACGCAAGACTTCAGGCGATCAATCAACGATCGGAGCCGGCAGGCGTCCTGCGCATCGGGGCGCCGGTTCTGTTTGGCCCGAACGTCCTGATGCCTGTCATCGCGGAATACATGCGGACATTTCCCCGGGTCGAGGTCGATCTTCAACTTTCCGATGGATTTGCCGATCTTGGCGCCGAAGGTCTCGACCTGGCAATACGCATCGGCGATTTGCCGGATTCCAACTTGAAAGCCAAACGCCTGGGAGCGTTGCGGCGCGTTGTGTTCGGCGCGCCTTCCTATTTCGCGCGGTGCGACCGGCCGGCCCATCCCTTCCAGCTGAGTGAGCACAGTTGCATCATCAGAACCGCTAACGAGCGTCCAGGTGAATGGACGTTTCAGATCGACGGGAAACCCCGGACCGTGAAGGTCGCAGGCGCTTTTCGCTCCAATCTGATGACCTCGGTCTATGCCGCCGCAATCCACGGACTGGGTTTGGGCTTCTCGCCTCTGTGGCAGATAAGACATTTGGTCGACGACGGTCTCGTCGAACTGGTTTTGACGGAATTCGAGCCGGCACCGGTGCCGATCCATGCCTTGTGGCAGGAAGGCCGGTCATCTTCGGCCAAGGTTCGGGCATTTCTGGATTTATTGGCATCCCGCCTGGAACTCAAAAGCCTGTAGCATCGACGGGTATTTGAAGCGCTCCAGGCCGGAAGAGATCGGGCAGATCGAGCCTGTCTTGCGATTACCGCGCATGGCGCTGATTGATCCTGAGCGGGCTCCAGATCTCGCATCCCAATCGCGTCCAGGAAAGCCGCGCGTCCTCGGGACGCCGCGGCTCATGGAATCAGACCTTGGCGACGATCTTCATGAAGGCCGGCATGTCGTCGCCGAAGCCGACGGTGCCGTCATTGTCTTCACCGCGGTTGTTGCCGCGGGCAGGGCGGCTGTTGCTGGCGCGCTGCGGCCTTGTGTCGCCGCGTTCCGGGGCGCGGTTCTCGTTGTTGCGATCGGAGACCTTGCGGTCGCTGTTTTCGGAGCGGATCGCTTCCTTGCGCTGATGCCGTTCGCCGATGTCGGCGACCGCGGCCTCGGCTACCACCGGCTGTTCCTCGCGCGCGGCATCTGCCGCTGGCGCGTCGTCGCTGCGCTTGGCATGGCGTTCGCGCGGCTTGCGCTCGCCACCCTCCTTGCGATCATGGGCCTTGCGGTCCTCGTCCTTGCGGCCGGCGCGGCGCGGAGCGCCACGGCCACGGCGGGGCGCTTCGTCCTCGCCGCCTTCGCTGGCGACCACGGTCGACAGGTCGCCGTCATGCCACTCGATCTTGTTGCCGATCAGCCGCTCGATGGCGTCGATGTATTTGGTGTCGGACTTGGTGGCGATGGTGAAGGATTTGCCCGAGCGTCCGGCGCGGCCGGTGCGGCCGATGCGGTGGACATAGTCTTCGGCGTGGATCGGCACGTCGTAGTTGAAGACGTGGCTGACGTCGGGAATGTCGAGGCCGCGCGCGGCGACGTCGGACGCCACGAGATAGCGCAATTTGCCATCGCGGAAATTGGCCAGCATCTGCATGCGGGCGCGCTGGTCCATGTCGCCATGCAGGGCGCCGGCGTCGAAATCATACTTCAGCAGCGAGCGGAACAGCTCCGCGACCTCGACCTTGCGGTTGCAGAAAATGATAGCGTTCTTCAGCTCGGCGTCTTCGGCCTTTATCAGATTGCGAAGCGTCTCGCGCTTGTCCCACGGCTTGGAGCCGGACTTGACCAGGCGCTGGATGATGTTGGTGGCAGCGGATGCCGCCTTGGAAACCTCGACGCGCACCGGCGCATGCAGGAACTTCTCGGTGAGCTTGGTGATCTCCGGCGGCATGGTCGCTGAGAAGAACAGCGTCTGCCTGGTGAACGGGATCATCTCGCAGATGCGCTCGATGTCGGGGATGAAGCCCATGTCCAGCATGCGGTCGGCCTCGTCGATGACGAGGATCTCGACGCCGTTGAGCAACAGCTTGCCGCGCTCGCGGTGATCGAGCAGACGGCCGGGCGTGGCGATCAGCACGTCGGCGCCGCGCTCCAGCTTCTTGTCCTGCTCGTCGAAGGAGACGCCGCCGATCAGCAGCGCGATGTTGAGCTTGTGGTTCTTGCCGTATCTGATGAAATTCTCTTCGACCTGCGCGGCGAGCTCGCGCGTCGGCTCGAGGATCAGCGTGCGCGGCATGCGGGCACGGGCCCTGCCTTTTTCGAGGCGGGTCAGCATCGGCAGCACGAAGGAAGCCGTCTTGCCGGTGCCGGTCTGTGCTATGCCCAGAATATCCTTGCCGAGCAAGGCATGCGGGATGGCGCCAGCCTGGATCGGCGTCGGCACGGTGTAGCCCGCATCGGTGACTGCGGAAAGGACCTTGGGCGACAGGCCGAGGTCTGAAAAGGTCAACGCTTCTAGAGCGGTCGTGGTGTCTGAGGACAAGAGTTGCTGTCTTTGGCTGGTTCGGGGAAGCGCAACGGCATCCGTCGCGGCAAGCACAGCGTGCCTGCAAGATTGGTATTGCGATTAGGCGCAAGCCCGCGATTTGTCAACAGAAACGGGCGGGATTGGCACGATTGTGAAAACGTAAGCTTAATCGCGATGCTTAATTAGGTAGTCACTCTTTGCGCCGGCTCAATAGCGAAACTGCTCGGCGAGAATGCGTTCGTTCCACGAATGGTTGGGATCAAACAGCAGCGTTGCCGTCGCAGTCGGCGATTCGCGGACCGTTACGGAAGCCACCGCCTTGACCTCGGTGTGGTCGGCGGCGGTGTTCACCGGGCGCTTTTCCGACTCCAGAATATCGAAGCGTACGGTCGCCTTGTTTGACAACAAGGCACCCCGCCAACGGCGCGGCCGGAACGGGCTGACCGGGGTCAGCGCGAGCAACGGCGCATCCAGCGGCAGGATCGGCCCGTGCGCCGAAAGATTGTACGCGGTGGAGCCGGCCGGCGTCGCGATCATCACGCCGTCGCAGTTCAGTTCCTCGATGCGGACCTGCTCGTCGACGGTGATGCGGATCTTTGCCGTCTGGTAGGACTGACGCCACAGCGCCACCTCGTTGATGGCGAGTGCCGAAACCGTCTCACCCTCATGCGTCACCGCCAGCATTTCCAGCGGGCGGATCGTTTCGGCGACCGCGGCAGCAATGCGCTCGGTGAGGCCGCCGACGCGGTACTCGTTCATTAGGAAGCCGATGGTGCCACGGTTCATGCCGTAGACCTTCTTTCCCGTGCTCATCGTGTCGCGCAAGGTCTGCAGCAGGAAGCCGTCGCCACCCAGCGCCACCACCACCTGGGCGTCGTCGAAGGATGCCTGGCCATAGCGGGCCGACAGGCTCTCCATCGCCGCCTTGGCATCGGCAGTGTCGGAGGAGACGAAGGCGAGATTGGCTTTGCTCATGACATTCCGATGGCGGTCGGCCGATGGCGGTCGGCGGCGGTTGCGTGGGGTAGCATGGGCAAGCGCATCTGCAAAGGGAGGCATCGTCCGGCGCAGTTGCGGCCGCGGCGAAACGAAATCGGCGGCTCGCGCTTCATGTCGCCGGAACGGCGAATGTTATGGTTAAGAGCGAGCTTAAACACTCGTAAAGCCTGATCGATCATGTTAGCCGACAGAGGATGGGTGGCTGGGGGCTAGCCAGTCGAGACCTGTCTATTGCCGGTGACACGCCTGATTATCGTCTTCCTTGTGATGGGAAGTTTCGCCCTTCTCTTTGCGGAGCTTGTGCGGCAGTCCGAAGACATGAGCTCCAGGCCGATGGCCTCACGCTGCGGCGGCGCTGGCGTGCCATGCCCCCAAAACGCGTTGTAGGCTGAAGCCAATCTGCCAACGACGATCCATCGCTCACTGCGCGACGATCTGAAGATTGGCGTTGCCGTAGAATGTGTAGGCGAGATAGGTCGGATCGCCGGTCTGGTAGAATTCTCTGCGGACATCCTGCAGGATCTCGGCCAGATAGACCGGCCCGTCCTTGATCCGCGTGCTGATGCCGCCATAGAAATCGGTCGAGAAGGCCGCTGCCGCGCGGTCGGTCAGTGGCCACATGCCGCCGATGAAGCCGGAAGCGCCGCCCGCCAACACCGCCGGACCCCAGCCCTGCACGAAGCCGCCGAGCATCTGGGAACGGCCTGTGTCGCAGGCGTTGAAGAAGTAGAACGGATTGCCCTTGCCATGCGCGGTCGCGACCAACGCAGCCCATGTATCCGGGTCGAGCGACTGATCGACGAGATCGATGGCAAAGACCGGCCGGCCGCTGCTCGGCTTGTTGACCTCGCCATGGCCGGAGAAATGAATGAAACCGGTCGAGACTTCGCCGACCAGTTTCTCGAAAGAGATGAAATCGCCATCGAAGCGGCGGTAGCCGGCAAGCTTGCTCAGTGCCGCGATCTCGTCCTGCTGAAAGCGCAGCGACTGCTTGTCGACATAGGAGGGCGCGACGGCCGCGACGCCGGTGAAGGTCATGCGGTCGAGCGGGTTGTCGACCTGTGAGGCACTGCTGCGCGGAGCCCAGCGGGCCAGCCGGTAGCCCATGCCGAGAAAACCGTCGGCGGTTGCGCCGTCGGCGCTGCGCGGGCGGATCAATTCCCAGGGCAGCGTCGGGCTGTTCGAGGTGATCTGGATCGAATGCAGTTCGCCTTTGCCGCGCAGCGACCAGAACACGTCCTTGAACGCTTTCGGCACATAGTCGCGGTAGAGCGCATCGCCAAAACCTTCGGCGGCGAGCGTGACAAAGCGCTTTTGCGTCCCCGGATCGCTGCTTGCGGCAGGCTGCTGCAGCGAAACGGCCCCGCGCAAGCTCAGGCCGAGCTGCAGCAGGCGGCGGTATTCGGAGTCCAGCCACGCCGCCATCTCAGGTGGCGTCGAGAACGTATCGGTCACCGGACCGGCCAGATGCGGCGAATGGATGATGATCTGCCCCGAACCCAGCCCGCTCGGATCGTCATAGAGGATGGTCACGTCGAGATCGGGAACGTCATCGCCGCCCGCGCCGCCAAGCGTGACATCGCCTGTCACCGCCGGTTGCGGCGGTGTAGCGGCCAGCATCAGCATGGCAGGTGCTGCGGAGCGTTCGGCTGTGGCGCTCGGAGCGGCTGCCTCGACAGGCGCTGTGCGACGGATGACAACGGACCGCGACGCCGATCCGAGGAACCTCCCGGCGCTGTAGATGCGTGCGATGAACTGGGACGGCTTGCTGTTCTTGGCGATCGGCCGCGCCTTGACGTCGAAGCGGACGAAGTCGCTGTCGCCCTGGCGGTAGAGCGTCGTCCGTCGGCTCGATTTGCCGCCGTCGGTGAGATCGAAGCCGGAGGCGAACAGATCGATGTCGATCGGCCATTGCTCGGCTCCTGCCGGCATCGCCATGGCCAGGGCGCCATCTTCCGTCACCGACGAGCCCGGCGCTGCCTTCACCTTCACTTCGGGCGTGAATTGCTCTTCGGTAAGGGCGATCGAAACGGTCACCGTCTCGCCGGCGACAATCTCATCCGGCGCATCGATGGTTGGATGGCGCACCACCTCGACAGCGCCCGTCTCGGGGTGTGGAAGGGCGCCGCCGGAAGGAGGGCTTTGCGCCTGGTCGATGGGCGGCGGCGCTGGTTTCGGTGGCGCCTGCGCCTCCGGCGGACTTTCGGCGCCGGTCGCGGGTGGCGGGGCCGATGTCATGCCATCCTCAGGGGGGATCCTTGCCTTATCGGGGGGCGGTTCGGCGCCGGTGGCTTCGCCATCCTGCGGATAGGTCCCGCCGAGATTGTTCTGGGCAGCGGCCGCAGCCGCGTCTTCAAGACGTTGCTTTTCCTCTTCGTATCGTTGCCGAGCCTGCTCTTCCTGCAATTGGCGCTGCTGTTCCTGGCGTTTGTATTCCTCGTAGAGCGCCGCCTCCTTGGCGCTGTCGCCCATCGCGGCATCGGGACTGCCGGAGCCCGGTGCAACGTCCATGGGGTAGGGCTCCTGACCGCTGTCATCGGCGTAGTCGCTGCCGTCAGGCTGCCAACCCCCACTCCGGGAGATGTAGCCGCCGCTCGCCATCGCCGGCGGTGCCGGTTCCGGCACAAGCGGCAGCGCCGGTGCCGCGCCGGCCACTTGGTCCGGCGTCAGCACAAAGGCAGCGTCTGCCGAGCGGCCATATGACATCCATGGCCACTGGGCGCCTGACGTTTTGTCGATAGTGGTTTGCCTGACCGAGGCGAGGATGATGGCTATGTCCGCGCCGCGCTTGACCAGCGCAGCGGTGAGCGCATCGGCAAATACGGTGACGGGGCGGGCTTCGTCCAGTGCAACGGTTCCGGGTTTGGCCGACAGAGCGACGATGGCGTGGGTGAGGGGATCGACCGCAGCCAGACCCTGCATCACGCCGGAAGTAGGGTTGTGGCCATCGCCGGGATTGTCGAGCAGAACCACCTTCAATGTCGGGGTTGCCTCGAGCGCCTGCATGAACAGATCGAGGGGCAATGCCGTCTGGTCGACCGTTTCCTTTGAATCGATCCGGGTGCCGCGCGTCAGTAAATAGTTCCTGCCGTTGGCCTGCGCGGTGTGGCCGACATAGTAGAAGATGCCGACGGAGTCCGGATTGGCCAGGGATTGGGCGAAATCATGCATGGCGCGCGCGACATCGGCGCGGTCGCCATCCGACACCTGCCGGACGGTGAAGCTAAGCGATCGTAGTGTCGCTGCAACGAGTTCGGCACTGAGGTCGGCGTTGGCGATTGCCGGTGAGCCCTCAGAGGCCGGATTGGCGACAACCAGCGCTATCCGCTCTTCGCCGCGCGCAGCGGAGAAGAGCGCCATGGTCATCAGCAGCACGACCGCCAGAAAAAGGCGCATGACCGTGATCCAAGCCCTGCAGGCTGCGGCGCTCACGCCACGGCTTGCCCCAATTCATCAATGGCCCAACCTTGACCATATCATGTCGGCTTCGCCGGCGCACTGCCGGTGCCGATGATGCAGTTGTGTCGCTAAAAGATATTGACTGTATGTTTAGTAATTAATACCGTTGCCCGAGATACCGAGTTGGTCAGCCGGCATTCGCCGGTGAATGATCACCAGGACGAAGGGAACTTAGGGACTCGAGGCGCAATCCCGCCGGTCCCAACAATGGGAGACACAAGCATGCAGTTGAAATCGACCGCCACGGCGCTCGGCCTGTCGCTGCTGGCGATGACCGGCATTGCCCGCGCCGAGGGCGAACTCCAAATCTACAATTGGGGCAACTACACCAGCCCGGACCTGATCAAGAAGTTCGAGGAAACCTACAAGGTCAAGGTTACCGTCACCGACTACGACTCCAACGATACGGCTCTGGCCAAGGTCCGCCAGGGCGCTTCCGGCTATGACATCGTCGTTCCATCGGCCAGCGTGATGCCGATCTGGATCAGCGAAGGCCTGCTCTTGGAAACCGATCCCAACACGATGGAGAACTTTAGAAACGTCGATCCGAGATGGGTCGACGTGCCGTTCGACCCCGGCCGCAAATATTCGGTGCCGTGGCAATGGGGCACGACCGGCATCTCGGTCAACAAATCGGTCTATGCGGGCGATCCGAACACCTCGGCGATTTTCCTCGATCCGCCGCCGGAACTCGCGGGCAAGATCAATGTCGTGCCCGAAATGGGAGACATCATGTTCCTCGCCATTGCCTATGAGGGCGGTAAGTACTGCACCGACGACAAGGTGCTTTTGAAAAAGGTGCATGACAAGCTCATCGAGGCGAAAGCGAAATGGCTGTCGCTCGACTATGCGGCCGTCGACGGTCTCGGCAGGGGCGACATTGCCGCCGGCGTCAACTGGAACGGCATATCGCTGCGCGAGCGGCTGGAGAACGACAAGATCGTCTACGGCTATCCCAAGGAGGGCTTTCCAATCTGGATGGACAATGTCGCGGTGCTCAAGGATGCCAAGAACGTCGAGAACGCCAAGCTCTTCCAGAATTTCATCATGGACCCCAGGAATGCAGCGATGATCTCGGCCTTCGCGCACTACGCCAATGGCATCAAGGGCTCCGAGCCCTTCCTGCCGGCCGATATGAAGGGCGCGCCCGAAGTGGATGTTCCGGCCGAATTGCCGACAAGGGCCAATTCATGTCGGCCTGTCCCGCCGACGTCCAGGCGCTCTACACCAGGATCTGGACCGATCTGCAGAAATAGCAGCGCCGCCGGCCGAAGCTGACCAACATCGGGCCGCGCATCGCGGCTCGGCCATCCCCAATGCCAGATGCCGTAAAGCCGCCGCGGGAGATTTTTTATGTCCGATCTCGACTTTTGCTACATGCCGGCCAGCGAGGCGTTGCGGCTGTTCAAGGCGAAGAAACTGTCGCCTCTGGAACTGATGCAGGCCACCATCCGCCGCGCCGAGGCAACCAAGGCGACGATCAACTGCCTCACCTTCACGCATTTCGACGAGGCGATGGATCTCGCCGGAAAAGCCGAGGCGAAATACGCCAGAGGCGCCAGGACCGGCGCGCTCGAGGGCCTGCCGATCGGCATCAAGGATGAGAGCTACATCAAGGGCAAGCCGACCTCGCATGGCTCGCTGCTGTCGAAGGATGCCATTGGCGGCCATACCTCGACGATGAACGAGCGTGTCATGAAGGCGGGTGGTATCGTGCACGCCCGCACCGCGACGCCCGAATTCAGCTGCGCCGGCTATACCTGGTCGAAGCGCTGGGGCGTCACGCGCAACCCCTGGAATCCGGATTTTACGCCGGGCGGCTCGTCGGGTGGTTCGGCGGCAACGCTGGCGTCGGGCACATCGTCGATCGCCACCGGCTCGGACATTGCAGGCTCAATCCGTATCCCTGCCTCGGCCTGCGGCCTCGTCGGCTTCAAGCCGCCTTACGGCCGCAATCCCGATGAGCCGCCGTTCAATCTCGATTTCTACTGCCACACCGGGCCGCTGGCCCGAAACGTCGGGGATGCGATCCTGCTGCAGAATGTCATGGCCGGACCGAGCCCGCTCGACATCGCCACGCTGCGCCCGAAACTGCGCCTGCCGCTCGACTACAAGCCGATCAAAGGCTGGAAGATCGCTTTCTCCATGGATCTCGGGTCCTTCGAGGTCGATGCGGACGTGCGCAAAAACACGCTCTCCGCCTGCGATGTGTTCCGCTCGCTCGGCGCCACTGTCGAGGAGGTGGACCTCGGCTGGGGCGACGAGGTGCTCAAGGCCGGCATGGCCTATCTCGAACATCTCTTCGGCGCCTCGCTGTCGCCGCTGCTCGCCAAGCACGGCAAGGACATGACCAGCTATGCCAGGCAGTTCGCGCAGGACGGGCAGAAGTCGAAGGCGACGGATTTTGTCGCGACGCTCGATGTGGCGGCCAGGATGTACCTGACGCTGGGGCCTTTGCTGGAAAAATACGACGTGCTGATCTGCCCGACCAATGCGCTTCCCGCAGTGCCGGCGGAATTCGATCAGACCAAAGGCAAGGTCGAGATCAATGGACGAGAGGTGAACCCGTCGCTGGGCTGGGTGATGACGACGCCGTTCAACATGCTGAGCCGCTGCCCGGTTCTGTCGATCCCGTCGGGCCGCGCCGCCAACGGCGTGCCGACAGGCATCCAGATTGTCGGCCGCACCTATAGCGACGCTGACGTGTTCCGGGCGGGTATGGCCTATGAGACGGCTCGTGGTCAGTGGTACACGAATGCCGGGACACGCCCGGCGCTGTGAGTCCGCAGGGCGCCGGCATGCCAAGGCAGCGGCGGGATGTTTCGGCCGCCGGGGAAAGGCCTGACGACAATGGCGCAACGCATAGCCACTCCGGATGCGGGAAAAAGCAAGGCGGCCAAGGGTGCGGCGAACGACGCCGCGCCCAAGGACCGCCGGCGCGAGCGCGGCGAAGCGAGCGTCCAGCGCATCATCGACGCCACCATCGAGCTCATCGCGGAGGAGGGGCTGGCCAGCGTCACCATGCAGCGCATTGCCGAGCATGTCGGCTCGTCCAACGCACTGGTGGTCTTTCATTTTCGCAGCAAGGAGAACCTGTTCCGGGCCGTCCTGCAATATCTCAGCGACCAATATGACGCGCTGTGGCTGACGCTGGTGCGGGCGCCCGGCCTGTCGCCGGTCGAGCGGGTGTTGGGCGCGGTCGATTGCGCGCAGCGCTTTGCCCGGCAGCATCCGAAATGGGTCTCGGTCTTCGTCGTGTTTTCCAGCGACCGCAAGAGCATGCAGATCTACAATGAAATCGGCCTGCCGAGCGATCTCGCCTACACGGCCGAAGCGCGCGAGCTGCTGATCGAGATTTCACGCAGCGGCGGTTACACCGGCGTCGACATAGACACGCTGTCGGAGAGCCTGAACTATCTGGTGCATGGCGCCTGGTATTGGGACCATCTCAACCCGTCCAGCCGCGACACCGACGTGCTGCGCAAGACCATGCTGCTCCTGCTGCACCAGGCCTTTCCGCGGCATTTTGACTTGGGGTGAGATGCGGCCATTGCGAGCGACGAAAGCGTCCTCTGCAAACCTAAACCCGAAAATCTCTACGATGCCTTGATCTCTGTAAAAACGCTTGCACAATCCAGAGGTGCGAGCTAAACAACCCAGGGATGTATTCGAGGGTGGGTAAATGTGGCATTGGGCGATACTTCTGTTGCTGATTGGCGTGCCGGTTTTCTTCGCCGTCCGGTCGTCGCGCAAATCGTCACAGAGCCCAGATGACCTCGTGGGGTTCGGCGGCTGGCTGATCCTGCTGGCGATCAGCCTGTCCCTTTCGCCGTTGCGCACACTTGTCGATATGGCCAGTCTGGTCAAAACCTACCAACAGCTTGTTACAGTGCCCAACGGGGCCTTGGCCATCTATGGCGAGGCAGCCCTCAATCTGGCATTTCTGGTGCTTCAGCTGGTCGTGCTTGTTTCGATGCTGCGGCGAAGCCACCGCTTTCCGCAGCTGTTCATATGTCTGTGGTTCGCGATCCCTCTCTTATTCGTACTGGACACAGTTTGGATATCGACTGTTCTGGGTGTCCCGGTAAACCGTTTGCTTGCCGGAGGAGCTCTGGTTACACCTTTGGCATCCTTCATAGTCACAGGGATCTGGGCCGCCTACGTCTACAGGTCGGTTAGGGTGAGGAACACGTTCGGCGATACGGCAGCCATACAGGCTGCCACATTTTCCTAGAAGGTCCGACGGCTGCGAGTTGGCCTGATGTCGTGCTGCCAGCTCCGCCGAATAGAACCGTCGGCAGTCCTCCTTCGACTAACGAGCTTCGAGTGGCCTGCCACCCGAAGCTCGAAGAGTGCCCTTCCCGAGAGATGGGTGACAGTTCATTCCGGAGACATGGGTTACACTTTCGGCCCTTTGCAAGGAGAGCAAGGTGCCTTGGAAGGAGTGTAACGTCA
>NZ_JAMYRH010000012.1:0-209724 GCF_040321305.1 Mesorhizobium sp. M0478
CACCCCCAAGTGCGGGGCCGCGAGGGGATGGCGGATTTGGGCGCCGGGCGCCGGGGGACATGGCGGCGCCCTTCGTGTATCGGAACTCGGCATCGCGCCAGCGGCGGCGCCCGCGCGAGGGCGGCCTGCCCAGGCTGCCATACGCAACAATGACGAGGTCCAGATGACGGCAAAGCCCCTCTATCGACGTGTCCTGCTGAAAGCGTCGGGCGAAGCGTTGATGGGCGAGCAGCATTTCGGCATCGATGTCTCGGTGGTCGACCGAATCGCCGCCGACATCGCCGAAGCCCGCGCACTTGGTATCGAGGTCGGCGTCGTCATTGGCGGCGGCAATATCTTTCGCGGCGTGGCGGTGGCATCCAAGGGCGGCGACCGTGTCACCGGCGACCACATGGGCATGCTGGCCACCGTCATCAACTCGCTGGCGCTGCGCACCTCGCTGAACAAGATCGGCGTCGACGCCGTCGTGCTGTCGGCCATAGCCATGCCCGAACTTTGCGAGAGTTTTTCCCAGCGCCAGGCCACCGCCTATATGAACCAGGGCAAGGTCGTCATTTTCGCCGGCGGCACCGGCAATCCGTTCTTCACCACCGATTCGGCCGCGGCCTTGCGCGCCGCCGAGATCGGCGCCGACGCGCTGTTCAAGGGCACCCAGGTCGACGGCGTCTATTCGGCCGATCCCAAGAAGGATCCGAATGCGACCCGCTTCGAGCGCATCAGCCATGCCGAAGTCATCAACAAGGGCCTTTCGATCATGGATACCGCCGCAATTGCACTTGCGCGCGAAAACAACATCCCGATAATCGTCTATTCGATCCACGAAAAAGGTGGTTTCGGCGATATTCTGCGGGGCGGCGGCCGTTGCACGATCGTCGCCGACGAGTGACCCGGAGTATACTCTCCTAAAAAGGGGATCAGTTTTCGAAAGCGGGTCCGAATATAGGCCCTAAGCACTGAACCCGGATCAAACGGGTCGAGGAGACTAAGATGAGTGGTGAGTTCGACGACCTCAAGCGGCGCATGGATGGCGCGATCGCCGCCTTCAAGCACGATCTGGCTTCGCTGCGCACCGGCCGTGCCTCCAGCAATCTGCTCGACGCCATCCAGGTCCAGGCCTACGGCACCACCATGCCCATCAACCAGGTGGCGAACGTGTCGGTGCCGGAGCCGCGCATGATCTCGGTTTCGGTATGGGACAAGTCGATGGTCGGCGCGGTCGACCGTGCCATCAGAGAATCCAATCTCGGCTTCAATCCGATCGTCGACGGCACCAATCTCAGAATTCCGCTGCCCGAGCTCAACGAGCAGCGCCGCAAGGAACTGGTCAAGATTTCGCATGGCTACGCCGAGAACGCCCGCGTTGCGGTGCGCCATGTCCGTCGCGACGGCATGGACTTCTTGAAGAAGGCGGAAAAGGACGGCGACATCAGCGAGGACGATCAGCGCAAGCGCTCCGATCAGGTCCAGAAGCTGACCGACGAAACGATCAGCACCATCGATCACCTGCTTTCCGATAAGGAAGCTGAAATCATGCAGGTCTAGGGTCGGCCCACACCGGCCCGAAAGCGAGACAATGGCAACGCCCGCGCATGTCGCGATCATCATGGATGGAAACGGACGCTGGGCCAAAGCGCGCGGCATGCCGCGGCTTGCCGGCCATCGCGCCGGCGTCGAAGCGCTGCGCAAGACGGTGCGCGCCGCGCCCGGTCTCGGCATTTCCTTCCTGACCGTCTACGCCTTTTCGTCGGAAAACTGGTCGCGGCCCAAGGCCGAAGTGAGCGACCTGATGGGGCTTTTGAAGCTGTTCATCCGCCGCGATCTGGCCGAACTGCACCAGAACGGCGTGCGCGTCAGGATCATCGGTGACAGGGCGGGGCTGCAGCCGGACATCAGGGGCCTGCTCGAAGAGGCCGAATCGCTGACTGCGCGCAATGAATCGCTGACCTTGGTCATCGCCTTCAACTATGGCGGGCGCGACGAGATCGTGCGCACGGCACGCAAGCTCGCAGCCGCAGTGGCGCGCGGCGAGATCGACGCAGAGGCGATCACGGCAGACACTTTTGCCGGCGCCCTCGACACCGCAGGCATTCCCGATCCGGAGCTGGTCATCCGCACCAGTGGCGAGCTTCGGCTGTCGAACTTCCTTCTGTGGCAGGCAGCCTACAGCGAACTGGTTTTTCTGCCTTGCTACTGGCCTGACTTCAGCCGCGAACACCTGGCCGACGCATTGCGCGATTTTGCTGGCCGCGAGCGCCGTTTTGGCGGGCTTGCCGCTCAAGATGTCGCTGCCTCGTGATCGGCGGCGGGATGAACAATCTTCAGCTTCGCATCGTCTCGGCGCTGGTGCTGGCCGCAATAGCGCTTGGCCTGACCTGGTTGGGAGGGCTGTGGTTCCGCCTGCTTTGCGCCGGGATATCGGCGGTCATCTTCTATGAATGGGCGCGCATGTCGCGCCCCTTGGCCGGTGCGACCCTCGGCTTCATTCCCGAAGCGCTGCTTCTGGTTTTCGTCGTCGCCCTGGTTGCAGGCGTGCCGGCATCGTGGCTTCTGTCTCTTGTCCTGGCCATGGTTGTGGTCGCTGCTGTCGGCGCCCGTATGCGTGGAGCGGCGCAATGGGATGCAGCCGGTCTTGCCTACGCGGCTTTGTCCGGCTTATCGCTGGCGCTGCTGCGCGGCGGCGACCATCCCGGCCTGGTCGCAATCCTGTTTCTGTTCGCCGTGGTCTGGGCGACCGACATCTTCGCCTATTTCGTCGGCCGCTCCGTCGGTGGGCCCAAGCTCGCGCCATCTATATCCCCCGGCAAGACGCAGAGCGGCGCGCTTGGCGGCGCTGTCGGCGGCGTGGCCGCCGGCGTGCTTCTGGCTGCCGCCGCCGGGGCCGGCAATCTTGGCGTCCTCGCCTTGGTTGCGCTGGTGCTGTCGATTGTTGCCCAGGCTGGCGATCTCTTCGAATCCTGGGTCAAGCGCCGCCACGGCCGCAAGGATTCAAGCGCGTTGATACCCGGGCATGGCGGTGTCATGGACAGGGTGGACGGGCTTGTCGCGGCGGCTTTTGCCCTATACGTGATCGGCTGGATTTCGGCGGGCGCCGATCATCCGGCGCAGGGGCTGTTTCCGGCTTGAGTGATATTTCACGGCGAAGAAATGGCGCACGCCACGGATTCGCCTGGATTGATGTCACAGTCGCGGCGACACCTTTTGCCGCGGGTGAATTTGAGGGCACGACTTGAACGAAATTCTTCACGCGTTTTTCAGCACGGAAGGCTTTGTCCTCGGCACGCTGGTGCCGTTTCTGTTCGTGCTGACCGTGGTCGTCTTCATTCACGAAATGGGACATTACCTGGTCGGCCGCTGGTGCGGCATTGGCGTGAAGGCCTTTTCGATCGGCTTCGGCCCCGAACTTCTCGGCTTCAACGACAGCCACGGCACGCGCTGGAAGCTCTGCGCCATACCGCTCGGCGGTTATGTCAAATTCGTCGGCGACATGAGCGCCACGTCGAGCCAGCCGAGTTCGGAAGATCTGGAAACGCTGACTGACGCTGAACGCAAGGTCGCCTTCCACACGCAGCCGATCTGGAAACGCGCCGCCACGGTGGTGGCCGGACCGCTGTTCAACTTCCTTTTGACCATTGCCGTCTTTGCCGTGCTGTTTTCCCTCTATGGCCGCCCTGTGTTTGAGCCGATGGTGGCGGCGGTCACCGCCGGCAGTCCAGCCGAAAGGGCCGGCATTTTGCCAGGCGACCGATTCGTCGCCGTCGACGGCAGCAAGGTTGAGACCTTCGCCGACGTCCAACGCCTGGTCTCAGGCCGCGGCGGCGACGCTATCAGCTTCACCATGTTGCGCGACGGCAAGGAGGTCACCGTCGTCGCGACGCCGGAGCCGATGGAGCAGCTGGACGCACTGGGCAACAAGGTCAAGGTGGCCGTCATCGGCGTCGTCAACAACAAGGATGTCGGCCAGCCCAGGCTGATCACCTACAGCCCTGTCGGAGCAGTCGGCGCCGCGGTCGAGGAGACGGGGCACGTCATTCAGCGCACCGGCCAGTTCCTGCAGCGATTCGTTGTCGGCCGCGAAGACAAATGCCAGCTGGGCGGCCCGATCAAGATCGCCAAGATGTCGGGGCAGGCGGCAAAGCTGGGCTTCCTATGGCTGGTGCAACTCGTCGCCGGCCTGTCGGTCGGGATCGGAATTCTGAACCTTTTGCCGATTCCCCCCCTCGACGGCGGCCATCTCCTGTTCTACGCACTCGAAGCCGTTTTCCGGCGTCCGGTATCGGAGCGGATGATGGAAATGGGATACCGGGCCGGCCTCTTTCTGGTGCTGGGATTTATGGGCTTCGTCTTCTGGAACGATCTGTTTGGGTGCTGAAATCATGAAGAAATTTGGCTTCAGCACCGGCAATGTTGAGACGCCGTTTACCATGCACGGGGGTATGCGTGACGCGAAAGCCACGCATCAGGGTTAAGTAATTACAAATTAACCAGAAGCCTTGCGTGTAGGGAAAATCCGGTTAATACGGTAGGAGAAATTACCGCACGTCCGGTTTTCTCGCCGTGGGGACTTCGAGAAAAGGTACAAAAGCCCGATGAAGGCAGCATCCAAATTTTTGAGCGCCGCGTCCGCGGTGGCTATGTCCGCCGCTCTGGTTGTACCAGGTGCGCTCGCCGTGCAGTTCGTTGCCACATCTGCGGCGCAGGCAGCCGTTGTCTCGAGAGTCGAGGTCAGCGGCAACCAGCGTGTCGACGCCGACACCATCCGCAACTACATCACGATCAAGCCGGGCAAGGCGTTTTCCAGCGCCGATATCGACGATGCGGTCAAGGCGCTGTTCGGCACCGGGCTGTTCTCGGACGTGCAGATCAATCAGGTCGGTTCGACGCTGGTAGTCAAGGTTGCCGAATACCAGGTCGTCAACCAGGTTCTGTTCCAGGGCAACAAGAAGCTCAAGGACAACGCGCTGGCAGTCGCCGTGCAGTTGAAGCCGCGCGGGACGTTCTCGCAGGCAACGCTGGACTCCGATGTCGAGGCGGTAAAGGCTGCCTACAGGCGAATTGGCCGGGATGACGCCGCTGTCACGACGCAGATCATGGATCTCGGCGACAACCGCGTGAACGTGGTCTTCAACATCAACGAAGGCGGCCGCACCAAGATCGCCGCTGTCAATTTCGTCGGCAACAGCGCCTATTCGAGCCGCCGCCTGTCCGACGTCATCGCAACCAAGCGCTCGAGCTTCTTGTCCTTCGTGCTGCGTGACGACGTCTATGACGAGGACAAGCTCCGCGCCGACCAGGAATCGCTGCGCCGCTTCTATTACAATCACGGCTATGCCGACTTCCAGGTGGTCTCAGCCGTCGGCGAGCTCGACGACACGACCAACCAGTACACCGTTACCATCACCGTCCAGGAAGGCGACCGCTATACGTTCGGCGACGTCAGCGTCGAGAGCACCATTCCCGAAGTCGACTCGAAGGCGCTGGAATCGGTGGTTCAGACCCACAAGGGCGACGTCTACAACGCCAAGAATGTCGAGGACACCATCATCGCGCTGACCGAAAAGGTCGCGGGTTCGGGCTATGCCTTCGCCCAGGTGACGCCGCGCGGTGATCGCAACTTCGAGAACCACACCATTTCGGTCGTCTATACGATCGACCAGGGCACCAAGGCCTATATCGAGCGCATCGAAATCCGCGGCAACGACCGCACGCGCGACTATGTCATTCGTCGTGAGTTCGATGTCAGCGAAGGCGACGCCTTCAACCAGGTACTCATCCAGCGCGCGAAGAAGCGGCTGGAAAAGCTAGATTACTTTGAGAAAGTCGACGTTTCGACTGTCCCGGGTTCTGAGCCAGACCAGGTCGTGCTCGTGGTTGACGTAGTCGAGAAATCGACCGGCGAGTTCTCGGTTGGCGCAGGATATTCGACCGGTGGCGACACTGCGGGTCCGTCCGTCGAAGGTTCGGTCGCGGAGCGCAACTTCCTCGGTCGCGGCCAGTACATCAAGGTTTCGGCGGGTGGTGGCAAGAATTCGCGCGACTACAGCCTGTCCTTCACCGAGCCCTATTTCCTCGGGCGCCGTATCGCTGCCGGCTTCGACATCTTCCAGCAGACACGCAACTACGACCACTATGACAGCGAGACGCTGGGTGCGACGGTGCGCTTCGGCCTGCCGATCACCGACAACATCTCGACGCAGTTGGCGTACAATATCGCCCAGGAGAAGTACAAGCTCGACGACGGTTGCGATAACAATCCTGCCGTCCCGGGCAACGCCCCTGGCGACGGGATTCCCGACGCGGACTGCAACGTATCTGCGGCAATCGTCCAGGGAATTGATGAAAGCCCTTGGATCAAGTCGTCGGTCAGCCTTGGGTTGGTCTACAACACCATCGATGACATGAAGAGCCCGCATGAAGGCATCTACGCCACCACGACCATGGAAGTTGCCGGCCTTGGTGGCGATGCCAAATTCGTAAAGGTTACCGGTCGTGGGACTGTCTACCAGACGTTGTCCGAACAGCTGGACCTGGTCGGCCTGATCTCAGGCGGCGCCGGCCATATCCAAGGCTTCGGCGGTGACGGCCTGCGTATCTTCGATCAGTTCCAGAGCAGCGACCGCATGATCCGCGGCTTCGAGTATGGTGGCATCGGTCCTGCGGATATTGCAACGGGTGACCACCTCGGCGGCACCACCTATTTCAATGCGTCGGCGGAAGCTCAGTTCCCGATACCGGTCATTCCGGAAAGCTTTGGTGTGCGCGGCGCCGTGTTTGCTGATGCCGCCACACTGTATGGCAGCAAGATCAACGTCGCCGGGGTTACTCAAGCTTCAACTGATCTAGAGTTGCGCGCTTCGGTTGGTGTCGGCTTGTTGTGGTCATCGCCTTTCGGCCCGATCCGCATTGACTACGCGATGCCCGTCAAGAAGGAAAAGACCGACGACGTGCAGGAATTCAACTTCGGCATGTCGAGCCGCTTCTGATGCGCGGGTAACGATGCTTCCGGGCCGTTGGGGTCCGGAAGAGAATTGATCCGACCTAGCTGGATATTGCTTCTGGAATGACCGATCCGGTGTTCTTCGCGCCATCACGCCGGTATACGGCCGGCGAAGTCGCGAATCTGACCGGCGCATCGCTTGTCGATTCCGATCTTGCCCACATATCGATCGATGCGTTGGCGCCAGCCAATGAAGGCGGCGAGGGTGCGCTCGTCTTCGTCGACGGCAAGCGCAATTTCGCGCTGATGCAGTCGCTGAAGGCGGCGGCCGTGTTTTGTCCCGCCGAGTTCGCGGGCAAGGCGCCGGCCGGCATCGCGGTTCTGGTTCATCCGCGCCCGCAGCAGGCCTTCGCCATGATCGGCCGGCTGCTGTTCCCGACGGCGGCTACGCCGGGACCGATGACCAGCGAAACCGGGGTCTCGCCGCAAGCTCATGTCGATGCCTCGGCGCATATCGAGGCCGGGGCGATCATCGAGGCCGGAGCGGTCATCGGCCCCCGCGCTTCCATCGGCAGCGGAACGGTCATTGCCCCCCACGCCGTTATCGGCCCCTCCTGCCAGATCGGCCGTGACGGCTACATTGGGCCGGGTGTCAGTGTTCAGTATGCGCTGATCGGCAACCGCGTCATCATTCATGGCGGCGCCAGGATAGGCCAGGACGGCTTCGGCTTTGTCGGCGGCGCCAAAGGCCCTGAGCGTGTGCCGCAGGTCGGCCGCGTCATCATCCAGGACGATGTCGAAATCGGCTCGAACACGACCGTCGATCGCGGCGCCATGTCGGATACGGTCATCGGTCAGGGCACCAAGATCGACAATCTGGTGCAGATCGCCCATAACGTTCGCATCGGCCGCAATTGCATTATTGCCGGGCTCTCTGGTATTTCCGGCTCCGTCACCGTCGGCGACGGTGTCACCATGGGCGGCGGCGTTGGCCTTGCCGATCATTTGACCATCGGATCAGGGGCCAAGCTTGCTGCAAGAAGCGGGTTCATGAGCAACGTGCCGGCGGGCGAGATCTGGGGAGGCTATCCGGCGCAGCCGATGGCGGAAGCCATGCGCGAGATCGCCATGCTGAGGAAGCTCGCCAGGACGCGCAAGCAGGGCGAAGGGGGAAGTAGCTGAGATGGTGCCGGCGACGCTCGAAGCGGTCGATATATTGGGGTTGATGAAGCTTTTACCGCATCGCTATCCCTTCCTGATGATCGATCGCATCATCGAAATCGACGGCAATGATTCTGCCATCGGCATCAAGAACGTGACCATCAATGAGCCGCATTTCCAGGGCCATTTCCCGGATCAGCCGGTGATGCCGGGCGTGCTCATCGTCGAGGCCATGGCGCAGACCGCCGGGGCGATCTGCATCCGTAACCTCAACACGGAAAAGCCGTCGCTGGTCTATTTCCTGACCATCGATAATGCGAAATTCCGCAAACCGGTCGTCCCGGGCGACCAGTTGAAAATCCACGTCAAGAAAATCAAGATGCGCGGCAACCTGCTCAAATTCGCCTGCGAGGCCATGGTGGAGGGCACAAAGGCCGCCGAAGCCGAGATCTCGGCAATGATGGTTACCGGCTGACGGTTCGAAATGCTCATGAAAATACAGACTTCAATCCACCCCTCGGCCGTCATCGAGGCCGGCGCGCAGATCGGCGAAGGCGCCGCAATAGGACCTTTCTGCTATGTCGGCGCTGACGCCGTGATCGGTGACCGCGTCGAACTGGTCAGCCATGTCTCGGTGCTGGGCGCGACAACCATTGGCGCCGCGACCAAGGTCTATCCAATGGCGACACTGGGCGGACCGCCGCAGAACACCAAGCACAAGGGCGGCCGCACCACTTTGGTCATCGGCCAGAACTGCACGATCCGCGAAGGCGTGACCATGCATCTCGGCACCGATTCCAGCCGCGGCGAGACGACCGTCGGCGACAACGGCAATTTCCTTGCCTATGCCCACATTGCCCATGATTGCGTCGTCGGTAAAAACGCCACCTTCGCTAATGGCGCGACCCTGGGCGGCCATTGCGAGGTCGGTGACAGCGTTTATATTGGCGGCCTCAGCGCCGTTCATCAGTTCGTGCGTGTTGGTGACAACGCCTTTCTCGGCGGCTGCTCGGCTTTTGTCGGCGATGTCATTCCCTACGCCATTGCGGTGGGCAATCGCGCGAGCCTGCGTGGACTCAACATCATCGGCCTGAAGCGCGCCGGGTTGCCGCGCGCCGAAATCTACCTGCTGCGCAAGGCTTACAAGACCATCTTCGACCGCTCCCGCACTGTCGGCGAGAACATCGAATTCGCCAAGGCCGAGTTTGCGTCGTCGCCGACGGCCATGAAAATCATCGATTTCATCACCAGTCGCGGCAAGCGGCATTTTGCCGTCCCGTCGCTTAAGGGTGGCGACGGCGACGATGCCGATGACGAAGGCTGAGGCCACTTCAACGGCCCTCGATCTTGCGCCGGACGCCAGGGTCGGCATCATTGCCGGCGGCGGTAGCTTGCCGGTCGAAGTTGCCGCCGGCCTGGCGGAGGCCGGACATCCGCCCGTCATCATCCTGGTCGAAGGTCAGGCCGACCGTCAGTCCGACCTCACAATCTATGAGCATGAAAGCCTTGCGCTGGAAGACATCGGCTCGCTGGTTGCGTTGCTGAGGCGCCGGCGGATCACCCATCTTGTGCTTGCCGGCGAGATCAGGCGCAGGCCGCGGTTGGTCGACATGCGTCCGAACCTTGGGCTACTGGCACTTATACCCTCGCTCGCCATGGCGCTTGCCCGCGGCGATGACGGGCTGTTGAAGATATTGACCCGCGGCCTGGAGGCACGGGGCGTCAAGGTTGTCGGTGCGCATGAAGTCGTGCCCCGGCTCGTCGCGGCCGAAGGGCCGCTGACCAAAGCAGTGCCGCGAAAGTCCGACTGGCGCGATATCGAGGCGGCACACGCGGCGGCAAAGGCCATCGGCGCGCTCGACATTGGTCAGGCGGCAATTGCCATCGGTGGCCGCACTGTTGCCCTGGAAGGCGTCGAGGGCACCCACGGACTGCTCGAGCGGACGCAGCAGTTGCGCGGCCATGGCAGGCTGGCCGGCAAGACGCGCGGTGTCCTGGTCAAATGCGCCAAACCTGGCCAGGAATTGCGTGCCGATCTGCCATCTATTGGCCCCCAGACCGTCGAGGCGGCGCATGCCGCGGGGCTCGCCGGCATTGCCGTCGAAGCCCGCCGTTCGCTCATCCTCGAAGGCCCCGCCGTTGTCGCGCGCGCCAATGCGCTCGGCCTGTTCGTGTTCGGCCTGCCGGCTGCGGAGTCTGTCCATGGCAGCTGAGAAGCCGCTGAAGATTGCCATCGTCGCCGGCGAAGAATCCGGCGACCTGCTCGGCGCCGACATCGTGCAGGCGCTGAAGCGCATGACCGGGCGCGAGGTGCAACTCGTCGGCACTGGCGGGCGGCATCTGCAGGCGCTCGGACTGGCGCCGCTGTTCGACGGCGCCGAGATCGCGCTGATGGGGCTCAGCGCCATCCTGCGTGACTTGCCGCGCCTGATGCGGCGGATCAGCCAGACGGCAAGTGCTGTCGCCGCCGAAAAACCCGACTGTCTGATCACCATCGACAGCCCCGATTTCTCGCTGCGCGTCGCCAAAAAGATCCGCGCCGCCGATCCGTCGATCCCGATCGTCCATTATGTCTGCCCGAGCGTCTGGGCGTGGCGGCCGGGTAGGGCGGCCGCGATGAAGCCCTATGTCGACCACATACTGTGCATCCTGCCTTTCGAGGTAAAGGAGCTCAGCCGTCTCGGCGGCCCGCCTGGCACTTACGTCGGACATCGCCTCACGCATGATCCAGGCGTGCAGGGCGCGGCCAGGGCGCAAGCCCAGCCACGCGATCTCTCGGCCGATCACGTCAAGACGCTGCTCGTCCTGCCAGGGTCGCGGCGCGGCGAGGTGAGCCGGCTTATCGGTCCGTTCGGCGAGACGGTGTCGGCGCTGCGCGCGCGTGGCCACCGGCTGCGGCTGTTGCTGCCGACGGTGCCGCATGTCGCCGAACTGGTCAAGACATCGGTGGCGCGCTGGGATCAGGAGCCGGAAGTCATCCTCGATCCCGAGCGCAAGTGGCAGGCCTTCGGCAAGGCCGATGCGGCGCTGACCGCGTCTGGAACGGTGTCACTGGAACTGGCGATGTCGGGTGTCCCGATGATCTCTTGCTACAAGTTCGATCCGATCATGCTGATGGCGCAGAGCCTGATCACGGTGTGGAGCGCTGCTTTGCCCAACCTTATTGCCGACCGGCCGGTCGTGCCGGAAAGCTACAACCAGTATGTGCGGCCGCACTATCTGGCGCGGCAGCTCGAGGCACTGTTCTCAGACACCGCCTACCGCGCTTGGCAAAAGGACGGCTTTGGCGAGGTTGCCAGACGCATGGCCACCGACAGGCCCTCCGGCGACATCGCCGCCGATGTCGTTCTTCGCCACATCGGGAGAGCGAATAGGGCTTAGTAAGGAGTGAACGATGAATAGTGAATAGCGAATAGTGAATAGTGAATAGTGATTAATGCGCTCTCGCTATAATCAAGCTGCTACTTACTACCTGCTACTTACTACATGCTATTCACTACTTACCATTCACCATTCACTCTCTTTCACCTTTTCGCAATCGGCACGTAGTCGCGTTCCGGGGCGCCGGTATAGAGCTGGCGCGGGCGGCCGATCTTCTGGTGCGGGTCCTCGATCATTTCCTTCCACTGCGCGATCCAGCCGACGGTGCGGGCGACCGCGAACAGCACGGTGAACATGGTGGTGGGGAAGCCCAGCGCCTTCAGCGTGATGCCGGAATAGAAATCGACGTTCGGATAGAGCTTCTTTTCGATGAAGTAGGAATCGGTCAGCGCGATCTTTTCCAGCTCCATGGCGATGTCGAGCAGCGGATCGTCCTTGATGCCGAGTTCGCCGAGTACCTCATGCGCCGTCTTCTGCATGATTTTCGCACGAGGATCGTAGTTCTTGTAGACGCGATGGCCGAAGCCCATCAGCCGGAACGGATCGTTCTTGTCCTTGGCGCGGGCGATGAATTCCGGGATGTGGTCGACATGGCCGATCTCGCCCAGCATGTTGAGCGCCGCCTCATTGGCGCCGCCATGCGCCGGGCCCCACAGGCAAGCGATGCCGGCGGCGATGCAGGCGAACGGATTGGCGCCCGACGAGCCGGCAAGCCGCACCGTCGAGGTCGAGGCGTTCTGCTCGTGGTCGGCATGCAGGATGAAGATGCGCTCCATGGCGCGCGCCAGCACCGGATTGATCTTGTATTCCTCGCACGGAACCGCAAAGCACATATGCAGGAAGTTGGCGGCGAAGTTCAGCTCGTTCTTCGGGTAAATGAAGGGCTGGCCGATATGGTATTTGTAGGCCATGGCCGCAATCGTCGGCATCTTGGCGATCAGCCGCATCGAGGCGACCATGCGCTGATACGGATCCGAAATATCGGTGGAGTCGTGATAGAAGGCCGACAGCGCGCCGACCACGCCGCACATCACAGCCATCGGATGCGCGTCGCGGCGGAAGCCGGTGAAGAAGCGCGACATCTGCTCGTGCACCATGGTGTGGCGCGTCACCCGGTAGTCGAAATCGTCCTTCTGCGCCTTGGTCGGCAGTTCGCCGTAGAGCAGGAGGTAGCAGACTTCGAGGAAGTCGCCATGCTCGGCCAGCTGGTCGATGGGATAGCCGCGGTGAAGCAGGATGCCGGCATCGCCGTCGATGAAGGTTATCGCCGACTCGCAGCTCGCCGTCGAAGTGAAGCCGGGATCGTAGGTGAAGGCGCCGGTGGTGTTGTAGAGCGCACCGATGTCGATGACGTCGGGCCCGACCGACCCGCTTCGCACCTTGAATTCATGCGTCTTGCCGGCCAGTTCGAGCGTGGCAGTCGACGGGTGCGTCGTCTTGCTGCCGGTTTCCAGTCTTGTCGCAGCTTCGCTCATTCTCAAACTCCTTCATGTTCCTCATGCCGGCAAGGCAATTCCTGCAAACGACACGTCGAAATCACCGGAATGCGCGAACTCGCCACCGCATTTTGGGAGGTGCGTGCCTGATTGGGCCAAGGCCTAATGTTGCACTGCGAAACCCGCCTTTCAATGCCAATCTTTTTGGGCCAGCTCGCTCCTAATCGATTTGATCCGCAATCCGCGCCAGGCTTTCCTCGCGGCCAAGCACGGCAAGCACGTCGAACACGCCGGGCGAGGTGCTACGGCCGGTAAGGGCCGCCCGGAGCGGTTGGGCCACGGCGCCGAGCTTGTGGCCGCCGGCCGCTGCGAACTCGCGCACCGCGGCTTCAGCCGCGGCAGCCGACCAATCGCCCGAAACAGTCTGCAAAGCGGCATGTGCGCCGCGCAGGATCGCGCGCGCGTCGGCACTGAGCAGTGCTGCCGCCTTCTCGTCGATCGGCAGCGGCCGCTCGACGAACAGGAAGGCCGCGCCATCGGCCAGTTCCACCAGCGTCTTGGAGCGCTCTTTCAGACCCGGCAAGGCAGCCAGCAGCTGCGCCTTCCTGGCGTCGTCGAGACGGGCGGCGATAGCCGGTCCGCTTTCCAGGTATGGCAGAGTGGCGACGAAAATGTCGAACAGCTCGGCATCGGCCATCTTGCGCATATGCGCGCCGTTGATCGACTCGAGCTTGGCGAAGTCGAAGCGCGCCGCACCCTTGTTGACATCGCCGATGTCGAACCACGAAATCATGTCCTTGATCGACATGATCTCGTCGTCGCCATGGCTCCAGCCGAGCCTTGCCAGATAGTTGAGCAGTGCCTCGGGCAGATAGCCCATGGCGCGATAAGCCTCGACACCGAGTGCGCCGTGCCGCTTCGACAGCTTGGCGCCGTCGGCGCCATGGATCAGCGGGATATGCGACATCGACGGGACGTCCCAGCCCATGGCGTTGTAGATCACCGTCTGGCGCGCGGCGTTGGTCAGATGGTCGTCGCCACGGATGATGTGGGTGACGCCCATGTCATGGTCGTCGACGACGACGGCATGCATGTAGGTCGGATTGCCGTCCGAGCGCAGAATGATGAAATCGTCGAGGTCCTTGTTGGGGAAGCGCACCTCGCCCTGCACACGGTCGTGCACCACGGTTTCGCCCTCGGTCGGCGCCTTGATGCGGATGGCGCCCTTGACGCCGGGAGGCGCCTCCGAGGGGGCACGATCGCGCCACTGGCCGTTGTAGCGCGGCGGCAGACCCTTGGCGCGTGCGGCCTCGCGCATCGCCTCGAGCTCGGCAGGCGTCTCGTAGCTGTAATAGGCCTTGCCCAGGCGCACCAGCTCCTCGGCCACCTCACGGTGGCGCGGCGCGCGCTCGAACTGCGATATGGCCTCACCGTCCCAGGAAAGGCCGAGCCAGGTCAGCCCATCCAGAATGGCCTGTATCGCCGCCTCGTTGAAGCGTTCGCGGTCGGTGTCCTCGATGCGCAGCACCATCGTGCCGCCGGTGTGCTTGGCGTACAGCCAGTTGAACAGCGCCGTGCGCGCGCCGCCGATATGCAGATAGCCGGTGGGCGAGGGGGCAAAACGGGTGACGACCGTGTCGGACATGGAACTCTCGGGAAGTTTGGAAAGCGGAGCGTGATCGCGCGGACTTTCGCGCTTTGCGCGTTCATGTAGCATAGGGGGTCTGGGGCGCAAGGGGCAGACCCGATGGCTGGACGTGGCCGGGGCACGTCGGCAATTATCGGTTGCGTCAACTGGCGCTGGAGCCTTGTAGCACAAAATCTGTTCGCACCCTCCGCGCAACCTCGTTTGGCAGCAGCGTCAATGTCTGGGTTTCATTCGGCTGCAGCGTCCGTCACAGTGCCTGGAACATCGCTGCGACGGTGGTAGCCCCCTCTGACGAGCGGACATTTCTTCACGGATGCGGCACTGCCCGACTACAACGCCGCCGTGACAGCGTTGGCTTGGTCACGCATATTGACCTTTCTGCAATCATTATCGTGAACACCGCAACTGTGTGCGGTCCGGTCTCGCCACGAAGGAGGAATGATTGAAAGAAGGGCTCCCGATGACCAGCAACGCCGACCATACGGAGGGTGATCCGTTCTACCATGGTACCCGGGCGGATTTGAAACCCGGGGATCTGCTGAGCGTCGGCCACCCTTCCAATTTCAGAGGTAAACCACTGTCATGGATCTATTTCACCCAGACACTGGAAGCCGCCATCTGGGGAGCAGAGCTTGCAACGGGTGACGGTCGTCAAAGGATTTACATCGTAAAGCCGACAGGGTTTTTTATGGATGACCCTAACCTGACCGATAAAAAATTTCCCGGCAATCCGACGAAATCCTACCGCTCCCGTGATCCGTTGCTCATCCTGGGGGAGCTCGCTGAATGGCAGGGTCATACACCGGAACAATTGAAGGCAATGCACGATGGGCTTGCTCGCCTGAGGGCGGAGGGCCGGGATATGATTGAGGATTGAGCGTCCTTGGCGGGTCAATTCCGGCGCGGTGGATGCGACCGCACGGACTTTCGCGCTTTGCGCGTTCATGTAGCATAGGAGGTCTGGGGCGCAAGGGGCAGACCCGATGGCTGGACGTGGCCGGGGCACGAAGGAAGGCGAAGGCGGCGAGGCAAGCGTCAGCGAACGCTCGCTGTTTGCCGATAGTCCCTATGCCGAGCCGCTGCCCCTCGCGCTGCCTGAGCCGCATCCCGGCATAGCGCCCGCGCTGCCCGGTGACGCGTTGCCGGCGCAAGTCACAGCGCCCGGATCTATCGCCCGACTGCGCAGACGGCTTCGCCGCCCGTCATGGCCCGCGCTCCGCCGCAGCCTTGCCGTGGCTGCCGACACGGAGCTCGACCGGGGCGTCGCCTTCCTGCTGGTCCCGGTTTTCCTGGCAGCCGGCGTCATCGTCTACTTCTCGCTGGCCGGCGAGCCGGGCTTTGCGCAGCCAATCGCCATTGTGGTGCTGGCGACATGTTGCGCTGTCGCCACGCGATCGCGGCCGAGGACGCATCTGTTCTGCATGGCCGCGATGCTGTGCGCGCTCGGCGTCGTCGCCGCCAAGGTCGAGACCTGGCGCGCCGGAACGCAGATGCTCGGCTCCGAGATTCAGACACGGCTGACCGGCCGCGTCGTCAGTCTCGAACAGATGGAAAGCGGCCGCATCAGGCTGACGCTCGACGTGGTTTCGACCGCTTACCCCGAGCTGCGCTACGCCCCGGAGCGGGTCAGGCTCTCGGCGCGGACCGTTCCCGCCGATATGACCGCCGGCTCCCTGATCACCGGCTATGCCAGGCTGTTGCCGCCGACCGGTCCGGTGCGGCCGGAGAGCTACGATTTCTCCTTCGACAGCTATTTCACCGGTATCGGCGGCAGCGGCTTCTTTCTCGGCAATCCGAAAACCATTGCTACGCAGGGACCGCCGCCGCTGACCGCACGGCTCTCCTCGGCAATCGAGAACGCGCGCGAAAACATTGCCGACCATATCAGGGGCAAGATCGGCGGCGCCGAAGGCGAGATTGCCGCGGCGCTGATTGTCGGCGTGCGCGCCGGCATCCCGGACGAGGTCAACGAAGCGATGCGGCGCACCGGCATCTACCACATCATCTCCATCTCCGGCCTGCACATGGCGCTGGTTGCCGGCACCATCATGGCGTTGCTGCGTGGCGCCTTTGCGCTGTTTCCCGTTTTCTCTTCGCGCCGGCCGGTGAAGAAATATGCGGCCGCGGCAGCGCTTGTCTCGATCGCCGCCTATCTCGTTATTTCAGGCGTCGTGGTTGCCGCCGAGCGCAGCTTCATCATGCTGGCGGTCATGCTTGTCGCCGTGCTGTTTGATCGCGCCGCACTCACCATGCGCAATCTGGCGATCTCCGCCATTGCCGTCATCCTGGTGTCGCCGCACGAGGTGGTCGGTCCCAGCTTCCAGATGTCGTTTGCCGCCACCGCCGCCCTTGTCGGCGCCTATGCCGGCTGGGCCGATTACCGCGCCGACAAGGTGAGAACGCCGCCGGCAAAGCGCTCCTTCGTCGGCTTCCTGTCGCGAAAATTCGCGCTGGCCATGGGCGGCCTCGCCATGACCTCGATCATCGCCGGCAGTGCAACCTTGCTGTTCGCCATCTGGCATTTTCAGCGTGTGTCGCCGCTCAGCCTGATCGCCAATCTGGCCGTGATGCCGATTGTTTCGTTGATCGTCATGCCTTTTGCCGTGCTCAGCGCACTGGCGATGCCGTTCGGCGCCGACGGGCCGTTCCTCTATGTGATGGGCAAGGGTCTGATGGCGATGATCGCTATATCGGCCTGGATTTCCGAGCGCTCGCCGGTCGACGCCGTCGGGCTGATCTCCATCCGCTCGGTGCTGTTGGTGGCGGTCGCCCTCGTCATCGCCACCATGGCCACCACCTGGCTCAGGTTGGCGGCCGTGCCTTTCGCGCTGGCCGGCCTGTTGACGGTGCCGCAGGTGCTTACGCCCGACGTGCTCATATCCGAGGATGCGCATCTGGTGGCCATGCCGATCGGTGGCGGCGAACTCGCCCTCAACCGCGAACGCTCCAACGAATTCACCACGGACAATTGGAAACGGGCGCTGCGGGCCGAAACCATTATCCCACCTGAGATTTTCGAGTCAACAGATACGCGGTTCGATCTCGATCCGCTCGATCTGCCGCCCGGCTCGCCCTTCTATTGCACCGGCGATCTCTGTATCGCCCGGCACCCTTCCGGAGCCATTGTAGCGCTTGCGAAAGACCGCAAGACGGCGCGGCCGGCCTGTGCCTTCGCGAGCCTGATCGTCATCGATGACGCCACCGCCTACAATCCGTGCCGCGACCCGCTGGTGCTGGTCGTGACGAAGAAACAGCTGGCCCGCGACGGCAGCGCCGCCGTCTTCTTCGATCCGCAATCGGCAGCTGCAGCGCCAACCATCCGCTTCGCCGTCGACAAGCCGTATCGCCCCTGGCACGAGCAACGCCGCTTCTCCCGCGAAGCGCGCGGCCTGCCGCCTTACAACCAGCGTGAAAAGTACAAACCCAAGCCGGCTCAGTAGCGCCGGATCAATCCGACAAGCTTGCCCTGCACCTTCACCCTGTCCGGTCCAAAAATGCGGGTCTCGTAGGCCGGGTTGGCGGCTTCCAGGGCGATCGAGGCGCCCTTGCGGCGGAAGCGTTTCAGGGTCGCTTCCTCATCGTCGACCAACGCCACCACGATCTCGCCGGGGCTGGCTGTGTCGGCATTGCGGATGATGACCGTGTCGCCATCGAAAATGCCGGCCTCGATCATCGAATCGCCCTTGACCTCGAGCGCGTAGTGTTCGCCGCCCATGATCATATCGGGCGGCACCGAGATCGAATGGGTCTGATGCTGGATGGCGTCGATCGGCACGCCGGCGGCGATGCGTCCCATAACCGGGATTGAAATCGCGGAAACGGCATCGTCATTGCCGGCCGACATCGAACGCGACGGCGAGCCCGGCTTGATCTGGCGGCCGAGACCGCCTTGGCCCAACGCGCCTTGTCCTTGGCCGCCTTGCCCTTGGCCGGTTTGACCAAGACTGCCCTGAATGACGCTCGGCGAAAACTTCCTCGCCGCATTGAGGCCTGGTGCGATCGAGTCGGGCAGCCGCAGCACTTCCAGCGCGCGCGCCCGGTTCGGCAGCCGGCGAATGAAACCGCGCTCCTCAAGCGCCGTGATCAGGCGGTGGATGCCGGACTTGGAGGCGAGGTCGAGCGCTTCCTTCATCTCGTCGAAGGACGGCGGGATTCCGCTCTCCTTCAGGCGTTCATGGATGAACATCAGAAGCTCATGTTGTTTGCGCGTCAGCATCGCGGCCCCCAAGGGTTCTGAAACCAGAATCAGAAAAAACAAACCCAGAACAAACACTATCTGTTCCAGTTGTGTTCCGCAACCTTTTAAAGTTTAATGAATGTGTTGACGTTTTGTTCAGCGTGACGTTCGGCACCGCGAGCGGCGCTCGTAGTCGTTGGCCGGCAACGGGGTGAAACGAAGACAAAGTGCCCTGCGTCGTCGGCTACGATCGCCGCTTCCTTTTCGGACGGGGCTGCGCAGCATCCGCGCCGGGTTCACTCTGGGCATAGACCTGCAGCGTGTAGCCGATGTGAGCGGTCATCAGAGTTTTCGCACGTTCGACGTCGCGATCGAGGGCCGCTTCCATCAGGGCGGTATGGTGTTCGATCGCCACGGCGTCGCGCAGGGCCGCCACGGCCTTCCGGTGGCCATCCGTGCGGCCGGCGGCGGCGCGCAGCGTCGGGGCCAGACCCAGAAAGCGGTGATGGCGATGCAATTGGTCGGAAATCGTCGCATTGAAGCGCAGCAGCCAGCTGGATGTCGCGGCACTGAGCAGCGCCGCATGGAAGGCATCGTGTTTTTCGTACCACGCGTCGACCGCATCATCCGATGGATCGTCGAGAACAGACCCGCACCGTGAGAGACGATAGTGGGCGGCAACGACCGCGTCTTCCCACTCACGATCGCCCTCCTCGATCGATTCCACCAGCAGGGGCAGTTCGACCACCAGCCGCGCACGCGCCAAATCCTCGAGCTCCGCCCGAGAGACGGGAGCGACCGCAAACCCGCGGTTGCTGATGGCGGTCACAAGCCGTTCCGCCTCCAGCCGCGACAGCGCCTCGCGCAACGGCGTCCAGCCGATGCCGTAGGTGTTGCGCAGCGTGCTCAGCTTCAACGGCGCGGCAGGCGCCAGCCGGGTCGCAAGAATATCGCGCCTGAGCAGGCGATAGGCCGCTTCCGTCCTCGAGGTCTGCTCGTCATCCAGCATCGTGATCCATCAGACATAAACGCTCGGCGGATCATTATATATCAAAGCCTTTCAATGGGTGAATTATATATAATGTTTGACAGTTCAAGGGCGACCACTCAAGATCGCCGGCATGTTTGGGCGGCAGGCTCCGCCGCGCGCGTTTGTCCATGGAGGGGCGCCGGATCATGAGCACGACACCCGATCTCGCTACAATCGAAGCAATGGATGCCGCCGATCCGCTGCGCTCCATGCGCGAACGCTTTGTCTTGCCGCAAGGCGTGATTTATCTCGACGGCAATTCCCTGGGCGCCGCGTCAGCGGTCGTCTTCAGCGAACTGCAGCAGGCCGCCACGCAGGAATGGGCGCACGACCTCATTCGCGCCTGGAACACCGCCGGCTGGTTCAACATGCCGGTGGAACTCGGAGATCAGCTCGGGCGACTGATCGGCGCGGCTGATGGGCAGACGGTGGTCTGCGACACAACCTCGATCAACATCTACAAGCTGCTGCACGCAGCGCTCGGCATGCGGCCGGATCGGTCGGTCATCGTTGCCGAGGGCGACAGTTTCCCGACCGACCTCTACATGGCCGAAGGCGTCGCCTCGACCCGGCCGGGAACGCGGCTGCGGCTGGAGGGCGTCGACGCGGCCGCAATCGAGGAGCTGATCGACGACAGCGTTGCCGTCATCCTGGTCAACCACGTCAACTACAAATCCGGCCAGTTGCGCGACATGGCGGCGCTGACGCGCAAGGCACATGACGCCGGCGCGCTGATCATCTGGGATCTCTGCCACACGGCCGGCGCCTTGCCGGTCGAACTTGACCGTGCCAATGCCGATTTCGCCGTCGGCTGCACCTACAAATACCTCAATGGCGGCCCGGGCTCGCCAGCCTTCATCTACGCGGCCGAGCGCCACCATGACGATGCCCACCAGCCGCTCAGCGGCTGGTGGGGCCATGCGCGGCCCTTTGCCTTCGAGCAGGGCTTTGCCGTCGGCAGCGGCATTCGCCGCTTCCTGTGCGGAACGCAGCCGGTGCTGTCGATGCGGGCGCTCAAGGGCGCGCTCGATATCTGGAACGACGTCGATATGGCGGCGGTGCGCAGAAAAAGCATCGCGCTGACCGACCTGTTTATCCAGCTCGTCGAAGCCAGATGCGGCGCCTACGGGCTTGAACTGGAAAGTCCTCGCGACGGCAGCCAGCGCGGCAGCCAGGTGTCGTTCCTCCATCCGCATGGCTATCAGGTGATGCGCGCGCTGATCGAGCGCGGCGTGATCGGCGATTTCCGGGCGCCGTCGACCATCCGTTTCGGCTTCACGCCGCTCTATGTCGGATATGGCGATGTCTGGCAGGCGGTCGAAGTCCTGGAGGATATTCTGCGCACCGGCGCCTGGCAGGACGCCCGCTTCGCGGTGAAGACCGCGGTCACCTGAGGAACTAGAGCAATTTCAGGAAAAGTGTGAAGCGGTTTTCCGTCCGCAATTGCGTCAAATCAAAGGGCTAGAGCATTTCGCCGTTTACGTTAAACGGTGAAATGCTCTAGAGCCGGGTGCGGACCGTCCAGAGCTCCGGAAACAGCACAACCTCCAGCATCTTCTTCAGATAGGAGGCGCCTGAGGTGCCGCCCGTGCCGCGCTTCAAGCCGATGATGCGCTCGACCGTGGTGACGTGGTTGAAGCGCCAGCGGCGGAAGTAATCCTCGAAGTCGACCAGCTTCTCGGCCAGTTCGTAGAGCATCCAGTAGCGCTGCGGGTCGCGGTAGACGGTTTGCCAGGCAGCCAGCACGTCTTCGTTCTCGACGCGCGTCTCGCGCCAGTCCGTGCGCCCGGCATCGGCGCCGATGTCGAAGCCATTGCGCGCCAAAAGCAGAAGCGCCTCGTCGTACAGCGACGGCGTGGCCAGGATCGCTTCCAGCCTGTCCGTAAGATCGGGCCGGTGCTTGTGCGGCCCGAGCATGGCTAGGTTGCGGTTGCCGGCCATGAACTCGATAGCGCGGTACTGCCACGACTGGAAGCCCGAGGATTGGCCGAGCGCGTCGCGAAACTCGGTGTATTCGCTTGGCGTCATCGTGCGCAGCACGTCCCAGGCATTGTTGAGCTGCTCGAAGATGCGCGCGACGCGAGACAGCATCTTGAAGCTCGGTTCGAGGCGGTCGGCGCGGATAGAGCGGATCGCGGCGCCGATCTCGTGCAAAGCGAGCTTCATCCACAATTCCGATGTCTGATGCTGGATGATGAACAGCATCTCGTCATGGGCCGAAGACAGCGGCGCCTGCGCATCGAGCACCTTGTCCAGCTGCAGATAGTCGCTGTAGGACATCCGCTCCTTGAACGACATCTGCGCGCCATCGGACGCCGGATCGTGCGGCTTAATCAATTGCTCTTCTCCGCGCGCAACCGGAAGCGCTGGATCTTGCCGGTCTGGGTTTTGGGCAAGGCGTCGATGAACTTCACCGAACGCGGATATTTGTAGGGCGCGATCGTTGCCTTGACGTGGTCCTGCAGGCGTTTGACGGTCAATGCGTCCGGCGAAACACCTTGCACAAGCACGATATGCGCCTCGACGATCTGGCCGCGTTCACCGTCCTCGGCGCCGGTCACCGCGCATTCGGCGACGTCGGGATGCGAGAGCAGCGCCGCTTCGACCTCGGGGCCGGCGATGTTGTAGCCGGCGCTGACGATCATGTCGTCGGAACGCGCGGCGAAGTGGAAGAAGCCATCCTCGTCCTGCGTGAACGTATCGCCGGTGAGATTCCAGCCATCGCGGACATAGTCCTTTTGCCTGGCATCGGCCATGTAGCGGCAGCCGGTCGGGCCGCGCACCGCCAGCCGGCCAGTAGAGCCGCGCGGCAGCTCCCGCATCTCGTCATCGACGATGCGTGCCTGATAGCCGCCGACGGGTTTGCCGGTGGAGGCCGGCTTCATGTCGTCGAAGCGGTTGGAGATGAAGATATGCAGCATCTCGGTGGCGCCGATCCCATCGAGGATCGGCTTGCCGGTCTTCTCAGTCCATTCCTCGAAGACAGGCGCCGGCAGCGTCTCGCCCGCCGAAACCGCGACGCGCAGCGAGGACAGGTCAGCGCCTTGATCCATGGCCTTGAGCATGGCCCGATAGGCGGTTGGAGCGGTGAAGGAAATGGTCGCTTTGTAGGTCTCGATGATGTGGATCATGTTGGGTGGCGTCGCCTGTTCCAGCAGCGTCGCCGCGGCGCCGAAACGCAGCGGGAAGATGGCGAGCCCGCCAAGACCGAAGGTAAAGGCAAGGGGCGGGGAGCCGACGAAGATGTCGTCGGGCGTCACCTCCAGGATTTCGCGGGCATAGGCGTCGGCGACGATCAGCAGGTCGCGGTGGAAATGCATCGTCGCCTTCGGCACGCCGGTGGTGCCGGAGGTGAAGCCGAGCAGGGCGACATCGTCGCGGCCGGTGTTGACGGCAGTGAAGGTGACCGGCTTGTCGAGGGCGGCGCGGTCGAGTTCCGCGTCATGGTTGGCCGTGCCGTCGAAGCCAATGACCTGCTTGAGATACGCACTGCCCTTGGCGCAGGCGGTCATCTCGTCCATCAGCCTTGTATCGCAAAGCGCAACCGTGATTTCCGCCTTGTCGACGATCTTGGCGAGTTCGCCGGCGCGCAGCATCGGCATGGTGTTGACGACCACCGCGCCAACCTTGGTGGCGGCCAGCCAACAGGCGACCATGGCCGGGTTGTTGGCCGAGCGGATCAGCACCCGGTTGCCCGGCTTGACGCCATAATTCTCGACCAGGGCATGGGCGAGCCTGTTGGTCCAGTCGGACAGTTCCTTGTAGGTGCGGCGGCGGCCATTGCCGATCAGCGCGGTGTGGTCGCCGAACCCTTTTTCGACCAGCCTGTCGGTCAATTCGACGCCGGCATTTATGTGGTCGGGATAGTCGAAGCCGTCGAGCAAAAACTCCGGCCATTGCTCCGGCGGCGGCAGGTTGTCGCGCGTGAATGTGTCGATATGCGCTGATGGCCCAAGCATTTTCGGCTGCCCCTGTCTGCCTCGCGCCCATGGCTGAACAAGGCGCAGGATCGCACCAGTCGAAATTTGTTTCAAGCCTAAAATGTTTTTAGGTCGCAGCATTGACGCCGCCCTGTTCGGCGGCCATTCCTGTCGACTGAACTGAAGCCATCCGGGAGGGATGCAGATGCTCCAACATCGTGTTGCCGATTGGGACAATGCCTACGCCAACGGCGACAACATTGCCGGCAGCAATCGCTGGCCGGCCGCGTGGGACACACCGGCACAGGCTTTTCGCGACACAATGTCGGCGTCCGGTCGGGCCAAGCTCGACATCGCCTATGGCGACAGCCCGCGCAACAGGCTCGATCTGTTCCTTCCCGATGTCATGCCCAAAGGGCTCGTCGTCTTCATCCATGGCGGTTACTGGAAGGCGTTCGACAACAAGCCATGGTCGCATCTGGCCAACGGCGCGGTTGCCAATGGCTTTGCCGTGGCAATGCCGACTTACACGCTTTGTCCCGACATACGCATTTCCGGCATCGTTAGGGAAATCGCGGCGGCGATCGGCAAGGCGGCGACGATGGTCGGCGGGCCGGTGATCCTGACCGGGCATTCCGCCGGCGGCCATCTCGCCTCCAGGATGGTGACGACAACGGCACCCCTGGCCGCCGATGTGGCGGGCCGCGTGCGCAATGTCGTCTCGATCTCCGGCGTCCATGACCTGCGGCCAATCATGCGGACGGGGATGAACGCGACACTGGCCATCGATGAAGCGGAAGCACTGGCCGAAAGCCCGGTTCTGCTGCGCCCCATGCAGGGCGCGCGCATCACCTGCTGGGCCGGCGGCGGCGAGCGGGCGGAGTTCCTGCGCCAGAATGCGCTGCTTGCCAACATCTGGATCGGCCTCGGCGCCACGACCAGCACAGTGGTCGAGCCGGACCGGCATCATTTCAGCATCGTCGACGGGCTTGCCGATCCGACACATCCGCTGACGCGGACATTGCTGGCGGAGTAACAACCAGTCTTATCTCTTGGAATTAACGGCTTGGATCCGCGACCTTCAGCGCAACATCAGAACGCTGCAAGCAGCGCCTGCTTCTGCCGCCGGAGCGAAGGGCTCGCGCACGATCAGGCCGTTGGCGTCGGCCAGCATTCTCAGCATCGAGGAATCCTGGATGCCGAATGGTGTCGCCACCAATGCGCCGGCTTCTTCCCGGACCACGGCGCGCACATAGTTTTGCCTTAGATCATTGGCCGGCATCGCGGCGCCAAGCTGAGCCTGGCGGATGTCCTGCCGGTGGGGACGGCCGCCGAGCTGCGCCAATAGCGGCTTCAGGAACAATTGCGAGCAGACCAGGCTCGCCACCGGATTGCCGGGCAGGCCGATGCACCTGATATCGCCCAGCCGCCCGAACATCAGCGGCTTGCCCGGGCGCATGGCGAGCTTCCAGAAGTCGAGGTTCATGCCTTCGCCGGTCAGCACGTCATGAACGAGATCATGGTCGCCGACCGAGGCGCCGCCGAGCGTGACGATGACGTCGGCTTTCGCATCGACCGCCTTTTTCACCAGCGCCGCGATCGCTTCCTTGCGATCGGCCGCTATACCGAGATCGAGCGCGCGAGCGCCGACCGACTGCGCCACAGCAGCGACGCCATAGGCGTTGGACGAGATGATCTGGGCGGGGCCAGGTTCGCTGCCCGGTGGCAGCAATTCGTCGCCGGTGGCGATGATGGCGACCAGCGGCCGTTGCACCACGTTCAACCGGGGATGATTGGCCGACGCCGCCAGCGACAATGCAGCCGGATCGAGCACGCGGCCTTTCTCCAGCAGCACGTCGCCTTGGGCAAAATCCAGTCCAAGGCGGCGGATGTTGCGGTTCTTCGCCGTCGGTTCGGTGACCTCGATCCGGCCACCGCCGAGATCGCGAACATTTTCCTGGATGACGATGGTGTCTGCGCCTTCCGGCAGCGGCGCGCCGGTGAAGATGCGCACAGCTTCCGCCTTACCTACAGCGCCGTCAAAGCCTCGCCCTGCAGGCGCCTTGCCGATCACCGAAAGCCTCGCCGGGAGGGTCGCCACATCCCGCGCCCGTGCGGCATAGCCGTCCATGGCAGATGCATTGAAAGGCGGCTGGGTACGCAGCGCCACGACCGGCTCCGCCAGCACCCGGCCGGCCGAATCCGCCAGCGCGACGCTTTCACCGGGCAACGCCACAGCGCCGTCGAGTAGGCGTTGAAGCGCCTCGGCGACCGGAACCAGCGCCATTTACGAACCCGCCTTGTAGTCGCCGGACTTGCCGCCGGTCTTTTCCACCAGCTTTATACCGGAAATCACCATGGCGCGGTCGACCGCCTTGGCCATGTCGTAAATGGTCAGGCACGCGACAGATGCCGCGGTCAGCGCCTCCATCTCGACCCCGGTCTTGCCGGTGACGCGGGCGAGCGCGGTGACCCTGAGGCCGGGCAGCGTGGTGTCCGGTTCGATGTCGACCGACACCTTGGTCAAAAGCAGCGGATGGCAGAGTGGGATCAGCTCATGCGTTTTCTTGGCAGCCATGATGCCGGCAATGCGCGCGGTACCCAGCACATCGCCCTTCTTGGCGTCGCCGTCGAGGATCATCTTCAGGGTTTCGGCCCGCATCGAGACAAAGCCCTCGGCGACCGCCGTGCGCGTCGTCTCCGCCTTCTCGCCGACATCGACCATGTTGGCCTCGCCCTTGGCGCCGAGATGGGTGAGGGCGGCTGCCATCCTCAGATGGCCTCTGCTTTCGCCTTGCCTGTCAAAAGCAGCCGCGTTGCCGCAGCGACATCCTCTTGCCGCATCAGGCTCTCGCCGACGAGGAAGGTGCTGATGCCGGTCTTTTGCATCCTGAAGCAATCGTCGTGGGTGAAAATTCCGCTCTCGCTGACCAGCAATCGGCCGCCCGGCACCATCGATGCCAGCCGTTCCGAGGTCTCGAGGCTGGTCTCGAATGTTCTGAGATTGCGGTTGTTGATGCCGATCAGCTGCGACGAGAGTTTTACCGCGCGCTGCGTCTCGGCCTCGTCATGCACCTCGATCAGCGCGTCCATGCCGAGTTCGAACGCGGTCGCTTCCAATTCGCTCGCCAAGGCATCATCGACGCTGGCCATGATGATCAGGATGGCATCGGCGCCCCATGCGCGAGCCTCGTAGACCTGGTAAGGGTCGAACAGGAAATCCTTGCGCAGCGCGGGCAGGGACACTGCCTTCCGTGCATTGGTGAGAAATTCCGGCGCGCCCTGGAAGGATGGCGCATCGGTCAGCACCGAAAGACAGGCGGCACCGCCTTTCTCATAGGCCTGCGCCAGTGCGGGCGGGTCGAAATCGGCACGGATCAAGCCTTTGGAGGGGCTTGCCTTTTTGATCTCGGCGATCAGGCCGAAGCTGCCCGATCTGCGCTTCGCCTCAAGCGCCCTCCGAAAGCCACGCGGTGCGTCGGCATCCTTGGCTCGCGCCTTGATCTCGGCCAACGGTATCCGCGCCTTCGCCGCCGCGATCTCGTCGCGCTTGTAGGCCTCGATCTTGCGCAGAATGTCAGCCACGGCTCATCCGTTCGAAATCTCGACCAGCCTGTCGAGCACGCCCAGCGCCCGGCCGCTGTCGATGGCCTGTGTGGCCGCGGCCATGCCGTCGGCAAGCGTCGTCGCCTTGCCGGCCACCACCATGCCGGCGCCGGCGTTCATCAGCACCGTATCGCGATAGGCCCCGGCAGCACCGCCCAGCATGTCGCGCAACGCCTTGGCGTTGTAGGCGGCATCGCCGCCGCGCAGCTCGTCCTTGCTGTGGCGCTGCAGGCCGACCGCTTCCGGCGTGAGCGTGAAATGGCGGATCTCGCCGCCGGCCAGTTCCGCCACCTGCGTTTCGCCGGTGGTGGTGATTTCGTCATAGCCGTCACCATGGACGACCCAGGCATGCTCGGTGCCCAGCGCCTTCAATGTCTCGGCCACCGGCACGATCCATTCCGGCAGGAACACGCCGACCATCTGCCTGCTGACGCCGGCCGGATTGGACAGCGGTCCGAGCAGGTTGAAGATGGTGCGCGTGCCGAGCTCGACGCGGGTCGGGCCGACATGCTTCATCGCCGGGTGGTGCGCAGGTGCGAACATGAAGCCGACGCCGGCCTCCTGGATGCAGCGGCCGATCACCTCTGGCGGGATATCGATCTTGACGCCGAGCGCGACCAGCACATCGGCAGCGCCCGTCAGCGACGACAGGCCCCGATTGCCGTGCTTGGCGACCGGCACACCGCAGCCGGCAATGACGAAGGCCGAAGCGGTCGAGATGTTGACTGAATGCGAATTGTCGCCGCCCGTGCCGACAATGTCGATGGCGCCCTCAGGAGCTTCGACGCGCAGCATCTTGGCACGCATGGTGGCGACGGCGCCGGAAATCTCGCTCACGGTCTCCCCGCGCACGCGCAACGCCATCAGGAAGCCGCCGATCTGGCCCGGCGTCGCGTCGCCAGACATGATGATGTCGAAAGCTTCGCGCGCTTCCTCGAAGGTAAGCCCGGTTCCCGTGGCGACCTTGGCGATATGGGTCTTCAGGGCGCTCATTGGGCCAAGACGTTCATTGGGCTAAGGCCATTCATTGGGCGAGGGCTTGGGCAACGGCGGCCTGGTCGACGCTGACGGCGTACTGCGTCTGCAACTGCGCCACCAGCTGGTCGAGCAGATCGTCGGACATGCCTTGCGTGAAGGATTTTTGCGCATCGTCGGGTACCGAGCTGGCGTCGGCTCCGGCCGGCTCGAACACTTCGGCGACCTTGAACAGGATCTGGCCGTCGCCGGTGGGCGAGGGGATCAGCCCGGTGCCGCCTTCGCCGACGCCGAACATCGCAGCAGCACCCTCCTTGCCGAAATCGACATCGTCGGCCTCGCGCTTCACGCCGCGCTTGGTCTGCTTTTCAAGCTTCAGTTCGCCGGCGATGACGTCGAGTGTGGTGCCAGCCTTGAGGCGCTTGTCGAGTTCGTCTGCTTTCGCGGTCAGCCGCTTGGTCGTTTCCTCTGTCGTCCAGTCCGCCACCACGCGCTGGCGGACTTCGTCCAGCGTGCGGTCGCGAGCCGGCGTGATCGATGTCAGTTCATAGAACACGAAGCCGTTGTTAGGCGTGGTCAGGGCTTGATTCTCGGTGTTGGGCTCGGCTTCGAACACCGCCTTGATCAGGTCCGCCGATGCCGGCAGGTCCTTGATGATGGTGCCGTCCGGCTTGAGGCCGGTGCGGTCTATGGCCTCGACGGTGACGTCCTTGAGCTTCAGTTTGGCGGCGGCTTCGGCCAGCGTGCTGCCGGCGGCGCGGGTGTCTTCGTAATTGTCGTGCACGTCGAGCAGGATGCGGCTTGCTTCGCCGAGCGCCAGATCCTTTCGGATCTGGTCTGACACTTCCGCCAGCGGCTTCACCGTTTCCGGTTTGATCTCGGTGACGCGCAAAAGCACCGGACCGAACGCGCCCTGGACGACCGGGCTGACTTCGTTGACGGCAAGCGCGAATGCGGCATCGGCGACCGCCTTGTCGGTGATCTTATCCTTGGAGAGCGTGCCGAGCAGCGTGTCGGCCGGGGTCTTGCCCTGCGCGGTGACGATCTTGTCGAAAGTGGCGCCCGTCTTCAGCGAATCGGATGCCGCCTTGGCGGCGTCCGCGGAAGGGAACACCAGCTGTTCGATGGTGCGCATTTCCGGCGTGGTGTAGCGGCCCTTGTTCTTGTTGTAGTCGTCGCTGACCTGCTGGTCGGTCACGGCGCTGACATCCATGATGTCTTCGGGCTCGAGCCGGACATAGGAGAATTTGCGGTATTCTGGCGCCGCGTAGGTTTTCTTGTTGGCCTCGAAATAAGCCTGAAGCACGCTGTCGGATGGCGCCTCGATCGGCTCCACCAACGCCTTTGGCAAGATCAGATAGTCGATGGTGCGGTCTTCGCCGCGATAGAGCGCAACTGCCTTGAAGAAGGTATCCGGAGCCTTGAGCCCGTCCGAAACCGCTTCGACGATCTGCTGGCGCACCGCCACCTGAGCCCGGTTCTTCAGATAATCCTCCGGCCGCATTCCCAGTTCGCGCAGCCGGGATTCGAACAGCCGGCGGTCGAACTGGCCATTCGGGCCCTGGAAGGCGGGTTCCTGCCGCGTCAGTTCGGCCAGCCTGTCCTTGGAGAAGCCAAGCCCGAGCTTGCGCGCCTGTTCGTCGAGGACGGCGCCGGACACCAACTGAGCCAGCACCTGGTTGTCGATGCCATAGGCCTTGGCCTGGTCGCGGCTGATGCGTTGGCCGATCTGCTGCTGCAGCATAGCGATCTGGCGATCATAGGCGAGGCGGTACTCGGTGATCGAGACGGTGGTACTGCCGGCGGTGATCACCGCATGATGGCCAGCCAGGAAGCCGCCCGTCATCCGCGTGGTGACGCCCCAGGCAAGGAAACTCAACACCAGCAGCGACAGCAGGGCTTTCGCGACCCAGGTCCCTGCCGCGCTTCTCAATATACCAAGCATTGTTACTTCCGATTTTTGCGCAGTTTTGCGTGCGCCCGAGTCTGAAACAAGCGCAATAGCGCCCTTCCGGCTCACTGTCGATTGCTTTGTGGCCTGATTTTGATAGGGAGGGCGAGACCCCAATGTCGCCCGGAGAACCAGATCCCCATGACGCCAGGAATTCGACCGCTCGTTGCCGGCAACTGGAAAATGAACGGCACCAGCGCTTCGCTGAACGAGCTCAGGATGATCGGCAACGGCTTCATGAGCGGGCTCGACGCAGAGACCGAAGCATTGGTCTGCGTGCCGGCGACCTTGCTGTCGCGCGCCGTCGAAATCCTGTCGCGCACGCCGGTGCGGGCCGGTGGCGAGGACTGCCACATCAAGGAAAGCGGCGCCTTCACCGGCTGTGTCTCAGCCGAGATGCTGAAGGATGCGGGCGCCAGCCACGTCATTGTCGGCCATTCCGAGTGCCGCGAACAGCGCAGCGAGGACGATGCCATCGTCCTCGCCAAGGCCTCGGCGGCGTGGCGGGCAGGGCTCGTCGCCATCATCTGCATCGGCGAGACCAAGGCCGAGCGCGAAGCGGGCACAGCACTCGACGTGTTGTCGCGGCAGGTCGCCGGCTCGGTGCCACCGAGCGCAACGCCCGCCAACACCGTTATCGCCTACGAGCCGGTATGGGCTATCGGCACCGGCCTGACGCCGACCGCCGAAGACGTGGCGGAGGCGCACGCGAATATCCGCCAAAAACTGGCGGAAGCGCTCGGCGCAGCCGTGGCCGGCAAGATGCGCATCCTCTATGGCGGCTCGGTCAAGGCGTCCAACGCGGTCGAACTGCTGGGCGTCAAAAACGTCGACGGCGCGCTGGTTGGCGGCGCCAGCTTGAAGGCGTCCGACTTTCTCGCCATCGCCGAGGCATACCAGAATATCGCGTAGGCCCCGGAATTTCGTTGCCGACCAGTTCCGTCATCGACTTATGAACGCAGCAGTTCGGCGGAAATCGTTGCAAAGGGCGCATTGCTTCCCATATTCCGGCCACGGGCTTGGAAATGCCGTTAAAGCATTGTATGGAGCCGCCTCCAAATCACCGGCCCTGATCGCCAGGGAGCGGCAGGGCTTGCCAGGATAAAATATGGAAACCGTACTGATCGTCATCCACCTCATGGTCGTGCTCGCCCTTGTCGGCGTGGTGCTGCTGCAACGCTCCGAAGGCGGTGGTCTCGGCATTGGCGGCGGTTCCGGTTTCATGACCGCGCGTGGCGCCGCCAATGCGCTGACGCGGGCGACGGCGATCCTGGCCGCGGCCTTCTTCGTGACGTCGCTGACACTCTCGATCGTTGCCCGCTATGGCGAAAAACCGATCGACATTCTCGACCGCGTGCCGGCCGACAGCGGCAACGGCGTGCTCAATCAGTTGCCCGGCACGACGGCGCCGACGCCGCCTTCGGGCAACACCGCACCGGCCGCGCCCGCGGCCAACGGCGCCGCCACCACGCCGCCCGCCACCACGGCCCCGGCGACGGCTCCATCTCCGGCGACGCCACCTGCAACCGATTCGGCTGCGCCGCCGGCTACCAATGGCGTTACCTTGCCGGTCACGCCGCAGGTTCCGAACCAGTAGTCGGTAGGGTCGGATGCCGCGATCTGTTGTTGTTTCAACACAGTCGCGGCAAATGGCACACGATCACGAAGATTCGACCGCACCCCGTGCTTGAGGCCCGTACGCCACTTCGATTATAGATTGCCGGCGGCACTTTCTGCGCCCTTGGGGGGCGCCGGGCGACGCCGTGGGCAACAAGCATTGAACGATCGGATCTTCGCCATGCAGCTTCGCAGCTTCATTTTCATGGGGTTTTGTGCCGTATTCGGCATGAGCTCCGCGGCCTTCGCCGGCACTCCGGCAATGACCTCACCGCAGGCGGTTGGCAAAACCGCTGTCATCAACGTCGCCGCCAAGAGCGATGCGACGCAGCTGAAGCTTCTCAAGAAGAAGAAAAACCCGAGCCCGGACGATCTGGCTCAGATCAGCAAGCTCGAAGACAAGATCGCCGCCGACAGGGATCTCGCCCGCGTCAAGGCGCTCGAGGCCCGCAAGCTGGCGATGCGCGATGCGGCGAAAGCCAGGGCCGATGCCCAGCGCCAGGCGTTCCTGGCCAGCAAGGGCAAGCCGGTGGTGATCGCTGACGCCAAGCCAGGCAAGAAGATCACCAAGATCATCGCTCCGGTTGACCCGATCGCGCCGGTCGAGCCGATCGAATCGGCTGAACCGCTTCCGGCCGAAGCGATGAATATCGCGCTGACCGGCAACAATGGCGAATTGCGCAGCGAGGCCCCGGGCCAGAAGCCGACGAGTGGCGGACTGTTCGCCGGCCTGTTCGGCGGCACGTCCTCTGCCTCGTCGATCGCCTATCTCCCCGAAACGCGCGCGCTCGACCAGGCTCTCGCCAAGCGGCAAGCCAAGAAGCAGTTCAAGGTGAAGCCGGAATTCGTGCCGCAGGACGTCGAATTCAGCGGCTATGAGCCGGGTACGATCGTCATCGATACCAGCGCGCGCCGCCTCTACCTCGTCGAATCGGCTTTCACCGCCCGCCGCTATGCGATCGCGGTCGGCCGCGAAGGCCTGCAGTTCAAGGGCAAGGTTGCCGTTGGCGACAAGCAGGAATGGCCGCGCTGGATCCCGACGCTCGACATGCAGAAGCGCGAACCCAAGCATTATGGCCAGTACAAGGACGGCATGCCCGGCGGCGGCCAGAACCCGCTCGGCGCCCGCGCCATCTATCTCTACGACGGCAAGAAGGACACGCATCTGCGCATCCACGGCACCATCGCGCCGCAGTCGATCGGAACCAGCGCTTCCAATGGCTGCTTCCGCATGATCAACGAGCACGTCATGGACCTCTACAGCCGCGTCAGGGTCGGCACCAAGGTCGTCATCATCTGACGCTTTCACAAACCTGCCGAAAGGGCCGGCTTTTGCCGGCCCTTTTGTTTTGACCAAAACACCAGTCTCGAACCTCGGGACTATCGCGCCTTCTCTGGAAAAAGCCTCAGCGGCGGTTTTTTCTCTGGCGGAATCAATTCGGCCGCGTTAAGCGATGACTCCCATGGCGCGATATGTATTCATCACAGGCGGCGTGGTTTCCTCACTTGGAAAAGGCATCGCTGCAGCGGCCCTTGGGGCTCTCTTGCAGGCGCGAGGCTATCGCGCACGCATCAAAAAGCTCGATCCCTATCTCAATGTCGATCCCGGAACGATGTCGCCTTACCAGCATGGCGAGGTTTTCGTCACCGATGACGGCGCCGAGACCGATCTCGATCTTGGCCATTACGAGCGCTTCACCGGCCGCTCGGCCAACCAGCAAGACAACATCACCACCGGCCGCATCTACAAGAACATCATCGAGCGCGAACGGCGCGGCGACTATCTCGGCGCCACCGTGCAGGTCATTCCGCATGTCACCGATGAGATCAAGAATTTCGTGCTCGACGGCAATGACGACTATGATTTCGTGCTGTGCGAGATCGGCGGTACGGTTGGCGATATCGAGGCGATGCCGTTTCTCGAGGCTATCCGCCAGCTCGGCAACGATCTGCCGCGCAACAACGCCGTCTATGTCCACCTGACCTTGATGCCTTACATCCCCACGGCCGGCGAGTTGAAGACCAAGCCGACCCAGCATTCGGTCAAGGAACTGCGCGGCATCGGCATCGCGCCCGATATCCTGCTGGTCCGCGCCGACCGCGCCATCCCCAAGGAAGAGCGCAGAAAACTGTCGCTGTTCTGCAATGTGCGCGAGAGCGCCGTCATCCAGGCGCTCGACGTGCCCCACATCTATGACGTGCCGATGGCTTACCACAAGGAAGGGCTCGATTCGGAAGTGCTGGCCGCCTTCGGTATCGATCCGGCGCCGAAGCCGCGCATGGAGCCCTGGCAGGCCGTGTCCAACCGCATCCACAATCCGGAAGGCGAGGTAACGATCGCCATTGTCGGCAAATACACCGGCCTCAAGGATGCCTACAAATCGCTGATCGAGGCTTTGTCGCATGGCGGCATGGCCAACCGCGTCAAGGTCAAGCTCGACTGGATCGAGAGCGAGATTTTCGAGAAGGAAGACCCGACGCCGTGGCTGGAAAAGGTGCATGGCATCCTGGTGCCCGGCGGCTTCGGCGAGCGCGGCTCGGAAGGCAAGATCCTGGCGGCGAAATTCGCCCGCGAGCGCAAGGTGCCGTATTTCGGCATCTGCTTCGGCATGCAGATGGCCTGCATCGAGGCAGCGCGCTCGCTGGCCGGCGTCGAACACGCCTCGTCGACCGAATTCGGTCCGACCGACGAGCCGGTCGTCGGCCTGATGACCGAATGGCTGAAAGGCAACATGCTGGAGAAGCGCCGCGAAACGGGCGATCTCGGCGGCACCATGCGGCTTGGCGCCTATCAGGCTGAACTCGCCAAGGGTTCGAAGATCGCCGACATCTATGGCGACACCCAGATTTCCGAGCGCCATCGCCACCGCTACGAGGTCAATATCGACTACAAGGAGCGGCTGGAAGATTGCGGCCTGGTGTTTGCCGGCATGTCGCCCGACGGTGTGCTGCCGGAAACCGTCGAATATCCCGACCATCCCTGGTTTATCGGCGTCCAGTACCATCCGGAGCTGAAGAGCCGGCCGCTTGAGCCGCATCCCCTGTTCGCCAGCTTCATCTCGGCCGCGGTGGACCAGTCGCGACTGGTCTAGGGCCACGGTGAGGTTTCGCAGCTGATGCAGACCTATGTTGCGCTGCTCTACAGCATTATCCTCGGCGAAGGCCGCCGGGTCGTCATGGCCGACCTCAAGGCGATGGCTGAACAGCTTGGGCTGAAGAACCCGCGCACCCTGGTGGCGACCGGCAATCTGGTCTTCGAGACACGGGCGACCGGCATCGCCAAGCTGGAACAGCGGCTGGAAACGGCCTTCGAAAAAACCTTCGGCCGCAACGTCGTCATCATCGTGCGCACTGCCGAGGATTGGCTGAAACTTGCCGCCGGCAACCCATTCCCGGCCGACTCTGCCGAGGCAGGCGATCAGGTGGCTGTGCGGGTGATGCGCAAGCCAGCGCCAGCGGATGGTGTGGCCGCGCTCCAGGCCTATGCCGCCGAGGACGAGAAGGTGGCTTCGGTCGATGGCGACATCTGGGTCGTCTTTTCGCGCGAGCGGCCAAGCTCGCGGCTGCTCGCTGCCATGAACCACAAGCGCATGGGCATCGGCACCGCACGCAACTGGAACACGGTGCGGAGATTGGCTGAGATGGTAGGGAGTAGGGAGTAGGGAGTAGGGAGTAGGGAGTAGGGAGTAGGGGTTATACTATTCCCTACTGACTACTGACTACTGACTACTCCCTATCTCTCATTTCACGCCTTTGCCGTCCTGGCCCCTGCGCCAAGGGCGGCGGTGCGAAGGACGTAGTAGATGACCCCTGCAATGCCGACGCCGAAGAACCAGCCATAAACGCCCCACCATGCCGGTAGCAGGTTCGTGAAGTTCGGCAGGACCGAGGAGAAGATGGCGCCGATGCCGGCGGCTATGAAGGCGTTGATGTGCCAGCCGCCCTGGAAGCGGAACTCGCCATCTTCGCGGTACAGTGCCTCGACGTCGACCTCGCCCTTCCGGATCAGATAGTAGTCGACCATCATCACCCCGAAGATCGGCCCCATCGTCGCGCCGATGACGTTGACGAAAGACGCCGCACTGCCTTCCCACGGCGCGAAGGGATAGAGCACCAGCGCGATTACGGCCGCGATATAGCCGCCCTTCTTGAAGTCGATCTGCCGCGGAAAGACGTTGGAGAAGTCGAAGGCCGGCGAGACGAAGTTTGCCACCACATTGATGCCGAGCGTCGCCACGGCAAAGGTCAGGGCTGCAAGCGCTGCCAGGAACCAGCTGTCGAATTTCGCCGAGATCTGGTCGGGATGCAGAAGCACTTCGCCATACACGTCGAAGGCAGCGATGGTGGTCACGCCGGCGACCAGCGAGAACAGGATGAGATTGATCGGCAGGCCCCAGATGTTGCCCTTGCGCAGCGATGCCTTGTCTGGGGCATAGCGGGCGAAATCGCAGAAATTGAGATAGAGCGCCGAGAAATAGGTGACCCAGATCGCCGCCACCGCAAACAGCGACGTCCAGGAGCCAGGGGTTCCGGGTACGCCGGCATCCTTTGTCTTGTCGAGCAGCACATCCATCGGGATGTCGCTGGTAAAGGCAAATCTCCCGGATTTTACACAGAGATAGATCGCCAGGATCAACATCATCACCCACACCGCCGGGCCGGCCCAATCCTGGAAGCGGCGCACCGTTTCCATGCCGTTCTGGATGATCAGCAATTGCAGTGCCCAGATGACCACAAAACAGATCACTTCCAGACCCGTATGGCCGAGGAAATGCGTGTTGGCGTTGAAATCGGCGAACCATTGCGAGCGGATCAGCAACGCCACGATCGCGCCCGATGCCGCTGCCGTCTGCGCGCCGTACCAGAAGCAGGCGACGATGGCGCGCACCAGGGCCGGAATGTTGGCGCCCCAGATGCCGAAGGACGCGCGCGCCAGCACGGGGTAGGGCACGCCGGTCTTCACGCCGGCATAGCCGACCATGTTCATCAGCGCGTAGATGATCAGCGAACCGATGCCGATGGCGATGATGAAATTGACGAAGCCGCCGCAAAACAGGAACAGGCTTGCGGCGAGATAATAGCCCCAGAGGCTGTGGACGTCCGACGTCCAGACGTTGAAAATCGAGAACGGCCCCCAGTTTCGGACTTTGGCCGGAGCCAGATCCTCATTGTATAGATCGGGTGATGCGCCTTGTATGGTCACTGCGATGTCCTCCCCTTGATGCCGCACGCGCCCTCACGCGTCGACTGCGCAGGTTATGCCTGACGCAGGGGAACCGGCAAGCAATCCATTTGCCGGCTTTGGCCTTAAAGATATTCAATGAGAACAGCGCTTATCGATCGGCTTTTGGCGAAGGTCGGCGCAATCACGGCGATCTTGATTCGACCCGCAGACGGCAGGGATCAGGACGCTTTGCGGTTGAGGGCCGGTGATGCGTCGAAATTGGCGGCAAGCCAAGCTATCGCGCAGGTGACATCATCGAGCCTGTATTGGGCCACGGTCGGCCCACGCGGCTTGACCCGGATCGAGATGCCGCCGGCCTCGTTGATCGCCTCGAAACCGTTTTCGTCGGCGGTGTCGTCGCCGAGAAAGACCGGCCGCCGTCCGGCAAAGGGCGGGATTGCCATGAAACGCCGCACGGCAGCGCCCTTGGCTGCTTCGAGCGGCATGAGTTCGACGCCGGCGTTGCCCGGGATAACCCGATAGCCCTTGGGAAGCTCGGTCAATGCCTGTTCGGCAAGATGCGTTGCCCTGGCCAGCAGATGCGGCGCCGCACGCGTATGGATGGCGAGGATCGGACCCTTGCGCTCGATATGAACAAGGCCGTCATCCAGTTCGGCCTCGATGGCGTCGGCAAGGGCAGCGATATCGGCGGGAGCATCGGCGGTAACGACCGGGCCGTCCGGCGTCAGCCGGTGTTCCAGCCCATAGAGACCGGCAACACGCAGCTTCAACGGATGAAACAGGCGGTCGGCGCCTTCGACCGAGCGGCCGGTGATAAAGGCGACAGCGCCGTCCAGCCGTTCATCGACGACGCCGAGGAGGTTGCGCAGTTCGTCGCTTACGGACACGGCGTCGGGGTGCGCCGCGTGCTCCAGCAACGTGCCGTCGATATCGAGGAAAAGCGCCCATTGTCCTTCCGGCAGGTCGGGTGCGGTTGGCAGGCCCGGTGCTTTTGACAGGCTATTCATGACGCCACCTTCCGCATGCGGTCGAACAGCGAGACGATGTTGGTGTCGGTGTTTGCGGGCCGCTCGGCGACACTAGTCGCTCTTTCGAGGTCGCCGCGTTTGCGCAGGCGCGCCGCATCGAGCAGCATGCTGCCGGCCCAGCGAAAGACATTGTTGTCGCGCACTATTTCCCGCATCGGGCGCATGCGCTCGCGCTGTTCGTCCGGTGACATGGTCAGCGCCTGCAGCAGCACCTGGCTCATCATCGCCGCGTCGTAAGGATTTACGATCAGTGCTTCCAGCAGTTCGCGCGACGCGCCGGCAAATGTGCTGAGCAACAGCACGCCCTGTTCGTCGTCACGCGCGGCGACGAATTCCTTGGCTACGAGGTTCATGCCGTCATGCAGGCTGGTGACCATGCAGATGTCGGCGGCGCGATAGATCTCATAGACCTGTTGCTGCGAATGGTGCTCAGCCACCATGACCACGGGCTTGTACCCGTCATGACCGTAGCGCTGGTTGAGTTCGTTGGCATAGCGCATGCATTCATCGTGCAGTTGCTGGTAGGCCGGCAGCGTGCCGCGGCTTGGGGCAGCAATCTGCAGGAACACTACCTTGCCGATCCACTCGGGGTGGCGCGTAAACAATTCGTCCAGCGCATGGAAGCGGTCGAGGATGCCCTTGGTGTAGTCCAGGCGCTCGACGCCGACGCACAGCTTGACGTCCGCCGACAGGCCGAACCGCTCACGCAGGCGGGCGCGGCTTTCCTCGACCGGTGGCAGTTTGGCCAGGAGTTCGGCCGGCCATTCGATGGAGATGGGATAGGCGTGCACCAGGGTCGTCCGCCCGCCATACGAGATCGCGGCGTCGGCGCGCTCGATGCGGCTTTCCAGGAACCGGTCTACGCTTTCAGTGAAATTATTGGCATGAAACTGGGTGTGAAAGCCGATGATCGAGCTCCCGAGCAGTCCATCAAGAACGCGTTCGCGCCATGGGCAGATGCTGAACACTTCGGAGTTCGGCCACGGGATGTGCCAGAAGGTGATGATGATCGCCTCCGGCAGGCGCTCGCGGATCATGCGCGGCAGGAGCGCGAAATGGTAATCCTGAACCAGCACGATCGGCCGCTCATTGCGCGCCTCGGCAACCACCATATCGGCGAATTTGCGGTTGACGGCCTCATAGGCCTCCCAGTCCGAGGCACGGAAGACCGGCCGGGTGAAGGCGATATGGCAGAGCGGCCAAAGCCCTTCATTGGCAAAGCCGAGATAGTAGCCCTGATATTCGTCGTCGCTCAGCCACACGCGGCGCAGCGTATACGACGGATTGTCCGGCGGCACCTGAACCCGATCGTTGCTATCGACCGTCAGACGATCCGCCGTTCCGCCGCCATAGGCGATCCAGGTGCCGCTGCAGGCGCGGGTGATAGGCTCAAGCGCCGACACCAGGCCGCTGGCCGGCACCAGAAGCTCGACGCCGTCGTCCTTGATGTTGTGGATATAGGGTTCTCGGTTCGAGACGACGATGACCTGCGCGTCCGGCAGGTCGTCGGCAAGTATCTTACGCAAGGTGTCGGGCGACCAGTTCACCAGCGCCGCGTCGGGAGATTGTCCATTCTTCTCGAACTCCCGCAAAACCTTGCGCGTCGCTTCCGATGCGACGTCCTCGCCGGCAGTCGGTGCAACCGTCAAGCTATGGCTACGACGTTGCCTGGAGATCGATAACAGAACGGCTAGAATCGAAAGGCCAAGGCTTGCAAGGATCAAGACCCAGAGCAGGGCCATGCCATAATCAGTCATTCCAATTCCAACTCAATTTTGGCCGTCAGGGCCTTTTTCTTCATGGTTCCATTTGAGTGTTCGCAGCCGACGATCGCCCGTGAGAACCTGTGTTTTTCGCAACGCACAAACCCTGGGTTCGGTTCCCGTTGAAGGCCGTTCAGATCATGTCCGCACGATCAGCGGAACCAGCCCTTCATGGCGGTCGGCGAGAAAGGCGACGACGCGGTCGCCGACGCGCTGGAAGGTAAGATCGACCCTCTTTTCGCCGACACCCAGATGCCTGAGCGTCAGCGTATCGATGCCGATCGGCAAACGGGGTCGAGTGACGTGGATTTCGCCGTTCCAGCCGTCGATTTCCAGACCGAGGCACGCCTGCATCAGCATGAAGGCCGAGCCTGCCGACCACGCTTGCGGCAGGCAGGCGACGGGGTAGGCGATCGGCGCTTCGCCCGGCGAGCGGGTGAAACCGCAGAACAGTTCCGGCAGTCGCATGTTGAAATGCACTGCCGATTCGAACGTACCGCTCATCAGCCGCACCACGCTGTCACGCTCGCCGAACCGCGCCAGGCCGGCGCCGCACATCGCCGTGTCATGCGGCCAGATGGAACCATTGTGGTACGACATCGGGTTGAACAGCACAGCGTCGTCGGAAAGCGTTCGCACCCCCCAGCCGGAGTGGAAGGAAGCCGAAAGCAACTGGTCGGCGACCATCTTAGCCCGCGCCGGTTCGGGCAGGCCGACATAGAGCAGGTGTCCGGCATTCGAGGTGCGCACCTTGCACGGCTCTCCGGCGCCGTCGATCGCCAGCGCATAGAAGCCGAGATCGTCCAGCCAGAAATCACGCTCGACGGCGATCCGCATCTCTTCGGCGCGATTTTCCCAGTGCTCGGCCTGCGCGAACTCGCCCCGGCGGCGGGCGAGAGCGGCAAGGCCCCTGAAGGCGGCGAAGACATAACCCTGCACTTCGACCAGCGCGATCGGCCCCTTGGGAATGCGCCCGTCGGCGTGGAAGACGGAGTCGAAGCTGTCCTTCCAGCCCTGGTTCGCAAGGCCGGATTCGGCAGCGCGCTGATAGGTGACGAAGCCGGTTGCGCGGCTCGCCTCTTCCGTCCACTTGGCGGCGGCGCAGAGAGACGGCCACAGGCTGGCGATGAAGTCCATGTCGCCGGTGCGTTCGGCATAGGCGCAGGCGAGGTGGATGTAGAGCGGCGTGGTATCGACGCCGCCATAGTAGCGGCCGAAAGGCAGTTCCTGCAGCGCCACCATCTCGCCCTTGCGCGTCTCGTGCATGATCTTGCCGGGCTGCGAGTCGCTGAAAGGCGATGTCTCGGTCGCCTGGTGCTGGGCGAGGAAGGCAAGCACGCCGCGCGCCAGGCCGGGGTTGAGCCATAGCATCTGCAGCGCCGAGATGACGCCGTCACGGCCGAAGGCCGTCGAAAACCAGGGGATGCCGGCATAGGGGTAGGGGCCGGTCGACAACTCGGTGGTCAGCAAGGCGACATCCGCGCGGGCGCGTTCGACCCAATCGTTGAAGACGCGACCCGAACTGTGCACCGTCGCGCCATGGCGGCGCTTGGCCCGCATGCCGAAACGGGCGCGCGCCGCGGCCGCCCGGAAGCGGTCGCGGTCGGGCGTTTCGGTCAGTTCCGCGCCGACCTCGACGTAAAGCATCTTGCTGCTGCGCTTGGTCACTGCGATGAGGAAATCCGCGCGCTCGGCGCTCAACTGGTCTGGCGGCTGCGAGAACGAGATCGCCGACACCCGCGCCAGCCCGTCCAGTCCGTCATAGCGCAGCAGCACCGAGGCAGGCTCGATCTCCGCTGCATGCGCCATTCCGCGCTTCGGCCGGGTCGAACCGCGGACCTCGAACATGTCCCGGAAATCGGCGGCAAAATGCAGCGAGACGCGGATTGCCGAATGCTCCTGGCTGTAGTTGGAAAGGGTGATGCGCTCGAACAGCCGGTCCTGCCACAACAGCCTGACGCGCTCGATATGGATGGCGCCCTGCGGGATGTCGCGGCCACCGACGCTTTGCATCGGCAAATTGGTCATATTGCTGGTGAACAGCACATTGTCCTGGCTGAGGGAGGCGCCGAGCAGCGATGTCTGCCGGCCGCCGACGGTGAGCCTGAACTCCGACAGCACCCGGGTGTCGTCACGGAAGAAACCGTCGCCCGCACCCCTGATATCGCCGTAGGCATCGGCCACGGCAAAACAGTCGCCTTGCTTTAGGGCAAACAGCCGGTGCGGCTCGCGCGGCGCGGTTTCGTCCAGGGAGGCAAGGGCCACGGCAGGGTCGAGCTTGCGCTCGTCAAGTTCGGTCATCAGTCACAAATCTCTGTTTCGGGCTCGGAACGTCCGCCGTCGTTCACGACGCTTTCGATTCAGCCGGGGCGCCGATGAGACGCGCATAGGCAGTGAGATAGTCGCGCGCCATCCTGTTGGCGGAGAACCGACTTTCGAAGACGGCGCGCACCTTTCGCCGGTCGAGTTGCAGCAAGGCCGGCACCGCGGCGACCGCGGCGTCGAGAGAATCGACGACAAATCCGGTAACGCCATGGTCGATGACTTCCGGCAACGCACCGCAGTTCCAGCCGATGGTTGGCGTACCGCACGCCATCGCCTCGATCGCGGCAAGGCCGAACGGCTCGGGCCAGTCTATCGGAAACAGCAGACCAGCGGCATTGCCGAGGAATTCAGTCTTCTCACTCTCGGCGATCTCGCCGACATAGTCGATGCGGTCGCCATCGATCAACGGCTCGATCGTCTCATGGAAATAGGCGCGATCATCGTCGCCGATCTTGGCCGCCAGCTTGAGTTTCATGCCCGAGCGCAAGGCGATGTCGATGGCCCGGTCCGGCCGCTTGTCGCGCGAAAGCCGGCCGAGAAAGGCGAGGTATGGTTCGCCTGCCGCCGTCTCGAAGGTCGGCTGATAGAGACCCGTCGGCAGCCCGTGATGGATGGTGGCCAGCCAATTGGCATTCGCAAGCCCGGTCTTCTGGCTATGCGAGATCGAGATCAGCGGAAAGCGCGGAAAACGCTCATAGGCTGGCGCCAGATCGACATAATCGAGCCGGCCATGAGGCGTTGTCACCGTCTTGTCCGGCATGGTCTCGAAGAACGAGAAATGCAGGAAATGGCTGAGATGAAAATGAATGATATCAAAGTCGTGGGCTCGGTTCCTCACATCGGCAAGCATCGCAAGATGCGCCGCCGTGTCCGATTTCAGTGGACGCGGATCGAGGCGTAGCGCGCGTTCGCGACCTGGTATCAGTCTGGCCGACGTCCGGCTGTCGCCGCTGGCGAACAGCGTCACCTCATGGCCGAGTTCGACCAGCCCTTCGGTCAGATAGGAAACGATGCGCTCGGTGCCGCCATAGAGAAGGGGTGGCACCGATTCGTGCAAAGGGGCGACATGGGCTATGCGCATGGTTTGAACGTGTCCCTCAAGGCAATCACGAGAGCGAAATGCATCAGCCGGCCTAACGTTCCGGACAAAAGCGGGCGTCGGCAACCCAAGCCCACCAGCGCAGATTTTTTTGCAATAAGCGGAACAAACGCGCCATCCGCGAATTTAGTAGGGTTGGTTCGCGCTGCGGCCGACCAGGGAGAGAACAAAATGGACCGCTTGCATTTCTTTACGCCCGTGCGCATTGCGCGCGGGCAGGGACACCCCGTCGAGGAAGTCGATAGCGTTGCCGAAGCGATGGTCTTTTTGCAGAAATGGCCATTGGGACGGCGTGGGCCTGTGTATCAGTGCGCCGTGAATTGCTGCTCCGCGGCCCTGTCGGGCAGAATGTCGGCCGAAGCAGCCAGGAAGGCGTTTACGGGCTTTGCCCGCATCACCCGGCTGCTCGATGATGACATGGCCCTGCCGATGGGCGGCGAAAGCATGGCGGAAGTCCACGCGCTGAGGCGCTAGGCGCCGGTCCAGCCATTTGGCTATTGAACACCCGGGCTTTGGCGGCGCGGGCATCATCTTTTCCGCACCGGAGTATTCCGGCGCGGCCCTTCACCTCATGGGCCACACTGTGCTTTCATGCGGCGTTTCGCATGACCGGTGGGTGACGACCATCCACGGGCGGCCCGAACGTGGAGGGGTAGACAATGCCGAGACTGATCCTGGGAACACTCGGCGCTATCGTCATCGCCCTCATCTGGGCGGTCTTTGCCAGTTTGATGGGCGCGCCATCGATCGTGATCACGGTCGGCGCGGTCGCCATTGGGGCCGGCGTCTACACCTACGTCGACCGACGCTCGACTTGACGCGTCCCCGGTCTGCCGCGCGCTCGACCAATTGCACGCCGGTGTTTGACGCGCGCGGCAGTCGCGGCGGGCATTCTTCAAAGATGAGCTTGCTGGCCGCATAGAGAGCCAAGACGCAGACAGGGCGCCACACGTCGGACCGGGCTCCGCGAGAACTTGGGAGAGATCGTCAAAGATCTTTCAATCCGGCCAATGTAGATCGAAACGGCGAATCCGTGGATTTCCGGTGGAACATCGTCGCCTCGAAACACTTCGGGCGTTGCACTGCCCCATCAGTGCACGTTCCCTTGTTCTGTTGGAACTGGCCGGCTGCCGAAAGGTGGCCGGCTTTTTTGTATATTAGCGGAACCTGAAATTACGGGGCTTGTTCTGCATGCGGCAGCGAGCCCCTCGCTGCTGGTCGAGGGCCGTAACCCTTGGCCGGGCCCGCATCGCTCCGCCAGTGGTGCGGGCCCACGGCCTCCGGTTTTTCCGGGCGTCTCGACTCGCTGATCCTCACCCTGGTCCGGCTATGCATGTCACTCAAAAAAAGGCTCGGTTGTGAGACAATGACATGCACACGCGGCGCGCTTTAGCACAATCATTCACAAAGCCGTGGGTTCAACTGTTGCTACCCTTCTTGGCTGGATTGTGCGAATGATGACTGTCCTTTTCACCGCCACCCCCTGAAACTCGGCTTTTGGATCGACGGTCTTCATCCGCCGGGGGCTTGTTGATCTGTAAGGGTTTTCTGGCGTTCTCGTGCGATGCGCCTGGCCCGCCCTGCCGGATCGTGTTCGGGTGTTTCTTCGATGTGGACATGATCACCGATCCTGCTGACGGCCCTGATGAGTGGTGTTGACCTTGGTGTTGGCTTGCTGCCCTTGGCGCTCCGGATCCGGCGCTCCGTGAGTGCCGTGCTGGGCATCATCGTGGCTAATCTGTCGCCCTTCTCCTCGACCCTTCTGGCTCTGGTTCTCAGGCGGCACGGGCGGCATTTTGCTCGACATCTGCATCTCCTTGGTTGGTCTCGTGACTCCAAACCGTGATCGTGGGGGGAAGTTCCGTCTGCTTCGTCAGCACCTGTGATTTCGGTGCCGACGGAATCTGACTCCCAACGCGGATTTCAACGAACGGCAGGGCCTGCGTTGCTTGTCGAGGACAGGCAATCTCTGGGCAGGCCCGCGTCGCCCCGCCAGTGATGCGGGCCTGCAATATAAACCTCAAGACTGGGCTGCTATCGCAGTTTATTGCGAGCTTCCGGCGACTTGCGTAGCGGGCTTCAGTGGCTTTCAGGAGAGCAGCGTGTTGTATCCGGTCGATTTCGAGCGACCGAAATACAGTGCTTGACCACGTTGCTGACATGATCGGTGATGGTGTCGCGCCTGGATCGCGGCAGCAGCCTCAGGTCCGCTCTCCCTGCAGCTGATGGCAGCTAAAACGACGTCAAAAGACCTAAGTCTCTTTGATCGCCCTCGCTGCTCGCACGAGCGATGACCAGTCAGCTCCCATGGCTGCGACAAGGTCTCGAGCATCTTCGTCTGATATTCCGGTACGGTCTACGAGCTTCCGTGCCAGCAATTCGAATGCCAATTCTATGATCGTCATAGCTCAGCCCTTACGAGAGTACCCGTGACGATAGCTTGCAAATGGGTCTTCCGCATTTGCACATGTTAAGCGACCATCACGAATGTCTCAGGTACCGCAGAATGTCTGCAGGACGCGCTCATCCGGGCGTGGCGGCTCAGCATAGCGTTCCATTCCCGGCTGCTCATCGAAGGGACGGCTGACGACCGTCAAGATCTCCTCGAACGGTGTGAAGTCGCCGCCCAACGCCGCCTGGATCATCGCCTCGATGCGATGATTGCGGGGGATGAATTTGGGATTGACGGATTGCATGGCTGCCCGGCGCGTGGCCGTGTCGGCTGCTTCGCTTGCAATGCGCTGGCGCCACCGCGCCGACCAGGCATCGAATGAGCCTGGATCCTTAAACAACTGCCGCGCCGTGCCTTGGCCGTCCGCAGCGTCGAGGTCATCGCCCAGGCGCCGAAAGCCGAGCGTAAAGTCCGCTTCGCCGTGAGCCAGCACGTCCAGAAAGTCGGCAGCGAGCTGCAAGTCGCCTTCCGCTTCGGTCAGCAGTCCGAGTTTTCTGCGGAAGCCGCGCTGCAACACAGCCTCATAGGAGGCCTGGAACGACCTCAGCACCTCTTCCGCTTCAGACACTGCTTCATTCTCGTCCGTGCTCATGAGCGGCAGCAGGGTCTCGGCATAGCGCGCAAGGTTCCATGTGGCGACACGAGGCTGGTTGGCATAGGCATAGCGACCGGCGCGGTCTATCGAACTGAACACCGCGCCGGGGTCGTAAGCGTCCATGAAGGCGCATGGGCCATAGTCGATCGTCTCGCCCGAGATCGACATGTTGTCGGTGTTCATGACGCCATGGATGAAGCCGACCAGCATCCAGCGCGCCACCAGGTCCGCCTGTGCGGCGACAACGGCCTCCAGCAAAGCCCGGTACGGCCGTGCTTCCCCCGCCAGCTGTGGGAAGTGACGCTGAATGGCATAGTTGGCCAATATCTTGAGCGCCTCGGTGTCGTGGCGCGCGGCGAAATATTGGAACGTGCCGATCCTGATATGACTTGCCGCCACCCGTGTCAGGACGGCGCCGGGCAGCCGGACCTCGCGATAGACCGGGTCGCCGGTGAGCACCGCCGCAAGGCTTCGCGTCGTCGGAATGCCGAGCGCCGCCATCGCTTCGCTGACGACATATTCGCGCAGGACAGGGCCGAGTGCGGCGCGGCCGTCACCGTTGCGCGAGAACCGCGTTGGTCCCGATCCCTTCAGCTGGATGTCACGGCGAATGCCGTTGACGTCCACCACTTCGCCAAGAAGCAGAGCGCGCCCGTCGCCAAGCTGAGGCACGAAGTTTCCGAACTGGTGGCCCGCATAAGCCAGGGCGATTGCCTGCAAGCCTTCCGGAAATCTGTTGCCGGCAAGCATCGCCACTCCATCCGGGCTGGTAAGCTGGTCGGCATCGAGCCCGAGTTCCTCCGCGAGGGGCCGGTTGAACCGGATCAGCCGCGGTTCGGATACCGGCTTCGGATCTGTTTGCGAGAAGAAGCGCTCCGGCAATTGCCCATAGCTGTTGCTCAGGGCGGGAAGCCCCGTCTGAATGACCGGGGGTTGTTCAGCAGTCGCAGGTGACGTCATGACAAGCTGTCTCTGAAGAGGAGGGTTCAACAGCTCCCGTTTCGAGGAGCCTGTGTTCATTTGAGCATATAGGGACGCAACGCCGCTGGTGCCATCCGGATCCCATCAGGCCGGCACCGGATACAAGCTGGGAACCACCCGCCTCGATTTTCGAGGTTCAGGCTGCCGTGGGACGACGGGCCGTGGCGGAATCCAGAGATGACCCCCGCATCGCCACTGTCTCCGAACTGAGCACCCGGCAATCTAGTCAGTGCGGGCGGGCAATGCCGGGGCGGCGTCTGCCTTGGGTGGCAGCGGCTCTCTCGGGGCCGCTCCCGGCGATGATTTCGAACCCGGTTCGACTCGTTCCTCGGCGATGAGTCGGGCGCCACGCTCATAGGTCAGGTAGCGCCAGAGCCACTGGATCGAGACCTGAACGCGGTGCTGAAAACCGACGAGCAGATAAACATGGATGAGCGCCCAGGCAGACCAGGCGAACCAGCCTTTCAGTTTCAGCCTGCCCGATTCGAACACGGCAGCGTGGCGGCCGACAATGGCCGTGTTGCCTCGATTGCTGAAGACAAAAGCGGGCAGCGTGTCGCCAGCATCTATCCGGCGTGACAGTGCCTTGCCGAGGTACTCGCCCTGCTGCTTGGCGACTTGGGCAAGACCCGGCAATGGCTGGCCGTTCCCATCGAGGACCAGTGCGACGTCGCCAAGCGCGAAGACATCGGGATGGCCAACGACCTGCAGGTCGGATTCGACCTTCACCCGACCGCCGCGGTCGAGCCCGACACCAAGCTGGGCGACCAGCGGAGAAGCCGCCACCCCGGCGGCCCAGAGCGTCAAGGCCACCGGGATCACCTGGCCGCCGACGGTGATCTGATGCGCTTCGATCGCCTCGACCCGGTTGCCGAGCGCGACCTCGACGCCCAGGCTTTCAAGGCGCAGACGTGCATATCTGGAAAGCTCCGGGGCGAATCCGGCGAGCAGACGCTCGCCGGCTTCTACCAGTATGATCCTTGTCTTCTCGGGCCGGATGTTGCGGAAGTCGCGCGCCAGTGTGTGCCGGCTGAGTTCGGCGATCGAGCCCGCCAGTTCGACACCGGTCGGGCCGCCGCCGATAATGGCGATCGTCATCAGCCGGGATTGCTCGACTGGATCGGTGGTCCGTTCCGCGTGCTCGAACGATAGCAGCAGCCGTGACCGGATCGTGCGCGCGTCCTCGATGGTCTTTAAACCGGGACAAACCCGAGCCCAGCTCTCCTGGCCGAAATAGAATGGCTGCGAACCAGTGGCCAAGACCAGGATGTCGTAGGGGACCGTGGTCCCATCGGCCAGCACCAGTATCCTGGCCTCGGTGCCGATCTCGGTGACATCGCCGAAGAGGAACTGAACCGAGGGATAGCGGCCCAGGATCTTGCGGATGGGCTCGGCGATATCAGGCGCCGACAAGGCGGCGGTTGCAACCTGATAGAGCAAGGGCTGGAACAGGTGGTGATTGTGGCGGTCGATGATCGTCACCCCGATTTCCGCCTTGCCGAGCGCCTTGGCAACCTCCAGACCGGCAAAGCCTCCGCCGACCACGACGATGCGCGGTGTCAGGCTCCGGCCGTGGCTGCTCTCGGTGGCGAACTGCATGCTTGATACTCCCCTATCCCTGTCCGGAAGTCATAGCCTGGCAGGAGTGCCTCGCTGCTGGCTGGAGCTACTGCTCATTCCGGCGGCATCGGTCCAGGCGAGGCATCCGGCAATGACAGGCGTCGTGCTGACCACAAGGGCGCCGCGCGCGTGAAGGGATACCAACCCGCGCCATGAGACGCGGTCGACCGCCCAGATGGTGCCGCTGGCGTCGACCCATTTGAGATGGGCGTCGGCGACTTCAACGGCCCGCATCATCGCCGCCGGTTCCATCCCGGCCCGAAAGACGATGATGGAATTGGCGGCACCGTTGAAGAACGGGCCGGCGCCGGCTGCCAATCCCGCGAGCAGGACGATGCTGGTAAGCGCTGCCGAAGCACCGCGTGCCGGTCCGCCGCGGTTGGGCAGCACCAGCACCAACACAAGCGGCACGATGCCGAAGATGACCAGCCACGCAATATCCCAGGCGAGCGGCAAGTCGCTGTTCATCTTGATCCGGTGCAGACCCAGCAGCCAGTGAAACACGACGGCATCGACGACATGCCAGACGCCGAACCCGGCGAAGGCGAGCCGCAGGATCTCCGTGGTGGTCCCGGGCCGCGCGCCGGCCGCCCTCGCGGCCACCAGCAGCACCGTGCCGGCGACGGCGAGCACATACATGAAAAGATGGAAGAGGCCGTCGGCCATGATCTGGAAGCGCAGGTCGGAACCCACCGGATCGGCGACGCCCGAGAGAAGATGATGCCATTGCAGGATCTGATGCAGGACGATGCCGTCGAAGAAACCGCCGAGCGCGAAGCCGAGCAGCAGCCAGCCGGCTCGCGTTCTCGGGTCGAGTGTCGCGGTGATCGCGTCCATGTCAGGACCACCGGCTCCAGGCCGGGGCGTTCAGTTGCCTGGGCACCGACATGTCCGGCGGCATGGGGTCATGGAGACCATGACGCGCCTCGAGCCAGAAGGCGGATATCAGCCCACCAACCACCGTAGTCAGAACCAGTGTCGCAGCAATTATCGCCAGCATGGACGTCGATCCTCAGCCGCGCAGGGTCGGCCGCGCGGAACCTAACCGCGGCTTCCGTGGAATGTTCCTACCGCCGGTTCGGTGGAGGGAACAATCAAGTTCCAGCACGGTTCGATGCTGGCGACGGACGGCTCAAGCGGAGAAGGTCATGAACGAATATACGGCGGCAGATCCGGACGGTCTCGACAGCCACCAGCCGACCGGCATCACCCGATGGCTGTTTTCGACCAACCACAAGGACATCGGCACACTCTATCTGGTCTTCGCTTTCATCGCGGGGGTGATCGGCATGCTCTTGTCGGTGAGCATGCGAATCGAGCTGCAGCAACCCGGGATCCAGTTTTTCCCCGGACTGGCGTCGATGATCTACGGTTACCAGGGCGACGCGGCGATCGACGCCGGCAAGCAGCTTTACAACGTCTTCACCACGGCCCACGCGCTGATCATGATCTTCTACACTGTGATGCCCGCCCTGATCGGCGGCTTCGCCAACTGGATGGTTCCGATCATGATCGGCGCCCCCGACATGGCCTTCCCGCGCATGAACAACATCTCGTTCTGGCTGCTGCCGCCGGCATTGATGTTGCTTTTATTGTCGATCTTCATGCCCAGCGTCCCCGGCGGCTATGGCCCTGGGACCGGCTGGTTCCTGTACCCGCCGCTGTCGACCTCCGGCCATCCCGGTCCCGCCGTGGATCTGGTCATCCTGTCTCTGCACATTGCGGGCGCCTCCTCGATCCTGGGAGCCATCAACTTCATCACCACCATCTTCAACATGCGCGCGCCGGGGATGACCCTGCACAAGATGCCCCTGTTTGTGTGGTCGATCCTCATCACCGCCTTCCTGCTGCTGCTGGCTCTGCCGGTGCTGGCCGGCGCCATCACCATGCTCCTGACCGATCGCAATTTCGGAACCACGTTCTTCGCGCCGGACGGCGGAGGCGACCCGCTGCTGTACCAGCATCTCTTCTGGTTCTTCGGCCACCCGGAAGTCTACATCATGATCCTGCCGGCGTTCGGCATCGTCAGCCAGGTGATCTCGACCTTCTCGCGAAAGCCGATCTTCGGGTATCTCGGGATGGTCTACGCAATCGTGGCGATCGGGGTGATCGGCTTCGTCGTCTGGGCCCACCATATGTACACCAGCGGGATAGGCCTCGACACGCAGCGCTACTTCACCTTCGCCACGATGGTGATCGCAGTGCCGACCGGGATAAAAGTGTTCTCCTGGATTGCAACCATGTGGGGCGGTTCGGTCAGCCTGCGGACGCCGATGCTCTGGGCCCTCGGCTTCATATTCCTGTTCACCGTAGGCGGGGTGACGGGCGTTCAACTCGCAAATGCCGGCCTCGACCGTGAACTGCACGACACATACTTCGTCGTCGCGCATTTCCACTACATACTTTCACTGGGAGCGATCTTCGGCATCTTCGCGGGCTGGTATTACTGGTTTCCGAAAATGACGGGATATCTCTACAATCCGCTTCTGGCTGGGGTCCATTTCTGGACGACCTTCGTCGGCGTGAACCTCGTCTTCTTCCCCCATCACTTCCTTGGATTGGCGGGCATGCCGCGTCGCTATGTCGACTATCCCGACGCATTCGCCGGCTGGAACATGGTGTCCTCGTATGGATCGTACCTGTCGGCCGCGAGTGTCGTGATTTTCCTCTTCGGCATCTTGGAAGCTTTCTACCGGCAAAGAGCCGCCGGCATGAACCCATGGGGGCCAGGAGCTACCACATTGGAGTGGGAGCTGACCTCTCCACCCCCTTTCCATCAATGGGACAGGCTGCCGCAAATCAGATGAGGCCGGGTTGTCGAACTCCTGTGCGCAAGCCAGCCCGGTTCGCCGCTGAGGCGAACTTCAGCCTGCCGGTGGCAGACGTTGGCTGCAGCTGAGAACCGGATCGCTATCTGAAGCTGATTAACAGCACAGCGAACAAGCTTGCGAGCGCGACTGCCCAGCAGAATAACCAATTGGCGATCAGAAGAAGCGATTTGAGCACGGTGGCATGGCAGTAATCTTCGATGATCGATTGCATTCCAAGCCGCATGTGAACGCAGCTTACGAGAATGAAGCCAATAAGGGCTGGCGCGACATAGATCGATCCTACGACGCTGAGGACGGCGTCTCGAGGCTCACCGACCAGCATTATAACGACCGCGACGATGTAAATGACAAGGATCAACAGGGCAGCAGATGTCAGCCGCTCCAGCATGAACGTTTCGGTTCCGTGTTTCGCCGATCCAAGGCCCCGCACTCGAGCTAGCGGAGTTCTGATTGAGGGTCTGTCAGCCATGGCGTTTCCCCAAAATTACTTGGTTGCCTTGCGCGCAACTCAAGCTGTTGCTGTTTCGATGCCCGGGCCGTCGGTGCCGACGGATAGTGGGCAAGCACGGTCTCCAGTCGAGCAAGGCGGGCTTTGTGGGCGTTCAGTTCGTATCCTGAACGCCATCCAATTTGCCTGGGTCTGCCATCTCTGCATAGCTCGCTTTCAAGCAGCGAGATACGAAGGCGGACCGCGTCGATCTCCTTGACGAGCGCGGCCTTCACCGATTTTCGACTCTGCATGGCTGTAGTTCCGGTGCAAGGATGGTTCCAAACCTGACGCGTCTGGAAATGTTCCCGGGTGCCGAAGGCGTGCTGAAGATTAATGCCTCAGTGCTGGACCCGCACAATGGGTCGCCATGAGCTAAAGCCGGGCACTAGCTCAACGGCCGCGATGTGCCCGGCGAATGCTTGTGAAAACGAGCGAATGCCTGGCCCGCCTCGTCCCGAGAGATAAGTAGCCCTCAGAACAGCGACCGCACGTGGCCGAGATGACCAGAGGGTGTTCTTGGTCCAACATATGTTAACGGCCACTTTTGTTTCTCTCTCCTGCAAAAATATTTGGGCTGAAAGGCCGGGAACTAACCGATCCTCCTGATGTTGCGGAGTTAGTCAGGAGAAACGGACTATGTCGGACAAAGAAATTCATCGGGGCGCCTCGCGTTTTCGCCCTATCCGCGTCGTGGACGCCCGCGTGTTTCGCGGGCCGCACCTCTATAGCATGACGCCAATGGTCCAGATTCGGATCGACCTCGGAGCCCTTGAGGCGTTCCCGACAGACAAACTGCCCGGGTTTTCCGAACAAATCGTCCGACTGTTGCCCGGCCTTGCGGGCCATGGCTGCAGCTATGGCGCCGCCGGCGGCTTCGTCCGCCGCATGCAGGAAGGAACCTGGCTCGGCCACGTCGTCGAGCATGTCGCCCTGGAACTGCAGAGCATGCTCGGTCACCGGGTGACACGAGGAAAGACACGGTCGGTCAAAGGCAGTCCGGGCACTTATAACGTCATGTTCGCCTACAAGGACGAGCTTGTCGGGCTGCTCGCCGGGCGCGTCGCGCTCGAACTGGTGGACAGCCTGCTGCCGGCCAATCTCCATGGTGTCGAGGGGCTCGGCGACATTGCGGAAACGCAGGGGCCCTTCGAGTTCGCAGCCAGGCTGCAGCAGCTCAAGCTTCTGGCCGCCGAGCGTGCCTTGGGGCCTACGACTGCTTCCTTGGTGCGCGAGGCCGAGAGGCGAGGCATTCCGGCGGCGCGGATCGACGACAGCAGCCTCGTGCTGTTTGGTCACGGAAAGCATCAGAAGCGCATCCGCGCCAGTTGCAGCGACCTCACTTCCGAGATTGCGACCGAGATCGCCTCGGACAAGGACCTGACCAAATTCCTGCTGCAACAGGCCGGCCTGCCGGTGCCACGCGGGGAGCTGGTGCGATCGGCGCAGGACGCAGTCGCGGCGGCAGCACGGCTGGGCTACCCCGTGGTCACCAAACCACTCGATGGCAATCATGGAAGCGGCGTCAACATCGGTCTGGCAACAGAAGACGAGGTCCGCTGGGGCTTTGAACAGGCGCGAGAACACAGCCGTAGCGTTATAGTCGAGCAGCATTTCGTCGGCTCGGACCACAGGATCCTGGTGATCGGCGGAAAGGTGGTGGCGCTCGCCGAGAGGGTTCCGGCCCATGTGGTCGGCGATGGCCGGAGTTCTGTCGCCGAGCTCGTCGAGGAGACGAACCGCGACCCACGAAGGGGAGAGGGCCATTCCTCGGTATTGACCCGCATCGAGATCGACGAATGCGTCGAGCATTTCCTGTCAAAATCGCAGCTCACCCTGGCGAGCGTTCCAGCGCCGGGTCAAATGGTGCTCTTGCGGCCCACCGCCAATCTCTCCACCGGTGGGACCGCGATCGACCGAACGGAAGAAATCCATCCCGAAAACGCGCTGATCGCCAGGCGGGCGGCACAGATCGTCGGCCTCGACATTGCCGGGATCGACTTCGTCTGTCCCGACATCTCACGGCCGGTGAGCGAAACCGGCGGCGGCATCATAGAGGTGAATGCCGGTCCTGGCTTTCGCATGCATCTCGAACCCTCGTCGGGGCGCGCCCGCAACGTCGCACGGCCCGTGCTCGATCTTCTCTTCAAAGGCGGCAAGGACGGCCGGATTCCGATCTTCGCGATCACGGGAACCAACGGCAAGTCGACCACTGCCCGGATGCTGGCGCACATCCTGCAGGCGAATGGGGCAACCGTCGGGCTCACCTCCACCACCGGCGTCTACTTGAACGGCGAGCGGATCATGACAGGGGACTGCTCCGGTCCGCAGAGCGCCAGGATCGTGCTGCGCGAGCCGGGTGTCGATGTCGCGGTGCTGGAATGTGCGCGCGGCGGCATCCTGCGCGAAGGGCTTGCCTTCGATGCATGCGATGTTGGCGCGGTTCTGAACGTCCACGGCGACCATCTCGGGCTGAGGGGCATCGACACGATCGAGGACCTGGCGGAGGTGAAATCGGTCGTGGTCGAGTCCGTCCGCCGCGGCGGATGGAGCATTCTTAATGCCGACGACGTCCACACGTCCGCAATGTCTCGAGATGCCGGCGGCAGGATCTGCTACTTCTCGCTGGCGAGCAGGAGCGAGTGGCCCGGTTTCTTGCGCAGCCACCTGGCGGAAGGCGGCCGCGCCGTGACGCGGGAGCCCAGCAGCGACGGCTGGGACATTTTCATCCACGAGGATGGGGAATCGATGTTCCTGATGAGCGTCGACGAAATTCCCGCGACCTTCGAGGGTTCGGCCGAATTCAACGTTGCCAACAGCCTGGCAGCCGTCGCTATGGCGCATTGCCACGACGTTCCGGCGGCAACGATCCGGGCGGCGCTGGCGGAGTTTGGCACCTCGTTCGAGCAATCTCCCGGTCGCCTCAACGTCTTCGACGGGCATGGTTTCCGCACGATCGTCGACTATGCGCACAATCCGGAGGGGCTGAGGGCGCTCGGAAAGCTCGTTTCCCACATGAGGCGCGGCTATCAGCGCACGATCGGCCTGGTCGCCATACCGGGCGACCGCCGCGATTGCGACATCCGCGAGATGGGCGCGATCGCTTCGCGGATATTCGACGTCATCGTCTTCAAGGAGGATGAGCAGGAGCTGCGCGGCCGAGCCCCCGGAGCGATCGCCGGCTTGCTGCGGGAAGGTGCCTTGAACGCCGGCTGCGCCCCAGGCCGCATTCACGCCGTCTGTCCCGAGAAGGAGGCCGTCGACGTGTGTCTCCGGCTTGCACGGGAAAACGACCTTGTCGTGCTGACCGTCGACGACGTTGAAGCCGTGTGGCGGCAAGTAACCGGCTTCGGAGGCGCGACGCCTTCGAGGGGAGGGCCCGATCAGACCCATATTCGCCATCTGAGGGCTGGCTGATGTGGTCGCTGATCCTGCACGGCGGCGCCAAGGAGATCCATCCGCAAGAGGAGGAGGCGCATCGCAACGGATGCATCGAGGCGCTCGAGGCAGGTCGGGCCGTCCTGGCCGGCGGCGGAACGGCGGTCGATGCCGTGGAAGCTGCCGGTCGCGTCCTCGAGGCCGACCCGACATTCAATGCGGGATATGGAAGTGCCCTCAATTCGGACGGCGAGGTCGAGATGTGCGCTGGCCTGATGGAGGGCAGGGACTTCAATGTAGGTGCCGTCGCAGTGATCAAGGGCGTGCGCCATCCAATCAGTGTCGCCAAGGCCATGCTGCATGAGGAGCCGATCCTGCTGGCGTCGGAGGGGGCCCGGCGTTTCGCCGCCGACAAGCAGCTGGAACTTTGCGATCCGGCGGATTTGATCACGTCGCAGCAGCGCGACGCCTCCAGCAAGTCTGAGGCGAAGGATACGATCGGTGTGGTTGCCCTGGATCAATACGGGGACATCGCCGTGGGCACTTCGACCGGCGGACTGGACGGCAGTGCTCCCGGTCGTGTGGGGGATTCTCCGCAACCCGGCTGCGGCTATTATGCCGACAACCGGTTGGGAGCCGTCGCCTTCTCGGGAGACGGTGAGCATATCGCGCGAAAGGCTCTCGCGGCCCGTGTCATGCAGGCACTCTCGGCGCGGCAGGCATTGTCTTCGGGACAGGCTGAAGGCGGCCTGGAGCAGGTGCTGAATCCCGCGCTCAAGGAAGTCGAGGCGATCGGCGGCGAAGCCGGAGCCATCGTGCTTACCGCGACCGGCGTGTCTGGATGGGCGCATAACAGCAAGGAGTTCGCAGTCGCATTCATGACCAGCGAGGACAACCACCCACACGTTTTCCTGCGCAAGAAAGACGTGGACAAATGACCGACAAGAAGAAAAAGCGATCCTCGAACGGTAAAGCCGGAACGCTCGTCATCATCGGCGGCCACGAGGACCATGATGGCGATCGTGTCATCTTGAAGGAGGTGGCGAGCCTGGTTCCGAACGGCCGCCTGGTGCTTGCCACCATCGCGTCTCATGAGCCGGATGGCTATCTCGAGAAGTATCAGAGGTCCTTCGGTGAGCTGGGCATCAAGGATGTCATCGAGCTCTACGTCAACGACCGCCTCGAGGCAGCTCATGAAAAGAAAATAAGTGCGCTTGCAGACGTGAGCGCGGTGTTCTTCTCCGGCGGCGACCAGCTCCGCATCACCAGCCAGATAGGCGACACGCCCATCGACGAGCGGGTGCACGAAATCTATGAAGCCGGAGGCGTCATTGCCGGCACCTCCGCGGGCGCGTCGGTCATGAGCGACACAATGATGGTGAAGGGGCCGAACGCAGCGTCCTTTCGGATCGGCCACATTCGGATGGCGCCGGGACTGGGCCTGCTGCCGAATGTCATCATCGACCAGCACTTTGCGGAACGGGGCCGCATTGGGCGGCTCATCGGGGCGGTGTCGCAGAACCCGCGCGTCCTCGGCATCGGCATCGATGAAGACACCGCGATCGTGGTGAAGGGCGAGATGTTCAAGGTCATCGGCAGCGGCGCTGTCTATCTGGTCGATGCAGCCGGCGTGACCCATTCCAACATCGCGGAAGGTGAGCCTGATGCCGCCCTTTCCATCCATGATCTTAGGGTTCACGTGCTGAGCTCAGGCGACGGGTTCGATCTCGCGCTGCGACGGCCGGTGGGGATTCCTTAAGACTTCGCCGCACTCAAGCTGGTGGTGTGGCGCGGTCCGCGTACCGCGAAAACCGCATATATGAAGCAGTTCTCCTATTTGAAGTCGCCCAACCAGGATTGTCGCGTTGTTGCAGGCCCGGCAGGATTACAGACGGCCTCTCGTCGGCTCGAATCCCGCAAAGCTGAGACCTTCGCTCGCCCGGCGTTCTGCCGGGCTAACCCCGCCGGCGACTGGCCTGAATGGCAGCAAAGGTTACCGGACGATACCCCCATGCGTCGACGCCGACATCATGCTGGCGCGTCATCGGCTTCAGACGACCGTGCGAATGACCGTGCAGGTTTACCGCTCTCTTGCCGATCTGGTTCCAGGTGCGAAAAGGATAGTGACACAGAACCAGCAAGCTGCCCTCGACAAGAAGCTCCATATAGTGGTGCACGCTCGCCCAGGCCGGGTCGCCAATGGTGGCAGCGCCATCATTGTTGCCAATTATCAGGTGCTTGGACCCGTTAAGAGACGACAGCAGTGAAGACACGGTCTCGGCTGGACCCTTGGCGAAATCGCCGAGGTGCCAGACCTCGTCGTTCGGGCCAACCGTTTCGTTCCAAAACGCAACGAGCGCCTGGTCATGCTCGACCAACGAGGCGAAGGGACGCCGGTCGAGGCGCAGAATGCGCGGATCGTTGAAATGCGTATCGGAAGTGAAGAAGATCATGCGCCGCGGCCGGCTGCGACGCGCGACCGGCGATCGCGTCTAAATGCCGGAGCGCTCTTCGGCTTCATCATCGATCCCGATCGGGGCTTCCCTGAGCATCTTGAGTGCCTCTTCCTTCGTAAGGCCGCACTTGCGCGCGAAGTAGAGCGCCTCGATCGCCTTTTCGCGATCCGCCGTGGATTTTGCGTGCTGTTTGGGCTTTTTGCCCATCGTTCTCTGCCACCTTCCGAGGCCACCAAACCATCACAGTGCCGCGTTGTTCCCGTGCATCGGCTGACCTGCCGGACTGCGCGAATGCCGATGTCGCCGGCATCCCGCGAGCCCCGGACAGCGCGTATATCAGCCGGCTCGCGACAACGGCGGAGCGACTCCAACCCCGACAGCGTGAATTCAAACGAAAGCCCGCGCCGTGGGAGGGGCCGGCGCGGGCGATCGGGCTACCGATCTTGCAGCGCGGGGGTCGACCGCTGCATGGCTCGAACTGTGCAAGCGAGCATTTGTTCCGGGCCGCATGCAAAGCATCGGCGTTTCATTGCAATTCTGGGGGACACAACCAGCATTTCGCTTCAGTCCGCCGCCGATGTGGGAGGATGAATACCGCCTTGCGCTAATTCGTCCGCCCTGGACACGAAACCAACCGCGCATTGAGCGCGTAGCTTCGGCGATTTAAAAACACCTGCACTGGAATATTTCCGGGCGCATGGAACATCTCCGGCCGCTGATGTTTAGGCCGGAATGACGATGATCTCTGTTCTTACAATGATTTACTCTCTCGCCATCTTTATCGGCGCGAAGCGGCGCAACCTCTTGGTGAATGCGAAACTCGACAGAGTTTTGCGCAATATGGCTGGCGCAGAACTGAATCAACGTGGCCAGTAAACCGCAACACCGCCGGTTCCAGTTCACAGCCAGTGTCCTCGCGGCCGCTACCTCGGTTCGGGTGGCAAGCGGCTCGGCAGGACTGCAAGGGCCGCCCCCTCTGGGCTGGCTGGTGCGTGGTCGACCCGATTTCGTCGATGAGGGCGGAGCACGCTGGCTCGAATTGGGGAGCCGCGTCCACGATCCCCGCACCGGGGCACGCACCTTAGGTCCGGCCCACGCGAGTGGCTTCGGAGGACCTATCCATGAACGATGATGATCCTATAGATTCGCTCGCCAATGCAATTCGTCATCGCAGCGCAATTTTGTTTGTGGGGGCGGGGGTATCGATCAGCGTCGGACTTCCGTCTTGGGAGAAACTCATCGAGCGAATGGCAAAGGAGCTCGGCGTCGACGATGAATTTTCCACGCGACGCGATCGTTTTCAGACCTTGGCCGAATACTATCGGATCAAGCATGGCAGTATCGGACCACTTCGCAGTTGGATGGACAGAAACTGGTCTGTCGCCAAGGAACGGATTGAGAAATCGGAATTGCACCGACTCATCGTGACGCTCGATTTTCCCGTCATCTATACGACGAACTATGACCGGAACCTGGAACTCGCTTTTGAAATCCACGGTCTAGAGTACGTGAAAGTGGCCAACGCACGGCACGTTGCGCAGGCCCGTCGAGGCGTAACGCACATCGTGAAATTTCACGGCGACTTTGACGAGGACTCTTCCCTTGTCCTCACCGAAACCGACTATCTTGACCGCCTGTCCTTCAATTCTCCCCTTGATGTCCGCTTTCGCTCCGATGCTCTCGGCAGCACGATCCTGTTCATTGGCTATAGCCTCTCCGATCCAAACATCCGGCTGCTGTTGCACCGGCTTTGGCAGACCTGGCACCGGTCTGGATATGAGAAAGATCGTCCCCCTTCGTTCATCTTCATGCCCAGCCGCAACCCTGTGGAGGAGGCCGTGCTTGGGCGCTGGGGTATTTCGGTGCTCGTTGGCGCAGGTGATGATCCTGAAGCCGGTCTGACGGACTTCCTCAGGCGTTTGGTGGAAGCGGTGGGGGTGACCTGAGGCGCGCTCCCCAGTGGACTGCAGTTGGGTTTTCTCAGGTGCGCGGTGACCGACGCACCAGGCGGTGGCCGACAGGCACCAGATCAGCGACTGTTGGAGCTAGGACTTCCACAATCAATCCCGCCGCGATCATCTTGGCGTGAAGTCGATCTCCGGCGTCAATTGCCGGCAATATGCACAAACAAGGTCAATCGTCGTTTGCACATCATCCAGGCAAACAACTTCGGACGGGGTATGCATGTAACGCAAAGGCACGGAGAGCACTCCACTTGCGACGCCGCCTCGGTTCTGCTGCATGACACGCGCGTCGGTAGGGCTTGAGCTGCCCACCGCCTGAAGCTGATAAGGTAGGCCCTCTTTCTCGGCCACCGACTTCAGCAGATTGAACACCACCGGGTTGGTGTTCGCGCCTTGAGTGATTGCCGGCCCTTTCCCAAGGTCCAGTTTGCCCTGATCCTCGGCGCGAGCGCGCGGATAGTCCATCGCCACGCCCATATCGATTGCGAGGCCGGTTCGAGGTGCGATGTTGAACGCTGAGGTCATCGCGCCTCGGGACCCAATTTCCTCTTGAACCGTACCCAGGATATAGAGGCCCACGCCGGGGTGAACGCCTCCCTCCTCGGAGAGGCAGCGCAGGACCTCGGCGCCGATGAGGAGGCCAACCTTGTTGTCGAACGCTCGTCCGACAGCAAGGTTGCCCTGTAGCGCCGCAAACTCGCCGTGGATAGTGACCGCGCTGCCGACCTCTACGACCTTCAACGCTTCCTCTCGCGAACTCGCGCCGATATCGATCCATAGTTCCATCAGCGAGGGAGTTTGAGACGTGTCAGAGGCTTTGAAGGTCTGGATTGCTTTGCGACCTACGACGCCCAGGATCGGCTCCTTGCCGTGCACCCAGACACGCTGGCCGATTTCAGTGGCAACGTCCGTTCCACCTATGGTGCTGAAGAAAAGAAAGCCGTCATCGTCGATGTAATGGACGATGAAGCCGACCTCATCCATGTGCCCGGCATACATGAAGCGCATAGACGCCTCAGGATTGATGATCGCCGTGACATTGCCCATGACGTCCGTCGTCAACCTGTGGGCATACGGACGAACATACTCGCGGAAAAGCTCCGCTACGGGTTGCTCAAAGCCGCTCGGCGACGGGGTCGCCACAATTTCCTTCAAGAACTTGAGTGATTCATCGCGCATCAAGCTGACTTTCACGGTTCAAGGGGTGGAGGGCCATTCGAGCATGGTCATACTCGTCGGGCTTCGCGCCAATTTTGGCCTTCTTCGGTGCGATCGCCCGCGAATTGGTCAGCCCAAGGCAGGTTGTGGAGCCAGGCTTCGCGCCGGGGGGTCCAAAGCTCGTATGTCGGGAGAAGGTCGTTTGGCGCATCGTCGAGAGTGCCGATCATGATCTCGGCTTCGTCGTCGCGGAGATTCACCACGCGCGACCCGCATGCCGGACAAAAACCTCTGCCGTTGAACGCCGCAAGCTCGCCCTTGCACTGGTAAGCCGACCGTGGCCACACGGCAAAGGCACTGTAGGTGCTGCCGCTGGTTCGCTTGCAATCCTGGCAATGACACAAGCCAACGCGCAACGGCGCGCCGGCAACAACATACCTCACAGACCCGCAAAGACAGCCGCCGGTCCGCTCTATCTTGTCAACCTCGTCGTTCATGGTCGCCGCCGACATGAGTGAGGGGAAACGTGTTGGACTCCGCTCTGCCGTTTCCATCGAGGCATCAAGTTAATGGGCAATGTCTTCAACAAGGCCTAGCTCCAAAGCTCTTGCTGCCATCAGGTAGCAGCTGTTCAGGGCATGGTCGCGCAGCTCTTCCAGCGATGTTCGAGAACCTTGGACGAGATCGGCGAACCCTTCATTCTCGAGTCGCTCTGCCGTTTCCAACAGCGCAAGTTGTTCGCGAACGATCTGAAGACAGCTTCGAATTGGTCCATTCAGAACCAAGTCTTTCTCAAGCCTTCTTTCATGAATCAGCAGGACTGCTTGCGGGCAAAGGAACCTGCAGGCTTTCGGGAAAGCGGCAAGGACCGTTACCCCGGCAGAGTAAACCGTATTCTTGCCAATGATGTAGCCGTTGCGGCCCGAGTGTTTCAGAAAAAGTTTGAACTCTAGAGCTAGACGTCGCGCGCCGTCGGCGTCGCCTCCGGGCGTGTCGATTTCAACGTAGAGATCGTCTTCCCCGGAACGCACGGCTTTCAAATCGTCCAAGGCTTTGGTGACGACAGTGTCATCAATCAAGCCGTGTATACGCAAGTTTGGATCGAACAAAAGCCGGTGAAGGTCTGGAGCGGGCGGCGGGGAGACGGTGTGTTCGGCTGACTGGGGCAACAGGTCCATATAGGCATCCTCATTATGGGGCCGAACTTAGTTGGTACCCTTTTGTTCCCTTGAGGGAGTTCGAGCGGTGGTGATCACAGCCGCGTCTCTCAGCGGCTGTGGAGCTACCTCTTTCATTGCAGATCCTTTTCGCACCAGGCCCGGTAGAGGCACCTCAGCCGCTAGGTTGGCTCCATGGGCATATCGGGCATTTGCCGGAGCTGACGCAGTCGCTTTGCTGATTTCTGCTACGTCCGGGACCAGTCCTGTGGACGGTTGAACTCGACGGCCTCAATGGTTCCCGGCTGCTGCCTTCCGGACCCCCCGCGGTCGGGCTATTTTTCCTGGCCGTGCCATTTTTCCGGGGGGCTGAAACAAACAGCTTTGTTGGCAGTTCTAGCGTCCGGAGCACCGGCTCCGCGCGGCGCGGCCGAGCGGCCGGGGCTGTCCGGCAGGAGGTCCAGCAATGTCTCACGATATGCAAAGACGATTTGCAACGCGCTTGATCGCGGTTGCGCTGATGCTCTCGGCCAGTGGCGTGGCGCCTGTCCTGGCCCAGGATACCCCGACCGACTTCACAGCGATCATCCAGCAGAAATTGCCGGCCGTGGTCGCGATCACGACCCGGGAGGTTGTCCAGGACCAGACGACGGCGGGCGACTTTACAAGTCCGTTCGACGGCCAGGGCCTCGGACCCGTTCAGCCGCAGGTGAGGGAGGCGCTTGGCTCCGGATTTGTGATCAGTGCCGACGGCTACATCGTCACCAACAACCATGTCGTTGCCGATGCGACAGAGATCCATGTCGTATTTTCCGACAAGGAAACGGCGCCGGCGCAATTGGTCGGCCGTGACCCCGCCACCGATATAGCGGTGCTGAAGGTCGACCCGCGGCCCAACATGACCACGACCAAATGGGGTGACTCGGATGCAATGCAGCCGGGCGCATGGACAATCGCGATCGGCAGTCCCTTCGGGCTCGGAGGGACTGTCACTGTCGGCGTTCTTTCGGCCCGCTCGCGAGACATTCAAGCCGGGCCGTACGACGATTTTCTCCAGACGGACGCGTCGATCAACCGAGGCAACTCGGGCGGTCCGCTGTTCAACGCACGTGGCGAGGTGATCGGCGTCAACACCGCCATCGTCTCGCCGTCCGGCGGCAGCATCGGGATCGGGTTTGCGGTGCCATCGCGCACCGCCCAAAGCATCGCCGACCAGTTGATCAGAACCGGCCGGATCGAGCGTGGCTTCATCGGGGTCCGCCTGCAGGACATCACGCCGTCGCTGGCTGAGGCCCTCGAGATGAAGGATGACAAGGGCGCGCTGGTTGCTTCGGTCGAGCCCGGCAGCCCGGCGGAGAAAGCCGGCTTGAAGCCGGGTGACGTGATCACCCGGTTCAACGGCAAGGGCATTGAGGGTGTCCATGACCTCACGCTTGCGACGGCTAGCCAGAAGCCTGGCAGCAAGGCCACTCTGACACGGAGTAACGGCGGCAAGGACCAGGAGATCGCGCTTGTCATCGGTGAGCGCAAGGATGCGGAGGTGAAGACCGGCGCTGTTCCCGACAAGAAGTCGGCGGCCGAAGGCCTCGGCCTATCCCTCAGCCCGATTCCGGATCAGGCGCGTCAGCAGCTAGGCATCAAATCAGGAACAACCGGGGTCTTCGTCGTGGAAGTGGTTCCCGATGGCCTTGCCGCCCGGAGCGGATTGCAGCCCGGCGATGTCATCATATCGGCCAACAATCGCCGCGTGACGGAGCCTTCGGATATCGTCGAGGAGTGGGCGAACTCTCGCCGGCAGAGCAAGCCCATCCTGTTTCGGCTGGAAAGGCAGGGGCAGTCCGTGTTCGTGGCGGTCGCCGGGAGATGACCGTCTCCAGGACGGCCATGTGACTGCACCAGGATCCGCTTGCGGATCCCGCTCCAAGGGTGTCGGACCCCAGGTGCACCGGGGAAGCATCGCCGCAGAAAGTCTGCGGGATGCGCTCATCGGCCGGGTGCGCACGCGCACTGATTCTGCAGCGCCATCGTGCTCGAAGGCGCTCGCCATCCTCAGGCAGTTTCGCGCCTTGCCGTAAGCCGTGCCTGGAGAAGGACGACGACGAGCAAAAACAGCCCGCGGATCACCGACTGCCAGTAGGCTGACAGCGAAATCCAGCCCATGCCGTTTTCGAAGTTCAGGACGTTGAAAAGGATCCCGAGCAACAGCACGCCGGCCAGCGTGGTCAACACCGAGCCAGAGCCGCCGGTCAGCAGCGTCCCGCCCACGACGACCGCTGCGATGGCAAACAGTTCCCAGCCGACGCCCTCGATCGGCTGGCCTGCGCCGAACTGAGAAGCGAGGACGACGCCGGCGAGCCCGGCCAGGCACCCGCTTGCGACATAGACGAGAAATTTGACGCGGTCCGTGCGCAGCCCCATCAGCCGCGAGGCATCCTCGCCGCCGCCGATGGCCAGCACCGTCCGTCCCGTGCTGGTGTAGTTCAGGACCACTGAGCCGACGGCATAGGCAACCAGGGCGATGACTGCCGGAATCGGGAAAATCCAGAAATTCCCTTGGCCGATGGCGGTGAAACCCGAATCGTAAGACACCGAAACGGTCTGGTTGCCGGCCAGAAGCAGCGCCGAGCCGCTTGCGGCCAGCATGGTGGCAAGCGTGGCGATGAAAGGCATCAGGTTGCCGCGCGTAACCAGGAGCGCGTTGATCAGCCCGGCTGCTAGGCCGGCGCCAACGCCCGCTGCAAGGCCTGCCACGATGCCGTGCGGGCTCGCCAGGGCCGACGCGACGCTGCCCAAGGCGGCGACGGAGCCGACGGACAGGTCTATGCCGCCGGTCATGATCACGAAGCACATGCCGAGCGCGACGAGCGCGAACATCGAGTTGTAGCGCAGAACACTCATCACGTTGAAGAGGCCGAGGAAGCGGTCGTAGCGCAGGAATCCGAACAGGACGAGGGCTGCAAGCGCGATGACGACACCGTAAGTGCCGATGATGCGAACCAGTCTGGCGCTGTTCATGGATTACACCCGGTGTTGCTGCTGCAGCCAGACGGCGAATGCGATGATGCCGGCCTTGACGACGAGCGCAGCGGCGTCGGGTACGCCATTGGCGAGCAGCGTGTAGCGCACCAACTGGATGGTCAGTGCGCCCAGCAGGGTGCCGATGATTGTGGCCTTTCCGCCACTCAACAGCGTGCCGCCCACCGCGACCGCCGCGATGGCGTCGAGTTCCATGCCCAGCCCCACGAGATTGGCGTCGCTGGAGGAGTTGATCGCAATGACGACGAGACCGGCTAGCCCCGCGCACAGGCCGCTGATCGCATAGACAGCGAGCTTGATCCTCGATACGGCGATGCCGGCGAGTTCAGAGGCCTTTTCATTGCCGCCGACCGCCAGGATGCTTCGCCCGAACACCGTGCGGTGAAGGGCCCAAGCGGCCACCGCAACCAGCACGGCCATGATGATGACCTGCGCGGGAATGCCGAGCGGGCGGGCAAGTCCGATCCACTGGAATTGCGGCACGCGGAAGGTCTGCAGATTGCCGTTGGTCATGACCTGCGCGATCCCGCGCCCGGCGATGAACAGCACGAGCGTTGCAACAATAGGTTGGATGCGGAAACGCGAGACCAACCAGCCATTGAACAGCCCGAACAGGCCGGCGACGAGGATCGAGGCAATCATCGCGACGGCTACCGCCAGATAGATGTTTCCGACCGGGAAGATCGTGCCCATGAAGATCATCGGCGCCAATGCGCCGGAGATCGCCATCAGCGAACCAACCGACAGGTCGATGCCGCCGGTGGCGATCACCAGGGTCATCCCCACCGCGACGATCACAATCGTGCAGACCTGGGTTAGGTTGACGTTGAGTGTCTGCAGCGTCGCGAAATTGCGCGTATAGGCAAGGTTGAAGACCACCAGCAGCACAAGCGCGATCACCGTGCCGTAGCGCGCCAGGAAACCGAACACATCAAAGCGGCGGTTTCCAGCGTCGTTGGCTGCGGATGGTGTGGCCAGATCGCTCACGCTGCCTCTTTCGCCGCGCCGCCATGCGCCATCGCCGCGAGCACGTCCTCCTCGTCGGCTGCCTGGCCTTCCAGTTCGGCCACCCTCACTCCTTCGCGCAGCACGAATATGCGGTCGGCTCCTTCCATCACTTCCTCGAGTTCCGAGGAGATCATCAGCACGCCGAGCCCGTCATCGGCAAGCTTGCGGATGAGGCGCTGGATCTCGGCCTTGGCCCCGACATCGATGCCGCGCGTCGGCTCATCGAGAATGAGCAGCTTCGGGTTCATTGCCAGCCAGCGGGCAAGCAGCACCTTTTGCTGGTTGCCGCCCGACAACTCGCGGACCTTCTGGTTAGGCCCCGAGCATTTGATGTCGAGTTCACGAATGAAGCGCTCGACGATCTCCTTCTGCCGGGCCTCGTTCAGGATGCCATTGCGGCTGATTTTCGGCAGCAGTGCCAGTGTTATGTTCTCCGCGACGGTCATTTCCGGCACGATGCCCTCGGCCTTGCGGTCCTCAGTGCAGAAGCCCATCCCTGCGGCGATGGCATCAGCGGCACGTGCGGGATGGTAGGACGCGCCCTCCATCGTCATCTCGCCTGCGCTCCGGCGGTCGGCGCCGAATACGAGGCGGGCTGTTTCGGTGCGGCCGGCGCCGAGCAAGCCGGCAAAGCCGGCGATCTCGCCGCGGCGCAGGTCGAAGCTCACGTCACGCACCAACTGGCCGGCCGCCAGCCCTTGCGCGGTAAACAGCACATCACCGATCCTCGACCGATCGCGTTCACCGAACGCGGTCGCATGGCCTTCGACGGCTGCGACGTCGCGGCCGAGCATGGCCGCGACCAGCTCCAGCTTGCCGATGTCGCTCATCGCCGCGCTTCGTACCGTGCGGCCGTCACGCATGATCGTGACCCGGTCGCAGACCTCGTACAACTCGTCGAGCTTGTGGCTGACGAACAGAACGGAGACGCCGTCGGCCTTGAGCTGACGGATAACGCTGAACAAGACCGAGACTTCACGCTCGTCCAGCGAGGAGGTCGGCTCATCCATGATCACGAGGCGGGCGGAAAAGCCGATGGCGCGGGCGATCGCCACCATCTGCTGCGTGGCGGTGTTGAAATCGCTGAGCGGGCGGCGCACGTCGATGCCGATCGAGAAGCGGCTGAGCAGGCGCTCGGCTTCCGCATGCATCGCGCTCCAGTCGAGCAGGCCGCGGCGGCGCTTCTCGCGTCCAAGGCAGATGTTCTCGGTCACCGAGCGCAGCGGTACGAGATTGATCTCCTGGTAGATGGTGCTGATGCCGCTGACCTGCGCCTGATGCGGAGACCCAACTTCGAACGGCTTCCGTTCGAACAGCACCTGCCCCGCATCCCGGCGGTAATAGCCGGTGAGCACCTTGATAAGTGTCGATTTGCCCGCACCGTTCTGGCCGATGAGTGCGTGGATCTCGCCCGGAAGAACCTGGAGCGAGGCATCGGCCAGGGCAGGGATGCCGGCAAAACGCTTCTGGATGTCACGCATGTCCAGGAGCAGCGCGGCTTGGTCCGGCTGAGCGGTCATCGTCAAACTCCCAAACCCTACCCGCCGAAGCGGGTAGGGCAACTGGAAAGAAAGTGGATATCAGAACGCAATATCGAAGTCTTTCTTCGCGTTCGTGGCGTCGAAGAAGGCATCCTCGTTCTTGATGAACGGCGGGATCTTCTTGCCGGCCGCATAGTCGGCCATCGTAGCGAAGGCCTTCGGCCCGAACAGCGGACTACAAGCGCAGATAGCGCCGATCTTGCCGTCAATGATCGCCTGGACGCCTTCCTTCTCGCCGTCGATCGACAAGATCAGCACATCCTTGCCCGGGGTCTTGCCGGCTGCTTCCAAAGCGGCGATGGCGCCCAGCGCCATCTCATCATTGTGCGCGTAGATGATATCCGCATCAGGGTGCGCCTGAAGCAGCGTCTCGGCGACCTGCCGGCCCTTGTCACGAGCGAAGTCGCCGGACTGCGACGCCGGATGGTGAACTGCGAGTGCTTGGCGATGAAATCGTCGAAGCCTTTCTTGCGGTCGGTAGCGGCCGAGGCTCCGGTCGTGCCTTCCAGCTCGATGATTTTCGACTTGCCATTGGCGTTCTTGACCAGCCATTCGCCGACGCGGGTCGCCTCCTCGATGAAATCCGAACCGATGAAGCAGACATAATCCTCGCCCGGCTTGGCCATGGTGTGATCAACGTCGCGGTCGACCAGAAACACCGGTATGCCGGCATCGCGCGCGGCAAGAATGACCGGCACCAGGGGCTTGTCTTCGCGGGGCGGCAGGAAGATTGCGTCGACGCCCTGCGCGATCATCGAGTTCACGTCGGAGGCCTGCTTGGCCGACGAACCGGCGGCATCCGTGTAGACCAGCTGATGGCCGAGCTTGGCGGCTTCGTCCTGCATGCTCTTGGTCTCGGCAAGGCGCCACGGATTGTTGCTTTCCGTCTGGGCGAAACCGACCTTGTACTTGTCCTTCTTGGCGAGTGGCGGGAGCGCCGCGAAGGCGCGTGAGCCGAGTGTCAGCGCGACCGCGCCGGCGGCGGAGCCAACCAGTAGTTTTCGACGGGTAATGATCATGCTCTTTCCTCCTTTATTGTCGCTTTCAGCGACTGTGTAATTTCCTCACGATATCGGCCCAGACGGCTTCGGCGATGACGCCGTCGGCAAGCTGGATCCGGCGCTATGCCGCCTCCAAAATAAAGTCGGCGCAGCGGTCGCCCAGCATCATGGCGGGCGCCGCCGTATTGCCGGCATTGATGTTGGGGCAGGCCGACATGTCGGCAACCCGCAGATTGTCTATTCCGCGCACGCGCAGCGCCGCGTCCAGCACCGCCATCCGGTCGCTGTCCGAGCCCATCCGGCATGTCCCGGCCGGATGGTAGTTGGTCTTCACAAAGCGCTTGCAATGCTTTGTCATGGCTTCGTCGCTGAGATCATCCTGGCTTGGCACGGCAATGGCCTTGACCCGATCGGCGAGCGGCTTGGTCTGAAAAGCCTGCAGGAAATAACGCTGGCCGGAGATCATTTCCCTCATGTCGTCGGGATGTTTAAGCAGGTTCGGCGAAACGATCGGCATGTCCTTCGGATCCGCCGAACGCAGCCTTACGAAACCGCGCGACTTTGGCTTCACCACCACTGTCGTCACGGTAAGCCCATAGGTGTTCTCGACCAAGGTCAGGATATCGCGGTCCAGATAGACGTGCGGCACGCAGAAGGCCTGGATCGTCGGTTCGCCCTCCGGATCGGCCGGATTGACGAAGGCTCCGGCCTCCACCCCCGCTGACAGGATCGTGCCGGTGCCGAAGAGCTTGAAATGCAGGCCGTTCCTGATCATCCTCCAGCCTTGGCCCTGCCTGAAATAGCCGTATGGGCCGTTTGCGGTGGCGATGATCGGCACCTCCGGATGGTCGATCAGGTTTTCGCCGACCCCGGGCAGGTCGGCGACGCAGGAAATGCCGTGCCCGGCAAGCGCCTCGGCGGGGCCGATGCCGGACAGCATGAGCAGTTTCGGCGAGACGAGGGCACCGGACGAGACGATCACGTCGGCATCTGCATGGACGGTATGCTCGGCGCCCGACGCATCCGAATAGACGACGCCGGTGACCCGACCGTTCTCGATCAGCAGCCGGCTGACTGTGCAATTGAGTTTCAGCGTCAGCTTGGGATCATTCGTCAGCGGCTCGATGAAGGCATAGGCGGCGCTGCTTCGCTTTCCCCGCCGGTTCATGAACTGGTAGAAGCCGACCCCGCGCTGCGACGGTCCGTTGAAGTCATGGTTGTACGGCAATCCAAGGCCTTGGACGGCCTGGACGAACCAACGGGAAACATCATCGATGTGGCCTGGATCCGAGACCAGCAGCGGACCTTCGCTGCCATGCAGTTCGCCGCCGAGGCGGTTGTTTCCCTCCATGCCGGTGAAATGCGGCAGCACCGCCTGCCAGTTCCAGCGCACGCCGGCATTGTTGCCGCGCAGCAGTTCGTCCCACTCCTCATAATCGGCCGAGCGGCCTCGCATGTAGACCTGGGCGTTGACCGAGGTGCCGCCGCCCAGCACGTTGCCTTGCGAGATTTCATGGACGCGGCCGTCGAGATGGGCCTGCGGCTCGGTGCGGTGATAGCGCATGAATTTCGAGCCGTTGATCATCTTGAAGATGCCGGGCGGCATGTCGAGCAAGGGGTGATGATGGGAATGGCCGGCCTCCAGCAGCAGGGTTCGCCGTCCCGCTTTGACAAGCCTTGCCGCCGCGACGCAGCCGGCTGCTCCGCCGCCCACCACGATATGGTCGTAGGACTGCGTCATGCTTCCGGCGCCTCACGGCTTTCGAATGTTCCGCGGACATACTCCCAGGCCGCCGAGAGGTGGTTGAGCAGCGCCCGCTCGGCGCCGTCAGGATCTCGCTCAATGATGGCCGTGCAGATTTCACGATGGCTGAGGAAATTCACGCGGTTGCGCTCGGGCGACCGTGGCATGCGCATCCAATGCGGCGACAGCCAGGCGGTAAATGCCTTGTGCACGACAGGCAGCACCGGGTTGCGCGCGATGTCATAGAGCGCTGCGTGGAACGCCACGTCCGTCGCATAGAATTTCTCGGAATCCGGGATGGCCGCCTCGTTCATCGCCAGCGCCGCCCTCAGGGCTGTGACGTCATCCTTGCGGGCATGGATGGCGGCGTTGCGCGCCAGCGACGCCTCGAGGAAGACGCGCATGTCGTAGAGGTTCTTCACGCCCGCCTGGTCGCTCAGCAGATGTCCTACAATGCCGTCGAGGGCGCCGAGCGCGGCATCCAGGCCAGGCCGGCGCGCCACGGGCCGGAACCGCGGACGCGCTTCCACCAGGCCGCGGCTGGCCAGGCGCGCAATCGCCTCACGCACAACGCCCCGGCCCACACCATACTCGATCATCAGTTCGCGCTCGGCCGGCAGGTAGCTGCCGTCGCCAAGCCTTCCGGACGTGATGTCGGCCTCTATGCCGGCCACCATCGCGTCGGCCGCGCGGGCGGCGAGAATAGCCGCGGGCATCTCAGGACGCTCTTCCGTATCCAGCAAGCCTTTTCCTCCCAGATGGTCTGTACTAGAAGGTAAATCGGACCAAAGCACAAGCGGATTGATGCTTTTGTAGGACCAAAAATGACAGATTGGCTTCAGAACCGCTGAAAGATAAGCCACATTGTTGCCAGTCAGCGCTGTCGGTGCAATTATGGTCCGATGAAAAAACCTGAATGGAGCGCAGCATGAGCCGCACCGAAATCAAGGAAGTCGAGACCCGGCTGTTCCGGGTCCCACTGCGTGAGGTGATGACCGATGCCAAGCACGGCGCGCACACGCATTTCGAGCTGGTCACCGTCACGCTGAGGCTTGCCGACGGCACCGAGGGCACAGGCTACACCTACACCGGCGGCAGGGGCGGCTATGCGATCAAGGCAATGATCGATCACGACCTCGCGCCGTTCCTCAAGGCTCGCGACACGACGCAGATCGACACGATTTACGACGGCATGCTCTGGCACATCCACTATGTTGGGCGCGGCGGCATCGCTTCTTTCGCGATATCGGCGATCGACATCGCGTTGTGGGACCTCAAGGGCCGGCGTAGCGGCCTGCCGCTTTGGCAGATGGCGGGCGGGGCCGGGAAGAGCGCCAAGGCCTATCGCGGCGGCATCGACCTAAACTTTACCCTCGATCAGCTTTTGGCCAGCATCGGTTCCTATCTCAATGCCGGCTTCACCGGGGTGAAGATCAAGGTCGGCAAGGACGACCTGGCCGAGGATGTGGCCCGGGTGAAGGCAGTTCGCGAGCGCATAGGACCTCATGTCACCTTTATGGTTGACGCGAACTACGCGCTCGACGTCCCGCGAGCGATCGAGGCAGCGAGAGCATTCGCCGCCTACGATCTGCTGTGGTTCGAGGAGCCCATCATACCCGACGACTATGAGGGTTACGCCAGCATTGCCAAGGCGACCGGAATGCCCTTGGCAATGGGAGAAAACCTGCATGTCATCGAGGAGTTCGAGCATGCCTTCGCTTGGTCGAATCTCAGCTACATCCAACCCGACGCCTCCAACTGCGGCGGGGTCACGGGCTGGCTGCGCGTGGCAGCGCTCTCACGCAAGGCTGGCATTCCGGTCTGCAGTCACGGGATGCAGGAACTTCATGTCAGCCTCGTTGCAGGTCAGACAAATGCCGGCTGGGTGGAGGCGCATAGTTTTGATGTTGACCATTATACCACTGAGCCGCTTAGGCTTCAGGATGGTTTGGCGATAGCCCCCGACGAGCCTGGAGTGGGCGTTGTCTTCGACTGGCAGAAATTGGCGGATTTTCGCCAATAGCGCCCCCTGAACGGCGGCACGGCCGCATGCATTTTGTCCAGATCCTGCTTCCTCGTCCCGGCAACGCGGAGAGCGCTTCGCCGAGGAAGACTTCGACCGTCTGAAGAACGAACTCGCCGCCGCCGCAGCCAGCGGGCATACCACTTATCGGATGCCACACTTACATTTGTAATTGCAGCGACGCTTCACCGGCTTTAACTCACGCGATCATAGCAGCGACACGACAAATGCAGGCGGCCGCCCGAACACCGGCAGAAGCTGCAAGCATTGGGTGCGCCTGCAGGGAGGCGGCGATGGTTGCAACGCGTACGGACACTGCGCATGCGGTTAAGGAGGACTTCATTCTATCACGGCACCGCTCACCGGTCCGCGAAGTTGGATTTTACGAGGCTATGAGTCAAACCCGACAAGCGATCGCCGCATCGCGCGAGGTGCTGAGGCGCTTTCGCGAACGTCAGGGCGACGATACTCCTCGAGCAAAGAATACAGACCGTGGTCCTGTCGCCGTGTCAGCCTTCGATGCCGACATCATACGCGCTGCATGCCGAGATCTGATCGCGGAGATGAACGTGCCCGAGTGTCAATGGCGCGAGCTGGCGCGAAGTCTGGTGCGCGAATTCGTGGCCTGCGAGGAGACCGAAGCCGGTTTGGTGGATTGGATCGTCCGCCGGCCAGCGATGACGAAGACGGACGAAGCCGGCCGACCGGAGCCAGCCGGCGAGGCGGCGAATGAGCCAGGAGTCAGTCGACCGCAATCAACGCGAGCAAACAGGTCTCCCGGCGACTTGTTGCGCGGAACTGCGGTGGTCCGAGGATCGGAAACTTTGGCGAGCGGCTTGGACACATCTGATCCTCCTCGTTTTTAGGCGTCCGGCCCCGTGTCCGCATTCGGAGACGAATGCGTCCAGCCGACTGTCTAAGGCAGACGGCGACGGCCATGTCGCGTTGCTCCCGGCCTTCGCTCACAAAGGAGCCCAAGCCGGATGCCAACCAGGCTGCATTAGGCCAATGGGAACAATTTGCGCGGGCCGAGCTTGGGCTAGCGTCGTACAGAGGTGCAAGTATGCAAGATAATTTTGACCGAGCTTCATCCGTCGCGGAGGTTGCGGAATCATTCGTGAGATCCCGGAGGCCGTTCTCTGTCGTATCGACCCGGGATGCGGTCACGATTGTCAGGAAACAGGCAGCTTTTTGCGAGCATACGGATGGCGAACTTGCGGAGTTGGTGGCGGCAATTGCGGTCAGGCATGGTCGATTGGTCGCGTTCGATCTTGATCTCGACGACACAGGCTTGGAGATCGGTCGCGCAGCATAGCCAACGCCTCACGCAATGAGATAGCCACCGTCAACCGGCAAAATTGCCCCAGTGATGAACCCCGCGAGCGGCGAACACAAGAACAAGGCGGGGCCAGTCAGGTCGCCCGGCGTACCCCAGCGACCCATCGGAGTGCGTTTCATCAATTCCGCGTTGCGAGCTGGATCGGCCCGTGGCGCGGCGGTCATGGCGGTCTCGATCCAGCCAGGCGCCAATGCGTTTACGCGAATGCCATCCCCGGCATAGGCGATGGCGAGCGACTTGGTAAGTTGCACGATGGCGCCCTTGGACGCGGCGTAAGCCGGCGCATGAGCCGCGCCGAAAAACGCGAACATCGAGGCGATGTTGACGATGGCGCCCCCGTTCGAGAGTGCCCCCCGGAACGCGCTCGCACTCCGCATGGAGCCGGTGAGATTGATATCGACCACCGTTTCGAAACCCTGGACAGTGAATTCGGCGGCGCGCAGGTTTACCCCTGCGCAATTTACGAGCGCTGCAACGGATGTGAACTGACCGGAATATCCTTCGACCGCAGTCATGTCCCGGACGTCGAGTACTGAATAGGAGACGGGGGTGCCGTATGCACGAGCGGCCGCCACCTCGGCGGCCGTGGCCCCCGTCGCGTGGACGATTGCCCCGGCCCCGGCGAACGCCATGGCGATGCCGTTTCCGATGCCTGTCGTGCCTCCGGTAATGACGACGGTCTTGCCCGCGAAGAAGGGCATGGCCCATATGGAATCGGTCACCAAGATCTCCTCGTTTCGCCTCTGTGGCGGACCGCGAACTCACCGCAGCGGAAGGCAAACGGGCGGATGTCTACCGTACGAATTGATCGACGAAATCGTCACCGAGACCCACGCTCGCATAGTGATTTCTGCACATGTCGATCTTGGTGAAAACGTCCTCGAAACCAATCTGCTTGTTATCCTTGTCCAGGTAAACCATGCAGCCGGAAATGTTGAAGAAGGTGATCATCTCGGGCACGTCGCTTGGAACCGTGAGCGTGTGGATTTCACCGGGCGGCTCGAAAACGTAAGATCCCGTCTCTGCCACCCAGTCGTGTTCAAGATAGTGCCAACGCCCCTTGATCACATAGCCATGCACGGGGGCCGGATGCAGATGACGGCTTAATATCCCGGCCCGGCGTACGCGGAGCAGATTGCACCACTGCCCTTGCATTGTGTTGAGCATAAGTGGTCGGAACCACACGCCCTCCGCCTGTGGGACCCAGACACGCTCGTCTTCGGGGACGGCAGCGATCGCGATCTCTTTCGGTGCCAGGGGATGGGCGGAGCCGTTGAAGGATTGATACATAGGAACCTCTGTCGCCAATTCATTGGAGTCCATATCAGCGCGATCCTAACAACTGGGCCGAGTTCTGCCGAGGCGCAATCGGGCGCCCACGCATTGGGAAAGTTGTCGGCGCGCGCCCGCCCGCTGCCGCGACCGCAAGCGGGAAGGGTTTCGGGATGGTCCGTTGGGCGTCGAAGACGATCAGTGGGTTCCTTCTTGCCTTATCATGCGGCTATCCGGGAGTGCACCGGGCTGGTCCTGGTCTGGAAGCCCCGGTTTCGGACTTCCAAGGCCAGCAAGGCGAGTTCGACCTCGTCCAATCGCGACGGGCGTGCATTTTCCGGCATGCCTTCGGCGGTGGCCAGGTCGATCAGGTACTCGTTCCAGGCCCAGTTCTTGAGCACAGCGCGTTTCTCGTCGGGTGCGAGCACCGGGTCATCCACAACCTCCATCGGAGAGGCGTAGAATGTCTCCGGCTCGGAAAGCGCCGTCTGTATGTGCGCTGCCTGTGCGCCGGCGCCATAGCCGTGGCTTGCCTGGAGCCAAGCCAACTGCAGCCGCTGCCAAACCAGGTCGGAAAAGGCCTGTTTCTCCTCCGATGCATGCTGGCGCGTGACCTTGGCCTGGGAAGCAGGAGGTGCAGCCTGCACGACATAGTTGAGGCCTTGACGCTCGGCATAACGGATCGCCGCTTCCAGCGTCGGAAAGTTCAGTTCAACCTGGGTCAGGGTGTCCCGGCCACCGGTATAGCCCATCAGCGGCTCGATGAACGGGGCTGTGCGGCGTTCGAAGACCAATCGCCAGGCCTTGCGGGGCTTTGCCGAGGTCATGGCCGGGCGGCATGGCTGGTAGATCCGCGCCGTTGCGCCGTCCGGAAACACTGACCGTCCCATTGACAAAGCCGGCCCGTCTAGACGAGGCCGATTGTCATTGTCCGGCCGGACGGACGTCTTGGTTAGGTTTCTGTTGTCGCTGCTTTGAACTGTCTCCATTGCCTGTCCTTCCCGTTATGAAGGGTCGCACGGGCAGCGGCCGTAAGGGCCGCCACCCATACTGCATCCGTCAGTTCTTCCCGTTGATTGCGATCCGCTTAGCCTTCGCCTGCGCCCGCTCGGTCTTGGGCAACGTCACGGTCAGCACCCCGTTCTTGAAGGCGGCGTTGACCTTGTCTTCTTCAACCTCGTAGCCGAGCGGAATGAGGCGCTCGAAGCGACCGTAGAAGCGCTCGGAGAACTGCCGGTCCTTGTCCTCGGTCTCGGAACGCTTCTCGCCTTTAAGCTTGAGCGCCCCATTTTCCAGCAGGACTTCTATGTCGCTCTCGTCCAGGCCAGGTATTTCCGCCGTGACGCGGACTTCCTTGTCCGTGTCGGAGATTTCGACACTCGGCCAACTGGCGGCGAAAGAGGGACCAAAGGCCGGCAGTCTGGCGCCAAAGCTGCGGAAGGCGTCATCGAACAGCCGGTTTACCTCCCGGTGGAGGGAGACGAAGGGGTCTCGATCTCCATCAGGGAAGAGACTGGGCGCCGAGTTTCCGTTGCCCCGGCCCCATGGGATCAAGTCACGTACGCTCATTGTCTTTCTCCTTTCGTAGGTCTCTGAGCCGGGCGGGCCGCCCGGCTCAAGCGAAAGCCTCATGGTGGATTGCTCAGGCGGCCAGCTTGTCGGTCTCGACCTTGGGCGCCTCGATCTTCGGCATGGGAGCCCCGCTGGAGATTTCGATCTTGCGCGGTTTCATCTCCTCGGGAACCTCGCGCTTGAGATCGATGCTCAGCAGCCCGTTCTCTAGGCTGGCGCCCCCGACTTTGACATGATCGGCCAGTTCGAACCGACGCTCGAAAGCGCGCCCGTTGATGCCGCGGTAGAGATACTGGCCGTTCTCATCGCCGGATTGCGACCCGCTCACAACCAGCATGTTGGGCTGGTAGGTGACGGTCAACTGGTCCTGCGGGAAACCGGCGACCGCCATCGTGATGCGATACTGATCATCATCAACCTTGGCGACGTAGGGCGGCCAGTTGTCGAACGAGGCCACACGGCTCGCACTTTCAAGCATGTCGACCATGCGGTCGAAGCCGATGCTGGACCGGTATAGAGGGGTAAAATCGAGGTTTGTCTTCATAGCCACATCCTCCTTTGAGCAACATGGACAACAGAAGGCGCCCAAGAGCCTTGCCGCCTCCTGGTGTTGCCGGCCCCATTGGGCGGCCGGCGACCATCAATTTAGAATCGCGACTTGCACCTTCAAGAGCAAGAATAGGAAAATTTTCATCGGCAATCTGGGCGAACGCACCAATGCCACCCCTTCCGCCGGCGGGGTCACTCGCCGACGGGTCCATGGTGCAAGAACAACTACGTCGCCCTTAAATCCGATCGACGAATGGTACGAACGCGGCCACTGCCGCGCTGTCACTGCAGTCAGGACCGGCACGCTCATCCGATTGATCCAACTGTTGCAACGCATCCATGATCGTGTCGAAGCTGACCGGTTCACCCGCTCGCGGCAGCATGCGAAGCGCTGGCACGGATTCTACGGCGCAGGCATCCGATGCCCATGGCGAAAGAATGGCGCGCTTCTCCTGATCGTCCAGGGCAACATCGGCCAAAACGTCGTGGGGATGTTTGAAATGCCGCGCCGGATGCAGCAAGCGGTCCAGAAAACGTCAGGGCCCCACGGGTTCAATCGATGCAAAATAGCTCGAAATAGGTCCTTCCATGGACGGTCCTCCGCTTCAGACAATCTCATGCGTGTTTGGCGGCTCTCGCCAGCGGCTGTCGCGATCACGACCAGGCAGATCATCCAGGAACGACGCTCAACGACTTTCCCAGGTGATGTCGATACCGAGACTCATCGTCCGGCACCCTGGGCGGCTCGATCACGACCGATGCGAACGAGCCGTTCGCGATCGAGGGTGGCGATGCTGCACTTCCCCAGATGTTCGGAGCATAGCGAGGGCTGCGGCCTTGGAGCGGCGAGGGGACTTGCCTACATCGCACATGTCGTCGATATGGAGGTCGATGAGTTCGCCGAAGGCTTCAGGCGCGCTAACAGGGCTTTGTCGGCGTCTCACTGCGATCGACTTGGTGTCGGTGCCCCGGCGCCGCGCAACGTCGCGTTGCAGGAAGGTCTTGCTGACGCAGCGTGTGCGGCAGGTTCTAAGGTTCTGATGTTAAACAGATGCTGAAAATCAAATCAAATGTTATGAGGGTTCGTGTGCAAATACTGCACACGCAAGTTCCGCTTCTCTTCTTTTTTCGTTCCTACGAGGGAGCTGCCGAAAGGCCTTTTCGGACCCTCTTTTGCCGACGATACTATCCGCTCCAATGCGAATGCTCACCAGGATGTCCGTGAACCTGATTGTTGTCTGCGGCGTCCAGTTTGCGTCGTTTGCGTCGTCCAGTTTGTTGGGGGTCCTGGAAGCTTTTCGAACTTTCTGCGTCGCGGGTCAGCCCGAATTGCGCTTGCTTATGGACTCGTTAAGCCTGTGGTCGGGAGGCTCGGACCGCACCGGCCCACGATATCGCGTCGGCGGCGCCGCACCTATTAGATCGCTTATGGCTGGCTGCTGCTCAACAGGGCGAACGTCTACGACGCCCGCCTTCCGCATGAGCCAGGCAGGACACAGTTCCTTCAGTACCGATTTGAGATAGTCGACCATGCAAAGGCAACGCGCGTTGCCGCCTGCCGGTTCCGCCGCCGACTTGGCGCTCACATACCGAGCGTTTGAGTGCTTCCGACAGGTCGAGCCGCCTCAGCGAACAACTCAGCCGCTGCTTGCACCTTATCGGCAGCCTCTTCGACCCGATCGAAGCGCGTCAACACACGACATTGGAGCATCGACAACCGCGCCGCATGGTAAAGCTCGCTGCGCTTGTGACCGTCCAAGTCCAAGGATTGAAACAGCATCGTCATAGCGAAACCCCTCCCTCCGGTGCCCGGCTCTCGTCGAAGGCCGGGCCGTTAGACTGCGATCAATAGTCGGTGTCATAATCGTTGTTGTCGTCCTGCTGAATGACGACGTGACGGCGGTGATGCATCGGACGGTTGATCGATCCGGTGACCACAAAGTCGCTGGACCGGTGATGATGCCGGCGCCAGGCGCGCTCGCCATTGTCGTAAAACGCCTGCTCGCCATGATGGCGGCGATGGAGACGGTGTCCGTTCCGATAGATGACCACACGGTCGTTATTGTTGTCGTCCCAATAATGGCGGTGGTGATGTCGCTGGGTCTGGACGACGATGCCTTCTTCTGCGGACGCGACCGCAGGCGCAGCCAAGCAAAGCGCCAATGCGCCAAGGATGATGGTCTTCATTTCGAGTTCTCCAAAAACCTAAAACGCCCTTCGGTAAGGAAACTTTGCTCAACGACTTTGGTTCCGGCATCGATCGAGACGTGCCCATGAGCACCGTGCGCAAACTCGCAGCGATCAGACGCCAACTCGCGCAAATAGCGGCGCTCGTCGCTGAGATCGAAACGGAGTTCGAGGATCGGAGTTCTGGAGATTGGGTCGAGACGGCGGTTGCCGCCGAGGCTCTCGGCCAGAAGATCGGAAAGGTTTCGGCCGGCGCGTCGGCGGCAGATGGAAAGCCGAGGTAGCGGCTAGGCGGGAATATTTTCGGCAAACGTGACAAACGCGACGGGACGCATCGCGTTTGCGATGGACATAATGGCAATGAACATCGCTGCCAAGATATCTCGCTCTTCGAAAACGGCCAGCGCCGCTTACTTCAGATCAGCACTGAAGCTCCCGAGACCGACCTCGGAATTCGTCGCGGCGGAAAATGCCTACCGCAAAGAACCGACGCTCGGCGGAGTCTGAGCGGCAGGCTCGAAGCACTGAAGATCGAAGCCAACATCGACAACCCTTCCACGGCGAAGATTCCGACGCCCGGCACCGATTCCTTCAAGGACCAGACCGGCGGCGGCCGGCACTTCGAGAAGATTGGGGTCACCAGTGCGCAGCCGGCCGTTACAACTGCAGGTCCAATCAGCCGGACATGCGCCGATTTCAACGGCATCACCAGCCAACTGATAGGCGCGAGCATCTCCAATTTCGTGAGGCTGTCGTCCGGCTTTGTGATCTGTTCGGGCTACATCGATGCCATCAACACCAACAACACCAACAACACTGGCGCAGGCAACGCCGCTAACAATGACATCCTGTGGGGTGACGACGCTGGTTACTTGCAAATGGCACTTCTATCCCGGGGCCCATTGGCCAAGGATCGAATTTCGTGTCGTACCCTTGGCAGGTTCCCAGTACTGCCATTTCGACCGGCGTGCCTGTGGTGACGACATGGCGCCACGAAGGCGGGAGCCTCTATTCTCCGTCAATGGCGGCATCGAGGCGTCCGTTGCGTCGGGTAATACCATCAACGATTTGACGACGCGCAAGATGTGCCTCGGCAAATCGGTTGGCGGCTATCTCGACCGCAAGATTTTTGAGCTTGCAACGTTCTCGACGGTACCGAGCGCACCCGAGAGGGACACCGTCATTGCCGATCTCATGGCCCACATCGGTGCAGTCTGATGGTTGCGGCAACCTTCTGGCCATGATGTGCAACCAATCGCGATGCGCTAGTTTATGAGTTTGAAGCCTGCGACTAGACCCACGCTGCGTTCAATCTGGGCAGTGTACAGCCCTTTGTTCGCCACGTTGTCCCAGATGTAGAACACGGCGACAGCGGCAAGGATCAACAGAAATATTCGCATGATCTGCGCCTCGGTAACGTGGTTTGCCCACGGCGCCTTAGGCGAGTTGAAGGTTTCGGCCCGAGTCCGCGCGCATCCTCAACACCAGCAGGCGCGTCGCTGCGAATGGCGTCAAAACAATAAGCGCCATCGTGGTGTTGACTAAGAGCGACAGCAAACAGATCGAGCTTTGGGCGTAGCAAACGGATTCCATGACGTTCCCCTTTTCCATCGTTACTGGTGGCCTCCGTGCAGCAGAATGATCCTGGTTCACGAGAAATACAAGCAGTTGCTAATACGTTGATATTTCCCCTAGGGTTGGGGCAACGATGCGAAATCGACGCCGGTCAGTTGTTTGGATAGCGATTGCCCTTGTCCTGGCGGCGTTGGCGATCACGGCGGCGATCATTGGCTTTCAGAATTTACGGCGCTCGTCACCGATCATGGTCTCGGCTGTCTCGGCCTTTAATACTGGGGGGCTCGTCCCTGGCCCCACGGTTAAGGCGCCCTCGAAAAACCTTGGTGCTGTTGCTACCGGTAGGGATATCTGGCTCGAAGTCTCATGGAAGTTTTTCGGGGAGTTGCGGACGCTAGATACCGTAACTGTCGGCGACCTTCGGGCAAGGCGCCTGGTGCGCAGTCATGATGTGCCCTCAAGCGCCAATTCCGAGATCTGGTTCATATCAGCCGGCAGCGGCGACATATTGGAAAACACAACGTCGACCGACATCGGGTTCACTTTTGATGGCGGCAACCCGTCTGTCACGGCGCAGATTTACAGAGTGGTTGGAGCTTCTGAGATACCTGCCGCGATAGCTGCAGAAAGCGGCGACAGGATTACCATCACCATTCCAGCCGATGGCATCGCTTTTATCTCGCTCATCGCTTCCGGCACCACCTCCGGGTCCATGAGCAATGTCACCGAAGATTTTAGTGCCCTTTGTGGAAAGGATTTCCTTGGCATCCATGCATCAACAAGTTCGACCTCCGCTGAATCAGAGACTGCTACGTTTTCGGGAAACTCAACGGCAGATTTTGCTGCTGTCGCACTTCAGTCGGCCGCAGCGAGATAGCTAACCAGCCAGCGCCATTCCAAAGCAAACGCCTAGGCCGACAGCGAGGCCAAGGAACAGCTTGGCGGCAAGATCGAGGGCGAAGGCGCGGACTGGGCGCCACACGTCTGAGCGGGGCTCTCTGAGGGCGTTGGCGATATCATCGAACACCGTTTCCATGGAATGATTCTAGATCGGAACTCCGGGAATGTGAATCCCCTGTTTGTTCCACTTTCGCCCCATTGGGCAACCTGCACGGTTCGCCCGAAACCGTGCAGGCAGCAAAGGTGGCTTAACGCACCACTCTTAAGCCACTCGACTCCAGCCACGCTAGTGCCGTCTCTGCAAAGGTCGCGCAATTGTCCAAAGGATCATTGTTTTCATAGAGCGTGGCTTGATAGGCTGCTGCTATGCCTTCAAAAATGGCGGTTAGAACTTGGTCGCGGTCTCTGGCGGCGTCAGCGGCCGGTTCAACAGTCATCTTTGGTGTTTCTGGGTGTTTGCCTTCCATGAGGAAGTCGAGGAGCGCCGACACCAGCCACTCGGCGCTGTCCCTGTCCAGTTCGAGGAAGGTTGTGTGGTCGTCATCGGTCACCAGTTCCAGTGCGCCTCGCAACGCATTCCGCGATACCACCGTCACGTCACTATCCTGATATTCGACAATTTTGGTCATCACTTTGCTCCATGTTTTTTAGTGGCCGCAACGCCGCCATGGGCGCGGAAGCCGGATTGTTGTTGTTTGGAGTTGTGCTTGGGCAGCCGTGCTGCTCGTTGTCTACGACGTAAGGGCTCCCCCATCGTCGGTTATCACGCGGCTTGATTTCCAAAGGTGCCCGGGCCGCTTCTCTCAAGGCACGCAGTGAAGGTACCTAACCCGCTCGGGCAGTCAAGAGGGCGGAGGGGGCAAGCCATGCGGCTGGCACCAACCGCTAGCTAGGCTGCCTCGTTATTCTCACCCTTGGAACATTGTGGCCTCGAACACTTCGGGCGTTGCACTGCCCCATCAGTGCACGTTCCCTTGTTCTGTTGGAACTAGCCGGCTGCCGAAAGGAGGCCGGCTTTTTTGTATATAAGCGGAACCTGAAATTTGGGGGCTTTGTTGATAGAACGGCAGCGAGTGGGTGTTCGCTGCTGGTCGAGGTCCCGCAAGACTCGGCCGGGCTCGCGTCACCTCGCCGGGCGGTGCGAGCCCACAATCGCGGCCATCTGGTCCGCTGCTTGAGCTTGGGCTTCATCAGAATGAAGGGCGACATGGTTCATCCGAATGTAGAAATTTGCGTTGGGGGGAGGTGAGAATGAGGCGACCAGGAAATGTGTTGGCTGGGAGAACGCAGAGGTGCAGTGCGGTCCGCGAAAGCGATCAATGAGGTTGAATGCACAGAACGTGCCGCCAAGACAGCCAGGTTGAAATCGCTACGCTTGGCTCAGATCTTGCCAGAGGCCGACCCGCACTTTTCGTTCAACGAGGAGCTCGACTGCTCGGTACTTGTCGCGGTGCTGGCTCGGGAACCGCATAATTATCCAAAGCGGCCCGAATCCCATTCTTTCCGGCGGCTGCCCCTGCGACGAGGCCTTTGATCTCCTCAAGCAGCGCCGTTAGGCTTTGTCAACAATCGGCTTTTTTCGCCGTGGCGACCCCACATGGCTCTCAACAACGCGCACGTGCTCGGCGTCGACAGTCACCAGTGGCCAGAGGCTGACGGTTACCTTGTCGCCGTCGATGCGCGTGACCGGGCCGACTAATTCCATATGCTGGCCGATTACGGCCTTCGAAGTCGAATCGACAACCGAATGTGGGAAGTCATAGGAGGGAATTGTCACGCTTATGCGATCGGAAGGCCGGCATTCCTGCCGACCAGATCAACGGCGAGCTTGAAAGCGTCTTCTAATTGATTATCGAAGTGAATCGTCGTGTCGCCGAAAGGGTGGACTTAGCCTGAGGCTTCCCCGACGTGCCGGTCATGTCCTACATGCCGGACTGCCTGACAAGGGGCTCGCTTACCTAACCGGCCAGCGCCACGCCAATGCCATCTCAGAGCAAATGTAGATCGACACCGCGAATCCGTGAATCTCCGGTTTGTTCTGGTCATGGCTTCTGCGCCGGTCCGGTCACACAGCGCTGGTGCGTTCACCCCTCCGGCTGGGCAGGGTCCGGTTCTTGGTGCCGCTCTCGTTGATTTTCGAGGAACAGCTTGGCGAGTTCGCCCCACTCAGGATGATCCGTGGTTTTATGCTCTTCTACGAACTCGAGGAAAGCCTTGCGCAAAGCGTCAAGGTCGAAAACCCCAAGATGCTCGCCCATACCGTCGTCCATGCCCGCGACTCTCAACGGTATTAGCTTGTCCTCTCGTTTGAGCCTTCAAGAGGGATTCCCTGAGTTTTGGCTTGGGAGCGCCTACATGGTTAATGGCGTGATTGCTAATATGACTATATCTAGGCAGCGCGGGGGGCTCTATCTTCGCGCGCGGTGGCCGGTGCGGCCCCACACCCAAAGACTGCAGCGACCATTTCTGTGGATGGGTAAGTGCTAGCCGATGCGACATCATGCTGCAGCGATATTTTAGAATCGGCTAATTGCGCAATCGCTAAATTAATGAAACGCGGAGGAATGTATTTTCCACAGTTTTTGGTCGGCATGTCTGCCACTGCGATCATTGTGGCGATCTGGACCTACATCGAAGCCGGTTCAATTTGGACCGCGCTCGGCTGTGCGGTCCTTGCGCTGATCGTTCTGCAAGTCGGGTACGCCGGGCTGGTCGTTTGCTTGATATACTGGCGATCATCGGAAGCGGCTGACTCGACTAGTCGAATTTCGGTCGCGGCTCAACAGAACGTCGACGGCATCTGATAGCCCGCGATCGTCTCGGCACGGTCACGTGACCCTGGGGCAGCAGTTTTGCCTCGCAGTGCCGCCAGCAAGTGGGCCTACAACGTGTTTGCGGTGACAGACACCTACCCCGAGCTTCGGGCTGAAAGCCTTATCATTGATCCAGACGCGGAACTGGAGGACGGGTGCGTTGTGGTCGCCATGTTTGGAGGCGGTCATCCGCAAACCATGAGCTGGCGCAACAATCACGGGCGAGGCTATGGGGGCCGCTTTGCCGCCAAGGGAAGTCTGCACGAGACGTTCCTTCTCGATTCCCTGGTGTGCGGACGAGGGCCATCTTCTTGCATTCGCATCCTCGGCCGGGTGTTCGGCTACCGGCCGCGCTTCCCGCGCTACGGAACCTGGAACGATCCAGTTTAATTCTTGAATAATTTGGCTCGCTGCCTCACGGTGGCGGGCTTTTTTGTTGCTCAGCCCCAACGTCTCGACGCCGGGCTGCGGAACGCAAACGTCGTGATGTCGTCACGGGAAATCCCGATGTCGCTGAGCATGTCGTCTGGTGACTTGCTCAACTCGTCCGTCGCCTTCAACAGCGCCTTCTGCTCGGCTCGATGACGGACCCAATCGGCAAGGGGACCAACTGCGACAAGACGAAGATTCACAAGCATAGGAAGGTTCACAAGCATCGGGACCACTCCCTTTACCCCTGCAGGAAACTGCACGTAGCCTACGCCGATACGTCGATGCGTCCGTGACAAACCTCACAGATCGATCCGAACGGGCAAAAACTGCCCGGACGCCTGACGGTGGCGGGCCTTTTATATATTAGCAATGCATAAAATTCGAGAAGGTTCATGGCATGGTTGTTAGCAAACTCGCTGCTATCGTGCGACGCAGGGCTCGGTGGATGGTGTGCTGGAATGCGCGGGGCTGGATGGATCAGGGGTCTGATGGAAGCTGACGCTCGCGATCTGCGGAGCGAGATCAGTCGGCTACAAATAGACTTGATCGCTGCCGCCAACTCTCAGGGTAAATCCAGGCTGCATGACGTCGCGCACACACTGCGATGCCAGAAGGCGCGGCTGGAACGTCTGGAAGAGTGCCTCGCTTCAATGACGTCGAATGTCCGGCCAGAGGCATCCGCAACCCCGCCCCATGAAGGCCGGCCGTAAAAGGCAGCTCATCATTTCCGAAAGAGAACCCGCTGCCTCGCGGTGGCGGGCTTTTTATTGCTCAGCCCCTTGCCGGCAGCGGCTTGTCCGTGTTGCGGCGGAAGGTCATGCGAAGCCGGAAATTTTTTTGCCAGGAATGGTCGCCTCCGCGCCGATCGCCGGCTCCCGAGGCAGATCACCACCAGGCGACTCCTGCAAAAGCAGATAATTTGGGAGACTGTGTGCAGAGAGCGCACAGATTCTTCTTCTCTTCCTTTTTTCGATCTGGAACCTGCCATTGAAGCGATCTTCGATGATCGTGCCAATGTCGTTAGGAGCGCTGGGGAACGCATGGCACGCTGTCCAGGCGCGAACTGAGGCGGGGTGGCGGGCGCGCGGCCGCGAGCAGGAGACCCTGGCGGTCTTCGCCGCACGGGTCGGCGAAAACCATGCGGCGTTATGAACTCGCCGGTGACGATTCCGAAGTCGGCGAGCGCACCATCGACTCCAGATCAACCCCCTGCACCGCAAGATCGAGCGCGATCCGTCCAATCCGGTCTGGCTGCAGACGGTGCGCGGTATTGGGTATCGGCTCAGCGTGGAATAGGGGCTAGCCCGTTGCGCATCAGAGGAAATTCTCAATACCGCCATAGCCCGTTAGTCGGCTGACGATGTGGAATACGATCGAGCAGATCGCCGCGATTGAGATCGGCACGCCGAACGGAACAACACCCTTGCGATCGAGATGCTCGGCGTAAAGCCGAAAGGCACCGGCAGGCAGCATGAAGGGATTCTTCACGACCGCTGCCGTGATGAGCGCAAAGACCAGCAACAGCAAGGTAAACAACACGAGGTCGGTCCCGCCGGCCAGGAACGGCACCACCGCTATAAGCTTGACGTCTCCGGCCCCGACCTTGCGCAAGACCCAGAAGGGAAAGAGCACGACAAACAGGGCAAAGCCCACAATGAAGCTCAGACCCATGTCCCACCATGACCCGGCCTGAATCGACATAAATTGCATCGATCCGATTCCCAGGCACAACAGCAGCAGCACATCACGATTGGATATTTTCTGTGTCGTGAAGTCCAGCCATGCAACTCTCGCGAGAAGCGGAACGGCGAGCACCTTCAGCAGCAGCGACGCGGGAAGCAACATGCTGGGGCTCTACCGCTCTATGTTCTGCACGCTGGATGACAGCAGCTTCAGATTGTTGACCACGGTCGGATCGTTGGGCGCCAGTTCGTAGGCCTTGAGGAAATTCGCGCGTGCGTCCTGCAGCTTGCCGCGCAGCAGATAGGAATAGCCGACATTGTTGTAATATTCGGGCGTCGCGCCGACCAGCTTGAAGGCTCGGCCATAGGCCCGATCGGCGAGGTCGAAGCGGTGGATCCGGTCGCATGAGGCGGCCAGTCCCATCCAGGCGCCACCATCATTGGGGGCCAGTTGCGTCGCCTTGAAGAACAGGGCGCCGGCATTGCCGTAATTTTCTGCACGGAACTGATTTTTGGCCTCGGCGACGGCCTGGTCCGAGGCATAGTATTCGACGTCGCCGACCGTCTTCAGCCCGTCGAAAGCATCGCCAAAGGACGTTACGTCGCCTTTCGATGGCTCGTTGGTGCGAACGACACCCAAGCTGCTATCGGTCGACTGGCAACCGGCGAGCACGAAAAGCAACACGCTGGCTGCGGCGGTGAGACGTATTGGCCCTGTCATTTCGTTCCCCAGGGTTCCTTCGACTCGGTTTATTAGAACCAAAGCATATAGGTTAATGATTGAAAATGGCCTGCATCCGAATAACAACAGGCAGAAGGACGATCATTAGCACCACCGGGAAGATACAGATACCCAACGGGATCATCATCTTGACCGGCAGCGCATTCGCACGCTCTTCCGCTTGAAGGATTCTCTGTGACCGCATTTCATCGCTGTAGACGCGCAACGCATCCGTAAGGCTGGTGCCGAGTTCTTCCGATTGACGAAACAACACAGCCAAAGCTCGCGCCTCATCCAGGCCGATGCGGTCCGCCAGTTCACGCAAAGCCTCTCGCAACGGTTTACCCGCGCGCAGCTGCAACGTCATGATCGAAAGCTGTATCCCCAGCCATTTGTGGGTCGCGACCAGTTCCTGGCTCACCCGTTCGACAGCGGCCTCCAGGCTCATGCCGGCATCGGCACAGGTGATCATCATGTCCATGAAATCGGGGAAGCCGCGCCGGTAGATTCGCTTCTGCGAATTTTCGAAACGATCGAGCATGATGCTCGGAATAACGATGCAAGCAAGCCCGAACAAAGCGGACCCGGCAAGGGTCACAAACGCGGGCAAATCAGGGGGCAGCACTTGAGATAGAAGCGCATACATCAACGAGAAGCCGACACAAACCGCTCCAAATCGTGACAAGGTGTATATGAAAGGAGCGCTTGCTTGATAAAAGCCGGCGCGAAAAAGCTTCGCCTCAAGGGCATTGGGCTCGTCCCGCTCTTTCTCTACGGACCGGAAATACGCCTCGATGGGTCGCTGGGCCAAGACTTTAGCCTGTTGCTCAAGGCCGAGCATTGACCGGCGATCGACGATCCCCTCGGCTGTCAGGCTTTGTGCGACCAGCTTTCGTGTCTGCAACGCGGGCAAGAAAACAAGAGCGCCGAAAAGGAAAAGCGCCACCGCCGCCATAAAGACAGCAAGGGAGACAAGAAGGCCCACATCAGGCATATTTGTTAATATGTTTATTCTTACCTCCCGTCAGAAGTCGAAGTTGACCATTTTATACATGATGAAATCACCAAGAAGTGCCCATGTCCCAAAGATCACGAATACAGGCATAATTATTGGATTGCCCAAAACATCGCCATAGTACGCTGGCGCAAGAACCAGTAGAACGAAGAACATAACGACTGGAAATAGCGAGATGATCCATGCTGACACTCTACCTTCCGCTGAAAGCGCTCTGATTTTCATCCCAAGCTTATGCCTTTCACGCAGCACCGATGAGAGATTGTGCAAGATATTCGTCAGATTGCCGCCTGTTTTTGCCTGAATCGACAGTGACACTGACAGCAGATGAAGGCCTTCGAAGCCGACACGCTGAGACAGCTTCCGCACCGCTTGCTCCATGCTGAGACCAAAGGTGATTTCGTCGGACACGATGCCGAACTCGGTGCCGAGAGGATCGGGCATCTCCCGGGCCACGAGACCAACTGCCACCGTGGCGGGATGTCCAGCCCGCAGCGAGCGCACGATCATGTCCAGCGCATCCGGAAGTTGCCTGGCGAACTTCCGGATACGCTTGTTTCGGGCGCGTCGCAGAACAAGGATTGGCAGCAAAAGCCCAGTCACCAGGAAAATGATGAACGATATCAGGGTCGAGACACCCAGGAACAATGAGAGAACCATTGCCAGGGCAAGCCCAACGACAATGAATGTCGCCGCGAAAGTCACGGGATTCCCTGTGATGCCGGATTGCGTGTAGAGCCTATTCAGACCCACTAGACCAAAAAGGAAGTCACCGGAGCTTGTCAGCCCACGCTCGCGCAGCAGTCGTTGCAGGGTCTGCTCGGCCGGAACTTCGTCAGCAAGGCGCTTCAACCGGCGATTGACCGCTCCGGCGCGCGAGCGGCGACTGGCATAAGAAAGATACAGGGCCTCAGCGGCGAGAATGACTGACGCTGCCGCCACCGTATAGATGAAATAGAGCAAGGGCTGGCCGGACAGCATCAGAGCGGAACCTGCGGATTGAAGGCGTCCTTGCCAAAGTGATGTCCGAGCGTCGCCGCCTCCGATGAGAAACGCGGACGGACACCAGTTGCTCGAAAATCGCCGATAATCGCACCGTCCGCAGTGACGTCGCGTCTGACGAAGTGATAGATTTCCTGAAGCTGAACGACATTGCCTTCCATGCCGGTCAGTTCCGATATCGAAATGACCCGTCTGCCCCCATCCGAAAGACGCTGCGTCTGCACGATGATGTCGATGGCCGAGGCAATCTGAGCTCTGATGGATTCGTGTGTCATCGGCATGCCGGCCATGCCGACCATCTGCTCCAGGCGCGAGATGGCGTCTCGTGGTGTGTTGGCATGGATGGTGGTCATCGAGCCTTCATGGCCGGTATTCATGGCCTGCAGCATGTCGAAGGCTTCCTCGCCACGCACCTCACCAACGATGATGCGGTCGGGCCGCATGCGCAGTGCGTTCTTGACCAACTCACGCTGACGGACCTCGCCCTTGCCCTCGACATTCGGCGGCCGTGTTTCGAGCCGACCGACATGCGGCTGCTGCAATTGCAGTTCCGCCGCGTCCTCGATGGTGATCAGGCGTTCCCTGGAAGGAATGTAGCTCGACAGCGCGTTGAGCAAGGTCGTCTTGCCGCTGCCGGTGCCACCCGAAACCAGGATCGACTTGCGCGCCTGAACGGCAATCCGCAGCAGATCGATCATCGGCTGCTTGATTGAATTGAGCGTCATCAGTCGTTCGAGCGAATACGGATTCTTCGAGAATTTGCGGATTGAGACCAGCGGGCCGTCCACCGATATCGGCCGAACCGCGATGTTGACGCGGGAGCCGTCCTCCAGTCGAGCATCGACCATCGGGGACGATTCGTCGACGCGCCGGCCGATCGCCGAAACGATCTTGTTGATGACGCGCAGCAGGTGCGCCTCGTCACGAAACCGGATAGCCGTCTCTTCAACCAGACCACGCCGTTCAATGAAGACACGCTTGTGGGTGTTGATCAGGATATCGGTAATGGAGTCGTCCTTGAGCAGCGGCTCGATCGGCCCGAGGCCCAGCATCTCGTCGGCCGTGTCGATGGTCAGTTGGTCGAGCTCGCGGGCGTTCAGCGGCACACTTCGATTTCGAACGAACTCGCGAACGATCGGACGGATCTCATTCAGAATCTCGTCCTTGCTGGCATTTTCAAGAGCGGTCAGATTGAACCGATCGATAAGGTGCCGATGAAGTTCGACCTTGAGTGTCAGAAAATCATCGCCGCGCGGTTCAATATCAGCGGCCGGCGAAAGGGCCGGAGCGGCAGGCAGCACCGTCGGCTGCTCGGCCCTTATCGCAGCCTGCTGCTCGCTTGGTCCCTTGATAAACCGCCCCAGCATAATCCCTTACACCCCGCTAGCCCTTATTAGCGGAAACTAAACGTTAACCAAGCGAGGCACAAGCGCTGGAGGGTCTCGCGTGAGGCCAATGCTTTCAACATAGTTAAGGAGGAGGCCAGAAAAATATCGTTTTATTTCGATGCCGCGCGCTTGACCGTCTCCCCAACTTCCACCTCACGGGACCTTTCATACCGCAACAAATGAGATGCGGGTGAAAGATCCCCGTAAACCCTTAGATATAAAGGAATATGCAGATTTGCTAATACGACTGTCGTTTTGCGTTGGCTGCTGCCAAATTGTGAACGAATGGTTAAGGACGGTTGAAAATCCAGCCGAATCAAGCTCTTGTTACAATCCAAATGGCTTTTGATTTCGCAAGTTCAGGTATTGGAAGGTTAAGGAACCGTTAATCCGTTTGACTCTGCTTTTTCGTGCGACCTAGGATCGAGACGACGGGGGATGCTTGGGTATGGGGTTCATCCTTGGCTCTGTCTCGTCGGGTTCAACCTCCAAAGGGAGACATTGACATGAAGAAGCTCATGACGATGACCCGGCAGTTCCGCGACGATGAAAACGGCGCTGCTATGGTCGAATATTCCATCCTCGTCGGCATTATCGCCGGCGCGGCGATCCTGGCGATCCTCGCCATCGGCGGCTGGGTCAGCGGCCGCTTCAGCGGTCTCTGCGACACCCTGAATGGCAAGGCTGGCGGCACCTGCATTAAGGGCACCGGCGCCGGCACCTGATCGGGACAACTGACATCGGGACAACTGACATGGAAAAACTCACGACGATCACGCGGCAGTTTCGCGATGATGAGAGTGGTGCTGCCATGGTCGAATATTCGATTTTGGTTGGCATCATCGCTGGTGCAGCCATTCTCGCCATTCTGGCGATCGGTGGCTGGGTGACCGGGCGCTTTACTGGTCTCTGCGGCAAGCTCGACGGCAAAGCCGGCGGACTTTGCGATGCAGCCGCCGGGACGGGCAGCTGATCGACAAGAAATCAGGCCCGGATCCTAAAATCCGGGCCTGATCCTAAATCGAGGCGGGCGAGTTCCCGCAGTGGCCTGGGGGCTTGGGTCAAATGCGTGCCAATACATTTATCATGATCGTGCTCGCCGGCGTGTTTGGCGTGCTCGCGGTGGTGCTTGTCAACATTTGGCTGGCCAACCAGCGCAGCGCCATGGCCGAGGCAAACGGCGTCCAGCGCGACACGGTCGTGGTGGCGGCGGTGCCGTTGAAGTTCGGCGACACGCTGACATCAGAAAAGCTGCGCGAAATCGCCTGGCCGGCGGGCGCGGTTCCAGCAGGCGCATTCAAGACAACAAAGGACGCGCTCGCGGGCGAAGGCGCAAAGCAGGCGCTGCAGATGATCGGCGTCAACGAACCGCTGCTTGCCAACAAAATCACCGGCCCAGGCCAGCGCGCCACGCTTTCGGCAGTGCTCGGCGAAGGCATGAAAGCAGTGTCCATTCGCGTCAACGACGTGCTTGGCGTCGCCGGATTCGTCTTCCCGGGTGACCGGGTCGATGTCTTGCTGACGCGCACTGTGCGCGACAGTGACGGTACGGACAAGAGTTTTGTCGATGTGTTGTTACAGAGCATGAAGGTGCTTGCCGTCGACCAGGTCGCCGATGAAAGCAAGGACGCCCCGACCGTGGTCAAGGCCGTAACGCTGGAGGCCAGCACCAAGGATGCGCAGAAGCTGACCCTGGCGGCGGGCGCCGGCCAATTGTCGCTGGCGCTTCGCCAAGCAGCGGCCAGCAAGGGCGAGACGACCGAACGCGTCACGCTCTCGGATCTGACCGGCGAAACGCCTGACGATGTTGCTAAAAGGCAGGCCGAACTGGATAAGCAGGCAGCCGCCGAAGCGGAGGCCGCAGCTGAGCGCAAGCGCGCCGACGATAAGATTGCCGGATTGACCCAGGCGGTGGACAGAGTGGGCAGCCGCCTCGACGAGTTGGGCAAAGTGAAGCCGGCTCCGGCCGTGGCGTCCGCGCCGGAAGTCCGGGAAGTCGTTAAGGAAGTGATAAAATACGTACAGCCGGAACCGCCGAAGAATGTTACAGTGGGCGTGTTTCGCGGCGTAAAGCTCGAATCCTACGATGTGCCGCGACAACCATAGAAGACACGCGGTAATCGAGGGCTGCCGGCGGCAGTGATTGGGGAGATGGGGATGCAGGCGTTTTGGGCTAGGATGGGGGCGGCCGCGTTGTCCGGTATGGCTGCGCTGATGCTATCGGGCCTTGCAGCCGATGCGGCTGACCGTTTCATCGACGTGTCGAACCCCAGTGTCCATCGTGTTTTTCTGCCGATCTCGCAATCGGTCACGATTCAGGTGAGCGCCAATCTGGGCGATATCGTCGTCGGCGACGAGAAGATCGCCGATGCTCAGCCGATGACCGATCGCACGCTCTATGTCATCGGCAAGGGCGCCGGCACCACCACGGTCAATCTCTTCTCGCCTGAGAAGCGCTCACTCGGCGTCATCCAGATCGAAGTCGGCGTTGATGTCAGCGACATGGCGCAGGCGATCCGCCAGGTAGCGCCCAGGGCGCGCATCGAAATCGGTTCGATCAACGGCAAGGTCAGGCTCGGCGGTCACGTCAAGGATGGCGCCACGCTGGCGTCCATCATGGAAGTGGCGCAGCAATATGGTCCCGACGCCATCATCAATTCCGTCATTGTGGATGATAGCCAGCAGGTCAATCTCGAGGTCCGCGTGCTGGAAGCCAAGCGCAATGCTGGCCGCGACCTCGGTGTGTCGATCAAGAGCACAAATCGCAGCGGCACGACCCGTACAGGCACGGGCGTTGCTGCCGTCGACGAAGATGATGTGGTGCTGGGGCCCGGCAACCTGATCACCGGCCTGCTGTCGAACACCAATCCCTTCGCGGCGCTGATCACCCGCGTCATCGACAGCAACATCAAGGTCGATCTGATCATCGAAGCACTCGAGGCCAAGGGTGTGGTGCGCACGCTGGCTGAGCCCAACCTGACGACGCTTTCGGGCGAGCCGGCCAGCTTCAACGCTGGAGGCCAGGTCCCGATCCGCAGCGTCACGGCCGATGGGCTGATCCAGATCGAATACAAGCAGTTCGGCGTCAATCTCAATTTCACGCCGGTCGTACTCGACGACGGCAAGATCCATATGAAGCTTGCGCCGGAGGTGAGCGACCTCACCGGTTTCACCACCGCCGGAGACCCGATCTTCACCAACCGCAAGCTGGAAACCGTCGTCGAATTGCGCGACGGCCAGAGCTTCGCCGTCGGCGGACTGCTGTCCACCAAAACCACCAAGTTGCAGAACCAGGTTCCGTGGCTCGGCCAGGTTCCGGTCATCGGCTCGCTGTTCCGCAATTCGAGCAACCAGAAGGAAGAGACCGAACTGGTCGTCATCGTCACGCCGCACATCGTGCGGCCGGTGAAGCCCGGCGAGCAGCTGGCGACACCATTCGACAAGACACGTCCGGCCAACGACCCGGAGTTCTTCATCCTCGGTCAGCTCGAAGTGAACAAGGACATGATACGAAAATATGAAACGGGCGACGGCGTGACTGGCCCCTATGGCCACATGCTGGACTTCAAATCGAAGGACAAGATGCTCTATGTCAAGAAATAGCGCCTTGATCCTCATTCTGTGCGCCGGTGCACTATCGGGCTGCGCCGCCGACTATCTGAACCACTACGATTCAGTGACGCTCGCCGCCGGCGACACGCAGAAATACAATTCGCTGCTGCAGACGGTGGATCCGTTCAATCCGAACGCGAAGAACACACATATCGAAGGCGACGGCACGCGGGCTGCCGCTGTTGCCCAGAGCTATAAATTTCCACCGCCACCACCGCCGCCGCCAGCGATAACGGTCAATGTCGGCGGGTCGGGTGTGACCAACGGAGCGAATTAAACAGAAGGATGCGGTCGCGTTGCGCCGGGTGAGCGAGGGGCCCGGTGAAAGGAAGCAGAGAGTAAGGTCATGTTGGGGACCATTAGGGCGTTCTGGAACGATCAACGCGGCGTAGCGATGCTATTCGCCGCAATCATGGTGCCGGTGCTCGTTGGCTTCGCGCTTCTGGCGATCGACATGAGCCGGGCCAATAGTCTTCACAACGATATGCAGAAAGGCGCCGATGCATTTGCGCTGGCGGCAGCGGCCGAGCTGGATGGCAATACGGACGCTATTACCAGGGCCAACCGGGCTCGCGACAATCTTCTGAAGACAAATGCCACGAAATTTTCTACCGCTGACTATCACAAGCTGGTTCCCGCCGACCTGACCGTCACCTACCTGTCCGGCATTCCCGCCAGTGACAGCATCGGGCTCAACGCCGCCGGCGTGGACGAAAACGGCGTGAACTGGAGCACCACAGATCCGAAGGCGGCGAGATTCGCTGAGGTAACTGTGAACTCCACTGCGTTTGCTACAATCTTCCCGGCGAGTTTTGTCGGAAGCAATGACACCATGAACCTGCAGACGCAGGCGGTGGCAGGGTTTAACAACGCCCTGTGTCAGTTCACACCGATGTTCATTTGCAATCCCTATACGTCTATCGGCGCTCTCCAGACAGCCGTGTCGGGAACCACTAAGCCGATGATTTGGCTGAAGGAGCAGACCGGCGGCTCCAGCGCACAATATGGTCCCGGCAACTATGGGTTCTTGTCATCGCCGCAGGGCGACAAATCGACGGCCACGCTTACTGAAATGTTCGCGGTGACCAGCCCGCCTGCCTGCTATAGTCAGAACGGCGTAAAAACCCGCCCGGGCAACATTCCTCCAGTAAATGCCGGAATCAACACCCGTTTCGACATTTACGACAATGGCGGGCCATATAAGACCGATCCCACACTTAACCCGCCGGCGCCCAATGTCCGCAAAGGCATGGTTGTGAAGAATGCGGGCAAGTCAAACTGCAGCTATGATGCGCCCAACAGCGGGCAGGCGAACAATTATAAGGCGCTTCCCCGGGACAATTGCTTTACGTCGGGCAGTTGTTCGCAGGCAGGCGTGCTGGGAGATGGCAGCTGGGACTTCGCAGGTTACTGGACCGTCAACCATGGGAACGCCAGCACTGCCGGGGTGATTACCTCGTGCGGCGCAAATCCCAGCCGATACTGTGTCTACAAGTTTGAAACTGCCAATCCCACCCTGAAGAGCGGGCAGGAGGCGACTGCCCCTCAGTGCAACACGACGACGCAGGGTGCCGACAGAAGACTGCTTTACGTGGCGATCATCGACTGCGTGGCCAACACAGTCCAAGGTGGTGGGCAGACTTTGCCGGTGCAGGCTTTTGCCAGCGTGTTCGTAACCGAACCGGCGGGCGGTGCGCCCAACGCCGACATTTACGGCGAGATCGAGGACATCAGCACGGTCGTCGGTCAGAATACGCTGAAGAAGCTTCAGCGCAATGAAGCCCAGCTCTACCGGTAGAGCAGATGATCAGGCTCAGGCAAATCACCCGGCGTTTCAGAGGCGACGAGAACGGCGCTGCACTGGTCGAGGTGGCGCTCATCGTACCCTTAATGCTGCTTTTGTCGGCGGGTGTGTTCGAATTGTCCAACATCCTGAACACGCGCCTTCTGCTCGAGGCTGGTGTAGAGGACGGCGCACGTTACATGGCCCGCTGTAACGACACCAACTGGGCCAATTGCGTTACCCTGGGAACGAACCTGGCTGTAAATGGCACTGTGACCGGCAGCATCGCGAGGGTAAAAGGCTGGACCAATGGACAGGTCACGGTCACCAAGAGTTTCGCTGACGCGGTCGATGTCTCCACTGGCACCGAACTATACCTCAGCAGCACCAGCACAGTGGATGTCGTAGAGGTCAGCACTTCATTCCCATACAGCGATCTAGGGCTTTGGAGCTATCTGGGCTTCGGGGCTCTCACAATAACCGTGTCGCATCAGGAGCGAGTCTTCGGATGGTGACGGCTAAGACAAAATTCGGCGCGGATCAGTCCGGCGCTACAATGGTTGAAATGGCCGTTGCCATGCCGTTGCTGCTGACGCTGCTGCTCGGCTTTGTCGACTTTGGCTATCTCTTGTACCAATGGAACGCGGGCAACAAGGCCGTACAGATGGGCGCCAGACTGGCGCAGGTTTCGACGCCGGTCGCGAGTGGGCTTGCGCAGGAGGCAAAGACACCCTCCGACACCTTGCTGGTGGGAACCGCCGTTCCTGCGGGCACGTACGACTACATCTGCACCGCCAATACCGCCGGCACCGTTTCGTGCGTTTGCCGCACAGGCAGCACATGTCAGGACCTCACAGCGAGCCAGGTCTCATTCGATTTTGTTTTCAGCGGTGGCGGGGGGCGGGCGGGCATGGTCACTCTTCTGCCCACCCTCCAGAAATCCGAGATTCAGATAGAATACGCCGCCTCCGGCCTCGGCTACTGGACGCGTCCCAGCGGGCCGGTTCCGACGATAACGGTCAGCATAGTCAATCATCCTTTCCAGTTCTTCTTTCTCGGCGGACTGCTCGGGTTCGGCGACATCACCATGCCCTCGATGCTGAGCACGGTTACGGGCGAAGACATGAAGAGTAGCTACCCATGAACGCCATCAACACCAAGGTTACACCGACCAAACGCAAGCAGGTCGCCCTGTTCTCGTCGGATGCGAATTTCAAGCGCGATGTGGCGACGCGGCTCGACGCGCTGGCGATCTATGATGTCCGGATTTCCGAGACCGGTGACTTCCTTAAAGGGCCGCCCGCGGACACGCGCCCCGGCATCGTCATCCTCGACCTCGGCAATGGCGAGTTGCTCGGCAGGCCGGGCATCGTCGAAGTGCGCGCCCTTTGGGCAACCGTGCCGCTTATCGCGGTCTCGGACGAACTGTCGTCGGAGCAGACGCGTGTGCTGGTGCGCATGAACGCTTCGGACTGGCTGCACAAGCCGCTCGACGGCAAGGAACTGCTCAATGCGGTGACCTTCCACGACACCGGCAACCAGGGAACCAAAAGCCGCATCATCACCTTCATCAGTGCGAGCGGCGGCGCCGGCGCGACGACGCTCGCTTTGTCGGCGGCCGAGTTCCTGTCATCGAAGTCGAAAGAGCGGGCGGCTTCCACTTGTCTGGTCGACCTCGATTTCCAGAGCGCCAATTGCGGCGCCTATCTCAACCAGTTCAACCAGTTCGACCTCGGCGGCATCATCGGCCAGCCGGAGAGGCTCGACGTCGAGCTGATGGATGTCATCAAGCTCTCGCGCCCGTCCGGGCTGACGCTCTATTCCTTCGAGAGGCCGCAATTGCCTTTCGAACCGCAGGGCAGTGATTTTGTCTTCCGGCTGCTGGACCTCGTCGCCTACCGGTTCGACGACATCGTCATCGACCTGCCGAACATCGAGACGCCTTGGCACAATTCCGTGCTGTCGACGAGCGATGAGATATTCATCGTCTTCGAACTCAACGTCGCCTCGCTGCGGCAAGGCAAACGGCTCTACAAGAAGATCCGTGAGTTGCGTGGCAATGCTGTAAGCATCACGCTGGTCGCCAACAAGCACAAGCGCAAATGGTTCGGCAACCATTTTTCGCGCAGCGAACTCGAAAAGATCTTTAAGGCGCCGCACATCAAGTCGGTCGCGCTGGACAATGCGCTTCTCACCGATGCGTTGAACCGTGCTATCCTGCCTGCCGAGGTGGATGGGCGTGCGCGCTTCAACAAGGACCTCAAGCGGATGTTCAAAGAGCGGCTCGATGACGCTGCCAAATAGGGGGCGGCCAAGTAGGTATCGGATTGGCCCGGGATTGGCCTGCGTCATGAGCATTGCGCTGATGATGCTGGTCCAGGATTTCGCCAGCGCACGATCGGCACTTTCGGATCGGCCGCCGCTGCCGGCAATGGGCCCCAGCCTGCGCAAGACAGTTGCCTTCGAGACGACAGAACAGCCCGGAACAATCGTTATCCGCAAGGACGAGAAAGCGCTTTACCTGGTGACCCGACAAGGCCAGGCGCTTCGCTATCAGATCAGCGTCGGACGTGACGGATTTGGCTGGACCGGAGTGGTCGAGGTGGGGGCGAAGACCGAATGGCCGGAATGGCGCCCACCCCGCGAGATGCGCGCCCGCCAGCCGGACCTGCCGCAAATGGTGCCTGCCGGTCCTTACAATCCACTTGGCGCCAGGGCGCTCTATCTGCTTCGGAACGGGCGTGACACGCTCTATCGGATACACGGAACCAACGATCCCAAGGGTGTTGGCTTCGATGGAACATCGGGGTGTTTTCGCCTTACCAACACCGATGTGATCGATCTCTTCAGGCGCGTCGCGATCGGCGCAAAGGTGGTGGTTCAATGACGATGATCAGCGAACCGGACATGCCGGCAATCGAGATTGGGACAGCAACCCACATTGGAGAGCAAGCTGCCGTTGTGAAACCGAGCGACAGAAGCATTGTCGGCGCCGTCATCATCGGCACGTCCCTGCTCACCTTGGTGAACATAATAGCCGCAGTCTATCTCTACCGCGGCATCAGCGATATGCGCTTTCTGGAAGGGCGCCTGGAACAACTCGGGACGTTTGAACAACGAATCGGCAGCCAGTTGGATACGGTCAACAACGGTTTTCAGAGCCGATTTGAAAAACTGGACAGTCAGCTGCAGAGCAGCTTTGGCGAAATCAACCGGAGCATGGCCCGGCTGGCACAGAACCAGCCTCTTGCACGTGACGAAGTCATGTCGAGCCCAACGGAACCTTCCGTCGACACGACCGGCAGCATGGCGGAGGCGCCTGCTGTTCTCGATGGTGAAGACGCGAACGAGCCCAGCGTCGTCGATACACCGCGTCCGCCCAAAAGGAGGATTGCAGCTGCAGCGCCTGCCCCAAGCCCCGACTACCAGCGCATAGAGCAGGCCGACGGCAAGGTTTACTACCGGAAGATCAACTAACGCCGGAAAAAGGTGGGGCTATCCTAGAGATCTCGCTGCAGAGCAACGAGCCTAGCGGCCAGCGCTTCGGACCGCTGTCGGGTTTCGCTAAGGAAGATGACATGGCAGTAGGCGCATGCCGTCACGCCCAGAAACAGCACAAGACTGTTGTTCAAGGTGAAATCGACCGTAAGTTGGAACGGAAGGCCGCCGGGTACCGTGAAAGAGGCGATCGTGCTGGCTGTTTCGGAATGGCTGGTGACAGCGATCATCAACCCGGCGAAAAGCAGGGCGACGTGGTTGGCAAGGAAGAAGAACGCGGCCGACCTTCTTGTGCGGCACGCCATCCAGCAAACCATCGACGCGGCGGCCAGCATCAAGGCATCAAGGACCATCGACGACCCGAGATAAAGATCGACCTGTTGCCAGAACATCGTCGACAGCGGCCTTAGTTCAAGCCAGATCCGCCACATTGCGGGACTGGCCGGATATGCTCCCAGCAAGAAAGTCGCCATGCGCTCCCCTGCCAAGATCAGCAGGATCAGAGCTGGGAAGGCAAAGAGCATTATCGACTTGCGCTTCATGTCACCCTCGACAAACTGGCAACAAGATAGCTTGCAGAGATTGAGCGAGGCTTAACGGAGCGTTGGTGGTGCCGCGGCAGCGCAGCCAGCGGCGCATGGCAGCTGCATATCAGAAAGCGCCATGCGCCATTAGTTGTTTTGGGTGAGCACGAGCGTCACCACCTTCGGCTCGACTCGTTGCAGACATCGTTCCGGAATATTGGGCCACATCGCCTTGGCGCATCCCTCTTCGCCTGGCGCCGGCGCCAGCGAGAGTTCTGAGCTACGGGCTTCCTCGGCGGTCGACAGGAATACCTGTGTAGCCAGCGCGGTCGCCATGGATACCTGGACGAGGATAAGAGCGTAAGCGAAACTTCTGATCATCCGCTCGCAACGCCGAATTCGCGAACTGGTTCCAATGGCCTGGCTACCGGGTAACCACGATCGCGATTCTTGGCTCCTCGCAGTGAATTTTGCCATTCAATACCGGTGGATGTTGAACGAAGTACGCGTCTTGTCCTTGGCCGCCTTTCCAGAATACGACGCGTACTCGCGAAAGGTGCCGATGCTCGTCCCTTTTTCGCGAAGGTTGACGCTAGCCGCGCATTGATGGCCAGCAGTCGGGGTCGGTTCCGGTAGGGCGCGCGCCGGCATTCATCGCTGATCCGGTGCCGCTTGAACGTCCGCTCTTGACACCCTTGAAACTAGAGGCCCCCGAATTCGCCTCCGAATGTCAGTAATTGCGAGAGCGCTTCGGGCAATCCCGGAAAGAGCAATCCCACTTCAATCGCGATTACCGCGAGGACTTGGAGCAGGACGATGCGAGCGAGGCTGGAGCGGAACGGCTCCTTGCGCGTCTTGTGCCGGATCGTCTTTTGCGCGATCACAGTCCCGATGCTACCGCCAATGATGGCGAGTGTAAGAAGCGTCGACTCTGGAATGCGTTGGGCACCGTTTTTGGCCATAGCCTTGTCGAACGACATGGTGGTGTAAGCCAGCAAGTTTACCGCGACAGCGTAGCCGATGACCCCGATTGCAAACTGCCCCGGCATGCGCTCCTCCACCTTCGGGCCAGTATAACCTAAGCCCGCTAAATCATCGGATGGCAACGGGCCCATCTAAATGGGCTATCTGAAACGTCGTCATGGTGACACGAAGTGACCGATGAGCCTGTCGAGTTCATCCTGCGTCGGGCGCCTGTCGCGCTGATGGCCTTTCCAACCACGCGAAGCCTCTTCAGGGCAATACGCGCGAGATCAACCGGTTCGACCTTGACGGGCAGACCGTGCACCGCAGCGGCATGAGCCAGAATGAGTTTTACAAAGCCAATGTCGATGCCGAGCGTCATCGGTCCGGCACCTTGGGCGGCCCGGTCGCGACCAAAACGAATGAGCCGTTCGCGATCAAGGGCAGCTATGTTGCACTTCCCCAGATGTCTTTGGAGCATATCGAGGGCTGCGGCCTTGGAGCGGCGAGGGGACTTGCCTACATCGCACATGTCGTCGATATGAAGGTCGATGGGTTCGCCGAAAGTTTTCAGGCGCGCTATACGGACTTGGTCGGCGTCTCACCGCGATCGACTTGGCGCTCGGTTTAGGTTGCCCAGCGCCTGGCGTCGTCTCGGCGCAGAAAGGTCTCGCTAACGTAGCGACCCTTGCGACGGACTTGGACACGCCATGAACCGGACGAGAGTTTTGTGTAGGTGGCCATTTTCTCGTGTGCGCTCCGTGTGCACTGAGAGATCGAAACGTGGCGAAAAGGGTCGTATTCTGGCGTAAATTCGCGTGCACTCGGGCTGCTCTAACGATTTGATGTTAAAGAAAAAATGCTGAAAAATCAAGATCATAGACTGGCTATTGCACCCATGATGGACTGGACCGACCGGCATTGCCGGTTCTTCCACCGCCAGTTGACGCAGCGTGCGCTGCTCTACACCGAAATGGTGGTGGCGGACGCTGTCATCCATGGTGCGCGCGAGCGGCTGCTTGGTTTTGACGAGACCGAACATCCGGTGGCACTGCAGCTCGGCGGCTCCGATCCGCAAAAGCTGGCCGAGGCGGCGCGCATCGGCGAGGGCTTCGGCTACGACGAGATCAATCTCAATGTCGGCTGTCCGTCCGACCGCGTCCAGTCCGGCACGTTCGGCGCCTGCCTGATGAAAGTGCCTGACCTCGTCGCCGATTGTGTGGCGGCGATGAAGGCGGCGGTGAAAATCCCGGTGACGGTCAAATGCCGCATCGGCGTCGACGAGCAGGATCCGGAGCCCGCGCTCGACGCGCTGGCCGACGGCGTTTTCGCGGCCGGCGCCGACGCGCTGTGGGTGCATGCGCGCAAGGCTTGGCTGGAGGGTCTGAGCCCGAAGGAAAATCGCGACATCCCGCCGCTCGACTATGACAGGGTTTATCGCCTCAAAGCGGGAAAATCGAACAAATTCATCGGCATCAACGGCGGCGTTCAATCGCTCGAAGAGGCGGCTCGCCACCTCGATCATGTCGATGGCGCCATGCTTGGCCGCGCCGCCTACCACACGCCAGGCATCCTGGCCGGCGTCGACGCGGCATTCTACGGCGACAAGGCCGGCGCCTACGATTTTGCCGCGCTGATCGACACGATGGCCGACTACGCCGCGCGGCATATCGAGCAGGGCGGGCGGCTCGGCCACGTCACCCGCCACATGGTCGGGCTGTTCCACGGCCTGCCGGGCGCGCGCCGCTTCCGGCAGATACTGTCCACCGACGCGACGAAACCCGGCGCCGGACCGGATGTGCTGAAGGCAGCGTTCGCTGCCGTCGATTTCGACCGTGTTGAAAAGGCCGCTTAGGCAGTTCAGTCGCGCAGAATCATCCGGTCGCCGCGCACGTCGAAACCCGACAGGGAACCGATGAAGTTCATGCCGAGCAGGCTCTGGCTGAGCGCGCCGGGCGCGGCGACCATCACCTGCATGTTCTTGCGCACGATGCCGCCGATCGCCAGTTCGTCGGTGCGCACCGAAGCGGCGCGTGCCATGCCATTGGCGGTCGAGACCGGGACGGTGAAGCTCAGCGCGGCCGGATTGAAGCCGGCCGCCTGCGCGTCTTCGGCGGTGAGCACTGTACTGGTGGCGCCGGTATCGACGACGGTGCGGATCGGCGCGCCGTTGATCGTGATGCGGGCCTCGAAATGGCCGCTGTCGGCCTTGTCCAGGGTCACGGTGGCATGGCCGTCCTCGACGCCGAGCGCCAGCGGGCTGCCGGGAACGAGGCCCGCCGTCACCCGGCTGGCGAAATCCTGCAACTCGTAGCGGTACTGGTAGCCGGCGACGAGCGCCAGCACGATCAGGGCCCACGTGCCGAGATTGCGGGCCATGACGCCGAGCGGCCTGCCGGACCGGACAAGGCCGGCGCTGACCAGCAAGCCGATCGCCCCCAGCCAGACCAGACGGCTGAAATCGTAATTCTCGATGCCGAACGTGCTGCCGGCGTCGTTGTTGATCATCAGCAGCACCAGCCCGAGGCCGATTGCCGCCATCACGATCCAGAACAGCCGGTTCATTGGACCTGCCGTTTCAAGAGAGGACGTCGCGCTCGCGCGCCATGCGGCTGCGGCGTGTTTCCCGGCGCGGCCGGCGCTCGACCGTTTCCAATCGGGCCGGCAACTCGGCCATGACGCTGCGGCGTACCTCCGGCGTCATCCCCATCCAGGCGCCGATTTCATCGCGCGTGCGGCCACAGCCGAAGCAGAAGCCGGTTTTCATGTCGATCGAACAGACCAGGATGCACGGGGATTCGATGGCCGTCATGACTTTCTCTTGAAGGTTCCGTCCGGAATCCCTCGTTCCATCTCCACATGGTGCAACGGCAAAGCCAATGCAAGCCCTTCGGAATGCGGCGCGGGCAACCGCTTTCGCGCCAATGTCGAGGGGAGTTGTGCCGGCCGGGCAAGGCGGTTATGCCGCTGATCAACCACAGGGAATGATCAGCACCCACATCACCCGCGCGCTGCCCTTCGACTACTTTCGCAATCTGCTGGCGCGCCTGCCGCCTGCCTATACAGGCGCGCAAAACAGGGGGCCCACCCTGTTTTCCAAGGCCGACAAGCCGAAAGCCTCGCTTGGACGTATCGAGGACATCGCCGCCTGGCTTGCTGTCTGGAGCGGGCGCGCCCCGCCGGCGGTGAACCGGCCCCTAGTGGCGATCTTCGCCGGTAACCATGGCGTGACCCGCCACGGCATCTCGCCGCGCCCTGTCGCTGCGACCGCAAACGCCGTTGAGCTGTGCGCCGCCGGCGGTGCGGCAATCAACCAGATTTGCGTCGCCAACAATCTTGGCCTCAAGGTGTTCGATCTGGCGCTGCACATTGCGACCGCCGACATCACCGAGGACGCCGCCCTCGACGAACGCGGCTGCGCCGCCACCATGGCCTTCGGCATGGAAGCCATTGCCGGTGGCTCCGATCTGATTTGCCTCGGCGATCTCGGCGTCGGCAACTCCACCGTTGCGGCGGCTTTGTGCGCCGCCCTGTTCGGTGGCAGCGGCGCCGACTGGGTCGGCCCCGCCTCGGGCGCCGACGCGGCCATGCAGGCGCGCAAGGCTGATGTAGTCGATAAAGCCGTCGCCTTGCATGGTGCGGCTCTGAAGGACCCCCTGGAAGCACTGCGCCGGGTCGGCGGCCGCGAATTCGCGGCCATTGCCGGCGCTATCCTCGCCGCCCGGATGCAAAAAATCCCGGTGCTGCTCGACGGCTTCGCCGCGACCGCTGCCGCTGCCGTGCTGCATGCCGCCAACCCGGGTGCGCTCGACCATTGCCTGCTGGCCAGCCAGTCGCCCGAACCCGGCCAAAGGCTTGCCGCCGAGCGGCTCGGCCTCAGGCCGCTGTTCGATCTCGGCATCAGCCACGGCGAAGGGGTAGGGGCCGCCCTTGCCGCCGGTCTGGTCAAGGCGGCGGCGCTTACCAGTTCGGGCATGGCGGCGGCGGTCAAAGCCTAGAACAAGCTGTCAGCGTCGGCGAGCCGCCGCGACCGCCTTTGTCGGCAGCGCCGGCAGTTCCTCCATCACTCGGGCGAGCGGGAAGATGGCGATTGCCTCGGTGCCTTCGCGCAATTTCGACTGAAGTTCGAATTCGCCGCCATGCATGGCGAGCAGGCCCTGAACGATCGGCAGCCCGAGCCCGGTGCCCTGTTCGGCGCTCTTGATGGCGATCGAGCCCTGGCCGAAGGCGGACAGCACGATCGGGATTTCGTCCTCCGGTATGCCCGGCCCATTGTCCTTGACCGAAATGTACTGGCCACCGCCCGCCGTCCAGCCGACGCGCACGCGAACTTCGCCGCCGGTGGCGGTGAATTTGATGGCGTTGGACAGGAGGTTGAGCGTGATCTGCCGCACCGCGCGCTCGTCGGCGAACAGCCGCGGCAGGGCACTTTCGAAATCCTGGACGATGCGGATGTCCTTGTTGCGCGCCTTCAATTCCATCATGTGGCAGCAATCTTCGGCGATGTTGAGCAGCATCACCGGCTCTTCGTTGAGCTGATAGCGGCCGGCCTCGATGCGCGACAGATCGAGGATTTCGTTGATCAGGTCGAGCAGATGCTGGCCGGAATCGTGCACGTCGCGGGCGTAGTCGCGATAGGTCGGGTTGCTCATCGGCCCGAGCACCTCATTGGCCATCACCTCGGAAAAACCGAGAATGGCGTTGAGGGGCGTCCTGAGCTCATGGCTCATAGAAGCAAGGAAGCGCGACTTCGCCAGATTGGCGTCTTCGGCCCGCCGACGAGCTTCGTCCGACATTGATTTCGCTGTCTCCACCTCGGCGAGCAGCGCGTCCTTTTCGGAGCGGAAGGACAGAAGTATCAGCGACGAGCGGTTGAGATGGCGCGCGATATAGGCAAAGAACGGCAATGCCGCGACCAGCAGGGCGACCATGATCGTCCCGACCGGCACCCAAAATTTCGTTTCAGCATAGGCATAGACCGCCACCGGAACGACGAAGGTGGCAAGCAGAGAGCCGCGCAAGGACGACGCCATGATAGCGGTCGCCGCCATGGCCAGCAGCAGCACCACCGCCTTGGCGGCCTGGAACTGGTCGATCTGGCAGGTGGCGCAGCCGAGCCATGCGAACCACGCCCAGCCGAGGCCGCACAGCGAATGTCCGATCAGGAAATCCCTGCGGGTGTGAACAGGATTGAGCTCGGCGGCTTCGGTGCGCTCGACGCGGCGCGCCATGAAGGCGACGATCGAATAGCAGATCAGGGTGAACAGCGCCCAGACGCTGATCTGTTTGTCCACACCGGCCAGCAGCCCGGCCGCCGCGACCGCCAACACCAGCAGTGGGATGACGGCTGCGCCGCGCACCATGGTCCCGGCATGCAGCTTCAGCAGTTCACGGTCGAAGTCGAGATTGCCAACCTGCTGCGAAAGACGGTCGCGCGTCTTGCGCACCGCGCGCGCCACATCGCTGTTGCGGTGCGGTTTCCGGCGGTCCACAATGAATTTATCCGCTGTGTTCGAGCGTAGCAGAGGCATGGAAACTTCGATTTATGCGCGCAGCGATCTCAATTCGTTAAGCTACGTTCGAATGATTAAGAGACTGTTTGCCATATGAGCCGTTCGTGGTCGCCAAGGCCGCGCCGGCGATACTATCCGCCGCCGCCGCGAAGCCTGTGGCGCAAGCTGCTGGATTACGCGCTGACGGTCATTCTGCTCGGCCTGCTGATCCTGCTCGCCGCACGCCTCGACCGTTTCGAGACGCGCAAGGCGCAAGGGGTGGCGATCGTCAACGATGGCGATTCACTCACTCTTGGCACCGAACGTATCCGCATGCGCGGCATCGACGCTCCGGAATACCAGCAGATCTGCCGTAGGGATGGCGCAGACTACGCCTGCGGCAGGCTGGCGCGCCAGGCGCTGGTGCGGCTGATATCAGGAAATCCGGTGACCTGCAGCGGCTGGCAGCGCGACCGCTACGGCCGCCTGCTCGGCGATTGCAAGGCCGGCGGCAAGGATCTCAACCGGGCCCAGGTTGAGGCCGGCTGGGCCATTGCCTATGGCGATTTCGACACCGAGCAGGCCATTGCCCGCGCCGGCAAGGTTGGCATCTGGGCCGGCACGTTCGATGAGCCGCAAGACTGGCGCGAAAGCCACCACGGCGGCCCGCTCGAAAGAAAGCACGGCACCCTGGCTTCGGTCGGTGACGCCTTGCGAGAGATGTTTCGCTTCTGGTGACGAGCACTATAGTTGAAGGACCAGATCGGGAGGATAAGCATGAAACTGTTCGACGGCGGCCGCGCCCCCAATCCGCGGCGCGTGCGGGTTTTCCTCGCCGAAAAGGGCATCGCAGTGCCGCTGGTGCCGGTCGACATGGGTGCGATGGGGCACAAGCAGGAGCCGGTCAGGTCGCGCAACCCGCTGCAGCGGCTGCCGGTGCTCGAGCTCGACGGCGGTACCATCCTCACCGAATCCGTCGCCATCTGCCGCTATTTCGAGGAACTGCATCCCGAACCGGCGCTGTTCGGGCAAGGCGCGCTCGGCAAGGCCAAGGTCGAGATGTGGCAAAGGCGCATGGAGTTCAATCTGCTCAGCTGCGTCGCCCAGGCTTTTCGCCACATCCATCCGGCGATGAAGGAATGGGAAATTCCGCAGATCCCCGAATGGGGCGAGGCCAACAAGGCGAAAGCGGTCGAATTCCTGAAACTGCTCGACCCCGAACTGGCAAACCGCGAATTCGCCGCCGGTGACGCCTATTCGATCGCCGATATCACCGGCATGATCGCCATGGATTTCATGAAACCGGCGCGCATCAAAGTGCCGGACGAGTGCACAAACGTGCTGCGCTGGTACAGCGCCGTCTCCAGCCGTCCGAGCGCTTCCGCCTGATGGAGGCGGAACTCGAACGCTTGACGGCAAAGGTCCGCGCCTGCCGCATCTGCGTCGACACTCCGGTCGGCAGGCCACTGCCGCACGAGCCGCGCCCGGTGCTGCTGCCATCATCCAGCGCCCGCATCCTGCTCGCCGGCCAGGCGCCAGGCACAAAGGTGCATTCGTCCGGCATGCCGTTCACCGACCCGTCCGGCGACCGGCTGCGAAGCTGGCTGGGCGTAACCAGCGAGGAATTCTACGACACGGATAAATTCGCCATCGTGCCGATGGGGTTCTGCTTCCCCGGCCAGGACGCAAAGGGCGGCGACCTGCCGCCGCGCCGAGAATGCGCGCTGGCCTGGCGCGCGCCGCTGATGGCGCTGATGCCGCAGATCGACCTCGTTTTGACAATCGGCTCCTACGCGCAATCCTGGCATATGGGCGCCACGCGCCGGCCGTCGCTGACCGAAACCGTGAAGGACTGGCGCACCATCTGGGATGCGCCGGCCAGCCTGAAAGTGCTGCCGCTGCCACACCCGTCCTGGCGCAACTCAGGATGGCTGAAGCAGAATCCATGGTTTGAAATGGATTTGCTGCCGTTTCTGAGATCGGAAATCCGCTATCGCATAGATTAGACTTTAAGCAAGATATCACTCGCTTTTGTGCCATCCGGCAGAATTTCTTTCTTGTGAAAGGTCGAAATAAGAGGGAGTATAGCCAATCTATTCCCAAAGCGCGTCGCGCCCGAGGGAACGCGGCCTGCACCAGGAGCACCTTAATGGATCGCCTCGACAGAAAAATTCTCCGCCTCCTGCAGGAGGACGCGACGCTCGCGGTTGCCGATGTCGCCAAGAAAGTCGGCCTGTCGACGACGCCGTGCTGGCGCCGCATCCAGAAGCTGGAGGAAGAGGGCGTCATCAAGCGGCGCGTCGCCATCCTCGACCACGAAAAGGTCAATGTGCGCGTCACCGTCTTCGTGTCGATCCGCACCAATTCGCACAGCCATGAATGGCTGCGGCGTTTCTCGGAAGTCATCCAGGAATTTCCCGAAGTGGTCGAATTCTACCGCATGAGCGGCGACGTCGACTATCTCCTGCGCGTCGTGGTGCCCGACATCGCCGCCTATGACGCCTTCTACAAGCGGCTGATCGCCAAGATCGAGATCCGCGACGTGTCGTCGTCCTTCGCCATGGAGCAGATCAAGTACACCACCGAAATGCCGCTCGACTACATGCTGCTGGACAAGGAATCCGGCGCCAACGCGGCCTGAGCGCGGTTGTCCATGACTGGGCGTTGACGCTGCACAAGCAGGCGGCGCTTAGTTTTTATTTTTGTTGAGGAAACTCCAGGGCGAGTTGACCGGCAGCGTGATCGTGTCCGGCACCGTGTCGACTGCCACCACATCGGCTTTGCGTAGGGTGTAGCCGGACTGGATGATGCTGACGCCGTCGAGAATGAACAACTGGCTCTTCTCCAAGCCGGGCCGCAAGGCGCCGGTCACGGCAACCGACTCATAGGCCTGCGACATCTTGTAGGGACGGGCCGGCGTCACCAGCACGATCTGGTTGGGCGGCGGCGTCGGCATGTGGCTGCAAGCGCCTGTCCACGGCACCAGCAGGAACTGGTAGACGAGGTCGCCATCGCGGTCGACCGGCAATGCATAGCCGGCTAATTGTACCATCTTGTCCTGCAGGTTGAGCGACAATGTCTCGCCATGATCGGGCAGTTTTGCCGCAATCATCGGCAGACCGGCGTCTTCAGCCACCGCCTGCGTCGCCGGGCGGAGATCCTTCCAAAAGATATGCGCGGTTTGCGCTGAGGCGTCGAAGGTACCGGCTGTCAACAACGCGGCTGCAAGCGCGAGGGTCGATTGGAGATGTTTGGTCATAGGCCGAGTAAAGACGTCCTGGCCAATTGCGTCAACGCTTGAGCCGCATCATATGTCTGCGAGAGCCGGCGGCCAGGTTGCGTCGGCGAACGGGTTGCCAGGTCAGCCTTTTCTGGCGGCGATCCGCTCGATGATCTTGGCGTTGGTGAGCTCCCTGACAGCGTCCTTGCCAATCCAGCGCGCCGTCTTGTCGGTCGACTGGGCCAGTCGTTCGGCCACGGCAAGGGCAGCGCCGTGCATCTCCATCGAGCGCTTGCCAATCGAACGAAGCGCCCAGTTCACCGCCTTCTTCACGAAATTGCGGCCGTCGGTGGCATGCGCCTCGATGATCGGCAGGAAACCGAGGAAGGTCGCTACCGGCTCCTGCTTCCGGTGCACGACGGACCAGGCCATCATGGCAAAGGCCGTGCGCCGAACGAACTCTCGCTCGTCCGCCGCGAACTCCTCGATCAGCTCCTTCCAGGCGTCCGTGTCGACGAAGAGATCGGAGACGCCGTCGACGATATCCCAGGAATCGAAGGACGACGCCCATTGTCGTGCATCCGCGGCTGAGAAGCGCTTCGGGTCGGCCGTGACGGAAGCGATGAACTGCGCCTCCATGATGCCGGTCTGCCAAAGCTCGAAGGCTCGTTCGTGGTTGCGCTTGATCTTTTTGGCGATCTGCCGCTGCATGCCATGCGAGATGCCGAGCGCGCGTTCGATCTTGATGCCGTAGCGCAGCATGCCGCGGCGATTGTCTTCCGAGCCGATCGAGCGCAAATGGGCGACGATCTCATCGGCGCTCGATTGGGGCGAAAGCTCGGCCATTGCGAACGCCTACTTCTCCAGTCGCGCAAGCAGGGACGACGTATCCCAGCGCTTGCCGCCCATCGCTTGCACATCCTTGTAGAACTGGTCGACAAGGGCGGTCACCGGCAGTCGCGCGCCATTGCGGTCGGCTTCATCGAGGCAGATGCCGAGATCCTTGCGCATCCAGTCGACGGCAAAGCCGAAATCGTATTTGCCGGCATTCATCGTCTTGTGTCGGTTCTCCATCTGCCAGGACCCGGCAGCGCCCTTGGAAATCACCTCGATGACCTTCTCGATGTCGAGCCCGGCCTTCTTGCCGAAGTGGATGCCTTCGGCCAGTCCCTGAACCAGCCCGGCAATGGTGATCTGATTGATCATCTTCGTGAGCTGGCCGGCGCCCGACGGACCCATCAGCCCGACCATGCGGGCAAAGGCGTCGATGACCGGCCTGGCCTTGTCGAAGGCAGCCTGCTCGCCGCCGACCATCACCGTCAGCACGCCGTTTTCAGCGCCCGCCTGGCCGCCGGAGACCGGGGCATCGAGAAAGGAAAAGCCGGCCTTTTCAGCGGCGTCGGCCAGTTCTCGCGCGACTTCGGCCGAAGCGGTGGTGTTGTCGATGAAGACGGCGCCTTTTTTCATCGCGGCGAAGGCGCCATGGGCCCCGGTCGTCACCGAGCGCAGATCGTCGTCATTGCCGACGCAGGAGAAGACGAAATCCTGGCCCTCTGCGGCGTCCGCCGGCGTCGCGGCAGACTTGCCGCCATGCTGGGCCACCCATTGTTCCGCCTTCGCCGCGGTGCGGTTGTAGACGGTGACGTCGTGGCCGCCTTTGTTCCTGAGGTGCCCGGCCATGGGATAGCCCATCACGCCAAGACCGAGAAATGCCACAGATGCCATGAGTTTGCCCTTCAGACGGAACGGAATTGTCTTGGAAAGCTCTAGGCTCTACGCGCCATTCGTCAAGACGCGCATGAGCCGATCGACTGGTACAGCCGACCGCTCAGCGGATCAGATGAATGGTGATCCGTCGCTCGATCCATTCGACGCCGTGGCGCAGGATCTCGACCATCACCAGATAGACGATGGCGACCCAGACATAGGCCTGGAAGTCGAAGGACTTGGCGTAGGCCAGCTTCGCGTTGCCCATCAAATCATAGACGGTGATGATGGCAACGATGGCGGAAGCCTTGATCATCAAGACGAGTTCATTGCCGTAGGGCCGGAGCGCGACGATAGAGGCCTGCGGCAGGACGACCTTGCGCAGCGTCTGCAGCTTGTGCAGGCCGAGCGAAGCAGCGCCCTCCCATTGGCCCCTCGGAACACTCTCGATCGCGCCGCGCAGGATTTCGGCCTGGTAGGCGGCGGTGTTGAGCGCGAAGGCGAACACACCGCAATTGAAGGCGTCGCGGAAGAACCACCACAGCCCGACGGATTCGAGCTGCACCCGGAATGAGCCCAGGCCGTAATAGACGAGATAGACCTGGACCAGCAGCGGCGTGCCGCGGAAGAAGTAGACGTAGCAATAGGCCAGGACGGACAGATAGCGGTTCTTCGACATGCGGGCATAGGTGACGGGCAGCGAAAAAAGCGCGCCGAGCACCATCGAGATGGCCACCAGCGCAAGCGTGGTTCCCAAGCCCTGCAGATAGGCCGGCGCGTATCTGGCGAAGAATTCGCCATTCCAAGCGTAAACCAGATAGACGGCGATGCCGATGCCGAACAGGATCCAAAAGCCGACCAGCGCGTAGCCGACGATACGGGCCCGCGGCCAGCCTCGCGCCCGTGGTGGTGGCTTCTCGATGTCGACGGCGGCGCGCGTCACGACGCTCATCGTGCCTCCCTCCTCCCGAGCGAACGCAGGATGAAGCCGGTGGCGATCGACGACAGGATGGCAAGGATAAGGAACACCATCGCCGCGACGCTGTAGAACAGGAAGGAATGTTTGGTGACACGGGCCGCCACGCCGGCGTTGCGCAAGGTTTCAGCCAGGTTGACGACCGACACCAGGGCCGTGTCCTTGAGCAGGCTCAGCCAGCAATTCTCAAGGCCGGGGAAGGCGATGCGCAGCAGCTGCGGCAGGATCACCTTGCGCATCGTCTGCCATTTCGACAGCCCGATCGCATAGCCGCCCTCATACTGGCCCTTCGGAATGGCGCGAAAGGCCGACAGGAAGACTTCGCTGGAATACGACGAAAAGATCAGCGACAGCACGATCATGCCGGCGAAGAAGCTGTCGACATCGACCGTCGCTTCCGGCCTGAACAGACGGATGACATACTGCAAGAGGATCGGCATGCCGAAGAAGAACAGGAAAAGCGTCACCAGTTCCGGCAGTCCGCGAAACACCGTGGTGTAGATGTTGGCAGCCACGCGAAGCGACGGCTCTTCGGATTGTTTCGCCCAGGCGACGAAAAAACCGATCGTCAGGCCGATCGGCAGTGTCGCCAGCGCGAGCGCAATGGTGACCAGTGCGCCATAGGCAATATCGTCAATCCAGCCATCGGGTCCCCAAGTGAGAAGTATCCATATGTTCTGGCTTGGCATTGACGGGTCTTGTCTCCACTTCTGTCAGGCCAAGGCGGCAGCAGGAAACTTCCCCTGCCGCCTTGTTTCAGACGTTCAGGACTCGGCGCCGAAGACGTCGAACTTGAAGTACTTGTCGTTGATTTCCTTGTACTTTCCGTTAGCGCGGATTGCGTCGATGGCGCTGTTCAACTTGTTGACCAGATCCGTCTCGCCCTTGCGCACGGCGATGCCGGCGCCCGGTCCAAAGATATCGACCGGCTGCGGCGAGGGCTGGCCGAGAATCTTGCAGCAGGCGCCATCAGGCGAATCCAGGAACTGCTGCAACACGACGATATCGTCCTCGATCGCGTCGAGACGGCCATTGGCGAGATCGGCCTGCTCTTCGGGGCTGCTCGGATAGCCCTTGACCGTGCTGTCCGTATAGGTTTTCGAGGCGTAATTGAAATGCGTCGTCGTGGTTGCGACGCCGATGGTCTTGCCGGCCAGGTCTTCCTTGGTCACGCCCTTGAGGGTCGAATCCTTGGGTACCGCGATCGCCGACGGCGTGTTGTAGTATTTGTGGGTGAAGTCGACCTTCTCGGCGCGCTCCGGCGTGATCGACATCGAGGCGACGATGGCGTCGAACTTGCCGGCCTGCAGGGCGGGAATGATGCCGTCCCAATCCTGGGCGACGAAGGTGCACTTGACCTTCATCTCGTCGCAGAGCGCCTTGGCGATGTCGATGTCGAAGCCGACGAGCTGGCCGTCGGAGGTCAGGTTGTTGAATGGGGGGTAGGCGCCTTCGGTGCCGATTCTCAGGGTCGTTTCCTGAGCCTGGGCGACGCCGAGCGTCAGCAGCGCAGCCGATGCGGCGAGCGCGATACGCAGTGCAATACGCATGATAGTCCTCTCTTTATGGCTCCCGGCCGTCGTTCCGGAACGGCTCTGTGGGGCGGTGCTTTTGACCGCCCGCTGGCGCGATACTCCCACTGTTTTCGGGAGAAAAGCAACTGTAAAACCGTTGCTTGCGGGATTTGCGGGTCCAGCCAATGCCGACGCCGGGTTAATGCATGTCGCCCAAAAGTGCGCAGCGGTTTTGGGACGACGACATGCATAAATAAAACAACCTGAAGCGCGTCGCATGGCCGTTCAGGCGCGACGCGCTTAGACAATGCAACGGCTGAAGAGGGCGGCTGAACCGGGCGAGGGCAGGGACCTCAAGGTTTGAGGCCGGTCATGCGCTCGATGAAGTCGGCTATCCCTCCCGTGTCGTCGAGATCGAACACAGGCAGGCTTTCGCCGGTAACCGCGAAGTCGGCGGCAATCGCCACGATATGTCCGTCGTTCGCCGACAGCGGCGAGCGGTCCTTGGCCTCCCGCCGCCGGGTCTCGATCTTTTTGTGCGCCTCGCGCTTGTAGCCTTCGACCAGCACGATGTCGCACGGGGCCAACCGCGACAGGACCGTCTCCAGCGTCGGCTCGTCCTCACCGCGCAATTCATGCATCAGCGCCCAGCGTTTGCCCGACACCACCGCGACTTCGGTGGCGCCCGCCTGGCGGTGACGAAAGCTGTCGGCGCCAGGCTTGTCGATGTCGAACTCATGATGGGCGTGTTTGACCGTCGACACTGTCCAGCCGCGCCGGACGAGCTCTGTGACCAGCTTCTCGGTCAGTGTGGTCTTGCCGGAATTCTTCCAGCCGGTGATGCCGAAGATGTTCATGGGCCGATGCTCTGCAACAGACGCTCGGCCACCGCAAGGTCGTGCGGTGTGTTGATGTTGAAGAACGGGTCGATCTCGTCACTGCCGTGGGTCAGCAACGGAAATTCCACTTCGACACAGTCGTGCCGCTCGATGAAGGCGGAGACGCGCCTGTTGTCCTCGTCGATCAGGAAATGACGCAAGGCCTCACGCAGCCCGAGCGGCCACAGCGCGAAGGTCGGATGCTGCCGGCCGGCGGAACTGGCAACAGCGATGGAGCCTGGTCGCTCGTCAACAGCCGCAGCCAGCCTCTCGACCAGGTCCACCGGCAGGAACGGCGTGTCGCCGGCGGCCGTCGCCAATGCCTTGAAAGCGGTATTCGCTGCCGCCCATTCGAGGCCGGTGAGGATTCCGGCAAGCGGTCCGGCATAGCCTTCCACCGCATCGGCGAGAACCGGAAGACCGGCCGCCTCGAAGCGCGCCGGGTCACCATTGGCGCTGAGCGCCAGCGATCCGACCTGCGGCGCCAGGCGGGCAACGACATGGTCGAGAAGCGGACGCCCGCCAAGCGCCAGCAAAGTCTTGTCGCCGCCGCCCATGCGCCGTGACAGGCCTCCGGCCAGGATAATTCCTGCAATGTCTTGGCTCATGGCCAAGCTATATGCCGTCCGGCGCCATGTCGGGTCCAGCGCTTTCGGCTGCGGGTTTTTGCCGGCCGGCGACCCGCTCGCGATAGAGCGCGTAGAGGCCGGAGCCGATGATGATGGCGGAGCCGAAGATCATCGGCAGGTCGGGGACATCGCCGAAGATGATGACGCCAAGCAGCATCGACCAAAAGAGGGCCGTGTAGCGGAATGGCGCAATGAAGGAGATGTCGCCAGCCCGCATTGCCATGATGATGAACTGGTAGCCGATCAGCACCAGCACCGCCGCCAATGCCAAAAGTGCCGTGCCTTTGCCGGACATCGGCGTCCAGCCGCCCATCGGCGACAGCAGCACGGCGCCGACGATGGTCATGGCGATTGCCGTTGCCGTCGACACCAGCAAGGTCGGGATAGCCCTCGGGATGCGCTTGGTGGCGAGGTCACGTACTGCGCAACAGGCGACGCTGACGAGTGCGTACAGCGAATAGATGCTGAAGCCTTCGAAGCCTGGCCGCACGATGATCAGCACGCCGCCAAAGCCGACCGCGATCGCCAGCCAGCGCCGCCAGCCGACCGCTTCGCTGAATACGAGTGCCGCCCCCATCGTCACCGCCAGCGGCAGCGCCTGCAGCACCGCGGAGACATTGGCGATCGGCAGATGCGCCAATGCGACAAGGAAGGCGACGGTGGCGCCGGCCTCGGCGACCACGCGAAGCGCCACCAGCGGCTGCAGCATCGAGCCCGGCCGTGCGAGCGCACCTTGCTGCCAGGCGAGCAGGCCGACGAGTAGCGACGCAAAGGCGCCGCGCACCAGCATGACCTGCGCCATGTTCATCGATTCCGACGAGAACTTGGTGATGGCGTCGTTGAGGGTGAAGCCGATCATGGCCACCATCATGCACAGCGCGCCGCGAATGTTTGGGGAAAGAGGCAAGGGCGTTACCGGTTTTGCAAGAGCAATTCCAGGAAAAGTGTGAAACGGTTTTCCGTCCGGAATTGCGTGAAAACAAAGAATAAAGCGGTTCGACGTTTCGGCGAAACGGTGAACCGCTCAAGCCTGTAGCAGCCGGCGGCAAGACAGCAACGTCAAAGAAATAGGCCACGGATTTTCACCCGTGACCCATAGAAATCCCTGAGAGGGCTGGCCGATGACCGGCAGGCTCATTTCGGCGTCAGCACCTCGGTGCCGCTGCCGTTCTTACCGGCGATGGTCCACAGGCCGTGCAGCGAGCCGTCATCTTCTACCTTGTAGACGACGAGACCGATTTCCTTGCCCATGACATAGCCGGCGGAGAAGGCATCGTCGTTGCGCATGCAGATGCCGTCCGACGATGATCCGCCCGTCTCCCAATGGATGGTGCAGGTGGTCTCGCTGGTCAGTGTGATGGTGGCTTCGCCGCCATATTTCGAGCCGTCGAAATTGGTGCCCGCAACGGTGTAGCTGCCACCGATGGACTGTGCTGCTGCCGGCGCGACGGCAAACCCAAGCATTGCAAGAGAAAGTAAGAATGTGCGCATGTCGTATTCCCCCAAACCGAGCGACGAGCCGCTATAGGCCGAAATTTAGGGCGGAACGCGATGGCGGTAAATCGGGTTTGCAGCGTCGAGAGCGATTTATTCCCAGTGTTGCTCAGCCCCATGCAGGCTGTCGCCGATAGCGCCGACCAGTGGGTCGTACTTGGCCTTGAGCGAGGCGGGATATTCGATCCAGACTGTATGGATTGCATCCTCTTTTTCGAAGACGATTCGGGTATAGAAGATCTTGTCGCCTTTGGTGCCTGAGACCACTGCCCAGTTCTTACCGGTTTTGCTGTAAGTGACCTTTTCCCCAGAGTCAGGGTCGGCTTTTTCCTTTTCAACCAGACTGTCGGGCGTATCTTCCGTCAGCTTGTATCCGCCGTAACAGGACAAGCTCGCACCATCGGGGCTAAGCCATTTTCGACCGTCGCCATTGAGGGACTCAGCCATCGGCTTGCTGAAAATCTGGCTCGGGAACGTGCACACCGTGCCATAGCGCGCATTGATGTAGGTGAACGGCTTTGCGAGCGCCACTGTGGTCGCCAATGATAGGGCCACGACCAGCGCTGACAGCCCGGTTTGGCAAACACGCTGCATGGAAATCCCCCTCGCTTCCAACGGAAGCATTCTGCACCAATCGCGGAGAAAATCAGCCGCCGGTGACGCTCATATGTCTCGACACCGACGGGCGGCTGGTGCGGCGGTCGATGATGAAATCATGGCCTTTCGGCTTGCGGCCGATCGCTTCGTCGATGGCAGCAGCGACCAGCTCGTTGCCTTCTGAGGCACGCAACGGCGCGCGCAGGTCGGCGGCATCCTCCTGACCCAGGCACATATAGAGCGTGCCGGTGCAGGTCAGCCGCACGCGGTTGCAGCTTTCGCAGAAATTATGCGTCATCGGCGTGATGAAGCCCAGCCTGCCGCCGGTCTCTGCGACATGGACGTAGCGGGCCGGACCGCCGGTCTTGTAGGGGATGTCGCTCAGCGTGAACTGGCGCTCGAGCGAAGCGCGCAGCAGCGATAGCGGCAGATACTGGTCGGTCCGGTCGGCGTCGATCTCGCCCATCGGCATGGTTTCGATGACGGTCAAGTCCATGCCGCGGCCATGCGCCCAGCGCATCATCTCCGGCAGCTCGACGTCGTTGAAGTCCTTCAGCGCAACGGCGTTGAGCTTCACCTTCAGCCCCGCCGCCTGCGCGGCATCGATGCCTTGCATGACCTTGCCGAGATGGCCCCAGCGGGTGATGGCGTGGAACTTGTCGGCATCGAGCGTATCCAGCGAGACATTGATGCGCTCGACACCGCAATCGGCAAGCTCGGCGGCAAAGCGCGACAGCTGCGAGCCATTGGTGGTCAGCGTCAACTCTTCCAGCGCGCCGCTCTTCAGGTGCCGCGACAGCTGGCGCACCAGATGCATGATGTTCTTGCGCACCAGCGGCTCGCCGCCGGTGAGGCGCAGTTTGCGCACGCCCTTTTCGATGAAGACGGTGCAGAGCCGGTCGAGTTCCTCGAGTGACAGCAGGTCCTTCTTGGGCAGGAACGCCATGTCCTCGGCCATGCAATAGGTGCAGCGGAAATCGCAGCGGTCGGTGACCGACACGCGCAAGTAGCTGATCGTGCGACCGAAGGGATCGATCATGTCCATGCGTTCAAGCGTTTCCAATGCTGCGAGTGGTGCCGTTATATACGGCTATGTGATACGATCCAACCCGCCATTCAAGATAGCCGCTCTCGATCTTTGGTGACATTCCCTGGCCGACATCCGATGTCGGCCGGGTCCAAATGGCCTTTTCCGCTCGCGCGAAGCAGCGTAGGGAAGGGCGGATTGATGCGGGATGCAGAACAATGACGGCGCCGAAGGAACTCAGGGTCTCGAAGGACAGAAAACTGCTGTCCGTCACCTTTCCCGATCATCGGCCGTTCGAACTGCCGGCCGAACTGCTGCGCGTCGCTTCACCCTCGGCCGAGGTGCAGGGCCATTCGCCGGACCAGCGGGTGACGGTTCCCGGCAAGCGTAACGTTGCTATCCTGAAGATCGAGCCGGTCGGCAACTACGCCGTGCGCATCACCTTCGACGATTTCCACGACACCGGCATCTTCACCTGGAATTACCTGCACACGCTTGGCCACGAAAAGGACGCGCGCTGGAATGCCTATCTCGCCGAGCTCCAGGAGAAGGGACTGAGCCGCGACCGCTAGTTCGGCACTGTCGGCAAAACGTCATTGACTGGGGGTAACGCTGGCAACGGTTCGGAGACGGGAAAATGTCTGACATCACCACGGTCGAACAGCTCGAAGCCCTCTACGGCCTGCCCGGCGAAGCGTCGACGGTCAAGGAACTCGACCACGTCATTCCCGAATATGCCGCCTTCATCGAAGCCTCGCCTTTTGTCGCCCTGGCGACGAGCGGGCCGGAAGGGCTGGACTGTTCGCCGCGCGGCGATCTCGCCGGCTTTGTGCGCATGCATGACCCGAAAACGCTGATGATGCCGGACAGGCGCGGCAACAACCGCGCCGATTCGCTTAAGAACATCATCCGCGATCCTCGCGTCGGGCTGCTGTTTCTTGTGCCGGGTTCGGGCACGACGCTGCGCGTCAACGGCCGCGCCCGCATCACCACCGACGCCGCGCTTTGCGCCTCCTTCGCCGTCGAAGGCAAGCCGGCGCGCTCGGTCACCGTGGTCGATGTCGATTCGGTCTATTTCCAGTGCGCCCGCGCCATCGTTCGCTCGGAGCTGTGGAACCCGGCAAAGCACGTCGACCCGAAATCGCTGCCGACACCCGGAACAATCCTGGAAGTCGCCAGCCGCAAGAATATCGATGCCGGTACTTACGACAAGGAATGGCCGGAGCGGGCGAAGAAGACGATGTGGTGAGGTGGGAGGCGCGTGGATCGAACGGCTCAGGTATCCTTCAGCACGTCATAGATCTTGCGCATCTGTTCGCCGATCATGTCGCACTGTTCCGCTGTCGACTGGCTCATCGCCTTTTCGATCAGCGCCATATGCACCTTCAGCGCTTTCATCAGGAGCTCCGTGCCGGCCTCGGTAAGCGTCAGCCGCAGCACGCGCTTGTCCTTCTCATCGCCTTCGCGGCGCAGCAGGCCGCGCGCCTCGAGCTGCGGCAACAGCATGGTGATGTTGGAGCGGCCGACCAGCAGTTTGCGGGCGAGATCGTGCTGCGACATGCCGGGATGGCGATAGAGGTTCATCAGCACGTCGAGCTGCGCCGGCTTGAGATCCAGCGGCGCCAGCTTTACCGCCAGCGTACGCTCCAGCACATGGCAGGCGCGCGCCACCGCGACCCAGTTGCGAAAGCGCGGGTTGTCCCAGGGCAGCTCTTGTTTAATGTTCATGTTTGAACTATTATGTTCATGCTTGAACGGAATGGATGGATCGCCACTATGGCATCATTTGGACTGAAGGTCATCCGGGGCGTGTTCCGCGCCGCCGAGCATGTGGCGCCCCGCCTGAGCGGGCGCGCCGCCTTCGAACTGTTCTGCCGCACGCCGAGCGTGAAGGCGCTCAGCGACGGCGAGCGGCGTGCGGTCGACCGCGCCGCCGGCTTCATGGCCGAGGCGCGCCATCATCGGCTGACGACCAAGGCCGGCTGCGTCATGGTGCACGAATTCCGGCCCGAGCCGGGCAGGGCGTCCGCCGGCACGGTGCTGGTGGTCCATGGCTGGCGTTCGCGCACGGAATATATGCGGGCGCTGATCGAAGGCTTTCGCGATGCGAGCTACCGGGTCGCCTCGCTCGACCTGCCGGGCCATGGCCAGTCGCTGGGCCGTCATCTCAATATGGTCAATGCGGTCGGGGCGGTCAGGGTCGCCGGCGAATGGTTCGGTCCGTTCAAGGCGATCGTCGGCCATTCCTTCGGTGGCGCCGTCGCCGCCAATGCCATTGCCGGTTCGATCAAGGGTATCCAGCCCGTCGCGGCCGAGCGGCTGGTGCTGGTCGCCGCGCCAAGTTCCCTGCCGGCGATCTTCGCCGACTTCAGCCGCATGCTCAATGTCGGTCCGCGTTCGCAGGTTTCCATGGCCGATCAGGTGAAAAGGCTGTCGGGCCGGCCGCTGCATGAATTCACCGGCGACCGCCAGTTGGCTGAGGCGCCGGTGCCGACGCTGGTCATCCACGCGCCGGACGACCGCGAAGTCCCCGCCGATCATGCCACACGTTATGCCGGCGCCGGCAGCCATGTGCGGCTGCACTGGGCCGATGGGCTCGGCCACCGTCGCATTCTCGCCGACAAAGGTGTTGTCGAACGCGCTGTGACTTTTGTCAAAAACGAGCGCGAGCCGATACTGCATTGATTCCAATGGGTGTATTGTCGACTCCGACAACGCCGGAGCGGTGAGCTAACCGTTCTTCTTGCCGCCCGGCTCGACGGGCAATCCGGCCGCCTTCCAGGCGGTATAGCCGCCAAGGATGTGCTTGACCGGCGACAGCCCCATATCCTGCGCCGTCTTGGTGGCCAGCGCGAGCGCCAGCCGCCGGCGCAAAAGAAGACGAAGCTTTTGCCCGAGGCAAAGAACGGCTTGTGGTAAGGGCTTTCGGGATCGATCCAGAATTCCAGCATGCCGCGAGTGACATGTTTGGCGCCGGGGATCTGGCCGTCCCGCTCGATCTCGCGTGGATCGCGCAGGTCGACGAAGATGGTGTCCTCGTCGTCGAGCAGCCCGGCCGCTTCCTCGGGCGAGACCACCTCGATCTCGGCATTGGCCTCGTCGAGCAACTCGCGATACCCTTTTTTCACGGATGATCCCTCCCGGCGCATTTCGCCGCCGACTGGATTTCCAGCACAAGCTCCGCGCTTTGTCACGCTGTTCCGACCAGCCCCTGCCACGCCGCCATCGCTCCGGCCACTGTGGCCATCAGCGCTTCGCACGAGGCGCCGTCGCGGGCCTGGATCGACATGCCGTGCTGGACCGTCGCATAGAAGGTCGCCGCCGCGTTGCTGTCGAAGCCCGCCGGCAATTCGCCTTCCGCCACACCGCGTTCCAGCCGTCTCAGCAAGAGGGTGTGGTTTTCGGCGCGGCGGCGGCGCAAATCATCGCAGATCGCGCCGCTGCTTGAATCCTGGTGCAGTGCGCCCAGCGCGATGAGACAGCCCTGCGGGCGGTCGTCCTGAGAGTACGCTTTTGCCGTCTGGCGCAGGAAATTCTCGATCGCCTGGCATGCCGTCGGCGCTTCGTCCAGCGCGCTCCAGATCTCGGTGCCTTCGTTGCGGGTGTAATACTCGGTCGCTTCCAGAAACAGCGCCTCCTTGCTGCCGAAGGCGGCATAGAGGCTGGGCGAGCTGATCCCCATCGCCGCGGTCAGTTCGGCGATCGAGGTGCCCTCATAGCCTTTGGCCCAGAACAGCTCCATCGCCTGCCGCAAGGCGGCGGTTCGATCGAAGGTGCGGGGACGGCCTCTTTCCGGCATGACGATCTTTTCTGTGTTGATCGATACATAATTCACTTGACGTCGCCAGGCAAGGTTGCCAGATATTTATGTATCGATCGTTACATAACGGAGAATGACATGTCAGCGAACGGATTGAACGGCAAGGCAGCACTGGTCACCGGCGGCAGCCGCGGCATAGGTGCTGCGATAGCAAAACGGCTTGCGGCCGATGGCGCCGACGTCGCCATCACCTACGTCAACAGCTCGGCGCCGGCCCAAGCTGTCGTCGCCGAGATTATAGCGGCAGGTGGTCGCGCGATCTCCATCCAAGCCGACAATCGCGACGCTGCCGCCATCGAAAATTCGGTCACCGAGGCGGTGAATGCCTTCGGCCGGCTCGACATCCTGGTCAACAGCGCCGGCATCTGGCGCGCGGCGCCGATCGAACAGATGTCGCTGGCCGACTTTGACGAGACCATTGAGGTCAATCTGAGAGCGCCGTTCGTGGCCTCGAAGGCGGCAGCGGCTCACATGGGCGAGGGCGGCCGCATCATTTCGATCGGCAGCAATCTGGCCGAGCGCGTCACCGACACCAGCCTCAGCGCCTATTCGACCAGCAAGGCTGCGCTGGTCGGCCTGACCAAGGCGCTGGCGCGAGACCTCGGTCCGCGCGGCATCACCGCCAACGTCGTTCATCCCGGTTCGACCGACACCGACATGAACCCGGCCGAAGGCCCGCATGCCGAACACCAGCGGCGGAAGATGGCGACGCCCCGCTTCGGCAAGGCTGACGAGATCGCCGGCATGGTTGCCTGGCTCGCCGGTCCAGAAGGGCACTTCGTCACCGGCGCCGCGCTCACCATCGACGGTGGCGCCAACGCCTGAAGCAGCAGCCGCTTTGACCGGTCTGGAGCGGCAACGCCGCTCCAGACGTCACGATGTTGTGAAACCGTTCTGCAACAGGCCTGCGGAAATTTATGGAAGCTTAACGAAATCGGTATGAATCGGTATAGTAGCGCCTTACATCCGCCATGCGGTTGGCAAGATCGTCGAGCGGCGCGGAACGGGAGCCGGCTTGCAGCCGGAGCGGGTGATTAATGAAATTCCTCGGAAATAAAGCCACCGTGATGCCGCTTGCAGTGGCGGCAGCACTGGCCTTCGGTGTGCCGCAGGCAAGCGCGCAGGGCCTGTTCGACATGCTGTTCGGCGGTGGCGTCAAGCACAGGCCGCAAGGCGAATTCCCGCCGCCGCCAAAGCGCAAGCCGAAGCCCGCCGTATCGGGCGGCGGCGGCACCAGGATCAGCAGCCCGTCCTACTACACCTACAAGGCCGACCGGCTGGTGCGCGTCGACTTTGCCGCGTTGGTGGCAGCACCTCCCCAGGTGGCAACAGCTGAAGACGCCGCCTTTGTGCCGTCGGCGACCAGCACTGCCTTCCGCGAAGCCGTTGCAGGCCTTAGTGACTATGAACTCTATGCCGAGCCCGATATCGCCAAGGCACTGATTGCCTATTACTCTGCCAATCCTGATTTCATCTGGGTGAACGAGGGCAATCCCAATGCCCGCGCCCAGGATGCGGTGCGGGTGCTCGGCGAAGCCGCAAGCTATGGTCTCACGTCGGCCGACTACACGCTCGAGGTGCCGGCAGCCAACGCATCGGCAGTCGATGCCGACGCCCATCTGAAGGAACTCGTCCGCTTCGAGATGGCGCTGTCGGCGCGCGTACTGCGCTATGCCCGTGACGCCCAGAGCGGGCGCGTCGATCCCAATCGCATCACCGGCTACTATGAATTTCCGCCGAAGCCGGTCGACATGGAAGGCGCGCTCAAGACGCTGGCCCACACCCAGGAAGTGCGCACCTACCTCGAATCGCGGCACCCGCAGAACGCGGAATATCAGGCGCTGCGCGTCGAACTTGAATCGCTGCAGGCGAGCGCCGAAAACGAAATAGTCGTCGATCCCAAGCTGTTGCTGAAGCCCGGCGAGACCAGCGCCGAACTGCCGAAGCTGCTGACGCTGATCGCGCGCAATCTCGACGACGAGATGGGCGGCGCCTATGGCGAGATCCTGTCTCGTCTCGGCACCAGCGATGTCTATGTTCCCGAACTGGTTCCGATCATCAAGGCCGTGCAGGTGAAGGCCGGCATGAAGGGCGATGGGGTCATCGGCCCGCGCACCGTCGCCTCGCTCGCCGGCGCATCCAAGGCAGACAGGCTGCAGAAGGTGCAGGTTGCGCTGGAAGAGTTGCGCTGGCTGCCGTCCGATCTTGGTAGCCCGCGGGTCTTCATCAACCAGCCCGCCTTCACCGCCAGCTATATCGACAATGGCGAGGAGAAGCTGAAGACCCGCGTCGTCATAGGCCGGACCACCAACCAGACCGCCTTCTTCTTCAAGGAGATCAAGCAGGTCGATTTCCATCCCTATTGGGGCGTGCCGCAGTCGATCATCGTCAACGAGATGCTGCCAAGGCTGCGTAGCGATCCGGGCTATCTCGACCGTGCCGGCTACGAGGTGACCGATTCGCGCGGCAGGCGGGTTCCCTCTTCCTCGGTCAATTGGGGCGCCTACGGCGCCAACATTCCCTACAGCGTGCGCCAGCAGCCGAGCGAAGCCAATGCGCTGGGCGAACTGAAGATCCTGTTCCCCAACAAGCACGCCATCTACATGCACGACACGCCGCAAAAATCCTTCTTCCAGCGCGATATGCGGGCGCTCAGCCATGGCTGTATTCGCCTTCAGGATCCACGTGGGATGGCGGCGGCGGTGCTCGGCGTCTCGGTCGACGACATCGCCGAAAAGCTCAAGCACGGCCATGCCAGCGAAGACGTGACACGCACGATTCCAGTCTATGTCTCCTACTTCACTGCCTGGCCGGACCTGTCCGGCAAAGTCGAATATTTCAACGACGTCTACGACCGCGACACGCGGCTGATGCAGGCGCTGGACGCGACCGAAGCGGTGCGTTCGCCGACGAGCTGAACCAGCGGAGTTCCTCGTTCAACGAAACGAGGAACTCACTTTGTCTCTCTGGTTTTATTAGATTTTTGGCCGATAGACGGTCGCCCGTTTCCTGCGATCAGCGCTGGATGAGCGGACGCCGGAAGCCGGCGTCGCGGCCCGCGATCAGCCAATAGACCAGGCCGGCTACGAGGCCGGCGGCGGCGATGATGCCGATATCGGCCCAGCGTCCGGCATCCTCTTCCGCGGCCGGCCAGACCAGGAAGAAGCCGGCTGCAGCGGCAGCGGCGCCAAACAGCATGTGCACCAGGAAATTGCGCAGGGCAAAGAATTCGGCGAGCAGCGCGAAGATCAGCGTCTGCAGGCCGGTCAGCACGATCGTCAGGAAATAGACGACCATGCCGAGCGGCGGCCACAGCAGCACGACAATGGGCGAAAATTGCATGGCGCCGAAATAGTCCGGCGCGTTGGGCAATACGGCGAGTGCGCAATATATCGCCACCACCGCGAACAATCCGATCAGCACCGAAACGAAATAGCCGGCAAGCATCATCAGGATGCGCTTCAAAACATGCTTAACCATGGCCATGCACCCCCCGTGCCCTGCAACTGTTACGCGCACTCAGCCATCAAAGGCGGATCGGCGCAAGAGTGCATCCAGCAGTGCTTTGCGGCAAATCTTCAGGCGCCGCCGCATAGATGTTGTGAATCCGGCAAAACCCATGTGCCTTTTATCGTGAGGTCGACGCCGTAATAGACCCGCCCGCGCTCGTCGCCCTGCGGACAATCCCTCGGGATCGATATCAGGCACATGACGACAGGATCGCCGGCTTTCGAACTGGCAAGGCCAGGCTCCCGCTCGTAGGAAACCCCGGCGCCGCCATTGCTGAACCGCGCCAGGCTGCCGGCTTCAGGGCCGGCGGTTTCCAGCGGGTCGTCGCCGAGCCGCGTCGTCAGCGCGGTGATGTGGGTCAAGGCGCATTGGCCGATCGACGAGGGCAGGGGCTGGTCGGGGCTGCCCGGATGGCGGGCCGCGGTGTCGAGCGCCTTCTTGCCGATCAGGGCGATGTTGTAATCCTGCACCCAGGACGGCGCATTGCCGTAGGTCTGCAGCGCATTGTTCTGGGCGCTGACGATGCAGGCGGCATCCTGCCCGCAGGCGTTCCTGTCAGTGATGAGCGCACGGGCGATCTTGCGCTTGTCGCGGCCAAAGGCTGGCTCGAAACCCGTAAATGCCTTGGCGACCAAGGCATCAATTGCCGACAGTTGCGGGTCGGCACAGATCGCCTTTTCCACCGGCAGGCTGGCTTTGCGGCAGTCGAAGGACGGCCCGTCGGCACGCGCTGGACCAAGGCAGACCGCCCCGCCAGCAAGTGCGACGACAAGCGCAAACGAGTTGGCAATTCGATTGGAAGAAAGCATGGTCGCCCCGTTGTCCGACAACTGCCACCATTCTAGGCAAAAAACGCAGCGGACGGAATTGCCGAAGCGGTGTCGGTATCGGCGCTATTTCGGTTCGGCGGTCACGGGATCGAAGGTGATTTCGACTTTCGCCTTGTCGGCGGTGTAATAGGTGACGGTGTACCCTTCCTTGTCCCAGTCGACCTCCTTCACATAGCGAAAGCCGTCGCGCTGCTCGACCTTGGCGATGATTGCCGACAGTTTCTGGGCATTCGTCGGCGGCAGTGGGCTGTCATCCGCGGCAAAGGCCGTCGAGCCGGCTAGAAGAACGACGACACCGGTCGCCAGAACAAGATTTCGCATGATTACCCTCATTTCACGTTGGCATGAACCGCACCGGAAACTCGCAGGCAGCACAGTTTGTTCCGAGAGCTGACATCGCGCAGCTTCCGTGAAGCCCTGGATCGCCGCGCTCAGAGCGACGGCACGCCAATATTTGCGCCAACCGCCGGCCAACCATGAGTGCTGCCACGGCCCGCGCTGGACAACCCGATGGTGGTAGAGCTTTGCCCAAGACCCTGCTAGACTTCTGGTCCTGGCGGGGTGGCATGGCGCGCCAACCCCGCCGGAATCTTCATCTCTCAGCGCGCGGCGAAGTGTTTCAGGAACGGGTCGTCGCCTGTGCTGGACCAGAACCAGAAAGGGAGCGGGGGCTCGAACATGGCTGTACGGAACTACACCCGTCAGCTGGCGACAATCATTTCTATCGATGCCGTCGGGTTCTCCCGGCTGATGGGCATCGACGACGAGTCTGCTGTCGCGGCATTCGAGGAACGGCGCGACATCATCGCCGACAGCTGTGGCACATTTGGCGGCCGCACGTTCGGCGACGCCGGCGACAGCATCATGGCCGAGTTCGGCAATCCGATCGAGGCGTTGCGCGCGGCCTTTGATTTCCAGGGCCGCATCGTCGCCCTCAACGCCGAGGTTGCCGACGACATGCGCATGCCGTTTCGGGCCGGCATCAACACCGGCGACGTCATCGTGCGTGGTGGACGCCTCTACGGCGACGACGTCAACATCGCCGCGAGAATCCAGGAATTCGCGCCGGGCGACGGTCTCGCCGTTTCGGAGACGACCTGGCACCATGTGAAGGACAAGACGGCGGCCGAATTCACCGATCTCGGCGAATTCATGCTGAAGAACATCGCCTTGCCGGTGCGCGTTCTGATCGCCGGCCGCAGTGGCAACGGATCCTCGCCGGCGGCGTCGTTCGCCGCCATTCCCCAGGCCAATGCGCAGCAGAAGCTGTCGTCCAAGGGGCCGCCGGCGATCGCCGTCCTGCCCTTCCACGCCGATGGCGGCGAGCATGACATCGGCTACATGGCCGACGGCATCGCCGAGGACATCATCTATGGTCTTTCCAACACCAGATGGCTCTCGGTCATCGCCAAGGGCTCCAGCTTCCAGTTCCGCGACGACACGCTGGGCACGCGGGTGATCGGCAACGCGCTCGGCGCGCGCTACATCGTCAGCGGCACGCTGATGCGCAATGGTGGCCAGATCCGCCTCAACACCTCGCTGGCCGACGCGTCCAACGGGCGGCTGGTGTGGTCGCAGCGCTTCGATCGCGATCTGGTCGACATCTTCAACCTGCGCGACCAGATCGGCGCTGAGATCGTTTCGATCCTCGACAAGGAGGTCGACCGGGCGGAACAGGCACGCACCTTCCAGGTTCCCTGGGAAAGCCTGGAGACCTGGCAACTGGTGCGACGGGGCCGCTGGCACATGAACCGGCGCACCCGCGGCGACACCGAAACCGCACTCGAGTTCTTCCAGAAGGCCTACCGCGAGGACGCCAACTCGAGCGCCGTGCTCAACGAACTGGCGTGGTGGTACTTCTGGCGGGCATGGCTGCGTTTCGGCGACAGCGACGATTTGAACAAGGTCGAGCAGTTTGCCCGCAAGGCGTTGCTGGTGGACAGCCTGGATGCGCGCCCGCACGCCCATCTCGGCGCCGTCGACATCATGCGCGGCGAACCGCGGTCGGCCGTCGACCATCTCGAGGAAGCGATCCACATCAATCCGAGCTTTGCCTTCGCGCGCTCGGCCATGGGCAGCGCCCAGCTGCTGCTCGGCAATGCCGCGACCGCGATACCGTTCTTTCTCGATACCGAGCGATTGAGCCCGTTCGACCTCTACCGCTTCCACAATCTGGGGGAACTGACGGCGGCCTATTGTTTGGTCGAGAACTGGCCGGCGGCGATCGCTGCCGCTGACCGCTCGCTCAACCTGTCTCCCGGCTATTTCTATTCCAGGTTCCTGAAGATCGGCGCGCTAATGCGAAGCGGCCGGCCGGAACAGGCGCGGCGCGAGATGACCATTTTCACAACCCGGCATCCCGATTTTTCAGAACAGCGTGTGCGCTGGATACCGTTCACCGACAAGGCCGCGAACGAGTTCCTCGTCGCCAATTTCCAACTGGCCAAATGAACATGGCGTCAGTGCTGGCTGGAACATGGACCAACTGTGAAAAGATTCACATACGTGCAACCGATGCAAACCTAGGCCTTGAACGGCCGGCATCGCAATAACGTGGATAGCCGGGGGGCTTGAACGCGCATGACCAAACTGAAGTATTTCGACGCTATTCGCGCGGCCCAGAAAAACCAGCGCCCGCTGTCGGAAATGCCGCCCTTCGATCTCGGCCGGATCCGGAAGACAGGGCTGATTGCGCGCATCGTCGGGTCTCTGGCCGAAGACCCCCGCTGGGCGCTTTCCCTGTTGCGGCGTATCCGCCCGACCGGCAAGCTCTTCGGTGTTCTGGTGGTCACCAAGAACGCCGATGTCCGCGACATATTGGAGCGCGGCGACGAATTCCAGACCCCATACGGCCCGGAAATGACCGAGCTTGCCCGCGGATCGAACTTCATCCTCGGCATGCAGGACGGCGCCGACTACCGGCGCATGAAATCGTCGGTGCTGAGTGCATTCCCGCCGGCCGAGGTCGAAGCCGCCGTCAGGCCGATCGCGGCGCGTCATTCGCAAGAGATCATGACGCGCGCCAGCCCCGGCTTCGATGCGATCTCCAGGTTGATGAAGATCGTCCCGGTGCACATCTGCCGCGATTATTTCGGCGTCGAGATGGACGATGAATCCGAATTCGCCGACTGGGCGATCGCGCTGAGTGCGCTGTTCTTTTCGGACCCGACGGCGAGCCCCGTCATGCGCGAACTCGCAGTGGTGGCGGGCGACCGTCTTCTCAAAGTCATCGATCGCTCCATCCAGTCGGCTAGGGACCGGGGCTTGAAGGCCGAGCAACCGCTGGCGAGGCTGGTTGTCCAGATGGATCAGGGCCGCCTGTCGCGGGATGACCTCAATTCGATCATGCTGGGCATGATCGCCGGCTTCGTCCCGACCAATGTGCTGGCCGCCGGCAATTGCCTCGACGTGATCCTGTCGCGGCCCGACGCACGGCAGGCTATCGATGCCGCATTGGCCGAAAACGATACCGCCAAGCTCGACAGGGCCGTCCTTGAAGCCATGCGCTTCAAGCCGATCTGGGTCGGCCCCTGGCGCTACACGGCCCGCGACGCGATCATCGGCAAGGGCACGCGCCGCGAGCGCCTGGTGAAAGCCGGCACGGTGGTGATGCCGGCGACGCTGTCGGCGATGTTCGATGCGGACGCCGTGCAGAACCCGGACCAGTTCGACACATCGCGCCCGCATCGCGACTACATGGTGTTCGGCCACGGCATTCATCAGTGCATCGGCGCCGAGATCGCCAGGATCCAGATCGGCGAAAGCCTGCGCGCCCTGTTCCAGAAGCAGGGCGTGCGCCGCATGCCCGGCAAGGCCGGGCGGATGACCCGCATCGGCGCCTATCCCGAAACCCTCAAGGTCGATTTCGAACGGGCAGAACTCTGCCGCACCGTAACGCAGTCCATGGTGACGGTGGTCTGCCCGGTCACCCGATCCGCGTCGCTGGATGCTGTCCGCGACAAGGTTGCCAGCCTCGGCAACCCGGCCGTCGAAGATATCCGCACCGCGCTCGACATTGCCGGCACCGTCCACTTCACCAGCCTGACCGTGGTCGGCACCGGCGAGATCGGCGCTGATTCCGGTCGGGAAAAAGGAGCTCTGGTTCTCGAGATTTCCGGTGACGGCAGCATCGACGATGTCATCGATGCGGTCACGCACGCCATCGGGCACCGGCTGCGGCCGATCTTCAAGGATGTCTGCGATCTGCGCGATGGCGGCGCATTGAACGATTTCCTGCGCAAGCACAATGTCGACATATCGCCGTCCTTCGGCAGCAATGCCGGACTGGTGTTTTCGGGCACGCCGGGGCACTCGGTCCAGCGTATCAAGGCCGAGCAGCAGCTTTTCGAAGCCGTGCGCGACATCGTCGAGCGGCCACGCAAAGGCGCCGGCAACGCTCCTGCCGTGCTCGCTGAAGTTCGCCAGCATGTCCAGTCATTAGGGACGTTTGCCTGGGCGTTCGAGCCGGCCGAGAGCCTGCTGGAAAAGCCGCCGGGTCATTGGGGCCGTGCCCTGATGACGACGTTGCTGGTACCACCGGTCTTCGTCACGGTGGCGATCATCTGGGCTGCTTGCTGGTACATGACCTACAGTGTGGTGTTCGGCAGATCTATCGACATCAGTTCCCAGGAAATCTCCTTCACCGCCATAGCGGTAGCAATCACCTCACTTCTGTTGTCGGGACTTGGAGTGTTGGTGGCAGCGGCGCTGCTGGCGTTTTCGTGCTTGCTGGCGCTGCGACGCCGCGAGGACAGGGATCGGCCGGAAAGCACATCGATCGGCATATCTGAATTGAACGCGATACTCGTCAAGGAGGGCCACGCGGCACAAAACCATCTGACTGCGATTTCGACGATGAAGGCCGGCATTCTGCGGCGGCTGGCGCTCAGGTCTTCTTTCTACCTGATCTCGATAGCTGCCCAGAAGGTATTCAAGCCAGGCTTCCTCAACACCATCAACACTATCCATTTCGCCCGCTGGATACTGCTGCCCGGCTCCAACCGATTGATGTTCTTCTCCAACTACGGCGGCAGCTGGGAAAGCTATCTTGAGGACTTCATCGCCAAGGCGTCCGCTGGCCTGACCGGCGTGTGGAGCAACACCGTGGGCTATCCACGCACACGATGGCTGTTCCTGGACGGCGCGCGCGACGGCGATCGTTTCAAGCGCTGGGCGCGGCGCCAGCAGGTGCCGACCCTGTTCTGGTACTCCGCCTATCCCCAAATCAACACAGAGCGCATCCGGATCAATTCCCGGGTCAGGCGCGGCATTGCTTCCGCCGTCGGCAACGAGGCGCGCGACTGGCTGAGCTTGTTCGGTTCGCTACGGCGCCCGGCGAGCGAAACAACCACCGTTCAAAAGACCACTTCGCTGCTGGCCAATATCAGCTCTGCCTTTCCGGCGCCTCTCGAACAGCAGCTGGAAACCGGCGAGATCCAGTCCATCTTCTTCGGCCCGCTCGGCCCGCTCGCTTATTCGCATATGCTTGCGATCCGGGTGCCGGACAAGTTGCCGGCGCCCAAGCGCAGAGCCTGGCTCGATTTCGTCGTCGAGCAGACGAGTTTCGGCGAAGGCAGGCCCGCCGGGCGCGCTATGATAGTCGCCTTTGGTCCCGGTGGCCTGCGGCAGTTTGGGCTCGACGAGGGTGTGGAGGGCGATCCACTGGAAACATTTCCGATCGCCTTTCGCCATGGCATGGGCAACCCCGAGCGTGGGCGCATACTGGACGACCGAGGCCGCGACGGCCCGGACGAATGGGAGTGGGGGTCGCTGGAGAACCCTGTGGACCTGGTCATCGTCTGCTATGCTGAAGACCCGGGACGGTTGAAGACCGAGATTGCCACCGTGAGACGAAAGACGACCGGTGCAGGCATGAAGGTCGTCGCCGAACTGCCGCTCGCCGTAAACCGGGGTCCGACCGACACGAAGACGAAATCGTCCGACGGGGCAAAGCGTGACGATCGGTCGGAACGTGGGCCAGCCTACGAGCATTTCGGTTTCGCGGACGGGATTTCGCAGCCGATTGTCCGGGGCACGACCCGCGCCAGCAGGGGCGCCGCGCCCATGCATCTGGTCGCGCCCGGCGAGTTCCTGTTCGGCTATCGTGATGAGCATGGGTTCTATCCAGCCTCGCCCTCGGTAAGCGCATCACGCGATCGGACTGGAATCCTTTCGCAGGTGCGCCGTAGCCGGCTGATTCCGGGCCTGCCGCCACCGCCGCGCGATTTCGGGCGCAACGGTTCATTCCTGGTTATTCGCCAGTTCGAGCAGCACGTCGACGTCTTCAACAACTACTGCAAAAAGGCTGCAGCCTTGGTCGCGAGCCAACTCGGCAACCAAGCCATCACGCAAGACTGGATTGCCGCCAAGATGCTCGGCCGCTGGCAGAACGGTAGCTCGCTGGTGCGCAACCCCGATCATCCGGGACGCGTCATCGACAACAACTTCGCCGCTGGCGCCGAGGATCCGCAAGGCCATCGCTGCCCGCTTGGTGCCCACATTCGCCGTTCCAACCCACGCGACTCGCTGGGTGAGGACCGCGATACGCAGATCAATATCGGCAAGCGCCATCGTATCCTGCGGGTCGGCCGCACCTATCAGAAGCAGGACGGCAAGAATGGCAAGGTCGAAAAGGGGCTGCTGTTCATGTGCCTCAACGCCGACATAGAGCGCCAGTACGAATTCATTCAGCAGACCTGGGTTTCGTCGGCCACGTTCCAGGGCCTCGTCGCTGAAAAGGACCCGACGATTGGTTCGCGCGGCGGCGATGGCAGGTTCACCATTCCGTCATGGGAAAAGGTCACGACGCTCCGTGACATGCCGCAATTCGTCACCACCAAGGGGGGTGGGTATTTCTTCATGCCCAGCCGCTCGGCGTTGCGATATCTGATTTCGCGGCTCTGATTCGGCGTCAGTCGTCGTCCTGCGATTCGGCGATATGGCGCAGCGCCCCGGTGTCGGTGATGCGCAGGCCGCCGCGTTTGATGGCAATGAACGAGCGGTTGCGCCAGTCGTTGAGCGTCTTGTTGACGGACTCGCGCGTGGCGCCGAGGAACTCTCCGAGTTCCGATTGCGAGATCGGAATCCAGCCGGCGCTGTCGGCCATCACCTTGGCCAGGAAGACCAGGCGTTTGGCGAGCCTCGCCTCGATGCCGAAGAAGGCCTGGTCGCCGAGTTCGCCGCTGACCCAGCGCAGCCGGGCGCACAGAAGTTCGATCATCGCGCGTGCCAGCGGTGGATTTTTCTCAATGCGATCAAATAGTTGTGTCCTGCTGAGCGAAACCAGCTCGCAAGCGGTCAGGCAGATGGCGGTGGCGGTGCGTGGCCGCCCGTCAAGCGCGCCGATCTCGCCGACGAGGCTGCGCGACAGCTCGATATTGGCCACCAGCTTCTGCCCGCCGGGCGAATAGATCGAGATTTCCACCGTGCCGCTCATGACCCCGTAGATCCGGTCGGCGGCATCTTCCTGAACGAATAGATGCTGGCCGGCGGCGTAGCGCTCGACCTTGCAGCCGCTGAACAGGATATCGAACAGCTTTGGATCGATGCGTGCCAGGCGCGGCAGATCGTTTCTGTCGTTGGGGCCGCCAAAAGCCATGTTCCAAATTCCCAATTGCCGCAATCGGCGAAGTTTAAGGGCCGAAGTCTAAGGCAAGAGTGCACCGCGTCAAAGGCCGGCGTTCATTCCTTGCGATTACGCCTTATAAAGGCGTGGCGCAGTGGTCGCGCCCAGTGCCTGGCTCGTGCCGGGCGGAAAGCCGTCTGCACGCGCGGCGGGAGGAGCCGCGCGTGCAGGCGCCAACTGATTAAAATGGTTAGGTGATAAAATTTCTGTAAAACCGAGCGGCCGCAATGGCCTTTCCGCCTGTTGCGATAGCTGGGCGCAAACAGCGTGAGCGTCTGTGACGGAGATCACATACGGCATCGCTGAAATAATGCGAGCGTCATACACCGCGCGAGCGACTGCGGCAAAGAGACATGCCGACGTTGCACTCCGGTCATCTTCGACGCGAGTTGATTTGTTTCCTTGCCTGCCAATCAGAATTGCACCAGTCTAAAATGGGGCAATACAGTCATTTACTTCGACAGAACCTTTGGGGGCGACTATGCCGGTCAGCAGAGAGCAGCGAATCCGTCAATATCTCGATCTCGTCACCGGGGGCGAGGAGACTGAATCGGTCCTCGGCAACGTGGAGACGATGGCAGGCGGCGCTCTGGAATCCCTTGCGCCTGCGGAAGCCGGCAAGACGGAGGCGGCGTTTGAATCGGCGCGCGCTGGCATGGAGAGCCTCGCGCGGGGCGCCGAAGTCGCGCCCGAGCAGCTTTCCGATCTGGAAGCCATAATCATCCCGGAGTTGCGGCCGGTCTATGACATCAAGGATGGCACCTTTACGACGCTGACTTTCGACGGCGCTCCGACACCTGGCCATTCGCTGTGGACGAAGCTTACCAGCGAGGCCGCATTGAAGCAGCGCATCGAAGCCGCCCTGCCGGCGATCGGGCGTATCGAACTGTTGTGGAACACCAATATCCCTTACGGCGGCACGGGCTTCGTCGTCGGCCGCAACCTGTTGATGACCAATCGTCATGTGGCGCAGATATTTGCGGACGGCCTTGGCGACCGCAATCTGCAATTCATCAACGGCCGCGCCGCCGGCATCGACTTCAAGCGCGATTCGGCGGCGGGAAACGTCTTCAAGATCCGCAATGTCCGGATGATCCATCCCTATTGGGACATGGCGATCCTCGAAGTCGAAGGCCTGCCCGACAACATCACGCCGCTGTCGCTCGCGGTCGCCGACGCGCGCGATATGCTGCGCCAGGAAGTCGTCGCCATCGGCTATCCCGCGTTCGACAATCGCAACGCGGTCGATGTCCAGAACGAGCTCATGCGCAATCGTTTCCAGGTCAAGCGCCTGCAACCGGGCATGCTGCAGGGCGGCTTCGATACGGAGAGTTTCGGCAAGATCGTCAGCGCGGCGACACATGATTGCTCGACCACTGGCGGCAACTCCGGCACCGCCATGATCAACCTCGCCACCGGCGAGGTCGTGGCGCTGCATTTCGCCGGCCGCTATCTCGAGCGTAACTACGCCGTGCCGACCGGCGCGCTGGCCAAGGACCAGCGTGTCGTCGACCTCGGCCTCAATTTCGCCGGCGCCGCCAGCGGCGGCCCCAACGATTGGGGCGCATGGTGGAACAAGGCGGACAGTGGGTCGCCGGCCGAGGGCGTAAACCTGGTTGAAGCCGGCGGCGTCAAGCAGATCCCGGGCGTCGCCACCCAGACGCCTTCATCGGCAGGCGTCGTCGTTTCGCCAGGCGGCAGCGTCACCTTCGAAGTGCCGTTGCGCATCACCGTCTCGCTCGGCGCAACGCCTGCCCATGAAGCGGTCACGGAATCGGTCGAGCTCGAAGCGGCCAAGTCGACCCCTCCAGGCGGCGCATTCGTTCCCAAAACGGTCGCGGACTATGCCGGCTATAAGGGCTACGACGAGAAATTTCTCTCTGGCGGCACTAAACTCGCGCCGGTCGTTGTGCCGATGCCTGAGGCCACCGACCTCTCCGTGCTGGCGCCGCTCAAGGCCGGCGGCACGCAACTCGACTACCAGAATTTTTCGCTCAAGATGCACGCCAAGCGGCGGCTTGCGCTGTTCACCGCCTCCAACGTAACCGAGGAGAGCAATCTGCGCGAGCCGGAAAAGGGCCGCAACTATTCGCGCGGCGGCCTGTTCAGCGAGCGCTGGTTCCCGGATCTGCGGCTCGACGACAAGTACCAGATCCCCGACGTCTTCTACACCCAGGATCAGGGCGCCTTCGACAAGGGTCATATCGTCAGGCGCGATGACGTAGCCTGGGGCAGCACCTTCGAGCTGCTGCTCAGGGGCAATGTCTGCTCCTTCCATGTCACCAACTGCTCGCCCCAGGTCGAAGGCTACAACCGCTCCGACAGCGGCGAGAAGAACTGGGGCGATCTTGAGAACCACGTCCTGTCGGAGGCGGCCAGCGAGCGGCTGTGCGTCTTCGCCGGGCCGGTCCTCGCCGAAGACGACCGGACCTTTGCCGGCAAGGGTCCCAAAGGCACCAGTCTCCGCGCGCCGGTGCCGCGCCGCTTCTGGAAGGTGGTGGTCGCCCGCGTCAGTGACGGCATCGCCAGCTACGGCTTCGTGCTCGAACAGGATCTGTCGGACACGGAACTGGAGTTCACGGTCTCCGAAGAATTCATCGGCGCCATGTACCCACTGACCGAAATCTCCGAAATGACCGGCATCACCTTCGACCAATCGTTGATCGACGCCGACCAGTACGAAACGGTTCGCGGCACCGAAATTGCGATGCGCGCGGGATCACGCAAGCGGAAGAAGAAGGCTTAGGGTCGGAGGGAATCCCATGACCGAATGGACGCAATCCGAACTGAACAGTCTCAACCGCATCCTCGCCAACCTTTACCCGATGATCGGCGACGGCGTGCGTGTTGCCAAAGGTGTCGGTCTTTCGACGGCCCAGATCGCCTTTGACAACAAGGCGATCAACAACTGGTTTGCGATTGTCCAGCGCGCAAAGCAGGAGACCAGGGCCGACGACCTCGTCGCCTTTGCACTCGATGAGAATCCCGGCGACCAGGCACTGCTGCAGGCAAAGCAGCACGCCCCGCCGCCGCCGGTCGAAGGCCCCGCGACCGCCAATTGGAGCGGCGCGACGGCGCCGGCCCAGCTCGAAAAAATCCTTGGCGACAAGAGCACGCTGGTGCCGATCAGCTATCTCGAACTCGGCCTTGTCAGGGCAAGATCGGTGGTGCGCATCAAGCGTGCGGATGGCAGCTCCGGCACCGGCTTCATGACCACCGGCGGGATACTGATCACCAACAACCATGTCTTGCCTGACGGCGCTTCATTGGCGGGCACGGTGGTCCAGTTCAACTATCAGCGCACCGTTGCCGGGCTCGACGCGCCGCTCGACCAGTTCGACATCGACACCGCCGTGCCTCTTCGTACCTCCAAGGACAATGATTGGTCCGCCGTCCGCATCAAGGGCGATGCCTCCAAATGGGGCGAGTTGGAATTGAAACCCATGACCGTCAAGGCCGGCGATCATGTCAACATCATCCAGCATCCCGGCGGTGCGCAGAAACAGATTTCGTTCGTCGCCAATGTCGTGGCCTTCGTCGGCGGCGGCCGCGTCCAGTATCTGACCGACACACTGCCGGGTTCGTCGGGCTCGCCGGTCTTCGACACCGACTGGAACCTGATTGCGCTGCATCACAGCGGAGGCTGGCTCACCGAGCCCAACGCGCCTACCAAAAGCACATATTATCGCAACGAGGGCATTGCGATCGACACCATCATCCAGGACCTCGCGGCCAAGCCTGTGTAGATGGTGAGCTATGCAGACCGATGGCGCAGCTCGATGCGCGGCGATTTGGGACTACGGCATGTAAAATTTTTCGGATGTGACGGTTTATAACGCCAGACACCAAACACCAGGGAGTTCAGAGATCAGCGCCTATTTCGACCTCAGGCTTCAACTGGCTGATCTCTACCCATTGCCTCCCGATTGGTTGCAGGTAACCAAGGACGCTGGAATCGTCGCTGGCGCCATCAACCTCCAGGGGGCGGCGCTTACAGTCTGGTTCAACATCCTTGACTATGCGTTGACCAATAAACTGTCGCAGGCGCTTATGACTGCCGTCGTGGCGCAAAATCCGCAGTGCGCGGCCCGGTTCAAGGCCTATCTGGACGAACTCGCCGCGGGCCAGAAACCGACGGCCGAGTTGCCCGGCATGACGACCGACGATCGGGTCAACACCGCGCTCGCAGGCTTCAACGCCGTCAACCAGCAGTCCAAGGACATTCAGGCCACGCTTGCCGCCGACAACGGCCTCACCAATGTCACCAGCCAGATCGATGTCCTCAAGACCTACAAGGACCTGCATGACCATCTGCAGAGTTTTCAATACGGCATCGGCAGCTTCCAGAACCTGCTGGTCGCCGCCCGCGACATGGGGGCCGACCTGGAGCAGGTCCGCGTCATGCGCAATTTCCTCAAAATATTGAAGCTCTTCTGTGTCTCTATCGGAGAGTCGGTCATGGAACTGCCGGCGGGGCCGGCGCTTCACGATATCGAGCAGGCCTGGCTCGACGACCTCAAGGCGGCTGCGATCAAGTTGCAGGCTGCCATCGATAACAAGTCTCCGGACGCCTACGACGCGCTGTTTGACGTGCGCACCGTGCTGCGCGTCGTGCCGTCGCGGCTCAACCAGCAGATTTTCGTCACGGCAAAGAACCTGCCCTTCGGACTTTTGGCCACCGGTCTAGATACGATAGCCGGCAAACTTCCTGCAGAAGAGCCGTCCGTGCCCTTGATCAAGGCCGCGCATGACGCGATCATGGTGCTGTCCTCGACCATCTATGCGCGCGTCGTCGAGCACAAGCTATGGCAGGACATCGACAACAAGCTGGCCAGCCTTACCGACATGATCGAGCCGATAGAAGGGGGCGCTGCGGCGGACAAGTCGCTGCCGTTCCAGTTTTCGCCGCTGTGGCGAAACCTGGAAGTGAAGGTCAAGGTTCTTGCCGACCTCGACCCCACTGGAGCGTGGCGGGCGACGCTCGTCGACTACTCCACCGACGTCAACGACCAGCTATCGCGCGAGACCGTCGATACCGCCTTCATCCTTGCCTTCGAAGCCTATCGGGACGAGGCCCAGCAACGCTTCGTCCAGGTCGATCTGGCGCTGAAAACGGAATGCGCCTCGATCGTCCGCGTCAGCACGCCTTTGCACAAGATCATTGAGGACCTGGGGCCATGAGCGATGAACTTGCGACAGGCACGGAGACCGAAACTCCGGCCGATTTTATTTCGCTGAGCGACATCCGGATCGCACATCTCGAGCTGATGCGCATCGCCAGCAGCAATGAAGCCGTCGACCCATCGATGAGCCGCAGCGACAAGGCCGGCGCCGAGACGACGGAAGCCAGCATCGACAACACGGCCCCCGATGCGCAGGCCATCCGCGACTTCCTGGCCAAGGCACGGCGCGCCGGCAGCACCATCGCGCGGGAATCCGACCGGCGCGCGGCGCAGCGCATACTCGATTATTGGTCCGCCGAACTAGTCACGCGGCCGGGCATCACCTCAGCCGACGTCAGCCCGGTGCGGCTCGCGTCTTTCGCAGGTGGCGGTGGGCTCGAAACAACAGAGCCAATTGCCGTCGCGGTTGACTCCGAATCGGCATCGCGTGAAATCAACGATTCAGGAACGGTCGCCATCGCCGTTCCTGAATCAATGGCCGTCGCGACCAAAGACGGTGCCGAATCCGGCGACGGCTTCGCATCCGACGACGAACTGAGTTCGGACGAGCTGACCGAGCGCTTTCGCATTCGCGTGGCCGCCCAGGCGCGGCAATGGAAGAACACCGGCTATCCCGGCTATCTCCTGCGCGGCGAAGCGCTGAAGGAGGCGGCGGAGCTGCCGCAGGGGCCGGACATCGCCGAGTTCGTCGAGGCGAGCGCCAAGGCGGAGACCGACAGCCAGAAGCAGCGCGATCGCAGCAAGAATATATTGATCGCGCTGTTTGCCATCCTGGCCGCGATCCTTGGGGCAACCACCTATTTCGCCTACGTCCAGAGAAATGACGCTGTTGACGCGCGCAAGGATGCCGAGACGACGGCGAGTGAGGTCGCAAAGCTCAATGGAAAGCTTTCCACCGCCCTTGAAAAGACGGAAGACGCACGCCAGCGAGCCGAGGCTGCACTTGCCGTTGCCGAGAAGAAGGCGGAAGACGCCGCCAAGACGCTGGCCGAGCAGCAAGCCACGCAGGCCACTTTGCGATCCGCGATCTTGCTTGTGGTCGAACAGCTCAAACTCGGCAGCGTGTCCCTGGACAAGTTGGCGCCCGATTTGCGACAGGGGGTGCTGGTCGAGCTGGCCGGGCAGGTCAAAAGCGGCGAGGTCGCGCTCGACCAATTGCCGGCGCCGCTGCGCGCCGCGCTTGAACCGCTGCTTGGCAAAGACATAGACAAACAGCCTAACGTTCTTTCGGGATACAAGGTCGATTTCATAGGGGCCACGATCGGCTTGCCCAGGATAACCGACGACCTGGCCAACGACGCCGTGGCGCCGCCGCTTGATTACATCAACTACTCGCTGGTCATGGGCCGAACTCATCGCATGGCCATCTATTCGGCCGTCAACCTGGATCGGTCGCAGAGGTTGCCGCTGCAATTCACCGCCAGCAGACTGAAACCCGACAGCCGATTGTCGGTCGACTACCAGCCTCGTCCCAACTGGTACTTTCGCGCGGACCGGCCCTGGCTGGCGGCGCGATTTGCAAGTGCCAGCGACATCGCCTGGGGTCCGGAGTTCGCCGGCGATCCGGCAACGGCGGCGCTCAAGCTGGCGCAGTATGCCTCTTTCCTGCCAAACACGATGCCGCAGCCGCGTACTTTCTACGGCAGCCGATGGGTGCCGCTCGAAAACTGGGTTCGCTCGCAGCACAATCCGCTCGCCAATCGGGTGACCATCTTCAGTGGTCCTGTCTTCCGGCCCGCGGACCAGCCGGTCGACGGCGTGCCGGTCCCTTATGCCTATTGGAAGCTCGCGGTGTCCTCGGTGTCGGCGGCCGTGAAGGGAGAGGTGAGGGAGCCGGAATTTGAGGTCGATGCGTTCTTCATTCCAGCCGACGCTACGGGGGCGTTCAACGTCGAGCAGTATCGGCTCCCGGTTGCCGAGCTTGAAAGGCTCACGAGCCTCAATTTCGACCCTCTCATCGAATGGACGGATTCACTGAAGAACCGCGGCCCCAATGGAACCGCGGCTGACGAACTGGCGGCTCGCGTCAAGCTGCTCGACGGCGCAAATGATGCACTGCGCGGTGACCTGATTGCCGTCCTCGAAGACGCAGACCTTCCGGTGGTCGAACGGCAGAAGGTCGTCGCGGCTCTCGTCGAGATGGCCGGCCTGCAAAGCATAAGCGGGCTGACACCGGCGGGGCGCCGCAACGTGCTTGAGACCCTGCTTGGGGTACCGCCTGAATTGTGGGAACGCCCGGACTGGCTGGCTGTGTTTGCCGGCGCGCGCCGGGCGGTTGCCGATCTCGCCCTTTCGGCAGCCGACGGCCAGACTGTTGTCGGTGAGCAGGATCGCAACGCACTCAACACGCTGAAGGACCGGCTGCGTATCCAGCAGAGCCCACAGACGGTTTACGTCCAGTTCGCCGGCATGGCGCGCGAGGACGCCGGGGCGCTTTCCGCAAAAATGCGGGCCTTGGGCTGGGGCATTCCAAACCCTGGCGAAGAACGTGTCGCCGCTGCCGCCGGCAAGAACGAAGTTCGCTACAACCCCTACAACGACGCCGACCGTGGCGCCGCCGAACTGCTGGCCGCCGACCTCACGGTTGCCGCTGGCCGACTGGTGACAGCCCGTGCGGTGCCGATCATCAAGGCCAACACATTGGAGATATGGACCAGCATATAGAAACACTGAAGGCCCGAGCGGGGCGAAGACAAGGGCGCGTAAAAAAGCCGCGATGCGCCGCTCACTATCGTCGCGACAAATACGGGCTGTTCTCACTCCAGAGGTTTTTACATGCGCACGCGTCACGCCGTCATGCTTGCACTTTCCGCGCTTTGCATTCCAGCCGTCTCCATGCCGCTGCAGAAAGCCAACGCGCTGGAGCCTGAAAAATACACGGTCTATTGCGCCAACGATCACATCGAGGTTTCGTTCTGGGATCTCGAGCAGATGAAGGTGCGCAACGGCTCCGATGTCTGCCAGTTCCAGAGCTACACGAGCTACTCAAGCGCCTTGAACTTCGCGCAGAAGAATTTTGGTGGGGAAGGGGCGAGTTGCAGCTGCTAGGAGTGCTGGCTTGGAGTGCGCTGTTCAGGGAAAGAAAGATGGTGGGCGATGCAGGGATTGAACCTGCGACCCCACCCGTGTGAAGGGTGTGCTCTCCCGCTGAGCTAATCGCCCGCTCGTTGCCCGAAGGCCAAGCGAGCCGCGATATAAGGGAGGCAGGGTCGTGAAGTCAAGGAGATGCGCCGGCCTTCTGTGCCTGAAATAGCCGAGGACAGGCGCTGCCGCGGAATCCCCGTTTCGCTCAGCCGGCCGCCGCTGCAATCAGCCGTTCCGCCAGGTCGAGCGTCAGCGCGTCGAAATGCGAAATCACCGCCGATGGCTCGAATTCCCTGACATGGCGGTCGGTGTAGCCGAAATCGACGGCGACGACCGGAATGCCGGCGGCCTTGGCGGTGTCGATGTCGATGTGCGAATCGCCGACCATCAGCGCATGATGCGGATCGCCGCCGGCGAGCCGGATGGTCTCGGTCAGATGGCGCGGGTCGGGCTTGCGGAAGGCGAACGTGTCCTGGCCGGCGATCGCGGCGAAATGCTTTGTCAGGCCGAGCGCCTCGATCAGCGCTTTCGAATTCGCCTCATATTTGTTGGTGCAGATGGCGAGCAGATAGCCGGCCTTCTCGAAGCGGGCGATGGCTTCGACGACACCGGGGTAGGGGCGCGACTTGCCGGGGATGTTGAGTGTGTAGTGGTCGAGGAACACCTTCAGCAGCCTGTCGTGCTCCTCCACCGCCAGCGATTTCTGCTGCGCGGTATGCGCGCGCTCGATCATCACCCGTCCGCCCTGGCCGACAAAACGCCGGAAGCCGGCCTCGTCGACAGCGGCAAGCTCGCTGGCGGCAAGGCTGTGGTTGAGGCTGTCGAGCAGATCCGGCGCCGTGTCGATCAGCGTCCCGTCGAGGTCGAACACGATGATCGGTTGGGTCATGGCCTGTCCTGTGGCTGATGCATTGCAGGCAGGCGATAGCGGCTGCGCTTCTTTCAGGCAAGCCGGTGCGAGCCAAAGTCTTTGACCCTGCGGGCAAAAGTGCTAGGAGCGCGCATCCAGAAAAATCAGAACCAAGCCAAACCCCTGGGGCGAGCATGGATGCGAGGCAGTTGAAAGTCGAGGCCGCGCGGGCAGCCCTTGCCCATGTCAGCGACGGCATGCGCATCGGCATCGGCACCGGGACGACGGCCGACGAATTCGTGCGGCTGCTGGCCGAAAAGATCGCCGCGGGCTTGACCGTCATCGGCGTGCCGACGTCGGAGCGCACCGCAGCCCTTTGCCGCGAACTTGGCGTGCCGCTGTCGACGCTTGAGGAAACGCCCGAGCTCGACCTTACCGTCGACGGCGCCGACGAGATCGACGCGGCGCTGACACTGATCAAGGGCGGCGGCGGCGCGCTGCTGCGCGAGAAGATCGTCGCGGCGGCATCTCAGCGCATGATCGTCATTGCCGATCGCTCGAAGATGGTCGACACCCTTGGCCGGTTTCCCTTGCCGATCGAAGTCAACCAATTCGGCCTGTGCGCGACCGAAATCGCGGTCGCGGCAGCGGCCAAAAGTCTCGGCCTTTCCGGCCCGGTTACATTGAGGATGACGGGGGGCCAGCCTTTTGTTACAGACGGCGGCCATTTTATCCTCGATGCATCTTTTGGCCGCATTCCGGATACAAGAGCGCTTTCTAATGCTCTCCATGCCATTCCTGGTGTGGTCGAGCATGGTCTTTTCATCGGGCTGGCGTCAGCGGCCATCATCGCCGGCGGCGACGGCATCCAAACAGTCCATGCCGCCCGAAAACCAGGGAGTTCTACCGATCATGATGTTGCATAACCGGGTTCGCAATCTTTGCGCCGTTCTGGCGGCTTCGGCCGTTTTCGCCTTCTCTTCCCCGGCGTTCTCGCAGGAGATCACGGAATCGCATCTGAAGGCGGCACGGGCGGCGGTCACGGCAATCCACGCGACCGACTCGTTCGACAACATCCTGCCGCAAGCGGCGGCCTCGCTCGAGCAGCAGCTCATCCAGAAGAACCCTGATATGCAGGAGCTGATCGGCAAGACCGTCAGCGAAAAGGCACTGGCGCTGGCCTCGCGCCGTGCCGATCTGGAGAAGGAAGCAGCGCTCGCCTATGCCAAGGTGTTCTCCGAGAAGGATCTCACCGACATCGCCGCCTTCTACAATTCCGATGCCGGCAAGAAGCTGCTCGACAACGGCCCCAACGTGACGCGCGAACTGGTCAAAGCCGCCGACATCTGGCAGAACGGCCTGGCGCGCGATCTCGCCCAGCAGGTCGGCGAAACGCTGGCAGCCGCCGCGAAGGCCGCTGCTCCGGCCGCGCCTGCGCCGGATAACGCAACTGCCCCCGCCGATGGCGCTGCACCTGCCGACGGCGATGCGCCCGCAGACGGTGACCAGCCGGAAGCGCCGAAGAACTAAGACGTCTGATTTCGCCACCGGCATCCTTGCCGCTGGACCAGAAAGCCCGGTGGAAACCGGGCTTTTCTTTTGGCTTCATGCAGCCTACCTGTCTCAAACATTTCTTGGGGCAAGGAACAGCAGCATGGCCGGCTACGACTACGATCTCTTCGTCATCGGCGGCGGCTCCGGCGGGGTTCGGGCGGCGCGCGTAGCGGCAGCGATCGGCAAACGTGTCGGCATCGCGGAGGAATACCGCTATGGCGGCACCTGCGTCATCCGTGGCTGCGTGCCGAAAAAACTCTATGTCTATGCCTCGCAATTTCCCGAGCATTTTGCCGACGCCGCCGGCTATGGCTGGACGGTGCCGGAGGCGAGCTTCGACTGGCCGACGCTGGTCGCCAACAAGGACCGCGAGATTGCCCGTCTGGAAGCGATCTACGAAAAGAACGTGAAAGGCGCCGGCGGCGAGACGTTCCACTCGCGCGCCATGCTGGTCGACCCGCATGTCGTGCATCTCCTGGGCGATGACCGCACCGTCACCGCCGACCAGATCCTGATCGCCACCGGCGGCCGGCCGGCGCCGCACCCGGCGCTGCCCGGTCACGAGCATTGCATCTTTTCCAATGAGGTTTTCGACCTCAAGCAACTGCCGAAGGCGATCATGATCGAGGGCGGAGGCTACATCGCCGTCGAATTCGCCAATATCTTCCATGGCTTGGGCGTCGACACCACGCTGGTCTATCGCGGCAAGGAGATATTGTCGCGCTTCGACATGGACCTGCGGCACATGCTGCACGAAACCATGGAAAAGAAGGGGATCAAGATCCTCTGCCACGCCGTGTCGGAATGGGTCCGCAAACGGCCGGACGGCAGGCTGGATGCGTTGGTCACCGGCGGCAAGGTGCTGACGATCGACCAGGTCATGCTCGCCATCGGCCGCCTCCCAAACACCGAGAATATGGGCCTGGAAGGCGTCGGTATCGAGCTCGGCATAACCGGCGCCATCGTTGTCGACCAGTATTCCCGCACCAACATCGACAACATCTGGGCGATCGGCGACGTCACCAACCGCGTGCAGTTGACGCCTGTGGCGATCCACGAAGCCATGTGCTTCATCGAGACCGCATTCAAGGGCAATCCGACCGCGCCCGACCACGACACCATTCCGACCGCCGTCTTCTCACAGCCGGAGATCGGCACCGTCGGGCTGTCCGAGGACGATGCCGTCAAGCGCTACTCCGATATCGAAATCTACCGCGCCACATTCCGGCCGATGCGGCACACGCTGTCGGGCCGCGACGAAAAGATGCTGACGAAGCTGGTGGTCGATGGCGCCACGCGAAAAGTGCTCGGCGCGCACATCCTCGGGCCGGACGCCGGCGAGATGGCGCAGTTGCTCGGCATTCCGCTGAAGGCCGGCGTCACCAAGGATGATTTCGACCGCACCATGGCCGTCCACCCGACGGCAGCGGAGGAACTGGTCACCATGTACAAGCCCACCTACCGCGTGAAGAACGGCGTGCGGGTCGATTGACGCCCGCGCGCTCGATCTTGAAGAACCCCCCATGGCAGCCGCTGTTGCCACCGCGATGGGAGGCCTGAAGCTTATTACAACAAAGTGCCGCGCAGGATGACCAGCGCCACCGAGAAATAGATCACCAGGCCGGTGACATCGACCAGCGTGGCGACGAACGGCGCCGAGGCGCTCGCCGGATCGAAGCCGATCCGTTTCAGCGCGAACGGCAGCATCGACCCCGACAGCGAGCCGAAGGTGACGATGCCGACGAGTGCTGCCCCCACGGTCGCCGCGATCAGCGGCCAATGCGGCCCATAATCGTAGAAGCCCATATATTGCCAGAGCGCGATGCGGCAGATGCCGACCACGCCAAGCATGGCGCCGAGCACGAAGCCGGTGGGCAATTCGCGTAACGCCACCCGCCACCAGTCGCGAAGGCCGATCTCGCGCAGCGCCAGCGCGCGAATGACGAGCGAGGTCGCCTGCGAACCGGAATTGCCGCCCGAGCTCATGATCAGCGGGATGAACAGAGTGAGCACGATCGCTTTTTGCAGTTCGCCTTCATAGCTTTGCATGGCATTGGCGGTCAGCATCTCCGAGATGAACAGCGCGCACAGCCAGCCGCCGCGCTTCTTGATCATGGCGAGAAAGCTCATCTTCATGTAGGGCTCGTCGAGCGCCTCCATGCCGCCGAAGCGATGCGCGTCCTCGGTCGTCTCCTCGATCATGGTGTCGATGATGTCGTCGATGGTGACGATGCCGAGGATCTTGCCGTGGTCGACGACGGGAACCGCGAGCAGGTCGTATTTGGAGATCGTCTGCGCCAGTGTTTCGCGATCGGTCAGCGGCGTCACCGTCACCGGGGCGCGATCCGGCGCCACCGACAGGATCGGATCGTCCGGCTCGCCGGTGATCAGCCGGCGCAGGCCGGTCGAGCGCACCAGCACATGCGTGTCTGGATCGACGATGTAGATGGCGTAGACGGTCTCCCGCGTCCGCTCCACCTTGCGGATGTAGTCGAGCGTGCGCCCGACGGTCCAGTCCGACGGCACGCTGACGAATTCGGTCGTCATGATCGAGGCGGCGCTGCCTTCGGGATAGCCGAGAATGGAAAGCAGCGTTGCCCGCAGCGGCGGGACCAACCCGCCGAGCAGCTCGGAGCGCGCCGGTTCGTCCAGTTCGCGCAGGATATCGGCGGCGCGGTCGACCGACATGGCGGTCAGGAGCTTGCACGCCTTGGCGCGCGGCAGCGCCTCGGCCAGATCGGAGGCGCCGTCGAGTTCAGGCTGGTCGAAGATCTCGACGAGCCGCTCGAACGGCATTTCGCAAAGCAGTTCTATCGCGGTATCGCGAGATTCCCGGTTCAGGGCCTCGACGACATCGGCGACGTGATCATTGGCAAGGATACGCGCGATAGCGACGGCATCGTCGCCCGCTACGACGGGGGTAAATTCGTTCATGGCTCACTCCTTGCCGTCCGGCGGGACGTGAGCCGTTAGAGGTCACATCGAGGCGGACGGCGGTTGCGTTCGACTACTGTCGCCAGGCATGGCGCGGTGACCTTTCTGCTCGCGGGTTCGAGTTGGAATTCAGCGAGCGGGCGCAACATAGGAGCGCATCTTGGCGAGTCAATCGCGGGAGTGGCGGAATACAGCCGGGAGCCGGCCCAATCGCGAGACTGTGATGATTATTGAAGGGGGAGGGAGCGAGTGCCCCGCCGCCAGTGGCGGAACGCGCTTCGGCGTGGCTGCTATTTCTGCTTCAGCCGGCGTGAAAAACGCATCCATTTGTCCTCGACCGGCCGCGGCTGCGTAAGGATGGTGGTGAGCTCGCGCGGAAGGTTCGGAACAAGCGGCCTCTTGGTGGCGACGCCGTCGGCGATCGCGACCACGCTGTGGTAGAATTCCTCGCCCGAGGCCGAGCGTGGCGCCACCGCCTCGTGCATGATGCTGATCACCGTGACATCGGGACAATTGTCCTTGATGGCCTGGTGGAAGGCGATCTTGCCATCCGGATCGAGCGCGCCGGTCGCTTCGTCGAGGAACAACAGTCCCGGTTGCTGCAGCACGATGCGGGCCACAACCAGCTTCTGCTTCTGGCCGCCGGACAGCAGCTGGTCCCAGATCTTTCCCTCGCGGCTTTCATCGGCCATGTGTTCGATGAAATCGCCAAGGCCGGCCTTGTGCAGGGCTGCCGCGACCTGCGCATCGCCATAGTCGTCCTCGGAGCCGGGCAGGCACACCAGCTGCTTCAGCGACACCTGCTGCAGCTTGACCTCCTGGGCGGCATAGAAGCTCCTCACACCGTCAGGGAAGACGATGGTGCCGCGGCCATAAGGCCACAAGCCGTTGATCGCCTTGATCAGCGAAGTTTTGCCGCAGCCGGATTCGCCCTTGAGGAATGCCCACTCGCCGCGCCGGAAGCGCAGATTGGCAGCACTCAGGAATGGCGTGGCGTCCTCGCCCTGATGCGCCAGTTCGAGCTTCTGGATGGTCAGGCCGAAGACGGGGTTCTGGCTGGCATAGTGGAAGTCGGACTGGCCGGTCTGGCTGTAGAAGTCTTGCGGCTGCTGGACGTTTTCGATGGCGTTCGCCAACTCAATGACGCGCTGGCTGTTGGCCCGCAACGTGGCGAGACTCGGCATGACATGGATGAACCACGAGCACTTGCTGATCAGCGCGTTGACCTGCTCGGAGCCGGTTACATACCCTGTGAAATCAACCTTGTTGTTGATGAAAGGCACAAGGCCCGGAGCAAAAGCGACAATTTTGGCCGCAACAAAATTATAGACCGATTCGAATCCTGAATAGATATTGTTGACAATATTGAACTTCGACCAAGTTCGGTCGATGTCGAGATAGAGCCGACCATGTATTTTCTTCTGGACTTCTTCGCCTCGCGCCGCTGACACATGGAAGCTCCGGCGCAGTAGCGTGAGCAGTTCGCCGCGATAGCTGCCTTCCGCCTTCTGCATCCTGATGTTGAGCCACTCGAGCATTCCGCCAAGTTTGACTGCGATCCAAGTGTTGAACGGCACGTAGATAGCGACCGCTAGAAGAGCGAGCACGACGCTACCGTAGCTGCCGAGGAACTCCAGCCCTTTTACCTCCACGGAGTTTGCAAGCAAAGCTCCCCCCACAAAGTACAGCGAGGTAAAGACGCCGAACACACCCTGTGCAAGCCCCAGGGCGCCACCAGTCATATCTTTAATCGATTCCTGCACGCGCTGATCGATGTTGTCGGGTGCCGGCGTGCCGGCCGAGCCATTCTGGGCGTGGTAGTGCGTGTGGTTGTTATCGAGGAGAGCTTCATTGAAGCGGCCATCCAGCCAGCCGCGCCATTTGCGATGCAGTGTCGCAGAGACAAGGCTTTTGATGGAAGTGATGCCCGCATCCTTGACCACGACCAGCAGTACCAGCAGCCCGGCATTGGTAAGAAGCGATTCAAGCGGCGCAGTATTCGCAGCATCGTGGAAAAAAGCGATGGAGTTTGACAGCTTTCCCATCGCCACCGTGAACCAGACGTCGGCCTTGCTCGATAGAGCAGTTAGCGCCGCGACCACCAAGGTCAGCGCCCAGGCTTCCCTCCACCGGTCCGAGAACCAGTAGGCCCGCATCAGTCCCCAGAAGGTCCGCATCGACGATACTGGCGTCAGGGGCGACGGCCCGGCGGGGGCGTCGCGGTTCCAAAGTGCCGATATTGAACGTCGCGGTCTGTCGACCCGAATCACAATCCCGCCCAAACCTTTTTTAGTTTTGTTACGGATAGTAACACCAATTGATCATTTTCTATGAATTTTATCCCGGCGAATGTGAGGCAGCCCACCCGCCGTTGCGATCGGGCAACAGTTGGTGCTGCGAGACCGCCGTCTTTGGGCCCAATTTGTCCTTTGTTTCAATGTGTTGCGAGAACGTTCAGATGTGCGAATATATTCCCTGAGGGAAGGCTCATACACGGCTTTGTGACCAAAAGGCCTGCCCGTCGGCCGGTTTTCCCACCGCGCGCTAACCGGATCGCCCGAAAAATTGCCGTCCATGATCGCCCCAGGCCGCCCGAATCATCTCACCGGCCATCATGGTTGGGCACGCAAGATCGTCGCTGCTGTAAAGCGACTGTTCATGAGGTGGCACGCGCTTTTTAGCTGCAGTTCAACACCGTTTGACAATCAAGCGCACTGGAATGAACCTTGCCGGGCACTGTCGGCACCAATGCATGTCCGGTCCCTAACAAGGAAGCTCCCCAATGCTTGCACGCGCAGCCGTTCCCGCAATCGTGACGCTCTTTGCCTGGCTGCCTCTTGCGCATGCCGGCAGCCAGACCATTCCGGCAAGCGCCGAAGGGCAAATCGAGTTCAATGCTCCGTCCGGGAACATCGGCTGCATCTACACGCCGAAGGGCGGCACCAGCACCTACGAGCCACAGGATGGCGGTCCGGAACTGAGCTGTTCGCGCGTCGAGCCCAGCTACGTCACCGTGATCCTTGGGCCGAACGGCCCGGCGACATTGATCAAGAATCCGGGCGAGCAGGGCTGCTGCAGCGATGTGGCGAAGCTGGCCTATGGCAACAGCTGGAGCAAAGGGCCGTTTACCTGCCAGTCGTCAACCAAGGGACTGACCTGCACGGGCAGCAACGGCCACGGATTCTTCCTCAGCAAAGCCAAGGTAACGGTGAAATAACCCGAGCATGATCCCGAAAAGTGGTTGCCGGTTTTCTCGGACAAACGGGAACCGTTTTGTCCAGAGATCATGCTCAAACAAGGAGAATAGAGCCCCATCCCGATTTCCATCGGGATGGAACAGGCTCTAGCCGGCCTTTTCCAGCTCGCCCTTGGCCTTTGCAGCCGCGACCTGGCGGATGGCATCAGTCAGCGTGTCGGCGTCCTGCGCGCCCATGACGGCGTATTTGCCTTCGAGCAGGAAACACGGCACGCCGGTGATCCCCATCCGCGATGCCGTGGCGATTTCTGTGCGCACCTCCTCGACGTCGGCATCGGTCGGCAACAGCGTTTCGACCACGGCAGCGTCCATGCCGGCCTCGCGGGCGGCATCGATCAGCACGGCGTGGTTGCCAATATTGCCGCCTTTCTCGAAATACAGTTGGAACAGCCGGCGCACGAGCCGGTTCTGCACGGCTTCACCGGCGGCACCGGCCCAGCGGATGACACGATGCGCGTCCAGCGTGTTGGCGGCGACCTTGATGGCGTCGAAAGCGAAATCGATGCCTTCGGCTTCGCCGAGCGGCTCTATGCGGGCATGCATCAGGCGGATGCGCTCGTCGCTGCCGAATTTGGCCAGCATGTATTCGCGCCGGTCCTTGCCCTCGGGCGGGATGGTCGGGTCGAGCTGGAACGGCCGCCAGCGCACATGAACCTCAACGTCGCCGGCAGCGGCAATCGCTTTATCCAGCCGCTTCTGGCCGACGAAGCACCAGGGGCAGACGACGTCGGAAACCACGTCGACCGTAATGGAATTGTCATCGCTCATCTTGATCTCCTGGAGCCGAGCGTTTTACCGAGCATGATCTCGGCTACGCTCAGTTCGGCTTGCGCCACCATGTCGGCCATTGATAACCGAATATGGGAGTCTTTTTGGGATGGTCCAGGTAATTCCAGTAGGCGAGCCATTGCTGCGCGTTGTACTGCATCGGCACCATGTAGTTGCCGGAGATCAGCAATCGGTCGAGCACGCGCACGGCGGCGACATAGTCTTCCTTGGCCCGTGCTCTAAGCATCGCGTCGATCGCCGCGTCGACCGCTGGATCGGCGACGCCGGCTAGATTGAATGAACCTTCTCTTTTGGCCTCTGAAGAACCCCAGCGAAGGTTCTGCTCCATACCGGGCGACAGCGAGTTGCTGAACCCGCTCGACCCGACAAGAACCTCAAAGTCGAAACGCTGCTTGCGCGACTGGATCTGGTCGGCCTCGAGGCTGCGGATGGTCACCGCGATGCCGATCTTTTCCAACGAGCGCTGATAGATGGCGGCAAAGCGTTCCTCGTCCTGCGACGCCGTCAGGATCTCGAAACCGAACGGGTTTCCCTTGGGATCCAGCAGGACGCCGTCCCTAACGGCGTAGCCCTGGCTCTTCAGCAGGTCGAACGCCAGCTTCAGCACCTTGCGGTCCTGGCCGGTGCCGTCATTCACCGGCGGGCGCCAGCTGCCGTCCATGACATCGGCCGGCACGCGGCCGGGGTAGGGCGCCAGCAGCGCCTTTTCCCTGTCGCTGGCGGAATGGCCGAGCGCGGAAAGTTCGGAATTCTGCCAGTAGCTCATCGTGCGCGTGTACTTGCCGCCGAACAGGTTCTTGTTGGCCCATTCGAAGTCGTAGAGCATGCCGAGCGCGCGCCGCACCTCCGGATTGGAAAACTTCTCCAGCCGGGTGTTGAACAGGAACCCGGTCACCACGGGCGGTATGCCGGTGTCGAAGGTCTCGGCGATCACCTCGCCGCGATGGAAGGCGGGAAAATCGATATCGCGCTCGCGCTTGACCGGATCGCCCTCATCGTAAATGGCGCAGATGCCTTTCTTGAACGCTTCCGTCTTGGCATTGGCGTTGAGGAAGTACTCGATGGTGATCTGGTCGTAATTGTCGAAGCCGCGCTTGGAAGGGATGTCCTTGCCCCAGTAATTCGGATTGCGCTTGAAGACGATGCGCTGTCCCGGCTGCACCTTGTCGATGGTGTAGGGACCGCTGCCGATCACCGGCTTTAGCGTCGTCTTGTCGAAGGTATCCTTGTTGAAGGCGTGCTTTGGGATGATCGGCGTCAGCGCGATGATCAAGGGGGTCTCGCGATTGGCCTTGTCGTTGAAGGTGAAGCGTACGCTGTGATCGCCGGTCTTTTCGAGCTTGGCGATCAGGCTCATGCGATCCCTGTAGGGCGGGCGGCCCTTGTCGGTGAAGACATCGTAGGTGAACAGCACGTCATCCGGCGTCACCGGCTCACCGTCCGACCACTTCGCTTTTGGGTTGAGATGGAACTCGATCCACTTGCGCTCGGGATCCATATCGGCGCTGTCTGCGAGCAGGCCATAGAGGGTGAAGGCCTCGTCGTAGTTGCGCATCATCAACGGCTCGAAGACGAGATTGCCGAAAATGAGGTCCTGCATGCCGCGCGCCGTGGTGCGCAGGCTCTTCAGGATGAACGGGTTCAGATTGTCGAAGCTGCCGACGACGCAGTAAGTGATGTTGCCGCCCTTGGGCGCATCGGGATTGACGTAGTCGAAATGCTGGTAGTCGGCTGGCAGCGCCGGCTCGCCCTGCATGGCGATGGCATGTTTCGGTTCCGACATCGCCACGCCGGGTGCAAAGGCGAAGAACGAGATTGCGGCGATCAGCCAAACAAGAATGCGGCCCATGACCGTCTCCTTACTGGGCGGCTTGATGATTCGGAGTGCACCCTAACATGGCGCCGCGGCGCTCCGGCCAGATACATCAATCCAAATCGCACGACCCAAATTGCGAGGCCAAGAATTGCAGGCGGCGGGCTGGATTCGGCTGCTCATGCAGTGTAACACGCGCTCCGAAGTCATTCTGTTGCCTCAATTCGGCAACAGGTAGCAGGACCACACGGCGCGAAGAAGCCGGTCCCGGGATCATTTGAGAGGAAATGCACGACATGACGAGCCTGAACAGCAACGCATACCGCCTTTCGGTCCTGGCCGCGGGCGTGGTCGGCTTTCTGGGCGCCGGACTTCCCACCGCTTCGGCACAGCAACAGATTCCGCAGGGTTGGTTCAAGGCCTGCACCAAGCAGGAAGATGTCGACATCTGCAATGTCCAGAACATCATCACTGCCGGCAACGGCCAGTTCGTCACCGGGGTCAGCCTGATCGAGTTGAAGGGCAAGGTAAACCGCAAGGTCTTCCAGGTCACGGTTCCCCCAGGTCGCCTGGTGCCCCCCGGCATCGCCCTGCAGATAGACGCCGGCAAGGCGACGAAGCTGGATTATGTCATTTGCTTCGCCGACCGTTGCGTTGCCGAAGTGCCGCTGACCGACGCGCTCGTCGCGTCCTTCAAGAAGGGACAGGCGATCACGCTGACCTCGATCAACTTCCAAAGTCAGCCAAATCCCATCAAGGTTGCCTTGACCGGCTTCAGCGGCGCCTTTGACGGCGCGCCGCTGCAGCAGTCGGACATCGAGGATCGGCAGAAAAAACTTCAGGATTTCGTCGTCAAGAACAACCAGGACTTCGCCAAGAAGCTCAAGGACGAGCAGGCCAAGGCCAAAGCCGCCAACTAATCGCCGGGACAGATACCGGAGCGACAAAAAGCGGGGTCATGCCCCGCTTTTTTGTTGTCGTCACGTCGATGCAAGGTGATGTCAGTGTCTCGACTGGCGTTTTGGCTCATAGCGTCCGTCGGGCCGCTTGTCGAACATCTCGCCGATCTGTGGATGCCGGACCGGTTCGCCCGATTGATCCTCGAGCAGGTTCTGCTCGGAGACATAGGCGATGTATTCGGTTTCCGAATTCTCGGCGAGCAGATGGTAGAACGGCTGGTCCTTGCGCGGCCGCACGTCGGCCGGGATGGCTTCGTACCATTCGTCGGTGTTGGCAAATTGCGGATCGACATCGAAAATGATGCCGCGGAACGGAAACAGCCGATGACGAACCACCTGTCCGATCGAAAATTTGGCCGTTTTCATCATACTCACCACTAAGCCTCTAGAGCGCCCGGCGTCCCCTCGAATGTGCGAAGAGCGCTCTAAGACTTTGAATTTACACACGCCGTGGCCAAAAATCGAGCCCGACTTAGGTCTGGGATCAGGCTTTATTTGGCGCAGATGGCGTGTCAGTTCAATGCCGAAGCGCTTGACGCCCGATGAAGCTACGGGCTAGCCCGGTCCCGGGGTTTCGGGCCAGGGCAAAAATGTCTGACATTGTCGGTCTTGTTATTCCGTTCTTCGGGCTGATTTTCATCGGCTTTCTGGTTGCGCGCATGACCAGGCAGCCGCTGGAAGCGCTTGGCTGGATGAACACCTTCATCGTCTATGTCGCGCTTCCTGCCCTGTTCTTCCAATTGCTTGCCCGCACGCCGTTCGAACAGTTGACGGAATGGCGCTTCATCTTCGGCTCGGTATTTTCCACCTACACGATCTTCTCGATCATGTTCGTATGGTCGGCGACGGCGTCGCGCGGCGAGATCGCCCAGTCGACGATCAAGGCGCTGGCCGCGGCCTACGGCAATATCGGCTATATGGGGCCGGGGCTGGCGCTGCTCGCCTTCGGCGAACAAGCGGCGGTCCCCGTTGCGCTGATCTTCTGCTTCGAAAATATCATGCATTTCGCCATCGCGCCGATGATGATGGCGCTGTCGGGCGACGACAAGACATCGCCGTGGCGGCTCATCCTCGGCGTAGTCAGGAAAATCGTCCTGCACCCGTTCATCATCGCGACCGCGCTTGGCGTCGGCGCCGCCTATCTCGGCTTTCACCCACCGCAGCCGGTCGATCGCCTGCTCGAATATCTGTCTCGGGCGGCCGCCCCTTGCGCCCTGTTTGCCATGGGCGTGACGCTTGCGCTCCGGCCCCTCAACCGCGTGCCGCATGAGTTGGCGTCGATCGCGGCGCTGAAGCTGATCCTGCATCCATCGCTCTGCTACGTCGTGCTGAGCTGGATCGGGAACTTTTCCGAAATCTGGGTTTTTTCAGCCGTGCTTTTGGCGGCATTACCGACTGCAACCAACGTCTTCGTCATCGCCCAGCAATATGGCGTCTGGGTGCAACGCGCCTCGGCCAGCGTCATGATCACCACCTGTCTCTCGGTGCTGACGGTGACCGGGCTGCTCTACATGATCCGCCACGGCATCTTACCGCCGGACCTGTTTCCCTGAACCGCCGGTAAGCGCCGCAAAGCCGCTGCCCGGCCTCAAGCCTTCGCGCATGAAAAAGGCGCGCAGCGGCGCGAAACTGCCGAGCACATTGAGGCCGGCGCTGCGTGCCATCTGCGCCGGCAACATGTCCGACAGCAACGACATGTTAAGCAGATTGACCGCGCCCGAACGCGCCAGAACGTCGGGACGGCGCCTGGAATCATAGGCGGCCAAAGCCCTTGCGGCGCCAGGGTCGCCGCGATTTTCGCGTGCGATTCCAATCAGATCCTCAACGTCCCTGATGCCGAGGTTGAGACCTTGGGCTCCGATCGGCGGGAACACATGTGCAGCCTCGCCGACCAGCGCCACACGGTTTTGCGCGAAGCGCCCCGGTGATGCCGCTGAAAGCGGGTAAATTTGTCGGCCGGGCTCAACCGACACCCGGCCCAGCATCGACTGCATCTGCTGCTCGACACGCTCGGAAAGTGTCACGTCATCGAGTGCGGCGAGGTCCTTCGCCGTCTCCGGTTTCACCACCCAGACGAGGCTGGAGCGGTTGCCGGGCAGCGGTACCTGGGTGAACGGCCCGGTCTCTGTGTGGAACTCGGTCGAGGTGAAACCATGCTCGCTGCGATGGCCGAAATTCAGCACCAGCGCCGCTTGGCGGTAGGATCGCACCGAGGCCACTATGCCCGCCGCCTCACGCGCCGGCGACAGGCGCCCATCGGCAGCGACCGCGAGCGAGGCCGAGACTTCGCGGCCATCAGCCAAAACGGCATGCGCCTGATCGGCGTCCAGACGCCAACTCTCGACCATCGACGTCAGCCATTCGATGCCGGAATGTGCCGCGACGGACTTGGCCAGCGTCGGGTTCAGCTCACTGTTGGGCAGGTTGAGCCCGAACTGCTCCTCGCCGATCTCTATGGCGCGAAAAGTCACCACCGGGCTGCGGATCAGCCGGCTGGTCGCATCGACGATGCGCATGACCTTCAGCGGCGCGGCCTTCGGCGCAAGTTCGGCCAGCACGCCCAGCCGATCGAGAACCTTGAGAGCAGGGTTCATCAGCGCCGTGGTCCGGCCATCGGGCCCGCCTGCTTCGGGTCCGACCAGGGTTACCGGAAAGCCCGCCTCGGCGAAACCGAGCGCCGCGATCAGTCCGGCAGGGCCGCTGCCGGCTACCAGTATCCGTGCTGTCTCGCGATGATCCAAATTGGACTTCCAGTTTGCGATGCAGGTGTCTACCCATGGATATAGGTCAGACCATGCGGCTTGATCAACGCGGCGATTAGGCTCATTCGGTTGTCATGACCGGCCAGCAGGACGATTTCAGCCATCTCGACCGCGCCGGCCGCGCCACGGCAAGCCTGGCCCGCAGCCCCCGCCTGACGGTCAACATCGCCATCGTCGGCGGCATTCTGCTCGCCTGGTTCATTCTCGGCGCCATGGCGATCCGCGGCGCCGAAGGCCGGCTCCCCGGCGTACCAGGCGATGTGGTCCTGCGATATCTGCCGCAACTGCCGCTGCCGGATGTCCTCGACCGCTTCTTCGGCATGTGCCTGATGCCCGCACCACTTGATGCCGGCGGCGCACCGGTTCTGGCGCTGATCGTGATGTGGTTTTTGATGGCCGTGGCGACGATGCTGCCGTCGGCGGCGCCGATGATCCGTACCTATTGTGAAATCGCCGACACCGCCCGCATCAAGGGCGAGCCGGTGGCCCACCCGCTGGTCCTGGTCGCCGGCTACCTCTCGACATGGCTTGTCGCCTCTATCGGCTTCGCGGTGCTGACGTTGCTCGTCCACGCATTTGCGTCCTCCGCTCGATTGCTCGATGCGGTGAGCGGCCTTGCCGCGGCGGCCGCGCTGCTGGTTGCCGGCCTCTACCAGTTCAGCAGCCTCAAGCAGGCCTGCCTGACAGAATGCCGGAACCCGTTCTCGACACTGTTTTCCAACTGGAGCGCGGAGCCGGGTGGCATCTTCCGGCTAGGGCTGAAGCAGGGCCTGTGGTGCCTCGGCTGCTGCTGGGCGCTGATGCTGGTGATGTTTGCCGTCGGCGCGATGAACGTGTTCTGGATGGCGCTGATCGGCCTGTTCACCTTGATCGAAAAACAGACCACCGGCAGCCTTCCAACCCGAGTGGCCGGTGCGATACTGCTTGTCTGGGCAGTCGCCCTGCTAGTAGTCTCGGCATGACGGGGGATAATTCCATGGCAGAGCAAGGCTGGGCAATGAAAGGAGAGCTCGTACTCTCCTGCAATTGCACGGTTTTTTGTCCTTGCGTACTGTCGCTTGGCAGCCATCCGCCGACGGAGGGTTATTGCCAGACCTGGGCGGGCTTCCGCATCGACGCAGGCCATTTCGGCGAGGTCGACCTGTCCGGCCTCAATCTCGGTCTGGTCATGGAAATCCCAGGCTATATGAGCCGCGGCAACTGGACCGCAGGCCTGTTCATCGACAAGCAAGCCTCCGTCTATGCGGTGAAAGCGCTGACCAGGATCTTCACCGGGAAGGCCGGCGGAACCACCGCGCTGTTGTCGATCCTTGTCGGCAAGTTCCTCGGCGTCGAGCAGGTGCCGATCACCTACGAGACGCGTGACAAGACCCGTATTTTCCAGATACCGAAGATCATCGACGGGGCGGTCACACCGATTCCCGGCAAGGATCGCGAGAAGGATACCGTGATCGGCAACTCGGAATACTGGATCGCGCCGGAGATCATCGTGGCCAGGTCCGATAAGAGCAAGATGCGGGCTTTCGGCCGCAACTGGAACTTTGCCGGCCGCTCGGCCGAAATCTGCAAACTGGATTGGCGGGGCCCGTGAGCAAGAACACAACGGCCAGAAACGCCGCCAAAAAGATCACCGACCGGATTCCGAGGCCGAAGAAGAAGGTCACCTGGCCGCAGGCGCGGGCATTCTCGGTGCATCTGTTGACCGCCTCTGGCTCGTTCCTGGCCTTCCTGTCTCTGGTGGCGGCAAGCGAGCAACGCTGGACGGCGATGTTCTGGTGGCTGGGTCTGGCGCTGTTCGTCGACGGCATAGACGGGCCGATCGCGCGCAAGCTCGAGGTCAAGGAGATTTTGCCGACCTGGTCGGGCGAACTCCTCGACAACATCATCGACTATGTCACCTACGTGCTGATCCCGGCCTTCGCACTCTACCAGCGCGGCTTCATGGGCGAAGGGCTGTCGTTCCTGTCGGCGGCCATCATCGTGGTGTCCAGCGCCATCTATTATGCCGACACCGGAATGAAGACGAAGGAGAACTTCTTCAAAGGCTTTCCGGTGGTCTGGAACATGGTCGTGTTCACGCTGTTCGTCATCGAGCCCGGACAGTGGGTGTCCTTCGGCGTCGTCGTGGCGGCCGGCATCCTGACCTTCGTGCCGATCAACTTCATTCACCCCGTGCGGGTGGTGCGGCTGCGGCCAATCAATCTTGGCATGACGCTGCTCTGGTGCGCTTTCGGTGCGCTGGCGCTGGCGCAGGCGGCCCTTGCCGCCTTCTACGACCAGATCGGCGTTTTGGGCGAACAGGTCAGCGTCTTTACCAAGGTCGGCATCACCATCACCGGACTTTACCTCGCCTGCATCGGCGGTATCATGCAGTTCTTCCCCAAACTCGGCGCCAAGCCGGACCCTAAGAAAGCCTGACCGCAGGAAAGCCCACAATGTCCAAAGCAGTCCGTATCCACGCCCATGGCGGTCCGGAAGTCCTGACCTATGAAGACGCCGATCCGGGACAACCCGGCGCCGGGCAGATCCTGGTCAGGCACGCCGCGATCGGCCTCAATTTCATCGATGTCTATCACCGCAATGGCCTCTATCCGCCGCCCGGCGGCTTCCCGCTGATCCCCGGCGGCGAGGCGGCAGGTGTGGTTCTCGAGGTCGGCGCAGGCATCGACTGGCTGAAGCCGGGCGACCGCATCGCCTATGCCGTCAACGTCGGCGCCTATGCCGAACAGCGCGTCGTCGCCGCCGACCGCGTCGTCAAGGTGCCGGACCGCATCAGCGACGAACAGGCCGCCGGCATGATGCTTAAAGGCATGACGGCGGAGTATCTGTTGCGCCGGACCTTCAAGGTGAAGGCAGGCGACACCATCCTGTTCCATGCCGCCGCCGGCGGCGTCGGGCTGATCCTGGGACAATGGGCAAAACATCTCGGCGCCACCGTGATCGGCACGGCAAGCTCAACCGACAAGATCGAGCTCGCCAAGGCGCATGGCTTCGGCCATGTCATCAACTACAAGGAGCAGGATTTCGTCGCCGGGGTCGCCGCCATCACCGGCGGCAAGAAATGTGACGTCGTCTACGATTCGGTCGGCAACGACACATTCCCGGCCTCGCTCGACTGTCTGAAGCCGCTCGGCATGTTCGTCTCTTTCGGTCAGTCCTCTGGACCGATCCCGCCATTTTCGATGTCGCTGCTGGCGCAGAAGGGCTCGCTGTTCGCTACCAGGCCGACTTTGTTCGTCTACAACGCCAAGCGTGAAGACCTCGAAGTCTCCTCCGCGGCATTGTTCGACGTGGTGTTGAGCGGTGCGGTCGAGATCAAGATCAACCAGCGTTATGCGCTGAAGGACGCGGGCAAGGCGCAAGCCGATCTCGAAGGGCGCAAGACCACTGGCACGACCATACTGATCCCCTGATCTGCCTTGCTTTTCAGCGTTTTGCCGCGACGCCAGGCACTGTTTACCCGAAAAACCGGACGATCGGTTTGTTGTGCGAAGCAGGTCAATCTTTACCCCTTGAGTTTCCGCTGAAATTCTTGAAGCTCTTTCAAGGTGGGTGCTGCTTTCGCACGAGAGCGGCCAGCGCATACCATGCTGGCGGGAACACAGAACATGTCCGGGAACCGGATGGGAGGCACTGTGAGTGCAGATCATGATGGAGCGAACCTGCTTGAGGTTCGTGGCCTGACCAAGATATTCGGCACGTTGACGGCGTGCGATCATATCGACCTCAACATCGCCAAGGGCGAGATCCACGCGCTGCTTGGCGAAAACGGCGCCGGCAAGTCGACGCTGGTCAAGATGCTGTTCGGTTCGCTGGAGCCCAATTCCGGCGAGATATTCTGGAACGGCGAAGCGGTGCGGATCACCAGTCCGGGCATGGCGAAGAAGCTCGGCATCGGCATGGTGTTTCAGCACTTTTCGCTGTTCGAGGCGCTGACCGCGGCCGAGAATATCGCTCTGTCTCTGGATGACGGCTCACCGATCAGCTCGATCGCGGCCAAGGCGAGGGCGCTTTCCTTCAGCTATGGCCTGCCGCTCGATCCGGACTCGCTGGTCGGCGATCTCTCGGTCGGCGAACGCCAGCGCATCGAGATCATCCGCTGCCTGTTGCAGACGCCGCAGCTCATCATCCTCGACGAGCCGACCTCGGTGCTGACGCCGCAGGAAGCCGACAAGCTGTTCGAAACGCTTGAGCGCCTGCGCTCGGAGGGCAAATCCATCCTCTACATTTCGCACCGGCTGGAAGAGGTCAAACGCATCTGCGACCGCGCCACCGTGCTGCGTCACGGCAAGGTCGTCGGCCATTGCAATCCGCGCGAGGAAACGGCTTCGTCGCTGGCTCGCATGATGGTCGGCAACGAGGTGAAGGCCGTGGTGCGTGCGCCGGCCGAAGGCATCGAGACCGCGCAGCCGCTGCTCGAAATCCGCGCCCTCAGCCGCAAGCCGGCAACGCCGTTTTCGATTCCGCTGAAGAATATCAACCTCACTGTGCGCGCCGGCGAGGTGATCGGCATTGCCGGTGTCGCCGGCAACGGCCAGGGCGAGTTCTTCGAATCCGTCTCCGGCGAGGTGCTGCAGCAGGACGCCGCATCCGTGCGCATCCGCGGCAAGGATGCCGGCTCGCTCACGATCACAGGCCGGCGGCTGATGGGCGCTGCCTTCGTGCCGGAAGAACGCCTCGGCCATGGCGCCGCGCCACGCATGAAGCTTTCGGAAAATCTGCTTCTGTCGCGGCACGCCACCGACGGCAAGGTTTTTGTCGGCGCCGGCGGCGCGGTCAAAAGCGGTGCGGTCTATGCCGCCGCCCAGCGCATCATCGTGGCCATGGATGTGCGCAAGAGCGCGCCCGATCCGGAAGCCGCGGCCCTTTCGGGCGGCAATTTGCAGAAATTCATCGTCGGTCGCGAACTCGACCGCAGCCCTGCCGTCATGGTCGTCAACCAGCCGACCTGGGGCGTCGACGCCGGTGCCGCCGCCCACATCCGCCAGGCGCTGATCGAACTGGCGCGCAGCGGCTCGGCAGTTCTGGTCATCAGCCAGGACCTCGATGAGCTGTTCGAGATTTCGGATGCGATCGCGGTCATGCACAATGGCGAATTGTCCAAACCGCTGCCGATCGCCGAGGCAACTTTCGAAAAGGTCGGTCTGTTGATGGGCGGCGCCGAGCCTGGCCACGCCGAACATGGTCTGGAGACGGCATGATGCGCCTCGAACTCGTCAAACGCCCGCAGCGCTCTATGCTCTTTTCGGCGCTGTCGCCCTTCATCGCCTTCGCCCTAACGATCATCGCCGGCGCGGTTCTGTTCGCGCTGCTCGGCGTCAACCCGCTGAGCGCATTTGAGATCTATTTCATCGAGCCGATCAGCCAGGTCTGGCAGCTGCATGAGCTGGCGATCAAGGCCGCGCCGTTGATCCTGATCGCGGTCGGCCTGTCGGTCTGTTACAAGGCCAACATCTGGAACATCGGCGCTGAGGGACAGTTCATCCTCGGCGGCATTTTCGGCTCGGCCGTTCCGGTGCTGTTTCCCGGGTTCGAAGGCCCGCTGGTGCTGCCGCTGATGCTGTTGTTCGGCATGGTCGGCGGTGCCGCCTATGCAGCAATCCCGGCTCTCTTGAAGACGCGCTTCGGCACCAACGAAATCCTGACCAGCCTGATGCTGGTCTATGTCGCCCAGCTTTTCCTCGACTGGCTGGTGCGCGGCCCCTGGCGCGATCCACAGGGCCACGGTTTCCCGCAGACGATCCAGTTCAATGACTCGGCGGTCCTGCCCGAACTGATGCCGGATGCCGGCCGCGCCAATTGGGGTTTTGTCTTCGCGCTTGTTGCAGCCGTGCTGATCTGGGTGCTGATGAGCCGCCTGCTCAAGGGTTTTGAGGTCCGCGTGCTCGGCTCCAGCCCGAGGGCAGGGCGCTTCGCCGGTTTCGGCCTCAACCGCATGGTGTTCTTCGCCTTCCTGCTGTCAGGCGCGCTGGCTGGGCTTGCCGGCATTTCGGAAGTCTCCGGCGCCATCGGCCAGCTCCAGCCGGTGATCTCGCCCGGCTACGGCTTCACCGCCATTATTGTCGCGTTCCTCGGCCGGCTCAATCCGCTCGGCATTGTCGCCGCCGGCCTGGTGCTGGCGTTGACCTATCTCGGCGGCGAGGCGGTGCAGAGCGCGCTCGGCATTTCCGACAAAGTGGCACGCGTGTTCCAGGGCATGCTTTTGTTCTTCGTGCTCGGCTGCGACACGCTCATCCACTATCGCATCCGTCTGGTCGGCATGGCGCTGACGAAAAGCGCGGCGAAGCTTGAAGCCGCGCCGAAGTTGAAGGAAGCCCGCTGATGGACATCGCCGTCAACATCCTTTTGACCATCGCCACGGCGGCGACGCCGCTTTTAATAGCGGCCATCGGCGAACTGGTGGTCGAGCGCTCCGGCGTGCTCAACCTCGGCGTCGAAGGCATGATGATCATGGGCGCCGTCGGCGGCTTCGGAGCCGGCTATCTCACGGGATCGCCCTGGATGGGCCTGTTGGCGGCAATTGCCATGGGCGCGGTGTTCTCGCTGCTGTTTGCGGTGATGACGCTGTCGCTCGCCACCAATCAGGTGGCGACCGGCCTGTCGTTGACGCTGCTCGGCCTCGGCCTTTCCGGCATGATGGGGACCAGCTTCGTCGGCCAGCCCGGCGAGCGGCTGCCAAACCTCTACGTTCCGGTGCTCACCGACATTCCCGTGGTCGGCAGGCTGTTGTTCGGCCAGGACCCGATCTTCTACATCTCGATCGCGCTGACGGCGGCCGTCATGTGGTTCCTGTTCAAGACCCGCACCGGCCTCACTCTGCGCTCGATCGGCGACAGCCACACATCGGCGCATGCGCTCGGCATCAAGGTCATCCGCTACCGCTATCTCGCGGTCATCTTCGGCGGCGCCTGCGCCGGCCTTGCCGGCGGCCATCTGTCGCTGGTCTACACGCCGCAATGGGTGGAGAACATGAGCGCGGGCCGCGGCTGGATCGCGCTGGCGCTGGTCGTCTTCGCCTCCTGGCGGCCGTGGCGCGTGCTCGCCGGCGCCTACATCTTCGGCGCGGTGTGGATCGGCCAGCTTCATGCACAGGCATTTGGCATTCCGGTGCCTTCGCAGCTGCTTTCTTCTCTGCCCTATCTGGCAACCGTCGTGGTTCTCGTTCTAATCTCGCGCAACAAGCGTCTGACGATGATGAACACGCCGGCTTCCTTGGGGCAGCCATTCGTTCCGGATCGTTGACAACAAAAACAAACGGGAAGCTCCAAGGCTAAACTCAGAGAGGTAACACAATGAAAAAACTGCTTATTGCGTTGATGACCACGACCGCCGCCATGTCACTGGCGGCGTCCGCGCAGGCCGCCGACAAGTTGAAGGCATGCTGGGTCTACACCGGCCCGATCGGCGACTTCGGCTATTCCTACCAGCACGACCAGGGCCGCCTCGAGGTGGAAAAGGCGCTCGGCGACAAGGTCGAAACCGCCTATCTCGAGAACGTCTCGGAAGGTCCCGATGCCGACCGCGCTTTCGAGCGTCTGGCGCGCGAAGGCTGCAAGATCATCTTCGGCACCTCTTTCGGCTTCATGGACCCGGAAGTGAAGGTCGCCAAGAAGTTCCCCAAAGTGATGTTCGAGCACGCCACCGGCTACAAGACCGCTGACAATCTCGGCATCTACAATGCGCGCTTCTATGAAGGCCGCTATGTGCTCGGCCAGATCGCCGCCAAGGAATCGAAGGCAGGGGTCGCCGGCTATATCGTTTCCTTCCCGATCCCCGAAGTGGTGATGGGTATCAACTCCTTCATGCTCGGCGCGCAGTCGGTCAACCCGAACTTCAAGGCCAAGATCGTCTGGGTGAACTCCTGGTTCGATCCGGGCAAGGAAGCTGACGCGGCCAAGGCACTGTTCGATCAGGGCGCCGACATCATCGTTCAGCACACCGATTCCACCGCTGCCTTGCAGGTGGCGGAAGAGCGCAAGCTGCACGGCTTCGGCCAGTCCTCCGACATGATCAAGTTCGCGCCGAACGCGCAGCTGACCTCGCTGACGGACGAATGGGGGCCGTACTACATCAGCCGCGTTCAGGCAGCGCTCGACGGCACCTGGAAGCCGGACAATGTCTGGCTCGGCATCAAGGACGGCGCCGTCAAGCTGGCGCCCTTCACCAACATGCCGGACGATGTGAAGGCGATGGCCGAGGCAACCGCCAAGAAAATCGCAGATGGCTGGAACCCCTTCACCGGACCGGTCGCCAAGCAGGACGGCACGCCGTGGCTCAAGGACGGCGAAGTCGCCGACGACGGCACGCTGCTCGGCATGAACTTCTATGTGAAGGGCGTCGACGACAAGTTGCCGCAGTAAATATCGGAAACGCAAAGGAGAAGGGGCGCCGCGCGGCGCCCTTTTTCGTTTCGCGGGCTGCACGCTTCGACTGCGAAACCGCGCCGAGGGCTGTGCCAAAAATCCGAGGGCGCCGGGAGGCGCCCTTTTTGGTAATTTTCTAAACCGCCGAGCCGTAAAGGTCGTAGGCGTCGGCGCGGTCGATCTTGACCGTGACGATGTCGCCTTGGCGCAGCGGGCGGCGCGACTGGATATGCACCGAACCGTCGATCTCGGGCGCGTCGTATTTTGTCCGGCCCTTGGCAGACGTGCCATGCGCCTCGTCGATCAGCACCGGCAGGCGCTTGCCGACCTTCTTGGCCAGCTGCGTCGCCGAGATCTTCTGCTGGCGCTGCATGAAGCGATGCCAGCGCGCTTCCTTGATCTCCTGCGGCACCTGTTCGAGGCCGAGATCGTTGGAGCGGGCGCCGCGGACCGGCTCGTATTTAAAGCAGCCGGCGCGATCGATCCTGGCCTCGTCCAGCCAGTCGAGCAGCATCTCGAAATCCTCGTCGGTCTCGCCGGGGAAACCGACGATGAAGGTCGAGCGTATCGCCAGATCCGGGCACACCTCGCGCCAGCCGCGAATGCGCTCCAGCGTCTTTTCGCCATGGGCTGGACGGCGCATGTTCTTCAGCACCTGCGGCGAGGCGTGCTGGAAGGGGATGTCCAGATAGGGAAGGATTTTTCCATCCGCCATTAGCGGGATGACATCGGCGACATGCGGGTAGGGGTAGACATAGTGCATGCGTACCCAGATGCCGAGCTTGCCCAGCTCCTCCGAAAGGTCGAGGAATTTCGCCCGCACTTCGCGGTCGCCGAACATCGACGTCTGGTACTTGATGTCGATGCCGTAGGCGCTGGTGTCCTGCGAGATGACCAGCAGTTCCTTGACGCCGGCCTTGGCCAGCTTCTCGGCCTCGCGCAGCACATCGGCCGCCGGGCGCGAGACGAGGTCGCCGCGCAGTGCCGGAATGATGCAGAAGGTGCAGCGGTTGTTGCAGCCTTCGGAAATCTTGAGATAGGCGTAGTGGCGCGGCGTCAGCTTGACGCCTTGCGGCGGCAGAAGGTCGATATAGGGATCGTGGCTGGGCGGCGCCGCCTCATGCACCGCGGCCATCACGCTCTCATAGGCCTGCGGGCCGGTGATGGCGAGGACGTTGGGGTGCTTCTCTCGTATGACGTCCGGCTCGGCGCCGAGGCAGCCGGTGACGATCACCCGGCCGTTTTCCGAAAGCGCCGAACCAATGGCGTTGAGCGATTCGTCGCGGGCCGAATCGAGAAAGCCGCAGGTGTTGACGACGACAAGGTCCGCGCCGTCATGCTTGCGCGCGATCTCATAGCCTTCGGCGCGCAGGCGCGTGATGATGCGCTCGGAATCCACAAGCGCCTTCGGGCATCCAAGGCTGACGAAACTGACGCGAGGCGCAGACATGAGAAACATTCCGGGTTTTTCGGGATCGGCGGCCAGTACCACACTTATTGCGGCATTGGTATGGGCAGCGGCTGCGGCGAACGCGACCACTGCCTCCGGCAGATACCCGTAATATACAGAAGCTGTAGGACCGGCAGAGTCAGCTCACCACAGGACTGACATGCGGCCAGACCTCGACAACGCCGCGATAGACCATATCGATCGCGACGTAGAGAATGATCAGCAGGCCGACATAAGCGATCCAGCGGTGGCGGTGCAGCAGCTTGGCAATGAAGCTCGCGGCCAAGCCCATCAAGGCGATCGACAGCACCAGGCCTATGACAAGCACCGGAAAATGATCGCGCGCCGCACCGGCGACCGCCAGCACATTGTCCAGCGACATCGAAACATCGGCGACGACGATCTGCAGGGCCGCCTGGCCGAGCGTCTTGCGCGGCGCCTTGCCACCTACCGTTCTGTCGCTGTTGAGGTCGGAATCGGAGAGCGCCTCGGTCGCCTCGAACTCGTCGGCATGCGACGTCCGCAGCTCGCGCCACATCTTCCAGCACACCCACAACAAAAGGATGCCGCCGGCCAGCAGCAGGCCGACAATGGCAAGAAGCTTGACGGTGACGGCGGCAAACAGGATGCGCAGCACAGTCGCCGCCAACACGCCGATCAGGATGGCTTTCTTGCGCTGCTCGACCGGCAGGCCGGCGGCGGCAAGGCCGATGACGATGGCATTGTCGCCGGCAAGCACCAGATCGATGGCGATGACCTGGAGGAGGGCCGTCATGCTTGCAGCGCTGAAAATGTCCATCGACCGGAGCCCCTTGCTGTATCGGCGTGTTCGTCGTCGGATATGCCGACGCCCTAACGTGTATGGTTCCCGCGCGTCAAGAGACTGCCGGCGCAATTCCAGGAAAAGTGCGTAGCGGTTTTCCGTCCGGAATCATGCAAAAACAAAGAGTTAGAGTGGGTCAGCTGCTCTGTAAAAAGCTGAACCGCTCTAACGGCCGACGCTGAAAGCCACGGGAATAGGGAAGGTCGTTCTGCCAGAGAGAATTCTGGTCGCAGCGAATTCAGTCGTAGAGATTGTACTTCGCCCAGTCGGCTTCCGGAATCTCGTCGCCGATGCGGTAACGGAACTGCAGGACCTCCATATGGTCAGGCGCCGTCTCGCATTTGAACTTCAGCCGGTACCACTGCCCCTTGCTGCGGAAGGCAGCGCCCGGGCTGCGGATGGCATCGGCCTTCATTTCCGGCGTCGCGAAGGCGTAGGCGACGACGCGGTCTGCCTTGTACTTGTGGTCGTCATGGCTGATGCGGTCGAGCACTTCGGCGTCGCATCTCTGCTCCAGCCGGGTCTCCGGGTCGAGTTTCAGCAGGCCGGCGCGCAGGGCGGCGTCCATCGCGTGGGCGGGCCAGGCCAGCGTCACCGAGGCCAGCGCCGCAAGGAATAGTTTTTTCATGGGCGGGAGAACGACCATAACTCGCGTGAAAAATCAACCGGAGTGCCATTTTGGGGCAGCCGGATATGCGCGGAAATCGCCGTTGGCCGGGCAGGGTGTTTTGACGCAGCCGCTTTGATACGTCGCCGGCGCCATTCTTATTTGTCCGGGCTGCCATGCACCGATTGCCTGTTTCGCCGTCTTTGCGCTTCTCGCGATCGCGGCACCCACCGCCACGGCCGCAAGGCGATATAGACAGCGAGGAAGGCTCTTTGTGCAAGGCCGGCCTCGCTGTGCCAGACCTCCCTTATCCCCGCCGCCCGCAAGGCCCTTCGTTGGGTGCTGTTGCGGTCCCAGCGCCGGCTGATGCTGCCCGCCCGGTAGTATTTGTGGCAGAGCACTTGCGGCACGCGGACAAAGCCGCCGAGCAGCGACAGATGCAGAAGCCAGGTCCAGTCGGCGCTGAATTCGCCTTGGCTGTTGGGCTTGATCCCGCCGCTACGGTGGAACGCCCAGGCCCTGAATATCCCACGATTGGGAACCCACCATCCATGCGGCTGGCGCGCCATCGCCCGGCCACGCGCAAAACCGTCCTGCAAGCCCTCCAGCAGGTCGAACTTCCACGTGGCACTTTCGCCGCTGACTTCGATCACTTCGACGTCGCTGAACGACAGTACGGCCGCGGGATTGGCATCGAGCGCCCGCACCAGCGCCTCGATATAGGTTGGATCGATGACGTCGTCATGGAAGGCAAAGAACATCAATTCGCCGCTGGCATTGGCCATCAGATCGTTGGAGTTCTTCAGCCATCCCAGGTTTTTGTCCCGGCGGAGGATACGGACATCGTCGCGGCCGCCGGCGAAGGCTGAAACGATCTCGAATGTCGCGTCGGTCGAATTGTCCTCCCCGACCAGGATCTCGATATTGTCCCAGGTCTGCGCGGCGAGGCTGTCCAGCGTACGCGAAATGAATGCCGCCGAATTGTAGCATGGCACCAGCGCCGTGACCTTCGGCCGCCAGCCGGATCGAAGCTGGACTTGTTTCTGCGCTACCTGCTTCGCGCCGCCCTGTTCTGTCTCACCCATTCACTCGATCCCGCAGATTTGCCGCGCCAGCCTGTCGGCAAGCCACGGCGCCGTCGAATATTTACCTGTGTCGACCGAGATGTAGTTGCCCAGGCGGTTGACCCCGAATTGGTCGCGGCGATGGATTGTGGCTTTCGGGTCGCTGAGCGAACCACGCCCTTGCGCAAACACGAAGCCGCCGCGTACCTCAAGCTCCTCGGCATCGTCGAACATGCTGGAAACACTGGGCACCAACCGGGCGAGCGTGGCGCGAACGTCGCCGATGAACCGCTGTCGTGCGTCGGCATCGAGCGCTTGCGGCGTTTCGATCGACAATTCGCCACTCTCCGCAAGCAACCCGCTCGGGTACCAGGAGAGATAGAAGTTGCGCCCGTCATAGTTTTTTATGTCGCCGAACGGGCCAAGGGCGACGACCGCGCATGGCACATTGACAGGCTGCCTGGTGCGGCCGAACAGGCAAAGCCTGTAGCGGTGCGACCATCCGGGAACCGGCTCGATGCCGGCCGTGCGGTCGACAGCCAGCCGCCCCTCCCAAAGGCAATTGACGACGATGTCGAACGCCTCACTTTTCTTGCCTGCGACCGCCACGCGCCATTTCCCGTCAATTCCGTCCACCGGCTGTGCCGACAGGACTTTGGACGCCATCCGCAAGCTGATATTGGGTTCACCCCGAAGCGCCGCGCAAAGCCGGTCGGCAACCCATCGCGTGTTGACGGATCGCTCCGGCACCTGGAAGCCGCCGACGATCTGGTCCGAGTTGGTGACATCGGCCAATTCAGTTCTGGAAAGCCGTTTCGACCGCGCCGCCGATACGTCGGCAAGGTAGCTCGTGGCGTCAGCGTGGCTGCGCACCAATACATCCACACGTTCAAAGATCGCCCCCAGCGCCTCGGCAGCGACGATCGAGTTGCGATGGATCAGATAAAGGTCTTCCGAAAGGGTCATGTGCGCTTCCAGATTGCTTCCGATCAGCTCGGAAACAAGCCTGCCGAAACACAGCCCTCCCGAAAGCAGATGCCGGGCGGTCAGCAGCGAGGGATCGTTCCCGTAGAGATAGCCGAGATGAATCTTGCCCTCGTTCCAACGGCTGGCGCAGGCCATCGGCTCGCTCTCCTTGTCGAAGAGGGACACCGCGTAGCCTCTGCGGGCCATCATGAGAGCGAGGCTGGCGCCCATGATGCCGGCGCCGAGAATAGCCATTCTGCCGCGAGGCGCTGTCATGTCCTGGCGCGCATCGCGGCCTCTCCTTTCCCGATGAGTGTCATCAGGGGTTCGATACGTAGTTTTCAGGGTCGTATTCGGTATCGCAGAAAACCAGCAAAGACGGGTTCTCGCCTTCATAGGTCTGCAGCGCCCACACCGGGGCATCGACCAGCACCGCGCGGTTCGATGCGGTGAGCGTCAGCCGTTCGATCTGTTCCTGATAGCGAAATTCGATGCCGATCTGGCCCGACAGCTGCATCATCAATTGCCGGCCCGAGCCGTGTGCATGTCCGCCCCGCGACGTGCCGCGCGGCGCGGTGACGACGAACGCCCGCACGGCTTGGAAATTGTAACCGCTGAACTCGATAGCGGTCAGCATTCCCCTGGGATCGCAATGTAACGAAGTGGGGATCTCGGTGACCTTGCCGCCAAAGAACGTTCGATGCTGCATAACGTAAGCCCGCCAGATGCCGGTCGAAATTTACCTCAGACTAGCGCTTATATCAAAAGACAGAGAATACAACCACTTAGGCGGTGTTTTGGGACACAGCAGCGGATCGATGTCGAGCTCGGCCTCAGGCCGATACGGTGCCGACTACCGAAGGTCGCCGCGCCGTCACGACTTCTGAGTCGCGGCCGAAACCACGGCTTAAGACCTTGGTCCGAGCGGTCTAGGACCTTTGAGTTCGGAAGGCCGGCCGGTCCCAACGAGGGTGATCTACTTCAGCAATTTCAAAGAGTTATGCTGGTTGGCGTTTCGCCGGCCGGCCGCTTCGTTCTCGCAATGAAAGCACAGCTATATCCAAGTTTACCCTTTGTGTTAGCGATTCCTCATGTTGCCCGCTATAGCGGTTAGTGGCGGTGGCAATCTCGGAGGTAGTTATGACATCCCGAAAGACCCTTTTTGCTGCATTTGCGGTGTTCTCGCTTCTGGTGTCGCCGGCCCTGGCTGCTGCTGGTGGCAACGGCCATGGTAACGGCCATGGCAACGGTAACGGTAACGGTAACGGCAATGGCAATAGCGGAGGAAACGGTAATGCTGGCGGCAATGGCGGAGGCGGCGGTTCGCTCGGCAAGTCGGCATCCGCCAAGGGCCAGGTCGCCAAGGCCGCTACCGGTTCAGTGTCTAAGGAAAAGAATATCCATGCCAAGCTGGGCCGATTGAACTCACTGCAGCGCAACGCCAACGCCTTTATGCACTCCAAGGGCAAGAACTTCGCTGGCGTGCAGGCTTTTGTGACACAGTCGGCAATAGCCAAGAACGCTCAATCGGCGCTCGATGCCGCTAATCAGGCGGTTGCCGACGCCAAAGCGGCGCTCGACGCGCTGAATGCGAAAGCGGCTGACCCGAATACCCCGCCCGAAGATGTCCCGACGCAGGCCGACCTCGATGCAGCACAGGCAGCGCTCGATGACGCCACCCAGGATGCGGCCGCTGCTCAGACCGCCGCCACAGCTGCCGCTGCCAACGTCCCATCGATCGATGCAGCCCTTGCCCAAATGGCCAACAAGCCCGTTGACCCTGAGGTGACAGATTGGGCCAATAGCGTACTTGCCGACAAGATCGACCAAGTAGCCGCCAAGCTGGCGCCGGCCGCGCCTTAAGGCCCCATGCGGCGGCAGCGATCCAATCGACGATAAGCCGTCGGGTCCGCCCGGCGGCTGCACCTTTCTCGCCTATCTGCAGCGTTGGTCCCAATGCAGGTCCGAGATTCTGGTCATGGCTATTTTGCGAAATCTCCAGCCGGGCCGCCGTCCTCAAGGCTGAATTCATGCGTGCTTCGCGCATCTTCATCGACCACACGAAACCAATGCTCCTGAAGCGCTCTAGGCGACACCCTTTGGCCCGTGACCTTCTCTACCGCAGATAACGGATCATCGGCGCTCGTGGCCTGAGTTGAGACACACTCCTCTCCATGCCACTCTTCCACCTGGTACTCTGGCATGCCGGCCTACCTACCGCTCCCCAGAGCCTTCGCTTCCCGCTCCAGCGTCTCGCGTCGGTTGCCGTGCTTCGCGATCAATCCCTTGACCTGCTGCGGGGTGATGCCGGCCTTGGTGGCGAAATACTCGACTTCATAATCCTCATCGGCAGAGACGCGGTCCCGATCGCGGAAGTCCGTCTTCGTTTTGTCGTCGGCCATTTGCTTTGCTCCTGGTTGAATGATCAACCGCAACGTGCAGCCGCAGCCTTTTGTTGCAGCGGAGCCCGGATTTCCGAAACGGTCACATGGGAAAACGGCCCTCAGTCGCAGGAGGTGCTGGTGTTGCTGTAACTTTGAACGGAACGGTTCTTCTCCTTGACGGTTGTGACGTGAAGGAGATGCCTCATGTTTGAAAGTGTGATGTGGTTGATCGTCGTTGCTGGTGGGCCACTGTTGCTGGCCCTATTGATGGCATACGTTCTTATGACCCGACGCCACCGTGGTCCTGCAGAACGCATGGAAAGCGACCGCGCGACCAAACGGCTCTACCGCCAGGACGAACGTTGATCCTGAGGCTGGCGCAACGTTTGCGCTCACGCTTGCCCGCTGCCTCGCGGTGGCAGGCTTCTTCGTTTTAGGAAGATAGGAATAACTTAGGAAAGATTTGGCCCTCTTTGAAAATACAGAGGCAATTCAGCACGGTAGCCAAATATCTGGCGGAGGGAGTGGGATTCGAACCCACGGTGGGCTTGCACCCACGCCGGTTTTCAAGACCGGTGCCTTAAACCGCTCGGCCATCCCTCCAACTAATTGCAATCATTGTGTTTTTTGGTGTTTCCCAACTGGTCAAATCAGCCGTTTGCAACGCACTTTGCAACTATTTGCCTTTTCGCTCGCTGCTTATAGCCGCCTGCAATGCCACGTCAACTTGCTCCGCTGCGTCGGCCTGCATTCCTGGCATGACATGCGAGTAAAGGTCCAGCGTGATGCCAATGTTTGAATGGCCCAAGCGCTCGCTTGCTATTTTTGGGTGAATGCCGGCCGACAGCATCTGCGTCGCGTGGGTATGCCGAAGGTCATGGAACCGGATGCGGGGCAGGGAGGTCTTGCCCAGAACGCGCACCCACTCATGCGTCAACGAGCGAGGCTGCAGCGGCTCCCCGTCGACTTGGGCGACAACAAAGCTGTTGGCGTCCGGACGAGTGCCCAGGCGGAACTGTTCTTCGGCCTGCTTCGCGCGGTGCGCCTTCAGTTCGGCGACAGTGCTGGCAGAGAGAGCAACGGTCCTGGCGCGGCCGCTCTTCGGCTCTTTGTACCGCACGCCGTCAGCGGTCTGCTCAGCGCTCTCTTCGATCGACATCTGTCGGCGATTGTCTGCAAGCTCTAGGTGGCGCCAACGAAGTGCAAGGATCTCACCGCGGCGAAGGCCGCACGTCACCGCCAGCAGGATTGGAATGAAAATGCGCGTCGGCCGGAGCGTTTCCAGCAAAGTTGCGGTCTGGCCGACGTCGTAAGCGAGCATCTTCTGCCGTTCGACCTTCGGGGGTGTGGTCGCAAGAGCTGGATTGCGAGACAGCCTCTCCCATGTCACTGCTTGGCCCAGCGCCTTAACCAGCACCCGGCGGTAGTGGTGGACCGTACGAGGCGCCAACGGCGGAAGTGGCTCGCGCTCGCCGCCGCCTCTCTTTGCCCGGTGGTCCACACGCGGCGCGGTCAATGCTGTGGTAAAAGCCGCGTCGATCCGATCGGTTTTCAGCTTGGACAGGACCACGTTGCCGATCAGCGGTGCAAGCCCCTTCCGGCATATTTCGGTGTATCGCTCATGCGTCTTTGGTGCCACCGACGGCTTGATGAACCCCAGCCACTCGTCCAGAAATTCGGCAACCGTCTGTTTGGTCGACTCGACATAGAGCCCTTGATCTAGGACGGTGACGAGCCGCGAGCACTCCTTTTGCGCCTCGCGCTTGGTACCCTTGAAGCTGTGCCACTTCCTTTTCTTCTTGCCGGTCTTGGCATCAATCTCGCCGACGTCGAGGACAATAGCCCAATGGCCCGGACTGCGCTCGCGGATGTGGCCCTTCATTGATCGTCTTCCTTCCCGCGGTGCTTATTTGCCTCGTAAATATCCAAGTTCTGCCGGATGAGCTTCGCCCAAGAATCAGCCTTAGCCGCTAAGAACCCTAGTTCTGCGGTGCCGAAGCTCTCATCGGCTTTCATCGCCATGGCCGGTGTCATCACCAAATTGAGTTGGACCTGCAGCGAGCCCAAGTGTTCCATCGTCTCGATCGAGAGCTTGAGCATCTGTCTGATAAAGCTATCAGTCCGCGCCTCATTTCCTTCATCACCCTTTGAGAGTGCTTCAGCGGCAGCGATCATCTTCGTATTAAAATCGTCGTAAAGACTCATAAAGGCGCCGGCGATTCCATTCGCGTTCTCATCGAAGACTAGCCCGATCTGGACCAGGCGGCGAACCGCGTCCGATTTCGACCGGATGCGGTTGGCCCAAGCCCATTCATCGATCTGCTTCAGCTCCGCTGGAGAGATGAACATGTTGAACCGCTCACTTTTTGGATCGGCCCAAGGGGGTCTTGGCGGCGTGGGCTTCATGTCGTCGCGTTCCATCATGTCACCTTTCATACTTCCTACGTAGGTTACGCATAATTCAGTTGCGAGCAAGTTAATTCTGCCCTACCGTGTCATACGTAGGCTACTCATATCCATAGGTGATTGATGACGCTCGAAGACGCTTTGAACCGCCCGACGCTTTCCGTCCCAATTGCTGGCGCGGTCTTCTATGGGCTGAGCCGCAACGGTTCATACGAAGCCGCCAAGCGCGGCGACATTCCCACAATCAGGATAGGCAAGAAAATTATGGTGCCTGTCGCACCTATCGCAATCAAACTTGGGTTGCAGCCGACTGCGGGAAAGCCTTCCGCATGACCAAGCTCACCGGCGTGTATCACGAGCACGCCGCCGCGATTGCGCTACTCATGCTTGCCCCGCGCTCGGAACGCGACTCTGCAGGTGGCTTACATCGACATGGCTGCTCTTGACCGGAACCGGCCGCGGTCGAACCAAGCCGTGCGGTGGCTGATTGACCGACGCCAGGGCGCTGCGGTGCGGTTGCTGAAGCGCCGTTTCAAGCTGTCGACGTTTAACTGCGGATGGCGCGCGCGGCGTGAAGGCGGCGTTGTCCACGTACCGGCTCGTGCCGGCCCCGATGGGTTCATTAGGCCCTCCTCCTTGAGACTTGCCGAAAGGGCAACAGAGACACAGCATGGAAAAGGCAAATGCGCAGCGCATAGGAGTGCTCCGGCGACAGTTGCTCGAAGTCGAGTGCCATAGGGAGATCATACCCGCAGTCCTTCCAGTAGGCGTTGGCTTCATCTTTGGCCCCAGCACTGCAGGCAAGACAGGCATTGCAGTTCGGACCAGTGTAGCTGTTGCAGCTGGTCTCCAATGGGGCGGCCTGCAGGTAAAAAAAGGAGCCGTCCTGTACGTGACAGGGGAAGCGCGTCGAAGCGTCATCCAGCGCCTGTGCGCTACTATAGAATACCTCGGACTGGTAGCTGATCATGTGCCGATTGCGGTGATGGCCTGCCCCAAAAAGGGTCTTGTAGATGGCGAAACGCGCTTGGTCATTCGAACGGCAGCGGCAGAGCTCGTCAGAGCAACTGGGATGCAGATGTCGCTCATCATCTTCGACACACTGTCCACCTGCTTTGGCGATGCCAAGGAGGACGATGCGGCTGCGGCTAGTAAGGCCGTAACGAACATGGCCTGTCTGCACGAAGAGTTCGACTGCGCGGTCATGGGGGTTCACCATCCAGGCAAGAAAGGCAACCGGGAAATGCGTGGAAGCGGGGTGTTCTTCAACAACGTTGACTTCGTCCTGAGTGTCGACCGAAAGGGCGCTACGTCCATTCTCAGAGTCGAGAAATTCAAAGACGGTCCGGCCGGCGCGCGCTTCGCCTTCGACATCGCGTCCAGTAACCTAATTGTCGCTGATGGCGAGATCTCCGTGCAGGTGGTTCACCAGATCAACTCATGGACCAATGCCGAAAATGCGACCGTGGAAGAGGCGACAGAGAAGCAAACCTTCACTGACGTAGCTGTGGCGCTCAATTTGTTACGCGGAATCGTCGTTGCAGGCACCGCCAGTCTTAGGGCTTGGCAAAATGCTTGCTATGCGCACTGGTGTAACAAGCGAACGGATCCAGCTCGCAGGAAAGCCTTCAGCACTGCCAAGAAAAAACTTCAGGAAGCTGGTGACGTCACCATTGACGGCGACATTGTGAGCGTGAGCGTGAGCAAAAACGGTGCTCACAACGCTGCTCACACATCCGAGCCAACACTGTGAGCGTGAGCGTGAGCAATACCCCCATAGGGGTGTGCACTCACGCACTCACAAGCTGAGCGAAGCTCTTATTCAGAGCCAAATATGGATCGAACTACACAGGAACGGCAATGGGTGGGGGTGTCGCGGTTGGAAGGCCGAAGGGCCTTCCTCGGGGTGCAGGGGGTGAAGCCCCCGCTAAGCGTCGTACGGCCGCCGCTCACCTCACAAGCTAGCGCCCGCATTGGCCTGTAGTACATGGGCGCAAAGTCCGCAGGCCCTTCTGCGATCCTTCTGCCGGAATGAAGGGCTCTTCGATCTCTGCCATGGTCAGCAGTAGACTTCAGAAGGCGCCGCAGGCCAGCTATTCGTTCCGTTAGGCTGTGGCCGCCGGCCTGTTGCGGCATCTGTGACATAGCCTTCATGTCGGCGCGCGATTCATTCGGCCTCCAACTTCTTTCCCGCTGAATCAACGGGGTGCTTGTCGACGCCGATCGGCAACTACTGCCGCGCCGTGACCTTCACCATCCTATTCATGGGCCCCGGCTCTCTGCTCCAATTCAGAATTTGTGGGGAAGAATGTGTGTACGTGGTTTGGTTTGGAGATCGAGAACCTATGAGCAGCCAGGAAGGCAGGGTCGAATCCACCAAGCTTCGCATTATCCAAAAGGCCGAGCGCGCCTGGGAGACCGTCGCGCAATGTTGCAAATCGTCTTTGGCCACACTGCGGCGCGTGGAAGTGGGTTGCCTGATTGAGCGGGAGGAGATCGCGCAACGCGGTCTTCCGAATAGAGAAGTGGCTGATTTGGGTGAGGCCACGCAATGAGCGCACCGCTTAAAAATCCGCGTCACGAAGCATTCGTACGAGGCTACGTGGACGGGCTGCCCGCCTATAAGGCATACCTCGAAGCCGGCTACAAATGCACCGTCCGGGCAGCTGCCGTGGAGTCCTCAAAACTCCTGACAAAGCCTGACATCCAGAATCGGCGGCGGTATCTGCTCGAGGGTCTCGCGGAAAGTCTCATGGTCAGCAAGGAATCACTTTGCGCAGAGCTCGAACAAGCCCGTGCCTTGGCACATGAGCATGGCCAGTCGGCGGCGGCCACGGCCGCCAGTATAGCCAAAGCCCGTCTGCTCGGGATCGAAGCTCCGAAGGAGGTCAACGTCAATCTCACTGCGACGGTCAACCAGATGACAGACTCGGAGCTTCATTTCGAGATCGCTGCCATGATCAATGAAATAAGGGCAGCGAAGGGGATGCCACCGCGCCCACTGCCCGGCCAGGCGAACGAAGACGAGACGAAGCACTGACGGAGAAGCGCCCATGACGCTGTCCGCGGTCTTTCAGATTGCTGCTTCTGACGAATTAGGGGCGCATCCAATGCGGCATTCAGCCTGACTACCGCGGATTAGACGGGACCTTCGACACCACAAAGGATTGGCCGATGCGGGCCATTACCGCTGAACCAGCATCCGAATTGGATCGTTGATTGAAGTCGTCGGCCAGCCAAAGCCGAAGCGCCCGACGTAGTACCTGTCATGCAGGAATTCCAAGTCCTGTTCCCATTGCCGGATCGCTTCCTCGAGCCGATCCTCGTCGCTCCTCTTCGCGTTCCGCGCAAACGCAGCCAAGGACTCGGCCATCTTACGGAGCCGCTGGCCACTCCCGGGACTTCCCCATGCTCGCATGTACTCGGCATCGAAGACGCGCGGCAATTTCCCTTCGAACACGCGTGCAAGGATCGACTGCCGTAGGACAGCCGGAAGGCCGGCGGTCTTCCCCACCCGGTACTCAAGGTAGGAAAGCATGCCCTCGGATCGGAATGCCGGCACCGTCAAAGTTCCGGAATGCCCCCGCACCTCCGTAGACGGCCAGGCGAATTCTTCTTCCTTCTTCCTGTCGAGCGCGTCCCAGGCCGTCTCGACTGCCTCTAATACCTTTCGCGCGCGCTCAAGCTCCGCCGTCCCGGAGGGGGCGGATAGAACCTTCACCGCGTTCGACCAGAGAACTATCAGCCTTTCCGGAGCGAGGGTCGGTATTGTTTGCAGAAGTCTGTTCACGTCTCGAGCGTTCACTGCGGGGGGCTGCCTTTCGGTATTGGATGCCTTGTCCGGAAGCCTGTACTTCTTCGGGATTTCGTCCCGCTCGAAGGGCCTGCTGTCCTGAAGCCGGGCATGGCCTCGCGGCAGGATAGAGATCGCACGTCATTCGCGTTGGATGTAGCCCAGCGCCTTGTGCTGCTCGATGCAGAGACCTAAGCGTCCCTCGAAGCTGTGTTCCGACGCATGCCTCGCCGTCGCAGATACCGGAAGAGCGAGCGCCTTGGACACTGCGGATCGAACCGCGGCATGACGCGTCGCGCCTGCGTCAACGGCAGCGAGCACGGCGCGCATCACATGCCCTATGCCTGGCAACTGAGATGACGGCCCTGGCTTCGCATTAGGTCTCTGGGTGACAGGCCTGCGCACGATTCTGAAAGCGTAGGCGTCAGGCAGCGTCTCGACGTTGGTCAGCTTTCCGGCCTGCCTCATGCGTTCTACGAACGCGCCGATCTCGTCGATGGTGACTGCCGCGTTGTTACCGTCCGCGTTCTTTGCAATGATCCGGCCAGCAGGGATGGTGACCGTTCGCTGCCCGTCGTTGTTGGCGGCGATGTAGTCCATGAGGGCGGTGGCGACGCGCACCCGTCTCCTGGCGGCCGGGCTAAGCGGGACGGCCATCTTGGATTTCTGTGCCTTCTGAATTCTCGTCGAGTTTGTCGCCGCTCGAGCGCGTGCTCGATGCGCTGCTGCCTTCTTGTGTTTTGACTTCGCCATCCTGCCCCCACAGCACCCAGAATGCACACATGGCGAAGTGGATCAATGGCGATGCTTCACCGGCGGTCAAGGCGGAAACGCAGGCCGATCCCGCTGCTCCCTCAGGCGACAGGCAGCGAAGAATTTACCTTTTGATTGTCTACCGGGACTTCGCCACGGCTCCGATGCTCGATCTCGTCGAAGGGCCCGCGTTCGCCGCCGCAGCTATTCGACCGTGCGCATACCCGTGCGTGTCCCGGAATCAGACCTTGGCAAAATTGCCTGTGAGGGAGAGTGCTTCACACCTTCCGAGGTGATTCGTGCTCGCTCGATACGTGTTTTGTATTTCTGGGACTAGTGTCGTTGAGTTACGGCTTCTTTCGGGCAAGAGTTTAATCGAACGACACCTGCAATCCTCGATTAGTAGATGAGTGGCCTAGGCCCCGATGCCCCGTCTGACCCCGCAGCAAAGGATTGCACTGGCTCGAAAGCTCGAGATCCGCGCACTGCGACGGGCGAAGGACTGACCCCGGAGAAAAGTATAGAGCTTCGCCGCGCGGCCAAGAATCTGCTCTCGTTGGACGCTATGGAGGAGCGCAGGAACCAATCCAGGTCCTCGGCTGAGGGACTCGCACGCATGTTCGATCAAGCTGCAGAGCAACGCTGGTCGGAGAACCTGCGAGAGGAGCTCGGGCATCGCCACATGATCCACTTGGCCGACGTTTTTGAGGGCTGGGCAATTGACCGGCGCATGACGCTTGAATGGACAGCCAAGTTGACTGGGTGGCAGAGTCTCTGCGGCGGTTGGCAGATGAAGTCGGGCCGACCTAGGATCCGCCAAGACCAGCCGGAAGACTGTCTCTTGTCGGATTTATTGGTCGTAACCTGACTGGACGAGTAGAGTAACCGGTTCAAGATGTTGAACCTTGGCTTTCGCGTGCCGTGGCTGCTTTGCGCCTGTAAGTGGTCGAGCGGAGATCCTCCGGGCGTGATTCAAGCTGCCTCGGGCTTCCTTTTCTCACGGGCCTTCGCTGAGCGCCTCTTCGCTGCTGCCGAAGGACTGCCCAGCCCAAGCTGATCGAAGAACGCTCTATTCCTGACCTCCGCATCCCGCAGCATCTTGGCATAGGACATCACGCGTATTCGCGCCTTATGCGGTATCGACCAACCGTAGTAGCCCTCACCGTCGGGTGTAGGATTTTGGGCGATAGAGCGCTCCAACGATCTTCGAGTCGAAGCAGTGAGATCGCAAACAATAATGCAGTCGAACGGCGTCTGGTTATCGATATCGGACACCACAGCCCCGTCAACGTCGCGGACCGTCTTTCCTCTCAAGAGGTCTACATAATTCAAGACCTGATTGACTGGATCTTGGCTCATCCGCTCGTCACCCGGCCTTTTGAACTCTACAATTGCTATTGGGTCGCTAGTACCTTCCCTTCGAAAGCCGAGTGGGTTGAAGAACACGAGATCAGGTTCCTTTGTGGATGTCGAATCCGTTGTCAGTGACTTGATGGTCTTGTCTGACGCGAAGAACTCATAGGCACCGAGAGAGTCGTCAAGCATCCAGAGATTGTGGTCAGCGTACTCGCCGGTCCGATACATTTCGCCCATTGGGCAAATCAGCTCATGGATGACTCGCTCGTAGTGATAGCTCTCTTCCTGATCGTCGTCGTATTTGAGGAGCAGGTTGGCTAACTGCAATAATTGATGACGTTTGACCACAAGCTCAGCCAACCGATGCTTCTCCTGGTTGGAAATTTCCCTGAGCGTTTCCTCGGCCTGTTCTCGTACTTCTGGCTCCAAGTTGGCTAGTTGGTCCAAATGAGCTATGCGTTTGCGCAGGTCTTTCTCGTCGCGATAAAGCAATACGAAAAGGTTCTGTGCGATCTGCTCGTCATCCATACTGGGAGCGATGGACGTTACGTATTCATCGATATTAGTGATCTGGGAAGCCAGTTGGGGGTGTTCCTTGAGGATATTCGCAACGGTGCTCTTCTGACCGGTTCTGAGACGTGCAATGTGCTCGGACAGGAAAGCCTCGGTCGCTAGAAGAACCTCGTTTTCCAAGATCTCCTTTTGATCAGCGGTCAACTTGAAGCCAAGTCGCTCCTGATCGACTCGTTCGTCGAGAAAGGTGGAGCTTACTACGGCCACATATGCCTTGCCGTTCTCCAACTCTTTGAGTGCGTACTTTCTCTCAATCGACACTGGGTCACCGACTAGACGTCCGTGAGCCGTTAGCAGATAGGCGTTCCGCAATCCCGCAGAAATAGACGGTTCGACAAAAAGGTGATCGACAACCAGCTCAACATCGCCGTCGCCAAAGTCCACCATCTTAGTCGTCCGCACAGGCGGCGCGACATGATCACGAATGTAGTTGTTCAGGCTCGACACGTCTCCTCTGTAAGTGATGTTGATTGATGGAAGTGTTCCGGAGATGAACTGTGGAAAGAAGTGGAGCGCTAAGTCTTTCAGATATGAGCTTGGCCTGACCCGTCCCTTCTGATCGGCGCGGAGGTCCGAAAGTGTTATCGTCGTGCCGATCGGACGGTCCGGGGCAGTGAACTCTTTCTTGTCCTGGATTGAGTTTGCTTCCGCTGGTGCAAAGCGAAAAGATATCAACCGTTTCACGCCGGCGTCATCGTAGACGCTTTCGACGCGAATGGTCTCGAACAGTTTGATCCAGATGAAGCGACCCACTCCTTTGCCACCCCTAGAGTACTTGAAGCGGCTGTCGCTGGTTTCGAAGGACTCAAGGTTCGCGGGATTGAAGCCCACGCCATTATCGCTCACGGAAATTGAAGAAACATCGCCAGCATCGTCCACCTTGATGTCAACATCGACGCGGCCCCTTTCGGCGGCCAACTTTTCCGTATGACGATCGTTGATCGCGTGGATCGAGTTGCTGACAGCTTCGTACACCGAATAGAGAACGGCAGTCTTGCCGTCTGGGAGGCGCATATTGTTGATGCGTCCGAGGACATCGAATTTCATCGGATAGGGCTCCAGTCTCAGGGATGAAATAGGTGCACGAAGGGGCTCGAAGTCAACAGAGACTCGCTCTGCATCGTCACGACTAGGGTCCTTGGCGGAGCCGGCCGCCATGCCCTTCTTGCGATAGGCCATAGCCAATCATCCCGCCGATTGTTCATCGGTACGGCAGCTCAGGCGCACGGCTGTGTCGATCCCGCGATCATTGACATGCTAGAACACGTCCACATGGGCAGGGTCTACCGGACGCCCTGCAACAAGCCCTAGCGCCGTCCAATAAGGTTCCTATTGACTTTTGGACGGCTCTGACTCAAAAGCTTAGAGGCTATTGGACACGGGAGAGTTGGATGCAGGTCGGCTACGCACGAACTTCAACAGAAGAGCAGGTCGCGGGACTCGAGGCCCAGATACGTGATCTCAAAGCCGCCGGTTGCGAGGAAGTCTTTTCGGAGCAGGTCTCAGCCCTGGGGGATCGGCAGGAGCTCGATCGTACGCTCAAGTTTCTGCGCAAGGGCGATACGTTGGTGATCACCAAGATCGATCGCTTGGCGCGTAATACTCGGACCCTGGGTGATATCGTCGATGGCCTGCATGGACGTGGTGTAGGTCTGAAGGTCTTACAGTTTGGCAGGGAGACGCTGGACACGACCGGAGCGTATGGCCGGCTGATGCTGAACATGTTCGCCGCTTTCGCCGAGTTCGAGCGGGGCCTGATGAAAGAGCGACAGAAGGAAGGCATCGCGAAAGCGAAGGCAGACAAGAAATACAAGGGGCGGAAGCCTACGGCGCGAGCAAAGGCCGGTGAAGCAGTCGTGCTGTACCAGCAACAGAAGTCCGTGTCAGAGATCGCCGCGTCCCTCGGCATCGGTCGGGGGTCAGTCTATCGAGCGCTTACGGCTGCTGGCCTTAGGTAGCTGACTGTTGGCCAGTGTGTCGCGGAACTTCCGGGGCCTACTCCTAATCCGTCCGCGGATCGACGGCCTCGATCTGGTGCAAGACCTCGTATGGATCAAACCCTACTACCTTCGCCAGATCGAGAAACTCGATGAGATCCACACGACGATCGGCGTTTTCTATGTTGGCAATGAAAGGTTGATGTCGATCGAGAGCTTTGGCGACAGCAGCTTGTGTCAAACCCGCCAGCTTTCGCTTCTCAGTCAGCAGCTCAGCAAGTCGCCGATGACGGTCCGAATGCAGGGTTTCCAAGATTGATTACCAAATGGGATCGTCATGAAATCTCTGATCATTGCTCCCGCCACCGCAATTCTCGCTGCAATCATCCCCGGGCCAGCATTGGCGGGGTGCGCCAATTACACGGACGGCTCGCTCGATACACCACCGCCCGAGGCAACAATCTGCTTCCGGCGGGTCTGTGAAAAAACCACCGTCGAGTTTGATTGCGCCAATATTCACGGGTCTCAGAAGGGTTATGCTAACGGGTGGCGGGTGTACGTTGACGCCGATCGCAAGCCTGCGGTCGTTCATGTGTTCCGGCCCGTGCTCGTCCCAAAACCCGACCTGGGCAAAATTACCTGTCAGGGAGACTGCTTCACACTTCCGCAATGATCCGTGCTCGTTGTGTATGTATTTCAGGACCAGTGTCCCTAGGTTACGGCTTCGTTCGCGCAAGCGTTCAAATCGAAAAATCCCGGCGATCCTAGATTAAAAGATGAGGGCTCAGGCCCGAACCGTGCGAAAGGTGTACCGATGCCCCGCCTGGCTCCGCAGCAAAGGATTGAACTGGCTCGGAAGCTTGAAATTCGCGCTGCGACCGGAAAAGGACTGACCTCGGAGAAAAAAATCGAGCTTCGCTGCGCAGCGCATAACCTGCTCGCATTGAACGCGATGGAACAGCGCGGGAACCAGTCGAAATCCTCAGCTTGTGAACTCGTAAGCATATTCAATCAAGCTGCAGAGCAACGCTGGTCGGAGGACCTGCGCGAGGAGCTCGGTTACCGTCATATGATGCGCTTGGCCGACGTGTTCGAAGGATGGGCATCCGACAGCCGCATGACGCCTGAATTGACAGCCAAGCTTACGGGATGGGCAGGGTCAATGCGCACTTTGGCGGAGGAAGTCGGGGCGACCTGGGATCCACTTAGACCCGCGGGTGCACTCTCCCTTGTCGGATTTATTGGTCGTAGCCTGATGGACTAACTGTGACCGTCGTACCTCCAGCACCCTCAATGCTTTGGTGGCAGAGGACCTTCCCGGTCCGGACACGGTGTTCGGCTGGAAGTTCGTCAAGGCGGTCGGCGTCGACGAGATTATCACCGGCCGCGTCGAGATCACGGAGGTGCGCCCCGACAGCCGATCTGCAAAATTGAGACCTTTGGTGGGCGACGAGGCCGGCGATGTCTGCCTTACCGGCGGCGCGACCGTGTTCACCGTAGCGCTGACTGACGTTCTGCGCCATCGCGGCGGGGGTCGCCGGCTGCCTGCTTGGCGGCGTGTTATACGACCGCTTCGGTCGCGGCCTGACCACAGCAGGAATGATGATCGTTTCCGGTTTTCTGTGCGCTGGCCATCGGCTTCGTCTTTGACGGGCCGCTCTGGCTGTTCGTCCTGGTCGCAATGGTCTGGGACATCTCAGTCGTCGGTGAGTCCGCGCAGTTCTCGGCGGCAGTAACGGAGCTTGGCGGCACGCGCTTTGTCGGCACGGCGTTGTCGTCCAACTCGGGCTCAGCTTTGCCCTTTCCGTGCTGGTTATCGGTTGATCCCGTCCCCCAAGGGCAGCAATGCGCCTCATGCCGGCCGTGGGTCAGCATTTTGCCGCGCCCTGAAGCGGACATGGCTGGCGACCACGCTGGATGTTGCGGTTGCGCCAGATTCGGACGTTGATCCAATCGGCATCTAAAGATCCGCCTCGCGCCACCAGCTCATCGTTGGCGTAATGCGCTATCCATCCAGATCCCGTGCGATTGTATTTGAGACTGTCTCGGAAGTCAGGCTTTCGAAAGTCGCCTTCGAAAAGGAAGATCGTGTAGATCAGTCCGTGCTATGTCGTTTGTCGACAGGAGTGGGCAAAGTGAGCGAGACTCGGAAACTTGCGGCGATCCTGGTCGCCGATGTGGTCGGATATAGCCGGCTGGCGGGGTCGGACGAAGATCGAACGCTGGCGCGGCTCCGAGCACTCCGGAGCGATCTCATCAATCCCACCATCGCCGTGCACAAGGGCCGAGTCGTGAACGCTTGTGTCGATCTTCGAGACGTCCCGCAAAACCCGCGGCCTGATCCGCAGCAGGTCAAACGCACCTACATTGTCCCGCATCGTAATTTCGTCACCAGCCGCGCCGGCGATAAACTCATAGACGGCATGGGGCAAACGATCAGGTTCGAAGTCTGCCAGGCAAAGAAGTTCTTTGCGAGATCAGAAGGCATTTGCCACCCGGCTGCGGTGTTCAAGACGTTATGCTGAGTTGTTACGCTGTTCAACCGGCCGCCGGTGCTCCACGGCATCTTGAGCTTCTTTCCAGAGTCGTGCTCGATCGGACTGACTACTAGTTGAGGCCATCCGTGCCTGACCAGAAGCCAGAAGGCCCCTGCCGGACAAAACGCGCTTTGTCGTCTGCCGTGCTGGTGGCCAAGCCGTCACACCCTCTCTGAAGGACTTCTCTCGTTTGAGGATGCGCCTAGACGGCACCCTTTCAGATATTTATGTTAGACATCTCTAAAGTAGGCATGAGCCGCTCGGCTTCAGATTGCGCAAGGCCTGCATTCAAGCCCTGATTTGTTGTGCTTTTTCATCCGGGGGGACGCCAGTATGACAAGCGAACGTCAGCACGAATACGAGTTGGGACATTCGGAAAGAGAACTGAGAAGGCTGGCGACGCAGGCGGCATTGGTTGACCCGATGACCCGGGATTACCTGCGGCGAGCTGGCCTTCGAGCGGGAATGCATGTCCTTGACGTGGGGAGCGGCGCTGGCGATGTCGCCTTTCTCGCGGCTGATATTGTCGGACCCACAGGTCTTGTTATCGGCTCTGACAGGTCGGCGGAGGCTCTTGACGCTGCTCGGGCGAGAGCCGCGCAACGTGGTTTGGAGAATGTAATCTTCCACCAGTGTGATCCTGCCACCTTCACTTTCGATATAGCGTTCGACGCAGTTGTTGGCCGATACGTCCTTATGTTCGCGCCCGATCCGGTCGAGATGTTGAGGGGGGTTGCGCGGCATCTTGGTCAAGGGGGCGTGATGGTATTCCACGAAGTCGACTGGACTGGCGCTGCCTCGTTTCCCTCCGTCCCAACGTACGACAACTGCTTTCGGTGCATTGTGGAGACATTTCGTCGTGTAGGGACCAACCCCAACATGGGCCTGCAGCTCCATGCGACCTTCGTAAAAGCCGGGCTGCCGGCCCCTAGCATGGCGGTAAGTGCTCTCGCCGGAGGTGGATCAGACAGTATGAGCGGCATTGATCTGATCTCCGATCTCGCAACGACCATGGCTCCGGTCATGGAGCAGATGGGCGTTATCGCAGCTTCAGAACTCGGTCCCGAAACGCTGCAAGATCGAATTCGCGCCGAGGCTTATGCAAGCGGAAGCGTGGTGGTCGGCCGATATGAGGTGGGCGCCTGGTCACGACGAATGTAGGCACCACGGTCATGCGCCGCGCTTCCCTCGTGCAGCCCGCTCGAGGCTATCCGACTCGAGGCAGCGCCGGCGCGAGACATGGTGGCCTGGCTGTGCTCGGACGCCATCAACTTCAATACCGGCGTGGTATTCGAAATGTCGGGTGGGCGGGCTCGCTACTGAGCGCCGACCATCTCGGTGCTTTCAGGCGGCCCGGCGCCACCGTGGACCAAATATTCCCTACCCCTAACGCGGACTTATATGATCCCCTCATGGCAACTCTGCGGTACGAGGTAAGGCGGGAACTAGATGGGACGTGGACGGTGTTCGACGTGTTCACCGGGCTGCCGGCTATTGTAGCGGGCCACCCATCTATCGACCTTCCCGACATGGAGTATGCCGAAGAGCTGGCAGCCATCCTGAATGCCAACGACCTGAAGCAGAGGCTATCTCATGGGAGGTTCCCCGGAGGGTTCGCCTGACTAAGGTGGCATGACAAGTTAGCCATTCAACCAGCCTCGGTACTGCCCATCCAGGATGGCTCGTCCGATTCTGAACAAGTATTTGTTATTGAACTGACGCGTAAATGGAAAAGTTCGTCCATCGCAGCGCTCGGTGTGGATGCCTCCCGCTGCCGACCGACGGCAATGGTCAGGCCCGCGCTTTCCTCGTGGGGTAGCGCGGGCCGCTTCAGCCTAGCCATGCTAGCTAGAACCCAGTTCCCGGTGGCGTTCCCTTCGTTCTTCAAGGAACAGCTAGGTGTGCTCGACCCATTCAAATTGGATGGTCAGCAAGTAGCCGCTGCCCGCAGCGGCCCAGCAGCCGTCTGCGGGGACTTTGCAGCGGGCGCGCTGGGCCTGACCGGTGGGGCGGTGTGGTATCCGCCGGCTGGCGAACATATGCGCCTCCTCCCAACGCCAGCGAAACATCCAAACGAACGAGGTGATCTAACCGCGATCTCGCCATCCAAGGCCGACACATAGGCCGATAGCAAAGGCCTATAATAGCTGAGAGAACGAAAATGGCCGACGCCATGGTTGGGGAACCCGGGTGGGTAGGCGCCGGCCACAAGCGGAACAGGCCCGCCGCGCCACACACATGGCTGATTTGTCATCACGTGGTTATGGTGTGATCGCGTAGGGCTAGACCAGCGGAACCTAGTAAACGCCGCTTAGTAAGCGATCCTCGACGCGATCGTTCATCGCCACGACGACTTGGGAAACTTGACGGTTGCAGCCCTCTGCGATGTAGGTCAAGTCATGTACATCGGCCTTCCGATCATGAGCAGGCATGCGCCCATCCTACCATATCGCGCTGCCGGTATCGCAAGGCGCCGGCAGCAAGGGGGAGGCGACCAGAGCCGATGTGAAGGGACTAGGCAGTTAATATTCGCTTGCGCTAATTTATATGTGCCGTAACGTCATGCTCAGCGTTTTTGGGGAGGAGCAACGGTGGGGAGTATGATGAGATTAGCTGTGTTTTGCGCGGCGATCGTGATCGCTGGGACTGGTGTCGCTGTTGCCAAGGAGAAGAAGGTGGTGGTGAGTCACGCCACGGACCTTTGCTCTACGAAGCACTCGGCCAAGAAGCAGGTGCTCGAGCTGGACTGCAGGCCGACCGGAACCGCCAAATTGCCGGCCGGTGGAACGCCGGAAAAGCCGCGCCTCGGATACGACACCGATCCGTGGCTGGTTAAAGGCCTTTAGACACCAGGCGACGGCAACACAGCGCGGCTAAGGGGAATGTGCGCTGGCGGTGAAGCCTTCTTTGTTCTCTCATCGGTGGAACATTGTCGCCTGGAAACGCTTCGGACGGTGCACTGACCCATCAGTGCAACGTTCCCTTCCTTGTTTGCACTGGCCGGCTGCCGAAAGGTGGCCGGCTTTTTTGTATATAACCGCGACCTGATGTTTGGGGCTTGTTGATTTGACAGCAGCGAGTGGCCGCTGCTGGCTTAGCGTCCAGGATTGGAATCTGTAAAGGCGAGATCACCAAGGCAGGGAGGACCAGACTAAATAACGGTTTCGTCTGTTAGCCGCGACGCCGGCGATAATTGAATTCAGAAGGGCGTCGGCCCGGCTGCCCAACATCAGGGTGCACAGACAGCCGGGCCAAGGCTGGAAAGAGGTTCCGCTCCCGCCCAACCGGGATCGATCAACGCCATACCGCAGTCTGTGGTCTTCGCCGTCGATATCAGGCATCCGCGGGTAGAGCGGCTCGATGCCATCGAAGCAGAACTGCGCCAGGTGTGCGCGGCGGAGGCAGAAGCTCAGCATTGCACGGTTACGATCAGTCGGTCGTTCGACATGCCGGGGGCGGCATTCTCTCCCGATATGGTCAAAACCGTCGAGGAGGCCGCCAATAGCCTAAAGCTGCCGCACAAACAGATGATCTCGGGTGCATTTCATGACGCGCTGTTCCTCGCCCGGGTGGCGCCTGCCGTGATGATCTTTGTGCCGTGCCGTGACGGGCTGAGCCACAACGAGGCGGAATATGTGGAGCCTGCCCACGCGGTTACCGGCGCGCGGGTTCTGCTTCAAGCGGCCACCGTCGCCGCCTCTTAGGCAGCGACGGTGGCACAGGCGTGCTGGCGTGAAGAGGCAACCCGTGGGACTTCCTGGTGCCCGCCCGTCATTTCGTGACGTCGGCGGGCTGCAACGGGTGGTCAAGGCCGCCGAGCTGCGGCGGATTGATCGCGGACGTACGATCGGCCCACATTCAACACCTGACCAGCAGAAAAGCCCACCAGATCCCTGGGCCGTCATTGACGCCGTGGATGATAGGCGGTGACGATCTCGTCGGCTTGTCGACATAGGCGATCTGCTGGGCCGCCTCGGCCACCCGGAGGAAATCCCCACGCCCGACATAGACCTTGCCGTGCCGATCGCGAGTAACTGGTCGAGGAGGGCCTTCCAGCCGTCCAGCGTCGGGTGTGGTGCGCCGTAGCCCACATCGTTGCGGGTCCGTCGCGGGTCAGCTAATCTGGCAAGCTTACATCAGGGATGCGGTCGCCAGACGATTGCGAACGCCGTTCGGCTTCTGGTCGCCAACGTACTCCACTTTCGTGTCTACCAGACGATCGCTTTCGATCCCGGCTGCGGTTAAGATATCCTCGACCGCCTTCAGGCGCTGCTTGGCCAGTTCCTTGTTTGTCTTTGCAGCGTCGGCGCCGGTGAATTCCGTAGCCGCGAGAGCCGTCAGTTCGACATTGCAACGTGAGTTGCGGATGCTGGCGGCGAACTTCTCGAGGTCGGCCTTGACCCTCGGTGAGATCACATAGGACTGGCTATAGAAAAACAGGTCGACCTGCACAGGGCTGCGCTTCTCATATTGCCGGCAAGATATGCCTTGCTTTGGCAGCGTGTACAGTATCGCGCTCCGCGCCGTATTGGTGTCGGCGGCGCCGTCGTCAACCCAATGCGAAAGCACCAGCACCATTTCGGGCTTGACGCCTTGCGCCTTGAGAAAATCGCCGGTTGCATCGAGCCTGAGACCAGCGATGTCGTAGGCTTTTTTGTAGTTGCCTTCCTTGCTCGCCGTTGCGTAAAGGCGGTAGCCGCAATCGTGCCCAGCATCCTTGACGAAAGCCGCAAGGGCCTTCGCGGATCCCTCGGATATCTTGCCGTCACCTTTTTTGAAGAGGACGCGATGTGCATTCCACTGCGTGCATTTAGACCCCACGTCGCGTTCCTGGCCGGCCGCGCCGAAAGACATTGCGCATCCGGTAATGACAATAAATGCCAGAACAAGGCCCAGCGATTTCTTCATTGTCTTGGCGCCTCCACGCGGACTTAATCTACTACCGCACTTAAACGTCGACAAGGCGCGACCGCGTCCCGACAACCCGCGCCCCTCAGTCCCACACCAGCAACAGCTTGCGCCAGAAAGCATTGGACGGCATCGGCTTCGAGCCGGATGGCAGCCGGATTGCCAGGTAGATCGTCAGCCACTTGCGATCGACCTCCCGGGTCGAAACTTTCAGGTCATGCAGTTCGAACGGTCTCGAGACGCGCGTCCATCCCGAGAATGACAGCGCGCCGACAGGTGCATCGTGTTTCCACACAAGTTTTTCTTCTTGCCTGCCGAGCGCCATGGCGAACTCGAATGGGGATGCTTCATCGTGGGCGATCTCCACTGTCGCGATGACACTTCTGGCAAAGGCCGGGAACGCCGAATTGAGGGCGGCAACAACCGGACCGTGCGTGTTCGGCCGCAGGAATATACCGCCATTGTCGCCCGCGATGAGCAGCGTCGGCAGCTCGGAGGGATAATCCGTCACAAGCGCCGCACGCTTCAGATCATCATTGGTCATTCGGCGCGTGCGTTGGCGCTGTTGGGGTGCGTTGAGGCGCGGGCGCCAGGCATCGTTCGAAACGACATGGCGGATATGGACGCTGGAAAAGCCGCCGAGGACGCGCGCCTCCGGGCGGCTGCCGCCGCATTTGACTGCCAACAACAAATCGCGTCGGCCGGTTGCCGGCGAACTGACCATCGCCCCTATCTCACGCGCCTCGTGCCGTCGGCTGACATCAGCCCAACCGCTCCCGCTGCCAACCTCAAGCAGCCGGGCGAGATTGCTGAAGGTCTGGTTTTCTGCGTCTACGATCGCGAGCTGAAACTGCGCAGAGCCCGTCAGTTCCTCGTCGAGGTAAACCCAACACGTCGCGCCTACGGTGCCCGGCGGGCAGACTCCCTTCAGCAAAGCCATGGTGACATTGCTGCCCCTTGCTTCGAGGAACAACTGGTCTGGAGACTGTTCGACATAGCTCAGCAGGTCCGGATCGGCATCCGGATACGAACCGACATGAGCCAGGCGCATGGGCTCGGCGGAAAGATACTGCTCGCGGTACAGCGAGGAATTCAACTCGGGCACCGTCTCTCCGGTCGCAGCGTTGAGTATTTCAACCACACCCACAGCAAAGTCGCTTCGCCCTGCACGGGCGAGAAGCGAAATTGCGGTATCCGCCCTGCCTTCGCGTGCCGCGATCTCGGCCAGCAACTGCATGGCGTCCGCGGTATTGGCGGGACCTGTACTCAACCTGAGATACCGCTCGTCGTTAACCCGCAGCTCCAGATTCCAGAGATTGAGCTCCTTCTCATGATTGTCGGTGTTCGAGCTGATGGCCAGTTGCACGAACATTTCCGTTTTCGCGAATCGATGCTTTCGAAAGACAGCGATGATCGGCTTGCGATTCCTCAGCCACTCGGCATTTCGATTCATGCCCGTCGGTGCCGACCGGTACCAATAGAGCGGCTCCGGGACAGGGACGATCTCCAGGCCTGCCAGATCCGCGCGAAGGAAAAACTCCCAGTCGCTTGCGGAAAACCCCCGCTCTTCGTTGAGGTAACCTATCTTGTCGAACACCTCACGCCGGAACATCGCATTGGCATCGCCATACGGATTGTTGAGCATGGCGATGTCCGTCGGCCCGCCGACCGGGAAGTAGAGCACATAGCCGCTCCTGGTGTCCGGCGGCACGAAGGGCTCGTTGAGCCACTTGGCGAAGGTCGTGCAGATATCGGCGCCGGAATTTTGCATGCCGGCGACGAACGTACTGACGGCGTTTGGGAACAGCACGTTGTCGTCGTCCAGGAACAGGATCAGCGAACCCCTGGCGGCGCGGATACCGGTGTTGCGCGCCTTGCCGAGGAAGCCGTTCTTCTGCTGGATGATCCGCCATCCTCGCTGCTCGAACTCCGGTTCGAGTTCCGCCAACAGGTTGATTGCATCGGGATCGGTGCTGCCGTCATCGACGACAATCAATTCGATGTTGGGGTAGTCCTGGCGTCGAACCGAGGCAATCGCCTGCGGCAACAGGTGCACCCGGTTGTAGTGCGCAGTGATGATCGAAACGAGCGGCCGTTGGCTCCGCCTGCGACTGGAGACCTTGCCGGGTTCGCGGGAGAATTTCGCGTGCAGCCCGCTCCAGGCTTTCTCGAGCGCTTCCCGCTTTTGCAGGGGCTTTGCCGGACGAAACGATCGGCTTTCCAGCACAGACGCAATTTTGGCCGCGATGGCGGAGGCCGACGCATCCATCAGGACGGCATCGGCCGACTTCGGATGGAGCACGTCACGAATGCTGCCGACATCTGTCGCAATGAACGGGATCTCTTCGTTAAGGCACGTCATCACTTCCAGCGGCAGCTGAGCCGCTGAGTGCGTCATCGCCACCAGAGCATGACTCTGCCGCAGGTATCTATAGATGTCAGGCTCATCTCGAATGGGCAGGAGCTTCAATTTGAACGGCCATTGCCGCGCACGCCGAACGATCATGCCACCCGAATGCTCGCCCAGGACATGACCAAACGCGCCGACTACCGTCACTGTCAGATCGGTGACGCCGCTGTCGGCCAGACGATCGAGCGCATCGCAGAACAGCGTCAGCCCATCGCGCGCCTCTGTGCCTGAAAAATGAATCACTTCGGCGGTTGGCCGATCCCGCGGCCTGTAGTGATCGACAGCGAAGTTGGAACGCCACTCCTCCGGCTCGAGGGGCGCAGCAATGTGATGGCTGGTGGGCAGCTTCCATCCCGCCTTGGCCATCCAGTCGAGCAGCGACTGGCCAGCGATGACAAGATGGTCGCACGTCTCGGCCGACCTCTTTTCCATGTGCGCGATGGTCATCTGCTCCTTGCGTTCGACCGCCCGTGAATTGGCTTCCAGCTTCCACACAAGGGGCTCATGTGCGAGCACGATGATCGTAGGAGGATCGGGAAAGACACCTGTGCGCTTCGCAAGGGTGGAGAAATGCGCCAGTCCGCCTTCAAGCGCAAAATAGACAACGTCGAATGCATTCTGCTTGAGGTAGTGGTAGACGGCCAATGAGTTCTTGTCGCAGGACTCCGTGCCGCGCAGCAACTCGGGCGAGGGCGGCAACAATTCGAGCCGCACCAGGAAATTGTCGAAGCACCATTTGCCCAGCCTGACTATTTCCTGATCATCGGGCTGGCTGCCGAGCGGGCTCGGCGCCCAAAGCAGCGTCACGGTATCGCCGGTTCCGGCCAGATGCTGCGCCAGCGCGTAGGTTACCGACCCGTGATCGCCAGTCGCCGTCGAGCCGAACTCAACCTCCGAAACGACACACACATTGCGAGGCTTCTGGCTTGCCTGTCGCTTGCCCGTGGGCATGGCGCCTGCCTTGGAACCAATGCTCAATGACCCCCCCTTGTCAGCCCGCTTCGTTCGAAACAGTCTTGCCAACAGTTGGATAACACTTTGATAATCGTTTCGCGGGACTCTCAGCAGCGTACCTGCCTTTCGCGTAAACTGGTTGATTACCTCGGATGGTTGAACTTCGATCCCCAAAACATCTCGCGCGACTGGACGACCGGCCCATTGACGTGACCGATGGCGAGATCTTGTGCTTTGTCGGACTGCGCAACGAAGCCCAATTGCTGCGGCAACTTCTCGACCACTACCGCGGCTTGGGCGTCGATCGGTTCTTCTTCCTGGACAATGGCTCCACGGATGGGACCCGCGAATTGATCCTGGAGCAGCCGGACAGCCACTGCTTCCACACGGAAGGATCGCATTTCGCTGAAAACATCGATCCGCCGCGATGGATCAACACGCTCATGAATGTGTTCGGCACCGGCCATTGGTGCCTTTCGATCGACGCCGACGAACTTCTCGTCTATCCCGATTTTGAGCGGGCAAATCTCCAGCAGCTTTGCAGCTACCTCGATTCGACCGGCGTCGATGCTGTCATAGGCTCCATGATCGACATGTACGCCGATGGCCCGTTGGCCGAATACAGCTATGATGGCAAGATCCCGCTTGTTGAAGCTTCACCCTACTTCGACCCGGAGCCGGGATGGCTGCGCCCGCGCGACGGTATGTACCCACCCGAGCAGATGTTCGGTGGCGTGAGGGAACGGGTCTTCTGGCACGGCCGGTTCAAGCAAACTTTTCCCCCGTGCCTGACAAAGGTGCCGATCGTGAAATGGGGGCGCGGCACGCGTTATCACGTCGCACAGCACACGATCAGCAAGGTCCGATTCAGCGAACTGCGCGTCGCATTGCTGCACTTCAAATTCGTCTGGGGATTCCGCCAGAAATCAGCGTCGTCTCTGAGTGAAAATGCGCAGCTCAAGGAAAAGACGCTTGAGGAGCGCGCTGCCTACATGGAGGCCTTGGAGCGCAATCCGAAACTCGCGCTTCGGAACCAAAGCTCCGTCTGCTATCGGGGTGACGGCGCGCAACTCGTCGAACTCGGCTGGATGAAGACCTCGGAGCCCTTCGCCGGTTTCGTTTCGACCCTGGCCATGCAACACCAGCGCAGCGACTACGCCACCTGATGTGCTCGAACTACTGAGGGAAAATCCGGCTGATGCTTATCCGCCGTAGCGGCCGCCGCCTTCACCGTGGCCTTTGCCCTCTTCACCGCCCGCAAACTGGCCCAAACTGTTGAGAGCAAGCGCCTTGCAGGCTGTCGGAGCGTTCGGGTACCGGTGCAGATAATCCTCAAGTGCCTCGATGGTGCCGGTTTTAAGGGCCTGCTCGCAGGCAAGCTCGGCTTCCTTGACGCCAACTTCGGTCTTCGCCTGCGCCGCGTCAGAAAAAGCGACGCTCAACCCCAGCAGACTAAGTCCACCCAACAGTAGAGAATGAATCCTACGCATAACGCACCCCACCTACTCAACCCACTGAAACATTAGCGTCTGTTAACGTTTTGTCAACCATTCTTGGAAGGTTCCACCAACGTGGTTAACGCGCACGACCGATGAACGGGCCTGGCTTGCGCTCGGATCTCCCTTGCCTGGTTGGATCGACGTTTAGTCGCTGAACAGTGTCAGCGTGCGGAAGAACGCATTCGTGGGAAAACCGTTGGACGTTGCGGTGAAACGAACGGCGAGAACGATTGAAAGCAGCATCTTCCTTCGTGTGCGAAGCGTTGCCACCAAGTGATGACGCACAAATCTGTCTTCGATGCTCATCCAGCCTGAGAAGGCGATCGTTTGCTTGCCGATGTCCTGTTGCCAATCTATGGGCTGGTCGGGTCGAGCAAGGGCGAGAGCAAAATCCATCGCCGGCGCATCGGCATGAGCGATTTCGACGGATGCTTCAACCTTCCGGAAGAAGGCTGGAAAATGATGATCAAGCGATGCAGCGACCGGGCCGTCCGCATGCGGACGCAAGAACACCCCGCCGTCGTCCGGTGCGACAAGCAGCAGCGGGAGAGCCGAGACGCGGGGTGTAAGCAACCGCGCACTCCGCAGCATGTCGTAGTCGAGAATGATAGAACCGCCGCCGACATCAGGACGGTCGGCGGCATTGTGGTCTGTGGCGGGGCGCCCAAGCAAAGTGGCAGCCGTATCGGGGCGGCCGATCGACCCAGCAATGCTGGCAAGCTTCTCTATGGCCGCATCGCTGTTCGGCTCGATGTCGCAAAGCTCCAGATATTTCCGATTGCCGGGGGTATATTTCAGGTTTTCGCGGGCACTTTCAATTTCAGACCGGTGCGCGTTCTGGGCAATGGCCAAATGATGCAGCAGGCGGGCGCCATCGGGCAGGCTCGACCTGAACGCCTCCAGGATGGGAAGCCGGTTGTCGTACCAGTTCGACGTCCGAAACATGCCATCCGGTTTCGAGCGATACCAGTATAGCGGCTTTGGAATCGTCCTGATCTTGAGACCGGCGAGAGAGGCTCGAGCAAAGAATTCCCAGTCGTGCATGGCGTAGCCCGGCTTTTCGATCAAGAACCCGATCCGCGAGAAGACAGACCGGCGCATCATCGCATTCGCGTCACCGTAGACGTTATGGATCAGGCCGAGCGCGTCGGGACCACCCAGAGGCAGGTACTGGATCAGCCCGTCGGCGCGATCTTCGGGCACGAAATCCTCGTAGAAGATCAGTTGGAACGCAGTGCAGATGTCGGCACCCGATGTAGCCATCGCACGCACGAAATGATCGACGGCCTCCGCAAACAGCGCGTTGTCGTCGTCGACGAACAGGATCAGCTCGCCATGCGAAGCGCGGATGCCGGCATTTCGCGCCGCACCGAGGTGCTTGTGCGGTCGGCGCAGAATCTTCCACCCGCGCTGACGGAAGGTCGGTTCCAGCGTATCCAGCAATCGCCTGACTTCATCCAGGTCGCTTCCGTCGTCGACCAGAACCAGTTCCAGGTGATCATAGGTTTGCGCTTCGATCGCAGCGATTGCCTGTTTAAGATAGAGCGGCCGGTTGCGATGAGCCATGACAATAGAGACCAGGGGTGACGACCCGGCACTTTTGTCGACGCGCCAGCGCCTAGTTGGCGTCGGCAAGTTGCGCGTATCCAGCCAGGACTGCCGACATTGGCTCAGGCTGTCGACAGGCAGTGGGCGAGGCGGGTCGTCGAGCGCCGCCGAAATGGCCTGCGCCAACGCGGCGGCGTCAGGATCGACCAGCCGCGGCTGCCTCGCCTGCGCACTCCAGCGCTCGGCGTTCGCGTCGACATTGGTCGCAACGAAAGGCAATCCCGCCTCGATGCATGCGGCAACGGTGCCGCCCGTCGATGCGGCGTGGGCGGGGATGACGGCAATCGCGCCGGCCCGCGCGACGTAGTCGAGCTTTGCGGCGGGGCTTGCGTGCGCCAACAGGTTGACCTTGAACGGCCACCGCTCGGCGCGTCTCAGCAGCAGTCCACCGCTGTGCTCGCCCATGATCTTTCCAAATGGACCGAATGCGGTGACCGTCAGCCCTTTTGGCGCCATTGGCGCTATGATGTCGAGCGCGTCGCAAAGCAGCGTCAGGCCATCGCGGAAGCGCCATCCGGCCAAGACGGCAAGTTCTCCGCCCGTCGACGATCGCACACCGGCTGGAGCGAGACGATGCTGCAGCGGCAACATCGGCGTCACGATCGCCTTCTTCACCTTCCAACCCTTCGACAACATCCAGTGTCGCAAGGCTGCGGACACACAGATCGTCCGGTTCGCCATCTCGGCGCAGTATTTCTCCATATAGGCGACGGCAATCACCTCGGCGCTGTCGAAGAACGCCTTGTCGGCTTCATGTTCCCATTCTTCCGGAGCGTGAGCGACGACCACGATCGGCGGCGCGGCAAAAGCCGCAGTCTCGACAGCTAGCAGCGTGTAGTAAGGCAGCCCGCCCTCAAGGGGCGCGTAGACCAAATCGTGGCCGGACCGTTCGAGATAATGCAGCACAGCGGCGGACCGGCTCTCGGGTGTCGTCAGCCAAGGAAGCAGCTGATCGGACTTGTCGAGAATGACCAGCCGCACCGATGCCGCCTCCAGCTCGCGGTGGCGCGCGGCCTCCTCCGTTGGAGCATCCCTGCCTGGAACCCATAGCAGGGTGACGTCGTCCCCCTCTTCGGCAAAAAGCCTGGCCAACTCGACCATGGCGCCATCTTCGCCGCCATGGTCGATTGCATTCGTCACGACGCAGACGCGGCGAGGCTTGCCTTCCTTTGACCTCCTCCGCTCCTTGCCACCAACGGCCATCCGACTTCCTCTGATCCAAATCCGCCGATTGCGCTACGCAGCACAGTCATCTGCAATGATGCCTGCGACAGGTTTACTTTTCAGTGATCATGCTTCTGCGTCATTGGTAAACCAAATCGTCAATCAGGTTCTAAAACGACTGCATAATCGATCGACTGATTCAAATTTAGCGACACGGAATATTCAATTTTTACGCCTCCCAGCTAGTCATTGACGGCATAGCAGGAGGCGCAAATGAAAACGACAATGAAGTTTCTCGGTGCGCTCGGTTTGATCGGCGCACTGGTCTCGGCAAGCTCCGCAGGAGAATTGCTGCGTCCGCGCATCAGCCTTGGCACGGCCAACGTCAAGACCATCAGTGGCGATCGCGGCGGCTATGTGATCGACTATGCCATTCGTGCGCTAAAAATGCGTCGCAGTGGCACTTTTGTGCGGTTCAACGGTTCGTGCGACTCGGCCTGCACGCTTTATCTGTCGATGCCCAAGAGCAAGGTGTGCATTACGCAGAGCGCGTCGTTCGGCTTTCACCTGCCGTATGGCGTTTCTGCGCGCGGCAATCAGGTGGCCGCGAATTTCATGATGAAAAACTACCCTGGCTGGGTTCGCGGCTGGATCGCCAAGCGTGGGGGGCTAAAGAGCTCCATCGCGACCATGACATACGCGGATGCGAGCCGCTTTCTGCCGACGTGTCCTTCCCAACAGCAGGGCATGACCGTCGCGAGCCTGAGCCCAACGCGTCTGCGCGGCGGCTGATTGCCTGCGCAGTACTGAAACGTCATGACGGCGGGCGGTCGACGGCGCCCGCCGTTCGTCAATTCATATGGCGGGTGCCCAGTTGATGGAACAGCTCACCTGGGCACAACGCCTCGCCGATTATCGCGTGGATAACCAGTTCTCAAGAGACGTGGTTAACGCAAGCTCCATTTCATTGACTCTTTTTTAGCGCAAGCCGATTCTGCGGGTGGGGGTTTGAAGGCTGTCGGCCATTGTTTGGGGCCGAAGCGCAAACTGGCGGCGGGTAGTTTGTATGAGCATCGGCGGCAGTAGGGGGTCGGCGAGCCGACCTGAGAGCGGCCTTACGCAGTCGAAGGCGGGGACCGCTTCGGCGAAGAATGTGCGCTTCCGGCGCAGGAGCCTGCGGGTCATCTGCACGGGCCTGTTGTCGTGGCTGCTTTTGGGTGTCTACCGCGGCGCAATCATTGATCCGCAAACCACGGTTTTAGGCCTTTTGGCGGCCGTCCCCAAGGGATTGGCATCGAGCTACTATGACCTGATTGTCGTTACGTCCCTGACTGTGACGACTTTGATCCTGCTGTTCCTGGCAAAGGCGAGCCGTCTCGGCTCAGCAATCGTCGTCTTGCTCTTCTATGTTGCTATCGTGGTCTCTCTGGGCTGGGGATTTGCCAACATCAATCTCGTCAAAATGCTGGGCGAACCGTTCACGTTCCAGTGGCTGGTCTATGGCGACTTCCTGCAGAATGCCGATGCCAGGAACGCGATGGGCGACGCGCTCAACATCAAGGACTTCGCTACCCTTTCCGGGTCCGTCATCCTGGTGCTCATTCTTGGCTATGCCGCGGCCAGTTTGTGCCAGCGGCTGAGCGCCGCTGGCTACGGGGCCTTCCTGGGCGTGCTCGTTGTGTGTGTCGGCGCTGCCATCGCCGGTAGTGGACACCACGTACGTGCGGAAGCGCTGCCGGCGGCCGAGATCGACAATCCGATCCTGTATTTTGTTAAATCGGCCCTGCTCAATCCAACGCCGGTCGTGCTGACGATGAATGCCAGCACCAATGACCCGGATGTCGCCAGCGTCGGCGAGCGACCGCCGGAAACGTCGACCTTCAAGGCGCCGACGCCGAACCCAATCAAGAACGTGCTGATTTTCATGATGGAGTCGGTGCCATCCAAATACATCGAGACGTTTGGCGGCAAGTATCCGGTCACGCCGAATATGAAGAGGTATGCAAAGGACTCGATACGATTCGACAACATATATGCGCACGCACCGTCCACGCATTACTCGATATTTTCTCTGCTCACCTCGATGTACAACGACATTTCATATTATGGCATGACGGCAAGGTATCCCTATCTGCCGCTGGACTCGATCTCCAACACCTTGTCCAAGAACAATTTCCGCACAGGGTTTTTCTGGAGCGCGGATTCCCGATTCCAACGGGTCGATGAGTTTTTCCTCAACAAGGGACTGGATGTGGTCCAGGACTACCGGGGGCAGAAATGCGGCACCCCGACCTTCAAGCTCAGCTCCGAGCAGTGGAAAAACATGGACTACAACAGTGACCTTTGCACGGCGCAGTCGATCATCGATTGGATGAACAAGGACGAGGCAAAACCTTTCTTCGGCATCATGTTCACGGCGATGACCCATTACCCCTACATCACCGACAGCCCGATGTTTTCGAAGATGGCGCCTTCCTCCGATGGCAACACGCTGGTCCACTACTCGGACGACCAGAAATTCAATGCCTATCTCAACGCCCTGAAGGTCGGCGATACGGCCCTTGGCGAGATCCTTGAATCGCTCAAGCAGTCTGGCAAGCTCGATTCGACGCTGGTGGTCATATTGGGCGATCACGGCGAAGCGTTCGGGGAGCATGGCGACTACATTCATGCCAGCGCGATTTACGAGGAAAACATCCACATCCCGCTCATCATGATCAACAAGCATCTCTTTCATGATGAAGTTGCTCACCCGGTCGGCGGCATCGTCGATATCGCCCCGACGATCTTCGACATACTCGGACTTGCGCTGCCCAAGCAGTGGCAGGGGCGCACTTTGTTCAGCGAGCAACGGCCAAACAAGACCTTCTTCTTCAATCCCTGGGCCGGTTTCCTGTTCGGCTATCGCGAGAACGATCGAAAGGTCATCTTCAACGCGACCACCGGCAAGGTGGAGGAATACGACCTCAAGGCCGATTCCGATGAGCGAACCAACCTCTTCACTGATACCGGCGATCGAAACGCGCTGCTGCAGCCCATCGCCGGATGGGTGCAATCGCAGAGAGAGCGCGTGGCCGACCTGGTGGCCGCCGCGGCGAAAGAGACAGGACGTTGCGCCATCACCAGTCTGGAGGTCGACGCTGCCGGCATTAATCTCCGGGGCGCGCCTCGGTTCGACGTCGTGGTCGACGGAAAGACCACTGCCGAGATCGACGTCCCGGGCAAGGAAAGCGTCGCTTCGACGCCGGAAGCCGCCATGGCGGAGCTGATGCAGGCGTCAACCCTGGCCAAGCCGTTCCACATCGATCTCAGCAGCGTGCCTAACCCGAAGACGATCGAGCTTCGCTACAGCAACGACCTGTGGGGCGGAGACGGCAAGGCAGGTGATCGCAATCTGTTCATCAAGAGCGTCAAGGTGAACGGTCAGTTGGTGCCAAACACCAGGCTGCGTGTCGACGAGCAATCGCACGGCTACACCGACGACAACGGGACCGCCATGTACAGCAACGGCTCGCTATGGGTTAGCGGCCCGTTCGTCGAGGGATGTCTATAGCGTGCCGCGTGGCAGACCGTCGTCCTCGATTTGCAGCCCGTGCGCGCCGCGACAGACACTGACCGTCCTACCGGTTGACATCTTCGAGGGGTACTCACTAGCATGCGAAACACTGACGGTTGCAGCGTGGAGCCACTTGTCAGCGCAGGACGGACCGGGCCCGTTCTTGCGGTATGCTCGGCTGGTCGACGCCCGCTTGGGAAGCGAACATTGAATGCGACCGCTCAGCATGACGAACAGGACCGGATTGCCATTTGAGTCAGCGAGCCGGGCGAGGCGCCATCGACTTGCCATCTCGCTTGCGCCCGTCCTGGCCATTTGGTGCCAGATGGCGCTTTGCGGAGCCGCGCACGCAGCTGGTCCCAAAGACAGCGGCCCTGCAGATGCCGTTGCCGTTCCCACGGCTTTCCAACTTCAGCTTGTTTATGCTGACCGCACGTGGATATGGGATAACGGAGCGGCCTATTTCGGACAGAAGGATCGACCGGTCCGGGCCTGGACCTCCGAGCAAGACACGGCTTCTGTCGGCGAAGGCAGATGGCATCTGAGCAACGATGGCAAGATGTGCATGGATCTCGTCTGGCGGTCCAAGACCTACGCCGCAGCGCCGATCCGCACGTGTTTCAGCCACCGCTTCCGGAGTGGGACCCTCGAACAGCGCAAGGATCCGGACGGTGTCTGGTACAGTTTCCGGCACTCTCCGGGAGACCCTTCCGACGAGCAACGAAAGTTCGAGGAAGGCGATACAAAGGGCGCGCAGTTCGACAAGATCCGTACCTCGATCGATTCCAAAAGTTGAGGCTCGCCGAGAAGCTCACCCACCTCAATGAGCCCACGTCCCCGACAACGACAAACAGGGACGACTACCAGCTTTGCGAGCTGGTGATGTCCTCCAATGCATTTGGCATTCCTGGCGCAGTTGACCGGCGGCGCCTCGCCGTCGGCATCGGAATTGTGAACGCGGTGGCCTCCAGCCCGAAGAACGGGGCGGCTGTCCTGACGATGGTATCGATGTCGGAAAGTTCCGGCACGAAGCCCAGGTGTTCGCGCGCTTTGATCGGGTCCGCATAGAGCTCCGCCGGGTCTCCCGGGCGCCCGGGCCGGAAGACAACCGGAACCGATTTTGACGTCATCCGGGTGACCGCCTGGAGAATCTCCTTGATCGAAACCCCGCGCCCGGTGCCGAGATTGACCGACAGGTTTTCGCCACCCGCCTCCAGATGCATGAAAGCCCTCAGATGCGCGCGGGCCAGATCGCTGACATGGATGTAATCGCGCACGCAGGTGCCATCCGACGTGTCGTAGTCTGTGCCGAAAACCTCGATCTCGTCGATGGTGCCTGATGCGGCCATGAGCACGCGCGGGATCAGGTGCGTTTCAGGCGAGTGCCACTCACCGAGCTCGCCGTCGGGATCGGCGCCGCAGGCGTTGAAATAACGCAGGATCGCATATTTCATTCCGTAGGCGCTGGCATAGTCGCTGATGATCTGCTCGCCCATCAGCTTGGTTCGCCCATAGGGGCTGATTGGATTTTGCGCCGACGTCTCTCGAATGGGCAGTGTTTCGGGCACGCCGTACGTCGCGCAGCTGCTTGAAAAGATAATGTTTTCGATAGAACTCGAGCGTGCCGCATCAAGCACCGCGATGGTACCCGACACATTGGTCGAATAATACTCTGCGGGCTCGTGAACAGACTCGCCCACATAAGCGAGCGCAGCAAAGTGGATGATCGCTTGCGGCTGGTAGGTGCTGATCGCCTGCTGTAGCGCCTCCCGGTCCCGGATATCGCCGACAACAAGCGGCCCCCAGGCAACGGATCTCTCATTGCCACGGCTCAGATTGTCAAAAACGACGGGCAGGTAGCCGGCAGCTGACAACAGCTTGCAGGTGTGGCTGCCGATGTAACCGGCCCCACCCGTCACCAGGATTGCCGGGCGGCTCATTACATCGCAGCTTCTTTGACGCGCCGGTTCGGGTAGAGAAGGGCGTCAAAATACGCCGTGGTATGCGCGAGCCCCTGGCTCAGGCTGATCTTTGGCTCCCAGCCAAGATTTTCCCGGGCAAATGAGATGTCCGGCCGACGCTGCTTGGGATCGTCGACCGGCAGCGGCCGATGCACGATCTTCGAACGTGAGTTGGTGTATTCGAGCACCTGTGTCGCCAGTTCCAGAATGGTGAATTCGGCAGGGTTGCCGAGATTGACCGGGTGCTGCGGTGCGCTCGGTGCGTTCATCAACTGGATAAAACCTTCGATGAGGTCGTCCGCGTAGCAGAATGAACGGGTCTGCCGGCCGCTGCCGTAGACGGTCAGGTCGTCACCGCGCAAAGCCTGGACGATGAAGTTCGACACGACGCGGCCATCGTCTGGTTGCATGCGGCGGCCATAGGTGTTGAAGATCCGTGCGACGCGGACATCGAGGCTATACGTTCTCGAATAATCGAAGAACAGCGTCTCGGCCGAACGCTTGCCCTCATCATAGCAGGATCGCGGACCGTGCGGGTTGACGTTGCCGAAGTAGCCTTCCGGCTGCGGATGTACCAGGGGGTCGCCGTAGACTTCGGACGTCGAAGCCTGAAATATCTTCGCATTGTTCCGCCGCGCGAGTTCGAGCAGGTTCAGCGAACCAAGCACGCTTGTCTTGAACGTATGGATCGGATTTGCCTGGTAATGCGGCGGGGACGCCGGACAGGCGAGATTGTAGATTTCATCGACCTGGAGATCCAAGGGCAGTGGGTCGACGATGTCGTGCTCGATGCACGTAAATCGCGGATCGCGCACGAGGGCGTTGAGATTGTATCTTTTGCCGGTGTGGAAATTGTCCAACACGACAACGTCGTAACCATCCCGCAAAAGACGCTCGCACAGATGCGAACCCAGGAATCCTGCCCCACCGGCAACCAGCGCGCGACCCCGATTGGAATTCGCGCCCCTTCGGGTGTTCCCGGCCCCGAGTTTCAGAACATTGACAGTTCTACCCATACTCCACCCCTTCGCCCTTACGCACTGCGCACACTACTGCCGGCCATAGCGTTGCCGGGCGACGTTCCTGAGAACGTCACAAACCTTCCGCTCCCGCGGAATCGTCCACTCCTGTTGTCTGTCGATTGCTTTTTGAGTTGCTGGGCGGTGCTACGCGGCTATTAGCTGCCGTTCAGCATCCGATACGCCCGAAACCGCGGTCACGCGCCTGATGCCACCATCGCCCATTGCTCGCCCAAATTGCACATCCCAACGTTTCGAAAATATACCTGTGCAAAACATAGTCAACTAAATTAGCGAATCGTTAACCGTGTTCATTCGGGAGTGGTTAATCGCGGGGCGGCAGCGCAGCCGCATAAAGCCGAGAATTGGGCTATAAATTTGAATGGACCACAGTAATATAAAGACCATTTTTCTGATTTTTCGACAGCCGATCGGCGGAAATTTGGCCATCAAGACACTCTCACCTCCGCAAAAAATAGGCAGATCTAAGACTAATACTTGCTTTAGCAAAACTTATACTGACAGAAGTCTAGCATTTGAAAATATCGAAAATATTAGTACATGGGACCTTGTCAATAAAATCTTACAAGCTAATGCGGTTGGTTCCCAAAGCGTGCCGAACCCCCGCCAGGTCAGCCCTCAACTGCCCGACGAGATCTTGCGCGACGAGGCGGGCGTAATCGCAACCGATCGCCCGGGACGCCTATCTCTTTCACCGGCGGCCCGGGCTTGACGCACACAACCGCTCTCCGCAGCCGCAGCGCCTTCATTGGCAGATGCAGCATACCCCAATACCCGGTCCATTCTGAAGCGATCCGCGTATGGTTTGCGGATGTCGGAAGCAGAGATCCAGTCGAAGCCGCGCGAAAACGGTCGTCGTCCCTTCTGTCGAACGCCTTAGAAGCTGCGGTTGGGGCGTCGATCGCGCGGGACCGCTCGGCCCCGTCGCGCCGACGCCAGCCGGTCCCGTCGGCCCTGTTGATCCAGTCGGGCCGTCGCCACGCAGCAGCGCCAGGACGGCCGGAGAAAGACTGTCGACCGTTACCTTTGCGTTCGGCAGTGCCCCGTCGGCCCGCCGCACATCGGCCAGCGCGTCGATTGTTTCGTCGGCGCTGCGCACGAGCTCGGCCAAGTCGTTGTCGAGTTGCGTTCCGTAGGGCAGGTATTGGTAGCTGAAATCGATAGCGGGCTTCGTTGGATCGGGCATTTTGGTGCACCAAGAACGTCGCTTCCAAGATTGCATCGCGTGCTGGAGCAGTTCTCCGCACTCAGATTTCAGATGCTGGTTGGAAGTCCGTTGACGTTAGCCCGGCAAGATCCGAAGCGGTTGGTGCAGATGCCCGAGTTCTGCTCTGTTCCGGCAGCAGGCCAAATCGAAAATAGCATGTTAGAGCTACTAGTGAGACCTCGCGGCAGGAAAATTCGCTCTAGGCAGGAACAGGTTGCCATTGGCCGAGTTCACTTCACAACAACAGGAGTGGAAAACCGTGAACACATCAATCAGCAACGACCCCACTGGATCATCGAGCGACCTGAACTGGCTACACACTAACGATGCCGAGGTGGCCGACAGCAGCAAGGAAGCGCTCGGCAAACTAAAGTCGAGCGCTGCCGAAACCGCAGGGCATCTCAAAACCGCTGCCGCTTCGGTGACGACTGACGCGAAAAATTATGCCGGTTCGGTTGCGTCGGATGCTGCGGGCGCCTTCAAGGAAGCGGTGGAGTCGAACAAGACCGCCGGCGCCGACGCGATCGCCAACATTGCCCATTCCGTGAAGGAGGCGGCTGATGGAATCGAGAAGCAATCCCCGCAGGTTGCAGGCATGGTTCGGAGCGCGGCCGAAGGTGTCGAACGGATTTCGTCGGATATCAGGGACCGCAACGTGGGTGAACTGCTCGACTCGGTCACGAAATTCGCCCAGCGCCAACCGGCGGCCTTTTTCGGCGTAGGCATCCTGGCCGGCGTTGTGCTGACCCGGATCATGCGAAGCTCCGATCGGTCCTGACACGAAGAGCGTTCCAGATGGATGATGGTTCCAATCTCCGACCCTTGGGAAGCGTTTTCAGCGAAGGGTATAGCCATCTCGCTTCGCTGATGCGCCTCGATCTTCGTCTTCTCCAAGCCGAGATGAAGGTTAAGACGTCTACGATCGTCTCGTCAGGCGCGTGCGGCATCGCCGCACTGGTGCTCTTTGTCTTGGCTGCATTGGCCATGGTCCAGTTCCTGATCCTCGCTATGATCCACTTTGGTGTCGGTCCGATGGTAGCTTGCCTAATCGTCGCAGCGCTTCTGGGGGTAGGCGGCGTGCTGTTTCTCTATCTTGCGAAGCGAGCGCTCGCGGGATGGACCATCACACCTGTCGAAACCGTCAACCAGGTGCGCACTGACATCGCGGCATTGAAACAGGGGATGCGTTTTGGCTCAACCCAGTGAAGAGATGCGCGAGATCATGCTGCAAAGCCGCACAGAGCGGCAGGCTTTGTTTGAACCTGTCAGCGAGATAAGCCGGCGCCTGCAGCCCCGAAATCTGGTCGATGCGTCCACCCGGTACGCGAAGCAGAAGGTGGCGAAGGCGCTAGGCGGTGTGTCGGACGCCGTCAAGAATAATGGCGGCACTGCTGCCGCGGTCGCACTGGGTGCAGTTGCGGTGTTTGACGCCGGCAGGCGAAGCACGCATGGCCCGGCAGGCGCCGACGATATAGCTGTAGATAAGGTCGCCGGCGCCTCGCATGCCGACGCCTCGTCAATTCGTTATGAAGCCCATCCGCGCAAGGCGATCACAAACCTGTTTCGGGCCAAGGTGCTCGCTGGATCTGCGGGTGGCCTGCTGCTCGGCCACATAATCGGTAAGGCGTTTGAGCCCACAGCCAAGGAGCGCACCCTATTCGGCAAGGCTGGAGCTGAAGTTCAGGATGCGACGGATGCATTTATCGCCGAGCATGCACGCGGTGCGAAATTGGCCGCCGCGCAGGCCTTCGGGTTTGCCAGATATGCCGCTGCGTTCTTGGCCGTACTGGCCGCAGCTAGCGACTATCTCGTCCGCGCGGATGAGCACGAGCAGCGAAAGCACTGAGAGTGCGAAACTGAGCGTCAAAGGTATCCCCATGCATATCGTCGGAATCAACATTGGACAGGCGGCCGCGCCTTCCGGCCTGCCTCTTGTTAGAGTGGTGTTTGAGGGCCAGGGGGTGAATCTATCGCGGTCGAAATGGCGCGAGGCGACGTCGCCGACGGCGCGCTGGGGGCAATCGACGTGCAAAAGCCCTGCTTGTTCAGACCGCGACCTTCGAAATGCCTGTCGATAGAATTGGCGGTTTCAATAGGACACCGGAATCCGGCAATGTCCGCGGCCGGCAGAGCAATGTCTATACGTTCGAATATCGCGACGGCGACCAGGCTCGCCAGGTTCCGCCTGCCGTGATGCCAAGTTTTGAGGCTGCTCGCGCCGAGGCGATCCGTTGCGCGATCGACCTGCTCGTCCCTGCAACCCGGCGACGACGATTTGACTGGATGGCTGGTACGGATGCGCGATCAGGCAGGCAACGAGCTTTGCACGATCGACGTCGCCGAGGCCGAAGCCGCCCGGCAGGCCAACGACAACACGCCGCTTTAGGGACGACCGCTCACGTCTGTGT
>NZ_JAMYRH010000013.1:0-188949 GCF_040321305.1 Mesorhizobium sp. M0478
AATCAACTGCTGCAGCCATGGTCCTGCATTGCGCAGCCGGCCAAGCAACGCCACGTCCGAAATGTCGGCAATCCCGCTCGCCGCCGCCCAGGCCACGACGCCCCGCATGCCAACCTTGCCAAGGCAGTAAGCCAGTGTCAGGCGCAACAGATCGCTCGCCGACCTGACGCCCCGCGGGCGCAGGAACGCCTTCGTCTCGCGGGCACTTCCTGCGATCAACTCTTCGCCGCCCAGAAGCTCAATCGTCTCGGCCCAGCCGTCATCAACAAGCGATTCGTGTGTCATCGCAGTGTAGAATCACACCCGATTCCGCAGGGCAATACCTATCTTAGCGCCTATGCCCACTTTGGGGGGAGATTGGCAGCTTTGGCTTCGGCGCCCCTTTTCCTGCGTTGAAAATTGGCGAAGGCCGCCGTGACCTCCAATCTCCCCCCTCGTGGGGGAGATGTCCGGCAGGACAGAGGGGGGCGCGAAGGAATGCGGCTTAGACTAGGGCCTAGACGACCAGTGCCAGCCTTGCCACAGCCGGCACGAACGGCCGAATGCTCATCCCATCGCCAGTGATCGTGACAAAACTCGCCGGCGGGATCGCCTGCCAGTCGCCGCCTTCGCGGTCGAAGGGTTCGGACACGATGCAACGACCGCCGTTGCGGAGCGACGTGTACAGCGTCGGTGCGTGGGCATCGCTTGCGTAGCGCACGGCATAGAGCGCGCGCCCATCGGAAAGGGCTGCAGTGAGTTTCAAGGCCGGTTCGAGACCGGCGTGGCGTGACGCCTCCAGAACCCGAGCGGTGGCGCGCGATACTGCCCCTTGCGGGTCGCCAGCAAGACCCTCGTCGATCATCAGCAGGAAAAACAATTCGGAATCGGTGGTGCCCTCGCGCTGGTCGAAGACGGCGTCAGAGAGCGAGTTCTCCAGCGCGCGGCGGATCTTTTCGAAGCCGCCGATCTGGCCGTTGTGCATGAACGACCAGTTGCCGGAGATGAAGGGATGGCAGTTCATGCGGCTGGTGGCGCCGCCGGTCGACGCCCTGACATGGGCGAGGAACAGGCCGGATTTGATCTGCCGGCATAGGCTTTTCAGATTGGGATCCGACCAGGCCGGCAGGATGTCGCGGTAGAGGCCGGGCTCGGGCCGGTCGCCATACCAGGCAAGGCCGAAACCGTCGCCATTGGTCGGCGACTTGGCTTCCTGGGCGCAATGGCTCTGGGCGATCAGCGAGTGGCAAGGTGCGGTGACGACGTCTTCGAGGAAGACCGCTTCACCCAGATAGGCCGCCCATCGGCACATGGCTTCTAACCAATCCTAGGCGCGATCCAAGAGAGCCTGGGGCTCCTTGACCGCGTGCGAGCCTCTGTTGTGCGTCCGCTCGTAGAGTTCGCGAACGATTCGGCTTGCCGTAGTTTCGAAGAGAAACGGCAAGAAAGCGTGAACGAGTGCCGCACCAGCGGCCATCAGGAGGCGCGAGCAGAACCAGGCGGCAAAGGCCATATGGCTGAAATAGGTCTCGCCCACCTTGGCCGGGTGAGAGGTGAACAGCTTCGAAAACAGCGTCGTCATGGTGATCCCTCCTGCCGGGATAAGCCCCGATGTGGGTATCCTGCCACGGGGTAAAGGTTCATCGGTCTCAATTTGTCCTTGTCTAACGCCGTGGTTCGGGACATTCATCCCACATGGCGCTTGAATTTGATGAAATCGACCGAAGATTGCTGGCCGAGCTGCAACGCGACGGCACACTATCGGTCGATCAGCTCTCCGAAAAAGTGTCGCTGTCGCGCAACGCCTGCTGGCGCCGGGTCAAGCGGCTGGAAGAGGACGGCGTCATCACCGGACGGGTGGCGCTGGTCGATGCCGACAAGCTCGGGCTCGGACTTTCGGTGTTCATCCTGATCCGCACCTCCAATCATGACCCGGACTGGCTGCAGAAGTTCCGTGCGGCGGTGACCGGTTTTCCCGAGATCACCGGGGTCTATCGCATGTCCGGCGATCTCGACTACGTGCTGCGCGCCCGCGTCGCTGACATGAAGGCCTATGACCGGCTCTATCAGCGGCTGATCGCCAAGGTGGCGCTGTCGGACGTTTCGGCCTCCTTCGTCATGGAGGAGATCAAGGAGACGACCGTCGTTCCGATGGAATTGCGCTAGGTCACACTGACGCCTGAAAGAAAGCCGTTGATAGGCCTGCGGACGAGTTGACCGAATCGCCGTTCGCGCCGATAGGATCGATTTTATGCGCGCAGCCTTCCAAAATTCCTCCGTCATTGGTCCCACTGTCGGCTTCGTCAGGTTGCCGCATGGAGATGGACTTCCCCTTCCCGCCTATGAAAGCACCGGCGCCGCCGGCATGGATCTGCGCGCCGCGGTGCCGGAAGACCGGCCGCTGCTGATCCTGCCTGGCAAGCGCGCCTTGGTGCCGACCGGTCTGATCCTGGAAATTCCCGAAGGAATGGAAGGCCAGGTGCGGCCGCGCTCCGGCCTTGCCTTCAAGCATGGGCTGACCGTCCTCAATTCACCGGGCACGGTCGACAGCGACTATCGCGGCGAGGTCAAGGTGCTGCTGATCAACCTTGGCGACGAGGATTTCGCGGTGACGCGCGGCATGCGCATTGCCCAGATCGTCTTTGCCGCGGTGACGCAGGTGACGGTTGAGGAGCGCTCGCTGGCCGGCGCCACGACGCGCGGCGCGGGCGGGTTCGGATCGACCGGCACCGCCTGAAATGAGCATACCGAAACTGGTCATCTTCGACTGCGACGGCATCCTGGTCGACACCGAGAACCTTGCCAACCGGCGGCTTGCCGAGTGGTTTGTTGCCGCCGGTTATCCCACCACATTCGAATATTGCCGCAAATATTTTTCCGGCCGCAGCATGGCTTCGGTGCAGAAGGAAATCGAAGAGACGACCACGGTGCGGCTCGGCGCCGATTTCGTAGATCGCTGGAATGCCGGCCTGCCCGATCTGTTTGCGCATGGCGTCGAGGCGATCCCCTACGTGCGCGACTTCATCGAGGCGGTTCGCGCGGCCGGCATTCCCTATTGCGTCGCCACTTCCGCGCGTATCTCGAAGATGCACATCACGCTCGGCCAGACCGGGCTGCTGCCGCTGTTCGAGCATGCCATGTTCTCTTCGACCATGGTCAGCCGCGGCAAGCCGTTCCCGGACCTGTTCCTGCATGCGGCAAAGACCATGGGTTTTGCGTCGGCCGACTGCATCGTCATCGAGGACAGCGTTGCCGGCACGCAGGCCGGCATTGCCGCCGGCATGCGTGTCTATTCCTATCATGGCGATCCCTATTCCGACCGCGATGGCCTGGCCAGCGCCGGCGGCGTCCTGTTCGACGACATGCGCGAACTTGCCGGGCTGGTGCCGATCCACTGAAGCTGTGTTAGGTTCCGCGCGGCCAGCCTGAGGCACCCATGCCAACGAACCTGCTTCGCTCCATCCTAAAGCGTTTCACCGTTTCATGGAAACGGCGAACCGCTCTATCTTTTTGTTTTGTCGCAATTTCCGGCCGGAAAACTGCACACACTTTTCCTGAAATTGCTCTAGCGCTTGTGCTGCTGCCGTGGCTTTGGACCGCAGCCGGCGCGCAAGCCGTCAGCTTCCCGGAATTCGGCAGCGCCATCCCCGGCCACATGGATGTGACCTATCTGGACCTCGCAAGGATGGTCATTCCCGGCCTCGCAGGTGACAGCAACGGTTTCTACCGGGGTGGATTGCCGATCGAGATGCGCCACATCGAGGGACCGGATGGCGGCGGTTCGCCGCCTGAGACATCGGGCCTCTCCAACGCCGGCGTGCTCGCCATCAAGGCCGGGGGTAAGGACCGGCTGGCGATGCTCTACGACCTCGGCGACTCTCCCGACAGCGCCGAAGGCTATGCCGTGCTGGCGCTCTACGACATCACAGACAGGCCGAAGCTGCTCGACGTCGTCAATGTCGCGCTCGACCGCGGCACCTATTTCCGTGAACCGGGCAAGCTTTCCGTTGGGCCGAACGACGACATCGTGATCACCATGAGCGCGCATTTCAATTCAAGCCAAAACTACGCGATCACGCCGCTGATCATGGTGCGCGACGACAAATTCCAACTGATCGACATGATCTTCACCTTCGATGAGAACCTGTGCGCCTACAGCCGCAAGCAGGATGTTGCTTTCCAGACGATCGCTGACGGACAGCCTTATGCCGCGGTCAAAGTGACGGTGACCGACGCCACGGTGCTCAACGGCGAGAGCTGCGACGACCAGCCGCCCAAGCCTGAAGCCCACGCAATTTCCGTTATCTATCATTGGGACAAGAAGACGTTGCACTACGTCAAGGATTCCGATGCGCTGGACAAATTGGCAGGAGAGAACGCCAAACGCTTCTGAGCCAACCGCATTCGTTTGCTCGGTGCATTGCTGCACGATAGAATCTGCCGGCATTTCCGCATCTGAAGGGAGCACTCATGGACAAGGGCAAGATCTTTCGCGACCTGCACGCCTCGACCTTCGTCATGCCCAACCCCTGGGATGTCGGCACGACCAAGCTCCTGGCCTCCTTCGGCTTCAAGGCGCTGGCGACGACCAGCGCCGGTTTTGCCTTCTCGCGCGGCCTGCCCGATGGCGCAGTGACCTTCGAGGCGATGATCCACCATTGCCGCGAGCTGACGGCGGCAACCAGCCTGCCGGTGTCGGCCGATCTCGAGAAAGGCAAGGGCGACAGCGCGACGAGTGCCGCCGAGACGGTTTTTGCGGCCGAAGCGGCAGGTCTCGCCGGCTGCTCGATCGAGGACCATACCGGCGATCCCGACAAGCCCATCTATGAGTTTTCACACGCCGTCGAGCGCGTTGCAGCTGCTGCTGAGGCCGCACGGGCGCTCAAGCATGATTTCGTCTTCACCGCACGGGCCGAGAATTTCCTTTGGGGCAAACCGGATCTCGACGACACGATCAAGCGGCTGCAGGCCTTCGAAAAGGCCGGCGCCGATGTGCTCTATGCGCCCGGCCTCAAAGATGTCGAGACCATCCAGAAAGTCTGCTCGGCGGTGAGCAGGCCGGTCAACGTCATGGCACTGCCGGCCTTCACCATCGCCGACCTTGCCATGGCCGGGGTCAAGCGCATCTCGCTCGGTCCGTGGCTGACCAATTTCGCCTTCGGCATGCTGGAAACCGCAGCGCGCGAGATCCAGCAGGACGGCACGTTCGGCTTCACCCGGGCCGCCATGCCGTTCGGCAAATTGCAGGCGCTGTTTTCCAAATCCTCAGGGTAGGGGTCCCGGCGCATGACGCTCACCGTCGTCGACATGCACACCGGCGGTGAGCCGCTCAGGATCGTCACGGACGGCTATCCAGACATTCCCAAAGGCACGATCCTGGAAAAGCGTGCCTATGTGCGCGACCACCTCGACCATTTGCGCAAGCTGCTGATCTTCGAGCCGCGCGGCCACTACGACATGTATGGCGCGCTGCTGGTGGAGCCCGACCTGCCCGGCGCCGAGCTGGCCGTGCTGTTCATGCACAACGAGGGCTATTCGACGATGTGCGGCCACGCCATCATTGCGCTTGGCCGCTACGCCGTCGACGAAGGGCTGGTGGTCAAGCAGGAGCCAATCACCACCGTCAACATCGAGGCGCCGTGCGGCATGGTCGTCGCTTCGGTGGAGGTCAAGGACGGCAAAGCGGGATCCGTGTCGTTCGAAAGCGTGCCGGCCTTTCTGTTTGCCCATGACCAACAAATCGAATTGGCGGGATACGGCAAGATTGCGTTCGACATCGCCTATGGCGGCGCCTTCTACGCGCTGGCCGACTGCCATCAATTCGGCCTGGAGTTCGGCCGCAGCCGGGTGCGCGATTTCGTCGACGCGGCAACCGCGCTGACCGAGCGGCTGAAGGCGGAGTTCCCTCTATCGCATCCCGACCATGCCGATCTCGCTTTCCTCTACGGCACCATCCTCACCGATGGACGAGATGCGTTCTCCAGCGAGGCAACGAAAAACATCTGCGTCTTTGCCGATGCCGAGGTCGACCGCTCGCCGACCGGCTCCGGCGTCACCGCGCGGCTGGCGGCAATGCATGCCAAGGGTGAAATCAACCCTGGTCAGGAGCGGTCCTTCGAAAGCATCGCCGGCTCGCGCTTTTCCGGAGCGGTGGCGCGCACGACCATGGCCGGCCCGCATGATGCGATCATCGCCCGCGTCGGCGGCCGCGCCTACTATTCGGGCCGGGCGGAATTCACCGTCGAGCCGGATGACGAATTGGGACGCGGTTTTCTTCTGCGTTGATAGGCCTATCGCCCGGCGCTCTCCCGCGCGCCGACCGCCTTGTGCAGATGCACCATCATGGCGGCGGCAAAGAGCGGCGTCAGCAGGTTGAGCAGGGGCACGGCGAGGAAGGCAGCGATGAGCAGCCCGGCCAGAAAGACGGTGCCGGCATATTTCCGGCGCAACGCCCTCGCCTCATCTTCCGGGCGGAAGCGCATGGCGGCGAATTCGAAGAATTCACGTCCGAGCAGATAGCCGTTGACGATGAAGAAGGCGGCGATGTTGACGCCTGGAACCAACAGAAGGAGCAAGGCGACGATGTTGCCCAGGATGACGACGCCGAAGAATTTCACCGACAACACGAGCGAGCGCAGCGCCGGCATGGCGCGTCCGACGGGATCGGCCGGATAGTCGGTGCGCTCGACCACTTCGGCGATGTCGTCGAGAAACAGGCCCGCCACGATTGCCGTCACCGGCGCGATCAGCAGCGCCATCCCGAAGGCAAGCGCGATGGCAGCGATGATGCCGCTCAGCCATCCGGCCCAGGACGGCAGGCCGGGCAGCAAGGAGTGAACCCATGGCAGCGCCAGCCAATCGACAAGCCCGGTCAAGACGAACCACAACGCGACCAGCGCCAGCACGGTCATGCCCAGCGTCTTCAGGAAAACCGCGCGGAATTCGGGAGAAAACAGCCGGCTGAAGGCGGCGCGGGCAGCGTTGAAGATCACGGCGTTTCACCCCCAGGAACGAACGGATATCTTCGACATAGGCTGAGACCCTGTCAGCCGCAAGCCTGCCGGAGCGGGCGCAATTCCGGACGGGAACTAGAGCATGATCCCAAAAAGTGGGTACCGGTTTTTGGAAAAGATCATACTCCAACAAAGGGTTAGATCATGATGAGATTTCAACCAAATCTCATCATGATCTAGCGCGCCAGCGCCCGGGAGCGGGCTGGGATGGTCATTGCCGCAACGCCGGCGACGACGCAGCCCATGCCCCAGAGCGCCGTCGGCCCGATGCTTTCGCCGAGAAACACGACGCCGATGCCGACGCCGATCGGCACGCGCAGATAGGCCTGCGACGTCGTGCCGACCGAACCCAGCGTGTGGATGAGGCGGAAAACGATGCAGAAGGCCAGCGCCGTGGAGAACACCGACAATGCGAACAAGGCCAGTATCGACGCCATTGAAGGCGACAGCGTCCACGGGCGGTCGAAGGCCAGGCTCAAGGGGACGAGGATGACCGCGCCGCACAGCATCGAGCCGGCGGCCGGCAGCATCGGGTCGAGTCCCCTAAAGCCGCGGCCAAAGATGGCGGCGCCGGCATAGCAGACCGTGGCGGCAATGACGGCAAGTTGCGCCCACAATTGATGGCCGAGCCCGCCAAGCGCCTGGGTGCCGACGATCAGGCAAATGCCGGCAATGCCGGCACCGACACCGAACAGCTTGCGTGCGGTCACGGATTCGTGGCGGGTGATGAGCGCGGTCAGCAGGAAGGTGAAGATCGGCGACGTCGCGTTGAGAATGGTGGCGAGGCCGGCGTCGATGGAGCGCTCGGCGGCGGCGATCAGCGTGAATGGCACGACGCTGTTGAGACAGGCCTGGACCATGAACCGCCACCAGGTCGCGCCGTCCTTGGGCATGGAAAGGCCGCGCCAGCGGATCAGCGCGAGCAGGATGGCGCCGGCGATCAGGGTGCGGGCGGCGATGAAGGTTATCGGCGGGATCGTCTCGACACCGATCTTGATGAAGGTATAGGACGCGCCCCACAGGGCGGCCAGCACGCCAAGCAGCGCCAGTTCGGTGGTCATGTCGGTCTTTGCTTGCATGCAGGGTGCTTCCAGGGCTTGATTTGAGGCCAAGCTTGTAGGCGACCCGGCGGTCAGATGCTTCGGCCACGGTCGAACTGTGATGGAGCCTCGTCCCAGGCGCGCGCGCCGGCTTGGGCCGGCAAAGGATGGAAATCGGTTGCCATTTTTCGGGGTGATGCTGTAGACCCGCCCGGGCGCGGCAGAAAGCCGGCAGGTTCCCAGGCGGAGACATTGATGCCGGATTTTGACGTGCTTTGCATCGGCAATGCCATTGTCGACATCATCGCCCAGTGCGACGACGCTTTTCTCGAGACCAACGGCATCATCAAGGGTGCGATGAACCTCATCGACACCAAGCGCGCCGAGCTGCTCTACAGCCGCATGGGGCCGGCGATCGAGGCCTCCGGCGGCAGCGCCGGCAATACGGCGGCGGGCGTCGCCAGCTTCGGCGGGCGCGCTGCCTTCTTCGGCAAGGTGTCGAACGATCCGCTCGGCGAAATCTACGCCCATGACATCCATGCCCAGGGCGTTGCCTTCGACACCAGGCCGCTCGAAGGACAGCCGCCGACGGCCCGCTCGATGATCTTCGTCACCCCCGACGGCGAGCGTTCGATGAACACCTATCTCGGCGCCTGTGTCGAACTCGGGCCGGAAGACGTCGAGGCCGACAAGGCGTCCGGCGCCAAGGTCACCTATTTCGAGGGCTATCTGTGGGATCCGCCGCGCGCCAAGGAGGCGATCCGGCAGACGGCGAAGCTCGCACACGAGGCCGGGCGCGAAGTGTCGATGACGTTGTCGGATTCGTTCTGCGTCGACCGCTACCGGGACGAGTTCCTTGAGCTGATGCGCTCGGGCACTGTCGACATCGTCTTTGCCAACAGCCACGAGATCAAGTCGCTCTACCAGACCAAATCCTTCGACGAGGCGCTGGCGGCGATCCGCAAGGACTGCAGAATTGCCGCCGTCACCCGCTCCGAAAAAGGCTCGGTGATCGTGCGCGGCGACGAGACTGTCACCATCCAGGCGACGACGATCCGCGAGCTGGTCGACACCACCGGCGCCGGCGACCTCTACGCCGCCGGTTTCCTCTACGGCTACACCTCGGGGCGCAGCCTGCAGGATTGCGGCGATCTTGGCTCGCTGGCCGCCGGGCTGGTCATCCAGCAGCTCGGGCCACGGCCGCGGCAGAACCTGCGCAGCGCGGCCCAATTGGCGGGGTTGCTGTAGGGCCGTCTTTCGGCGCGCAGCGCCGAGCCAGATGAGGGGTGCCCGCCGGTTCAGGCTGTCCGGCGCTCCGCTCAGGCGGTGCGGCGAAGGTCGTCGGACGTAGGCCCGGGTTCCAAAGCCCCGGCGGTGACCAGCCGGTTGCGGCCGCTCTTTTTGCCGATGTACATCAGTCGGTCGGCGAGCGTTATCAGCGCCTCCGAATCGGACGCTTCCGCCGGGTAGATGGCGACGCCAACGGTGCAACCAACATGGATGGCACCATTCGGCGTCGGCACCTTGATCCGCAGCTTTTCCAGGATACGTTCGGCGACGCCCACGGCCTTCTGTCGGGCCCGGCTAGCCTCTCCTGAAAACAGGAATGCGAACTCGTCTCCACCGAGCCGCGCCACGAAATCAGCGCTGCGCAGGACGGTGCGAAGCTGACCCGCCACCTCATGCAGCAGCGCGTCGCCGGCCTCGTGGCCGAGCGTGTCGTTGACCTTCTTGAACCTATCGAGGTCGATGAACAGCAGGCCGGCCGCCTGGCCGGTGCTGTCGCAGCGGTCGATCACCGACCTCAGCTCGTTGTGAAAGGCGCGCCGGTTGGGCAGGCCGGTCAATGCATCGTGGTTGGCCGAGTGGTCGCTGTGCTGCTTGGCCAGCTCGATCTCGCGCTTTTGTACGGAGAGTTCCTCATTGGCGGCCTTGAGTTCGAGCAGCAGCTCGGCGTTGAGATCCTCGACGACCTTGCGGTCGCTGATGTCGACGACGAAACCTTCCAGGAATTCCAGTTCGCCGGCCTCGTCCCAGACGCCGCCGCCGATCTCGCGGACCCAGAGCGGCTCGCCGACCTGCGGCACGATGCGGTAGTCGACGTTCCAGTTGCAGCGCGCCTCGAGCGCGGTATCGACGGCGGCATAGACGGCAGCGAGATCATCCGGGTGGATGGCCGAGACATAGTCGCGCACGGCATTTTGAATGAAGTCGCTCGGCCGATAACCGCTGACGGTGAAAATGCCGTCGCTGATGTAGAGCATGGTGTAGGACGCATCGTTGCGGCAACGGTAGAGATAACCGTCCATGCGGCCGGTGATGCTGAGCAGCGCATCCAGCCGCTCGTCGTGATAGACCCCCTGGCCGACCACAGATGCAGAAACCCCGTCATGCTTCATGGCCGCACCCCCGTTTTGGCGGTCTGAGCGCGCCGCCAATGCCATAAGGCCATAGGGGGCGAGAACGTTCCCTATAGCAGCCGAATATTATCAATCTCTTATGGGTTGGCTATTTTGCCGCCAATCAGGCTCCCGCGCTATAGGCCGCGATCGCAGCCATGTTGACGATGTCCGAATCCTTGGCGTTGAGCGAGACGATCTGGACCGGCTTGTTCAGCCCGACCAGCAGCGGGCCGATGACGGTCGAGCCGCCGAGTTCCTGCAGCATCTTGGTCGAGATCGAGGCCGAGTGGAACGCCGGCATGATCAGCACGTTGGCCGGGCCGGTCAGCCGGATGAACGGATACTGCGCCATGGCACGGGCGTTCAATGCAACGTCGGCGGCCATCTCGCCGTCATATTCGAAATCGACGCGGCGCTTGTCGAGGATGCGCACCGCTTCCTGCACGCGCTCGGAACGTTCGCCCTGCGGGTGGCCGAAGGTCGAATAGGCAAGCATGGCGAGCCTCGGCTCGTAGCCCATGCGGCGGGCAAATCCCGCCGCCTCTTCGGCGATGTCGGCGATCTGCTCGGCATTGGGCATGTCGTGCACGGCGGTATCGGCGACGAGGACTGTTTTGCCCCGCGCGAGCACGATGGAGACGCCGATGACGCGGTGTCCGGGCTTGGCGTCGATGACGCGGCGGATATCGTCAAGCGCCGTGGAATAGTTGCGGGTGACGCCGGTGACGATGCCGTCGGCATCGCCCAGCGCCACCATGCAGGCAGCGAAATGGTTGCGGTCGTTGTTGATCAGCCGCTGGCAGTCGCGGAACAGGAAGCCTTTGCGCTGCATGCGCTCGTAGAGATAATCGGTGTAGATGCCGTTGCGGCGCGAAAGCCTGGCATTGATGATCTCGATGCCTTGCTTGTTCAGGTCGATGCCGGCGTGCCTGGCGTTTTCCTTGATTACATCGTCGCGGCCGAGCAGGATCGCGGTGCCGAGCTTCTGGTTCACATAGGAGACGGCGGCGCGCATCACCTGTTCTTCCTCGCCCTCGGCAAAGACGATGCGCTTGGGCTGGCGGCGGACGCGATCGTAGATGCGCTGCAAGGTCGAAGCGATCGGGTCGCGGCGGGCCGACAGCTCCTGCGCGTAGCGGTCGAGGTCGAGGATAGGCTTGCGGGCGACGCCCGACTCCATCGCCGCCTTGGCCACCGCGAGCGGGATGGCCGAGATCAGGCGCGGATCGAACGGCACCGGGATGATGTAGTTCGGGCCGAATTTCGGCCGGTTGCCCTGATAGGCGGCGGCGACATCGTCGGGCACGTCCTTGCGCGCCAGGTCGGCCAGCGCTCTCGCTGCGGCGATCTTCATGTCGTCATTGATGGTGGTGGCCCTGACATCCAGCGCACCGCGGAAGATGTAGGGAAAGCCCAGCACATTGTTGACCTGGTTGGGGTAGTCGGAACGCCCGGTGGCCATGATGGCGTCGGTGCGGATTTCGGCCACTTCCTCCGGCGTGATCTCCGGGTCGGGATTGGCCATGGCGAAGATGATCGGGTTCTTGGCCATCGATTGCACCATCCTGGTGGTCAATGCGCCCTTGGCCGACAGGCCGAGGAAGACGTCGGCGCCATCCAGCGCCTCGGCCAGGCTGCGCGTGGCGGTCTTGACCGCATGCGCCGACTTCCACTGGTTCATGCCTTCGGTGCGGCCCTGGTAGACGACACCCTTGGTGTCGCACAAGATGATGTTTTCCGGGGCGAAACCCATCGCCTTCATCAGTTCGATGCAGGCAATGCCGGCGGCGCCGGCGCCGTTGCAGACCATTTTCGTGGTCTTCATGTCGCGGCCGGTGATCTCCAGCGCGTTGATCAGCCCGGCGGCCGAGATGATGGCGGTGCCGTGCTGGTCGTCATGGAAGACCGGGATGTCCATCAGTTCGCGCAGCCGCTGCTCGATGATGAAGCATTCCGGCGCCTTGATGTCTTCCAGGTTGATGCCGCCGAAGGACGGGCCGAGAAAGCGCACGCAATTGATGAATTCGTCGGCATCCTCGGTGTCGACCTCGAGATCGATGGAATCGACATCGGCGAAGCGCTTGAACAGCACCGCCTTGCCTTCCATCACCGGCTTGGAGGCCAACGCGCCGAGATTGCCGAGGCCGAGAATGGCGGTGCCGTTGGAGATGACGGCGACCATGTTGCCGCGCGTCGTGTAGTCGAAAGCGCGGCTGGGGTCTTCGGCAATGGCCAGCACAGGAACCGCGACACCCGGCGAATAGGCGAGGCTCAGATCGCGCTGCGTCGCCATCGGCTTGGTGGCGACGATCTCCAGCTTGCCGGGGCGGCCCATGGCGTGGAATTCCAGCGCCTCCTCGGCGCTGACGGAGGGGCCGCTATTTTCGGTTTTCTTGGCCATGATGCTTTTGATTTCCTCGCCGGTGTCGCCCCCTTGAGACGGGTGCGTGTTTTTGAAACTTCCGAATTAAGGCTACACGCCACCGCTGTAAACCGCCAAGCGATCTTCACGCCCGCAGCGAAATCCCCCAAGGTCGAACGGCGTCACGTCGGCTCTGGCTCGCTGACGAAGGCAGCGATTTCGCGCACCGTTCCCCGACGCATCATGCCGTCTGTGCCGGGGAAAGGCCACGTCTCGATGGGTGGCGCACGGCTTCCCTTGCGCCGCAGCAATGCAGTCAGGAACGCCATGAGTTCGATGCGCTGGGCGTGAACCTTCTCCAGCGTGCGGCGGCGGATGTGCTGACGCGGTATGGCACGATCTCGCAGCGTCTCGACGGCGCGGCGAATGGCAGCCGGTTCCGGATCGGCGACGATGCAATAATCCGGATCGAAATAGACGTCGCGACCGCCAAGGCTCGGCGTACTGACGATCGGCAGGCCGGCCATCAGATATTCCATCGAGGAGTACATCGCTCCTTCCACGGCCGACAGGCACAGCCCGACGGCGGCCTGGTTGTAGACGTGGTTGACCTGTTGCGCCGTCAGCTTGCCCGGCCAGCCGTCGACGAGCGGATTGGCGATCTGGTGGAGCGGCGAACGCGCCTGCAGTCGCCGAACAAAGGCGCGGGCGGCAACCGGCGGCAATTCGCCGATCGAATAGGTGATGTGGGCCAGCCGCTCTATGTCGAAGGCCAGGTGATGGCGTTTGATCGGCGAGATGCGGCCATTGTAGACCGCGTCGAATTCGACCGGCACGTCCGGCAGTGGCCGGAATATATCCTCCGACACCATCAGATTGTGGTTGGAGAAGATGGCATTGCCGCCCGCAGCTGCGATGAGACGGCGCTCTTCCTCGGTGTTGCACAGGAAGATGATTTCGTGCAGCGGAAACCGGCCGGCATACCAGGCGAGATCGCGGCCCATCCGGGCGATGACAGCCGGCCGCTCCATGGTCCAGGTCTGCATCGTCAGGAAGGTGACGCGGCGCGCCGCCAGGCGCCGGCCGAGCGCTGCCAGCGGATAGAGCGGCCGCGACCCGCCAATCGGGACATAGAGCACCAGCGGGTCGCGGCTGAGCACATGCAGCGACATGTCGATGCCGCCATCGACATCGGACAGCGGCCCGCGTGTCGGCAGGAGGAAGGGGACGCGCTTGCGCAGTGTCCCCCTGAGCTTGCCTTTGGTGCGGTGGACGCGCCGCGCCGCCAACAGCAGCAGGCGCTCAAGCGCCGATCCAGCCGGACCGACCAGCTCTTCGAACGCCTCCTGTTTGTCCTGATCCATGCCGCTTATCCCCGCCATGGCGATCATAGGGTCTGGTTGGCGCCCGAAGCAACCAACGGCTTCACCCGGCGTAGAGGGAGCACAAGCCGCCGTCGAGGCCGGTCGTCCCCTGCTTTTCGGGCCGCCGGCATTAAACCCCGCACCCACATCTGCTAGCGTGCGGGCATGAACATGCACACTTCAGCAGAAACCGACGCCCCCGAGGTGACACCGCCTGCGCCCGTCGGCAGCGTCACGCCGATGATGGAGCAATATATCGAGATCAAGGCGGCGAACCCGGATTCTCTGCTGTTCTACCGCATGGGCGATTTTTACGAGCTGTTCTTCGACGACGCCGAAAAGGCGAGCAAGGCGCTGGGCATCGTCCTGACCAAGCGCGGCAAGCACCAGGGTAACGACATTCCGATGTGCGGCGTGCCGGTGCATGCGGCCGACGACTATCTGCAAAAGCTGATCGGCCAAGGTTTTCGCGTTGCCGTCTGCGAGCAGATCGAGGACCCGGCGGAAGCCAGGAAGCGCGGCGGCAAATCGGTCGTACGCCGTGACGTGGTGCGCCTGGTGACGCCAGGCACCATCACCGAGGATAAATTGCTGGCGCCGTCGGAATCGAGCTTCCTGATGGCGCTAGGGCGGGTGAAGGGCGGCAACAGCGGTGACGCCTTCGCCCTGGCCTGGATCGAGATCTCGACCGGCGTCTTCCGCGTCGCCGAAACCACGACCGACCGCCTGCTGGCCGATGTCTTCCGCGTCGACCCGCGCGAGCTGATCGTCGCCGAGCCGGTGTTTTACGATCCCGAGTTGAAGCCGGTGTTCGACGTCATTGGCCGCGTTGCCAGCCCGCAGCCGCCGTCGCTTTTCGATTCGGCTTCGGCAGCGGGGCGGATCGCGCGTTTCTTCGAAGTGGCGACGCCGGACAGTTTCGGCGCCTTCTCGCGCGCCGAATTGTCGGCGATCTCGGGCGCCATCGCCTATGTCGAAAAGACGCAGAAGGCCGAGCGGCCGCCTTTGTCGCGTCCCGAACGCGAGGAGCAGGGCTCGACGCTGTTCATCGATCCTGCGACACGCGGCAATCTGGAACTGTTGCGCACGCTGTCGGGCAGCCGCGACGGCTCGCTGTTCAAGGCTATAGACCGCACGGTCACCGGCGGCGGCGCCAGGCTGCTCGCCGACCGGCTGATGGCGCCGCTGACTGACCCGGCGGCGATCGGCGCCAGGCTCGATTCTGTGTCGTTCTTCCGTGCGGAGACGCAGCTTTGCCAGGCGGTGCGGTCAGGCCTGAAGAGCGTCGCCGACATGCCGCGGGCGCTGTCGCGGCTGGCGCTCAACCGCGGCGGCCCGCGCGATCTCGGCGCGCTGCGTGCCGGCTTCGAAGCGGCGGCCACCATTGCCGAACTGTTCGGAACGGCCGTCCTGCCCGCGGAGCTGACAGCGGCACTTGCCGCGATAAAGGCGCTGCCGCGCGCGCTGGCCGGGCATCTGACCCAGGCTCTTGGCGAGGAACTGCCGCTGCTGAGGCGCGACGGCGGCTTCGTGCGCGGCGGCTACCATGCCGAGCTCGACGAGATGCGGGCGCTGCGCGATGAGTCTCGCAAGGTGATCGCCGGGCTGGAGCGCTCGCTGATCGAGGAGACTGGCATCCGCTCGCTGAAGATCCGCCACAACAATGTGCTGGGCTATTACATCGAGGTGACCGCCAACCATCATTCGATCATGACCGGCAGCGATGGCGCCAAGGCACGCTTCATCCACCGCCAGACCATGGCCAATGCCATGCGTTTCACCACGACGGAACTTGCCGAACTCGAGACCAAAATCGCCAATGCCGCTGACCGGGCGCTGAGCATCGAGCTTGCCGCTTTCGATACGCTGACGGCTGAGGCGGTCGGCGAGGCGCAGAAGATCCGCGCCGGCGCCGATGCGCTCGCCGTACTCGACGTGTCGGCGGCGCTCGCGCTGTTGTCGGAGAGCGAAGCCTGGTGCCGGCCGCTGGTCGATTCCAGCCTCGCCTTCGACATCTCGGGCGGACGCCATCCGGTGGTCGAACAGGCGCTTCGCCGTTCGGGCGAAGGGCCGTTCGTCGCCAATGATTGCGATCTGTCGCCGCAAGACGGTGCCAAGGCCGGCGCCATCTGGCTGCTCACCGGTCCGAATATGGGCGGTAAGTCGACCTTCCTGCGGCAAAACGCACTGATCGCCATCCTTGCCCAGACCGGCTCCTTCGTGCCGGCGACATCGGCCCATATCGGCGTCGTCGACAGGCTGTTCTCGCGCGTCGGCGCCTCGGACGATCTGGCGCGTGGCCGCTCCACCTTTATGGTCGAGATGGTAGAGACGGCCGCGATCCTCAACCAGGCCGGTGAGCGGGCGCTGGTGATCCTCGACGAAATCGGCCGCGGCACCGCCACCTTCGATGGCCTGTCGATCGCCTGGGCGGCGGTCGAGTATCTGCACGAGAAGAACCGCTGCCGGGCGATCTTCGCCACTCATTTCCACGAAATGACGGCACTCTCCGGCAAGCTGCCGCGACTGCACAATGTCACGATGCGGGTCAAGGAGTGGGAAGGCGACGTCGTCTTCCTGCACGAGGTCGGCAAGGGTGCCGCCGATCGCTCCTATGGCGTTCAGGTCGCTCGCCTTGCCGGTCTGCCGGAAGCGGTGGTCGGCCGCGCCAAAGAGGTGCTGCATCAGCTCGAGGAAGGCGATGTCTCCGGCAAGGCCAACCGACTGGTCGACGATCTGCCGCTGTTTTCGGTGGCAATGAAGCGGGAAGCGGCAAAGCCTGCGGAGAGCGACGCATTGGGCGCAGCGCTGGGTGAGATCAATCCAGACGAGATGACGCCGCGCGAGGCGCTGGAAGCGCTCTACCGGCTGAAGGGGCTGGCGGGGAAAACCTAGCCCGATTTCGGCCTTGACCAATTGTACCGATTGGTACAATGCTCGCCATCGCCTTTGCCTATGGGAGAATGACATGAGCCGTCCGCCGCTGCCGCCCTTCACCGCCGAGACCGCCGCGCAGAAGGCTCGGCTTGCCGAAGACGCCTGGAACAGCCGCGATCCCGAACGGGTTTCGCTCGCCTATACGCAGGACAGCACCTGGCGCAACCGCGCCGAGTTCGTCTCGGGCAGAAATGAGATCGTCTCCTTCCTCACGCGCAAATGGGCTCGCGAGCTCGACTATCGCCTGATCAAGGAGGTCTGGACCTGGAACGACAACCGCATCGCGGTGCGCTTTGCCTATGAATGGCGCGACGACAGTGGCCACTGGTTCCGCTCCTACGGCAATGAGAATTGGGAATTCGACGCGGCCGGGCTGATGCGTAGGCGCGTCGCCAGCATCAACGACCTGCCGATCGCCGAGGGTGAGCGCAAATATCACTGGCCGCTCGGCCGCCGACCGGACGACCATCCCGGCCTGTCCGAACTCGGATTTTAGAATATGATCCCTAGAGCTGTGTCGCGGTTTTCGGCAAAGATCATGCTCAAGCGGAAAAACTAGCGCATGCGCAGGATCGCGCCCGATCGCGCCGATTTGCTCTCCATCATCGGCGAGGTTTTCCGCGAACACGGCTATGAAGGGGCGAGCCTGGCGCGGATCGGTGCGGCGACCGGCCTAGGCAAAGGCAGCCTTTACCACTTCTTCCCCGGCGGCAAGGAAGAGATGGCGGCGGCTGTCATTGCCCATATAGATGGCTGGTTCGAGGAGAATGTCTTCGTGCCGTTGCAGGACAGGGCCTACCCTCGCACGGGTATCGATCGGATGTTCGAAGCGACCGACAGCTATTTCCGCTCGGGACGCCGGGTGTGCCTGATCGGCGCCTTCGCGCTGGACGAATCCCGCGACCTCTTCGCCATTGCGATCAAAAGCTATTTCGGCCGCTGGGTGGCGCATCTTGCCGAAGCGCTGACCCGAAGCGGGCACAGCGCTGCCAGGGCGGACGAACTCGCCGAAGAAACGGTCGGCGCCATCCAGGGCGCGCTCACGCTGGCGCGCGCCTTCGACGACACCGCAGTGTTTTCGCGCGCGTTGCGACGGGCGCGGGCGGCGCTCGGCTAGAGTGCTACAAGGGCTCGAAGCGGAAAGCCGTCTCGGTTCGAAAAACCCGGCCGACGCCGGGCGAATCAAGATGCGCGCCGGCGACGTAGCAGTCGTTGTTGGCCGCAAGCGCCAGCATTTGCAACCGGCTTGCCCTCGCCTGCTGCTGGTCTGCGTCGAATTCCCACGTGATCTCGGGTCGAGCGAATTGAAGCGACGGCACATGTACGATGTCGCCCCAGATCAACAGTGTTTCGCCTGCGCTCACAACGCGAAAGCAAGTGTGGCCGGCTTCATGGCCAGCGGAGCCGATCGAATCGATGTCAGCGCTGACGCGCTGTCCAGCATCGAGAGGCTGGGCGCGATCGTGGAAGCATTCCAGCCTCGCCACGTCGCGAAACATGCCGAGCTCAGCGCGCGGGACAAGCAGGCGAGAGAGCTGCGGGAAGCCGTCGCCACCATCGGCAAGGATGAGCCCGTGTATATGGTCGAGATGGGTGTGGGTGAAAGCAACAGTCCGAATCCGGTCGGTGGCGATCTTCGCCTCGCGCAGCGCCTCGGGCAGGTGCCCCATTGTCAGGTGCCAGGCGTTCGAAGCCCCTGTGTCGATCAGCGTGATGTCGTCGCCGTCATCGATGGCGAAGGCGTTGACCGACAGCCTGAGCGCACCGTCGACGAGCGGTACATGCGAGGGCAGGTTGTCACCGAATGTCCGGTCTCCGGGCTGGCGCAGCCGCCTGATTGGCATGTCGACGTAACCGTCGCGCAGCGACGTGACCGTCATGGCTCCGACTCTATACGCCGTATGATGATACCCGGTCGAAACCCGTTCCAATCTAGATCATCTCCAGCCCGCGCTTGCGCGTCGGCGGTGGAAAGGCGCGGTCGAGTTCGGCGAGGTCTTCGGCCGTCAGCTCGATGTCGAGCGCGGCAACATTCTGGCGGACATGCTCCTGGCTGCTCGCCTTCGGGATGGCGATGACACCGGGCTGCGCCATCACCCAGGCAAGCGCGATCTGTGCTGCCGTGGCGTTGTGGCGGGCGGCGATGGTTTCCAGCCTGGAATTGCGCGCCAGCGCGCCCTGCTCGACCGGCGAATAGGCCATCAGCGGGATGCCGCGCTGCCGGCTCCACGGTGCGAGATCGAATTCGGGGCCGCGCCGCGACAGATTGTAGAGCACCTGGTTGGTCTGGACATGATTGCCAGACGACAGGCCGGTCAGCTCCTCCATTTCGTCGGTGTCGAAATTGCTGACACCCCAGTGGCGTATCTTGCCGGCCTCCTTCAGCGCCTCGAAAGCCTCGACGGTTTCAGATAGAGGCACACTGCCCGGCCAGTGCAGGAGATAGAGATCGATGCGGTCGGTGCGCAGGCGCTTCAAGCTGTTTTCGCAGGCCCGCGCCACGCCGGCGCGCGAGGCATTGGACGGCAATACCTTGGAGACAAGAAAGAGTTCGTCGCGGCGCCCGGCAATGGCTTCCGCTACCACCTCCTCGGCGCCGCCGCTGGCATACATTTCAGCGGTGTCGATCAACGTGATGCCGAGGTCCAGCCCGAGCTTCAGGGCATTGACCTCGCCGGCGCGGCGGCGGGAATCCTCGCCCATCTTCCATGTGCCCTGTCCCAGCACCTGGACGGCCTCGCCCGAAGGCAGTGTGGTGGCTCTTATCGTCGATGGCATGTGGGCTCCTGGCGCCGTGTAATCGATGCGAATGGCATCACAAGCACGGAGAGAAATCCAGAATGAATCTCTCCGGCATGGCCGTTGCTGCCTTACTTCGCCGGATGGGCGGCGAGCCAGGCCTGCATCTTGGCGATCTCGGCTTCCTGCGCGGCGATGACATCTTCGGCCAGCTTGCGGATTTCGGGATCCTTGCCATTGGCGAGTTCCACCTTGGCCATGTCGATCGCGCCCCGATGATGCGGGATCATGCCGCGCACGAAATCGACATCGGCATTGCCGGAATATTCGATCATCATGTCGGTGTGCATCTTGTCCATCGCCGCCTTGTAGCCGTCGGTCGAAGGACCTTGCGCGCCCATCGCGCCCATGTCGTGTTTCATCTCTTCGGATTGCGCCGGGACGCTTTCGAGGAAAACGGCAAGCAGCATTCCCGCCGCCATCATCAAAAGCACGATCTTCTTAGCCAAGGTCATCCATGATCTCCTGTTGATTGATATTCGTATCTGGGGGCTTTGCTCAGAGTTTCAATGTCCGCAGCCGCAATGCGTTGGCGATGACCGAAACCGAAGACAGGCTCATGGCCGCCGCCGCCAGCATCGGCGACAAAAGCGTGCCGGTGAGCGGATAGAGCACGCCGGCGGCAACCGGCACGCCAAGCACATTGTAGAGGAAGGCGAAAAACAGATTCTGGCGGATGTTGCGGATCGTCCCCTGGGCGAGCGTTCGGGCCCTGACGATGCCGTTGAGATCGCCCTTGACCAGCGTAATGCCGGCGCTCTCGACAGCGACATCGGCGCCGGTGCCCATGGCGATGCCGACATCGGCGCTGGCCAGGGCCGGCGCATCGTTGACGCCGTCGCCGGCCATGGCTACGCCGGCACCTTTCGCACGCAACTCCTCGACAAGGGCTGCCTTTTGTTCCGGCAGCAGGCCGGCGCGCACCTCGTCAATGCCAAGGCTTTTGGCGATGGCGCGCGCCGTGCATTCATTGTCGCCGGTCGCCATGATGATCCGCAAGCCTCTGTCGTGCAGCGCCCTGATCGCCTCGGCTGTCGTTGCCTTGACCGGATCGGCGACCGCGACAATGCCGGCCAGTTTTTTGTCCACCGCAACGAACATCGCCGTCTTGCCTTCTGCCTGCAGCGCCTCGGCCCTGGCCGACAGGGAAGCGGTGTCGATGCCGACATCGGCCATCATGGCGGCGTTGCCGAGCGAAACCTTCCTGCCAGACACCGTGCCGGATACGCCCTTGCCGGTGACGGCGTCGAAGCCGCCGGCCTCAACGAGCGTCAGGCCGCGTTCGCCGGCGCCGCCGACAATGGCCTCGGCCAGCGGATGCTCCGAGCCTTTTTCCAGGCCGGCGGCGAGCGCCAGCAATTCATTCTCAGACAGGCCTTTGGCAGCGACGACATCGGTCAAGCGAGGCTTGCCTTCGGTCAAGGTGCCGGTCTTGTCGACGATCAACGTGTCGACCGAAGCGAAGCGCTCGAGCGCGGCCGCGTCCTTGATCAGCACGCCCGCGTGCGCCCCGCGCCCGGTGGCAGTCATGATCGACATCGGCGTCGCCAGGCCGAGCGCGCAGGGGCAGGCGATGATCAGCACCGAGACCGCCGAGACGATGGCAAAGATCAAGCTGGGTTCGGGACCGAAGATCGCCCAGGCGGCAAAGGCCATGAGCGCGACCAGCACGACGGCCGGCACGAAGTAGAAGGAGACGCGATCGGCTAAACCTTGAATCGGCGCGCGCGAACGCTGCGCCTTTGCGACCAGCTCGACGATGCGCGAAAGCGTCGTTTCGGAGCCGACCTTTTCGGCGCGCATGATCAGCGAACCGTTCTTGTTGAGCGTGCCGCCGGTCAAGGCATCGCCTTTCGTTTTTTCGACCGGCAGCGGCTCGCCCGAGATCATCGATTCGTCGATGGAGGAACGGCCTTCCGTTACAGTGCCGTCGACCGGCACGGCGTCGCCCGGACGGAGGCGTAGGTGGTCGCCGGTCTTGACCGCAACGAGCGGCACGTCGGTGTCGGAGCCGTCCTCCCCGATCAGCCGTGCCGTCTTCGGCGCCAGGTCGAGCAGCGCACGGATGGCCGAGCCGGTCTTTTCGCGCGCCCGCAATTCGAGCACCTGACCGAGGAATACCAGCGCGACGATGACGGCGGCTGCCTCGAAATAGACCGGCACTGTGCCGCCATGACCGCGGAACTGGTGTGGAAAAATGTCCGGGAACAGAGTGGCCGCCACGCTGTAGAGATAGGCAGCGCCGACACCGAGCGAAATCAGCGTCCACATATTGGGGCTGCGGTTGACCAGCGACTCCCAGCCTCGGTGGAAGAACGGGAAGGCCGCCCACAGCACGACGGGGCTGGCCAGCGCCAATTCCAGCCAGACCATCGTTCGCCCGTCGACAAACGCCTGGAACGTCAGGCCGAGCATCGGCGCCATGGCAACGATCAGCAGCGGCAGGGACAGCACCGCGCTGACCCAGAACCGTCTGGTGAAGTCTACCAGTTCGGGGTTCGGGCCCTCATCGCCAGTGGGAACGCCCATCGGCTCAAGCGCCATGCCGCAGATCGGGCAGGAGCCGGGCTTGTCTCTTACCACTTCGGGATGCATCGGGCAGGTGTATTGCGTGCCTTTCCGCACTGGCGACGGCGTCGGCCTGTCACCGAGATAGTTTTGCGGCTCGGCCTCGAACTTCGCCCGGCAGCCGGCCGAGCAGAAATAGAAACCCTGGCCTTCGTGGCGGAAAAAATGCCTGGCGGTAGCGCGGTCGACACTCATGCCACAGACGGGGTCGGTGGCGGTCAGGTATTTTTCGGGCCCGGCGACGAATTTCGTACGGCAACCCTCGCTGCAGAAGTGAAAGAGACGGCCGCCATGCTCGGCCGTCGGCTTACCGGCTGCCGGATCGACGCTCATGCCGCAGACCGGATCGCGCACCACTGCTTCGGCGGCCGGCTCAGCAGCCTTTGCCGTACAGCAGTTGCCATCGGCCGCGTGCGCGTGGTGGTGATGCTCGGAATGCGCCATCGAAAAGTGCCTTATATCTGTCTGGGTCAGGAGGTAGTGCTTCCAGTAACTGGAAGGTCAAGGGGCGATTTCCACTTTTCGATCGTGGCCGTCATCGCGCACATCGAGGGAAAATCGCTTACGCAACTTTGTTCCCATGCTATGGACGCGCGTCCCACTGCATCGATCCCACCCAAATGAAATGCCTGATTATCAATCTCGATCGGTCCCGCGATCGCCTCGCCCATGTAACGGCGGAGTTCGCGCGCATCGGCATCGCCTTCGAGCGGGTCGCCGCCATCGATGCGCGAGATCGGCCGGATCTGGCCGAAATGCCGCAGGGCAAGAAGCATTTGCGCCTGGCCGACGCCGAGATTGCCTGCCTGCTCAGCCACCAACAGTGTTGGTCGACGATCGCTGCAGGTGAGGATGCTTACGCGGCGATTTTCGAGGACGATGTCGTTTTCCCGGACAAAGCCGGCGCTTTGCTTGCCGATGCGGGCTGGATTCCCGCCGATGCGGACATCGTCAAGTTGGAAACGTTCTTCAACCGGACCGTAATTTCACGCAAGCAAGTTGCCTGCGGCCACGGTTTTTCTGCGAGCAGACTGCACGGGCTCCATATCGGTACGGCGGGATACATCCTGTCCAGACAGGCCGCGCGGGACCTTCTTGCGGCAACGAATGAGATCAGCATTCCCGTCGATCACCTCATCTTCAATCCGCGTTTTGCTACCTCGTCCGACAAGGTCATTTACCAACTCGTCCCAGCATTGTGCCTGCAGGCACAATTCCTCGGCGACAGTCCGGTGAGATTGCCAAGCCTGCTCAAGCAGGAGCGAACAGAGGAATGGGTGGCAAGCGGGATAGGTAAACGGCGCCCCAGGCCAATCACCGCCAAGGTAAGGATCGAGACCAGGCGGTTGACGCGGCAGATCGCCGATCTCTTCCGGCTCCGGCGCGAGATGATCATCCCTTTCTGGTATCGCGGCCGACGCGTCCGTCCGCCCCATACACAGCGCCGTGAAAACGCGCTATAGACGCCGCGCAAAGGCGAGGCCCACCGGCAATCCATGGCAAAAATCTCCCTCAAGCTCGACGCGCTGATCGACAGCGAGGCTTTGCGCCGCGACATGACGGCGCTGATCTCGGCGGCCAGCGGCATCGAGCCCGGCGCGCGCGTCGGTGCGCTCCGGCTGCTGAAGGATCGGCTGACCGAGGGCCGCAAGGTTGCCGAGCGCATGCTGATGGACGATGGCAGCGGCACGGCCTGCGCCGCCCGGCTGTCGCATCTGATGGACGAGATCATCCGCGCCCTCTACGAGTTCGCCGCGACCCACGTCTACCGGGTGAAAAGCCCCTCGACCGCAGAGCGCATGGCGGTCGTCGCCGTCGGCGGCTATGGCCGCGGCACGCTGGCGCCGGGCTCCGACATCGACCTGTTGTTCCTGCTGCCCTACAAGCAGACGCCGTGGGGCGAACAGATCGTCGAATATATGCTCTATATGCTGTGGGACCTCGGGTTGAAGGTTGGCCACGCCACCCGCAACATCGACGAGTGTCTCAGGCTGTCGCGCAGCGATATCACCATCCGCACCACGATCCTGGAAGCGCGGTTCCTGTGGGGCGAACAGAAGCTCTTCGACGAATTGCTCGCTCGCTTCGACCATGAAGTGGTGCGCACCACCGGACCGGAATATGTGCAGGCCAAGCTCGCCGAACGCGACGATCGCCATGCCAAGGCCGGCGAAAGCCGCTATCTGGTCGAGCCCAACGTCAAGGACGGCAAGGGAGGCCTGCGCGATTTGCAGACGCTGTTCTGGATCGCCAAATACTTCTATCGCGTGCGCACAGGCGAGGAACTGGTCGACAAGGCTGTGTTCACCGAGGCCGAATACCGGGAATTCCTCAAGGCCGAGGATTTCCTGTGGGCGGTGCGCTGCCACATGCATTTCCTCACCGGCAAGCCAGAGGAACGGCTGCATTTCGATATCCAGCGCGAGATCGCCGAACGGCTGGGCTACACCACGCATCCCGGTCTGTCGGCGGTCGAGCGCTTCATGAAGCACTACTTCCTCGTCGCCAAGGATGTCGGCGACCTCACCCGCATCTTCTGCGCCGCGCTCGAGGAAGAGCAGGCCAAGCATGTGCCCGGCTTCAACCGCATCTTCCTCACCTTCCAGCGCCGCAAGCGCAAGCTGGCAGGCACGTCGGACTTCATTGTCGACAATCACCGCATCAACGTCGCCGACGACAGCGTGTTCGAGCGCGACCCGGTCAATCTGCTCAGGCTGTTCTGGTTCGCCGACAAGCACGGGCTGGAGTTCCATCCCGATGCGCTGAAGCTGCTCACCCGCTCGCTCGGTCTGGTCAACAAGTCGCTGCGGCGCGACGAGGAGGCCAACCGGCTGTTCCTCGACATCCTGACCTCGGACCGCAATGCCGAGCTTAATTTGCGGCGCATGAACGAGGCCGGCCTGCTCGGCAGGCTGATCCCCGATTTCGGCAGAATAGTCGCCATGATGCAGTTCTCGATGTACCACCACTATACGGTGGACGAGCACCTGATCCGCTGCATCGGCGTCTTGGCCGAGATCGAGCGCGGCGACGGCGAAAAGGTGCATCCGCTCTCGCACACGCTGATGCCGGGGCTAGAGAAGAGCCGCGAGGCACTCTATGTCGCGGTGCTGCTGCACGACATCGCCAAGGGCCGGCCGGAGGATCACTCAGAGGCCGGCGCCCGGATCGCACGCCGCATCTGCCCGCATATGGGGCTGTCGGCGGCCGACACCGAGACCGTCGCCTGGCTGGTCGAGAACCATCTGGTGATGTCGATGACGGCGCAGACGCGCGACCTCAACGACCGCAAGACGATCGAGGATTTCGCCTCGATCGTGCAATCGGTCGAGCGGCTGAAAATGCTGTTGATCCTGACCGTCTGCGACATCAGGGGTGTCGGGCCGGGCGTGTGGAACGGCTGGAAGGGCCAGCTCCTGCGCACGCTCTACTACGAGACCGAACTGCTTTTGACCGGCGGCTTCTCGGAAGTGTCGCGCGCCAAGCGGACGGCGGCGGCGCGCGAGCGGCTGGCCGAGGCGCTGGCCGATTGGCCGGACAAGGCCCGCAAGCGCTATGTCGGCCTGCATTACGAGAACTATCTGCTGACGGTCGACCTCCCCGATCAGCTGCGCCATGCCGAATTCATTCGCGAAGCCGACGCGGCAGGCAAGAAGCTCGCCACCGTGGTCAGGACCCACCAATTCGAGGCGGTGACCGAGATCACCGTGCTGGCGCAGGATCATCCGCGCCTGCTTTCGGTCATTGCCGGCGCCTGTGCCGGCGCCGGCGGCAACATCGTCGACGCGCAGATCTTCACCACGTCCGACGGCCGCGCGCTGGACATCATCCTGATCTCACGGGAATTCGACCGCGACGAGGATGAGCGCCGTCGCGCCGAGCGCGTCGGCCGGCTGATCGAGGACGTGCTGTCGGGCAAGAGCTGGTTGCCGGAGATGATCGAGAAGCGCACCCGGCCGCGGCGCGGCGCCAAGGTGTTCAAGATTCCGCCGCGCGCCGAAATCCGCAACACGCTGTCGAACCGGTTTTCGGTGATCGAGGTCGAGGGACTCGACCGGCCTGGGCTGTTGTCGGAAATCACCAGTGCGTTGTCCGATCTCTCGCTCGACATCGCCTCGGCCCACATCACCACCTTCGGCGAGAAGGTGATCGACACTTTCTATGTCACCGACCTGACGGGGCAGAAGATCGACAATCCGGCGCGCACCGCCGCCATCCACACAAGGCTGATCGCGGCACTTGAAGGCGTTGTCCCGGAGCGCGGCGGCAAGGCCAAGGCGGCGGCCGAGTGACCATCACTTTGTCCCAATCACCCCCTTTGTCCCAATCATCCCCTTTGTCCCAACCATCCAGGCAATCTCCCCGCGCATGAGCCTCGTCAAGAAATTCGCCACGGTTGCGTCCGGCACGCTGATGAGCCGCGCCCTTGGCTTTGGCCGCGAAATGCTGATGGCTGCCGCACTCGGCACCGGGCCGGTGGCGGACGCCTTCAACGCCGCCTTTCAGTTTCCCAACACGTTTCGCCGGCTGTTTGCAGAAGGCGCCTTCAACGCCGCTTTCGTGCCGCTGTTTGCCAAGGAGATCGAGACCCACGGCACCGACGGCGCCAAGCGCTTTTCGGAGGAAGTGTTCGGCGTCCTGTTCACCGCACTTCTGGCGCTGACCATCGTCATGGAATTGGCGATGCCGCTGATCGTGCGCTATCTCGTGGCGCCGGGCTTTGCCGACACGCCGGGCAAATTCGAGACGACCGTCCTGCTGGCGACGATCATGTTCCCGTATCTCATCTGCATGTCGCTCGCAGCCATGATGGCCGGCATGCTGAATTCGCTGCGCCGCTATTTCGCGGCTGCCGTGGCGCCCGCATTCCTCAACATCATCCTGATCAGCGTGCTCGGCTACGCCTGGTACCACGGCATGGATGCCCGTGAGGTTGGTTTCAGCCTGTCCTGGGGCGTGCTGGCGGCGGGGCTGGTACAGCTTGCCATTGTCTGGGTGGCGGTGCGCAATGCCGGCATCGCCATCGGTTTTCGCCGGCCGAAGATGACGCCCAACGTCAAGCGCCTGCTGATCCTGGCGCTGCCGGCGGCGATCACCGGCGGCATCACCCAGATCAACCAGCTGATCGGCACGGCGATCGCGTCGGCGCAGGACAGCGCCGTGTCGTCGCTCGCTTACGCTGACCGCATCTACCAGCTGCCGCTTGGCGTCGTCGGCGTTGCCGTTGCCATCGTGCTGCTGCCGGAGCTGTCGCGGGCGCTGAAATCGGGCAATCTGGTCGAGGCGGCCAATCTGCAGAACCGCTCGGTCGAGTTCACCCTGTTCATGACCTTGCCGGCGGCGGCGGCACTGTGGGTGATGGCGGAGCCGATCGTGCGGCTGGTCTATGAGCGCGGCGCCTTCGCCGCCAACGGCTCGACGCCGACGGTGGCCGCGATCCTGGCGATCTTTGGCCTCGGCCTGCCGGCCTTCGTGCTGATCAAGGCTTTCACTCCCGGCTATTTCGCCCGCGAGGACACGCGCACGCCGATGATGTTCGCCGCCATCTCGGTCGGCGTGAACGTGATCACCGCGCTGACGCTGTTCCCCAAAATGGGCGCGCCCGGCATTGCGGTGGCCTCGGCCGTCGCCGGCTGGGTCAACGCGGTGATGCTGCTTGCGGTGCTGATCCGACGTGGCCATTGGGGCCGCGACGTGCCGCTGTTGAAGCGCATTCCGCGCCTGGTGCTGTCGGCTGCGGTGATGGCGGTGGCGCTCTATTTCGCCGAGCACTGGCTGGCCGTCAGGCTCGGCCCCGGCTCGCCACTGGTGATCAAGGCCGTGACGCTTCTCTCATTGGTAGCCGGTGGGGCGCTGCTCTACTTCGTCACGGCTTTCGCCACCGGCGGCGCCGATTTCGGAATGATCCGGCGCAATGTGAAACGCGGCTCGGGCAAGGCAGCGGCGCCAGCGCCAAAGGCCGATCTGGACGAATAGTCCGGGCGAGCTAACAGCAACACCGGTCTTGATCCTCTCCGCCCCTTCGTCCATAAGCGCGCCGTCGCAAGACTTTCGCCGCGCGTGGTTTCCAGCCGCGTGATTGGCTCCGAAAGGTCTGCAACTTTTCGGAAACACGCTTAATCGGCCCTCCACAAGCCCATGAGGAACCCATGACCGCCTTCAAACAGCTCGTCTTTTCCGGGGTACAGCCGACCGGCAATCTGCATCTCGGCAACTATCTCGGCGCCATCAAGAAATTCGTTGCGCTTCAGGACACGTCAGACTGCATCTATTGCGTCGTCGACCTGCATTCGCTGACCGCGCAGCTCGTCCATGACGACCTTGCCGACCAAACCCGCTCGATCACCGCTGCCTTCCTCGCCTCCGGCATCGACCCGAAGAAGCACATCGTCTTCAACCAGTCGCGGGTGATGCAGCATGCCGAGCTTGCCTGGATCTTCAATTGCGTGGCGCGCATCGGCTGGATGAACAAGATGACGCAGTTCAAGGACAAGGCCGGCAAGGACCGCGAGAACGCCTCGCTGGGCCTGCTTGCGTATCCCTCGCTGATGGCGGCCGACATCCTGCTCTACCGCGCGACCCATGTGCCGGTGGGCGAGGACCAAAAGCAGCATCTGGAGCTGACCCGCGACATCGCGCAAAAGTTCAATAATGATTTTTCGAGCCGCATCGCCAGTCTTGGCGTCGGCGTCGAGATGCAGGTTGGCGAAGAGACGGTAAACGGGTTCTTCCCGATAACCGAACCGGTGATCGGCGGGCCGGCGGCGCGCATCATGAGCCTGCGCGACGGTTCGAAGAAAATGTCGAAGTCGGACCCGTCCGACCTGTCGCGCATCAATTTGACCGACGATGCCGACACCATCTCGAAGAAGATCCGCAAGGCCAAGACCGACCCGGAAGCGTTGCCAAGCGAAGTCGACGGCCTGGAAAGCCGCCCGGAAGCGGAAAACCTGGTCGGCATCTATGCAGGGCTGGCCGAGATGTCGAAGGCGGACGTGCTGAAGGAATTCGGCGGCCAGCAGTTTTCCGTGTTCAAGCCGGCGCTCGCCGACCTTGCCGTGGAAAAACTGGCGCCGATCGCCGGCGAGATGCGCCGTATCGAGGGCGACCGCGCCTATGTCGACGCGGTGCTGAGAGACGGCGGCGAACGCGCCGGCGCGCTGGCTGAGACCACCATGAAGACGGTACGCGACATTATAGGCCTGTTGCAGGGCTGATCCTACCGTCAGTGCACCGCACCATTCTGGCCCAAGGCCGGCGGCTTGCCGCCGGTCTGCCGCGGTGGCAGATTGCGGCCGAAAACATCGAGTAGATAGACATGGTCTCCAAACGCCTCAGTCGCGAAGCCGGCCATCGCAGGAAATTCCTGACGATCATCGACGACACGCCGGAGTGCGAGCGCGCCGTCGCCTACGCCTCCAAGCGGGCGCAGAGCACCAGCGGCACGCTGGTGCTGCTCTACATCATCACACCGGACGACTTTCAGCACTGGCTGGGCGTCGAGAAGATCATGCGCGAGGAAGCCAATGCCACGGCACGCGCGGCACTCGACGGCTACGCCAACAAGGTGCGCCAGAAGCTTGGCATCGAGCCCGAGATGGTGGTGCGCGAAGGCAAGCCGACCGAAGAGATCCACAAGCTGATCGAGGAAGACCAGGACATCGCCATCCTGGTGCTGGCGGCAGGTGCCGGCAAGGAAGGACCCGGGCCGCTGGTCGGGGCTGTTGCCGGCAAGGGCGCCGCCTTCCCTATTCCGGTCACAGTGGTGCCGCAGAACCTGTCTGACGAGGAGATCGACAGCCTCGCATAGAGAGTGATGCCGGAAGTGTGAAGCGGTTTCGGATAACATCACGATCCTGGATTTATAGCCCGCGCGGGATTCATTCCCAGCCAGCAAAAACATTCCGCCAGCCAGCCGTTTTGAGCGACGCGTTTCGCTTGAATGTCCAGCCGATTGAGCCTATTTAGAACTATTCCAAACTAGCTGCCCGACTGGGGCACGGAGACGGCCATGTTCATCCAGACCGAATCGACGCCGAACCCGGCAACGCTGAAGTTCCTGCCCGGCAAGGAAGTCCTTGTTGAAGGCACCGCCGATTTCCGCGACGCCGACAGTGCAGCCAGCGCATCGCCGCTGGCCGGCCGGCTGTTCGAGATCCCCGGCGTGACCGGCGTCTTCTTCGGCTATGACTTCATCACCGTGACCAAGGACGGCCCGGACTGGCAGCACCTGAAGCCGGCGATCCTGGGCGCCATCATGGAGCATTTCATGTCGGGCGCGCCCGTGATGATCAACGCCGGCCCCGCCGCCGAGACCAGCCAGACCGGCGAATTCTACGACAAGGCCGATGAGCAACTGGTCATCACCATCAAGGAACTGCTCGACACCAGGGTGCGCCCGGCGGTTGCCCAGGATGGCGGCGACATCACCTTCCGCGGCTTCGAGAACGGCACCGTGTTCCTGCACATGAAGGGCGCCTGCGCCGGCTGCCCGTCCTCGACGGCGACGCTGAAGCACGGCATCCAGAACCTGCTCCGCCACTTCGTGCCGGAAGTACAGCAGGTCGAGCAGGTCTCCTAAGACCCCTTCACGCATTCGAGCGAGCAACAAAAAACCGGGCCAGATTGCCCGGTTTTCTGTTTTGGACGTCCGTTGTTGCCTAGACGGTCCGCGTACGAAGGGTAACGCCTATTTTGACCATGATCTTCCCGAAAACCGGTTCCACTTTTCGCTTTCGTGGACCTCGGTTCCGGATCATGGTCCCTACATCACGATGACCTTGGCACCGACCGACGTGCGGTCGTAGAGGTCGATGATGTCCTGGTTCATCAGCCGGATGCAGCCTGACGACATCGCCTTGCCGATCGAATTCCATTCCGGACTGCCGTGCAGGCGGTAGCCCATGTCGCCGCCCTTGTTGAACAGATACATGGCGCGCGCGCCGAGCGGGTTCTTCAAGCCCGGCTCCATGCCGCTCGCGAACTTCGCTAGCTCCGGCTGGCGCTGGATCATCTGCCGCGGCGGCGTCCAGGTCGGCCATTCGCGCTTCAGCGCGATATGGGCGGTGCCGTGCCATTCAAAGCCTTCGCGGCCGACGCCGATGCCGTAGCGGATCGCCCGGCCGTCGCCTTCGACGAAGTAGAGAAACTTGTTCTGGGTATCGACGACGATGGTGCCCGGCTTTTCCGAGGTGTCGTAGTTCACCTCTTGCCGGTGGTACTTCAGCGGCACCCTCTCGATCGGGATGCGCGGCAGTTGGTAGCCTGCATCGTTCACCGAACCGTAGTTGTTGGTGAACAGTTGCGAGCCGATCGTGCTGCAACCCGAGATCGCGGCCGACAACGCAAGTGCGGCGACGATTGCAAATGACTTCATGCGCATGAAATGGCCCGATGCCCCGCCAAGATGTCGCGACACGTTACGGCCGCTTTTCCTGAAATCATTCATGCTGGCATTTGCTTTGCTTGCCAAGCGCGCGATGCCTATATGCAGGAGCTTACGTGCCGGTAAGCCGTCAACTATGGCATTTCGGCAACAGGACTCACGGGATTGTGAAGGAAAAACAATGGGCGGCCCTGTCGGATAGCCTAGAATCAGGGAACCACATCGAGGAATCACAATGAATGTAGGCGATGCCGCGGCGCGGTCCGGCCTGCCGGCCAAGACCATCCGCTACTATGAAGAGATCGGCCTGATCGCGCCGGCGCGCGCCGGCAATGGCTATCGCGATTATTCCAGCGACGACATCCATCGGCTGGCCTTCCTGCGCCGTGCCCGCAACCTCGGCTTTTCAATCGACGATTGCCGCCAGCTGATGGCGCTCTACCGCGATCGCAGCCGCGCCAGCCACGATGTGCGCGAGATTGCCGCCGCCCATGTGAGCGCCATCGAGGAAAAGGTGCGCGAGCTGCAGTCGATGCGCACGACCTTGCAGACGCTGATCCAGGCCTGCCATGGTGACGACCGGCCGGATTGCCCGATTTTGGATGACATTGCGGGGGCTGCGCAGCCGCAGACAGGCGGGCCACGGTTTGAAGCACGGGCGCCGGGATAGACTGGGCGCCGGACGCGCAAGAAAAACCTCCAAAGGTCTATATCTCATTTGGCTAAAATTACGGAACGTCCAATGGACAAGAACGGAACCAAAGCGGTTACATCAGACCTTTGCGCTCACGACGTAAGACTTTAGTCCGGCCGATTTATAGCTAAGAACGGAAGTCGATCGGCACGACATAGGGCCGCTGCGGATCAATACCAGACTGCACCCAGACGAATATGGTGCGATCGCGGAAGACGCTCGGATCTGCCGCCGCTCTTGGGTTGTCAACGATAGAATCGCCTTCCAAGATGAGATTGTCTGGTTGGCGAACTTCAAACCCGAGAGACCGCTAAGGGCATCCAATGAGCGAGAATGTCGGCCTCATTATTTATCCGGTACCCAGCCTAGTCGCGACCCTGCTTAACCGGGAGCGAACAAAGGGCAGTCCTTTGACAGAGGAAGAAGTGATCCAAATCCGCGACACCTGCCCGGCGATCGCGATGCCTCCCGACGTTGCTCGACAGGTGGATGAGTCACGAGGCTATCTCGATATTGATCCAGAAAATTGCTGGGAAGAATGGCAACGAGTTCGGAAGGAGCTGGCCGAAAGTTAAGGCATTATGGAGCATAACTCACCAAATATGATGATGTTTGCCACCGTTGGCGGCGGATTCATTGTGCTGGATCCGCGCCGTCACTGATTAACGTTGAAGGCGCTCTGCTGATTATCTCGCCTTCAAGCGCCTGATAAAACGGGAATTTGATATCAATGTATGGCGTCGGAACTCCATTCTTGCCCGCATATTGGACCAGTCTTCCCGTGCCACGGCTCTTCCGCGCTGAACGCCCGAAAAGGTCACTATATCGGCGCGGCGTCACTCCGAAGAAATGTTCAAATATGACAGAGGGGTAGTCTCGATATTTGCCACGATCGCCGCCCTCCACCAGAAGCGCATCAGCATGTAGATCAAAAGCTAGGCTCTTTGGGTACGGCTCCAAAAACACAACCCGCTCTATCCCGCTTGCTATGATGTGCTTTGCGCACATATGGCATGGGAAAGTAGTGCAATGGAGTGTGCCGCCTTTAACGGCAACACCAAGCCGAGCAGCGACAGAAATTGCAGACATTTCAGCGTGGACGATACGACCGTATTCGAGTGCATCCATGAACTGACTGTCTTCAATTTTGGGATCAGAAAGCAGAGCATCGATGTCTGCGTCGGGCTGGATTACGCGGATTATCTCACTCAGAATTTCACGTTTCCTTTGGTCATTTGAGTCCACTCCACGCACGTACTCACGGTCATCGAATGCCTCGTCGCACCAATATGTTCCCCCTGTGGCCTTGGGAACTTCGTTGGACCCGAGCGACACGACCTCACCTGTTTTGGAAAATATTGCGGCTCCAACTTGCCTGGAGAGGTCCAAAGTTCGAAGTGCAGCCGCCTTGGCTAAAAACATGCCGTATTCCATATGTGTCGGTGAGATAATGTTTGAGCCAAAGATAAGCTCACACATTCTCTCCACCTGGTCCTTGACCGTCTGCGGCGAATCCAAATTGATAATCAGGTCGGCGTCATGAAATATCTTGGCTACCCTCTGTCCATGCGCTTGCCCGACCTCGTTTTCATCATCTTGTATTATTTTTTCGGCGAGGTCACGGTAGCGATAAGGTCCAGATTCGTTCTTACTGTGAGCAAAATCCCTTGAAAGAAAATCTACCCGTGATCCCCTGCGAGAATATATAGACACTTGAAAGAATAATCGTCCATATGCAGATCGGAGGAGGTCAATTTCCTCTTTTCGTTTAAATTGATGCAGAAGGTATACAGTTCGAGAGAACTTATCGTCTTTTTGAATGCGAATGCGCTGGCGAACTATCCTAGCTATTGCTGAAACCGCCAGAACGTCATCGGTAAATTCTGCCCTAAGTTGATTTCCGTACGCAATCTATGAGCGGAAGCGTTTGAACCTATCTCTTCGTTCTAGTTCGATGCCAGGAGTTATGTAATTCTGCATTATATCAAATATATCGGTGACTTTGATTTCAACAACACGATAGTTTCGCTGCTCGAAATAGGTCCTAAACTCCTTTACAGCGGGTATATGGTCAGCGCCAATTGGCGCGACAAATCCGAAGAACATTTCCGGGAATTCGATTCGTGAAATAGCAGCGGATGTACTCATTTTGTTCTCCCCTCCCACGCTTTTTTATGGTATGATATAGATCAACGCTAGATTGATGGTGATTCGTTATGAAGCGACCGACGCGACATTCACGGCACGATCTCGCAATCTCTAGCCAGGCGCTTTTGATTCGCCATCAGGCTCATCTTGATGGATGGCGCAACGAAAGATCACTTTCGCGCGCCGAGGAATATCATATCTCTGATGACGAGACTGCGCCTGCCCCCGGCGCAACGACTCGTGTATTATGCGAGCCTCCGTCAGAATAGTCGAGCTACGCCTCCAGACTGACTTGCCGGACGCCGATCACATCCATGCACATCATAAAGAACGCGGCGGTGAAGCTGCCACGGTTTATCTTGTTTGCCAAGTTGCGGTCGCTGTCATGCGCGCCGCGATCCTTCAGCTTTTCCGCCAGAACGGCATACGTTTACAATCCATTTCCAAAAACAGGTTCAAACCGTGAACAAAATCTGGCATGGTGGCTGCCATGCCGATCATCTCCCCGATTCTCCTCAATCCCCTGATCGATGGCCGCCAGTCGGAACGCGCCATGCTGGTGCGGCGTGGCGTGCAGCGGCTGCTTATGCAAATGGGCATGCATGTGCTGCCCGAACTGTCGCTGGCCACCGGGCGGCGCGCCGACCTTGTGGCGCTGACCAGGCAGGGCGACATCTGGATCATCGAGATCAAATCCTCGATCGAGGATTTTCGCGTCGACCGCAAATGGCCTGATTACCGGCTGCACTCCGACCGCTTCTTCTTCGCCACGCATCCGGGCGTGCCCTCGGATATTTTTCCGGAGGAATGCGGCTTCATCCTGTCCGACGGCTACGGCGCCGAGATTTTGCGCGAGGCGCCCGAGCACCGCATGGCCGCAGCAACGCGCAAGGCGCTGATGCTGCGCATTGCACGGGCGGGTGCGGCGCGGCTGCTGGCGGCGGAACTGGCGGGTGTGGCGGTGCCGGCGCTGGCGGGAGAGAGCGAGTAGACGAAGCTCAAGTTCCTCGCCCCGCTTTGCGGGGGCGAGGAACCCAAGAACACCTACTCCACCACCTCCTCCACCCCTGCCGCCGGCGCCATCAGGAGCACGGCGGCACCCAGCAGCGCTGCAACGAAGGACCCCGCCAGGATGCCGACCTTGACGGCGTCCTGCAGCGCCACGTCGTTGGCGAAGGCGAGCAGGCCGATGAACAGGCTCATGGTGAAGCCGATGCCGCAGAGCAGCGAAATGCCGATCATGTGCAGCCAGCCGGCATTGACCGGCAGGTCGGCGAAGCCGAGCCGGATCGCCAGCGCCGAGGAGCCGAAGACGCCGGCCAGCTTGCCCAGCACCAGGCCGGCGGCAACGCCGAGCGTCAGCGGCTCGACCAGGGCAGAGGCGCTGAGGCCGGCCAGCGACACGCCGGCATTGGCAAAGCCGAAAATCGGGATGACGAAGAACGGCACGATCTTGTGCAGGCCGTGCTCCAACCGGTGCAGCGGCGAATGGTCGAGATCGTGCCCGCTGCCGGGAGAAGTTTTCAGCGGAATGGTGAGCGCCAGCGCCACGCCGGCCAGCGTCGCATGCACACCCGATTTCAGCACGAGCACCCACAGCACGGCGCCGAGCACGAGGTAAGGCGTCAGCCTCGTCACCCGCATGCGGTTGAGCACGATGAGCACCGCGATGACGGCGAAGGCCGCACCGAGATAGGCCAGCGACAGGCCGCTTGTGTAGAAGATGGCGATGATGATGACGGCGCCGAGATCGTCGATGATGGCGAGCGCGGTGAGAAAGATCTTGAGCGACGCCGGCACGCGGTTGCCGAGCAGCGACAGCACGCCGAGCGCAAAGGCGATGTCGGTGGCGGTCGGGATCGCCCAGCCGGAGAGCGCGGCGGCGTTGTTGCGGTTGATGGCGACATAGACGAGTGCGGGAACCAGCATGCCGCCGGCGGCGGCGACGCCCGGCAGCACGCGGCGCGGCCAGGTCGAGAGCTGACCGTCGAGCATCTCGCGCTTGATCTCGAGGCCGACCAGCAGGAAGAACACCGCCATCAGCCCATCATTGATCCAGTGCGACACGCTGAGCGGGCCGAGATAGGCGTGGAGAGCGGCGAAATAGGTTTCGGCCAATGGTGAATTGGCGACGATCAGCGCAAGGGCTGCCGCAACCATCAGGATGATGCCGCCCGCCGCCTCGCCGTCGAGGAATTCGCGAAGGATGGATTTCGGCTGCTTGTCGCGCATCTGTGCTCCGTTGCCGGGTTTTCCGGCGGCGTTATTGCCGATGATGGGCAAAGGTCGATGGCAAGGCAAGCGCAACTGTTTCCAGCGTTGGCGCCGCCCCTCATTGTCCTGCCGGACGTTCGTCATTCGAAAAGCCAAGCAGTTGGCTTTTCGTCCGCTTCGCGGACCATTCCTCAACTCCCCACATAGCGACGGGGAGAAAGAGGCAGCTTCAGCCTCGCCGTCGTCTCCTGCAACGCCGGCGATTGGCGAAACCGGCGATGAGAGCGCCCCTCTCCCCCGTCTCTATACGGGGAGAGGATGCCGGCAGGCAGGTGAGGGGCAGCGCTGAGGTTCGGCAATTGGCCGCCGGCGCCACCGGCGCGTGAACCTCAGCGTGGTGCGCGCTTGGCGAGTATGCGCTGCAGCGTGCGGCGATGCATGTTGAGCCGGCGCGCGGTTTCCGACACGTTGCGGTCGCACATTTCGTAGACGCGCTGGATGTGTTCCCAGCGCACGCGGTCGGCCGACATCGGATTTTCCGGGGGGGCGGCGCGCTCGCCGGCGGTGCGGGTGAGCGCTGCAAACACGTCGTCGGCGTCAGCCGGCTTCGACAGATAGTCGATGGCGCCGAGCTTCACCGCGGTCACCGCGGTGGCAATGTTGCCGTAGCCGGTGAGGATGACGGTGCGGGCATCGTCGCGCTTCTCGCGGATGGCGGCGACGACGTCGAGGCCGTTGCCGTCGCCAAGCCGCATGTCGACCACCGCATAGGCCGGCGGGTGGGCGCGCGCCTTGGCCACTGCCTCCTCGACGCTCTCGGCCGTCTCGACCACGAAACCCCTGGTTTCCATGGCGCGGGCCAGCCGCGTCAGGAACGGCTTGTCGTCGTCGACGATGAGCAGCGAGGTGTCCTCGCCTTCGACCATTGCGCCAATTGCTTCTTCGCCAGTCATTATCTCAAAAAATCCTGCTGCCTTAATTTTACGCAGATATAGTTCCTGAACGCCATTGTCCAATTTTGCCGCCTCCGCCAAGGCTTTTACGCGGTGTCGAACATCGAGATCCCCACCGATTCCGGGTTGAGGAAGACCGTGCGCGGCCACGATATCTGCACGATCGCGCCTTCGCCCAGTCCGCTCGAATTGCGGAAATCGAGCGTGGCGCCGGAGCGTTCGAGCAAGGTCTTGGCGATGAACAGCCCGAGACCCAGGCCACCGCCGGCCTCGTTGCCCTGGCGTGTCGACATATAGGGCTCGCCGATGCGATCGATGATTTCGGGCGGAAAGCCCGGCCCGTCGTCGATGATCGAGAAGGTGACGTCGAGCTCGTCCCAGCTCCAGCGCACGGTGACGGTCTTGCGGGCGAAGTCGACGGCGTTCTCGACCAGATTGCCGAGGCCGTAGATGACGCCGGGGTTGCGCCGTCCCACCGGTTCGGGGCCGACGCGCTCGCCCGGCCGAAGCTTGATCGAGATGCCGAAATCGCGGTGCGGCGCCGTCACCTCCTCGACCAGCGAGGTCAGCGGCAGACGCGACAGATGCGCCTCGCCCTCGGAGGACAGGCTGGTCAGCCGCTTCAGGATCTCGCGGCAGCGCTCGCTCTGCGACCGCAACAGCTTCACATCCTCACCATATTTCGGATCGTTACCCAGCGCCTTCTCCATTTCCTTGGAGACAAGCGCGATGGTGGCGAGCGGCGTGCCGAGTTCGTGCGCGGCGGCGGCGGCGAGGCCATCGAGCGCCGACAGATGCTGCTCGCGCTGCAACACCAGTTCGGTGGCGGCAAGCGCATTGGCGAGCAGGCGGGCTTCCTCGGCAACGCGGAAGGCATAGATGGCAGTGAAGGCGATCGAGGAAAACACCGCCATCCATATGCCGGCGACATAGATGAATGGCATGGGCAGCGGCGCGCCCTCGTACCATGGCAGCGGCTGGTGGAAGAAGACCAGCAACGTGGCCGCCGCCATGACCAGCGCGCCGAGCACCGCAGTTAACCGCAGCGGCAGCGACGCCGCCGAGATGACGACGGGCACGGTCATCAGCACCGAGAACGGGTTGGTGAGGCCGCCAGTCAAAAAGAGCAGGCCGGCAAGCTGCAGGCTGTCGAAGGTCAGGATGAAAAAGGCTGAGAACGGGGTCAGCCGGTGCGCTGCCGGATAGCGGAAGGTCAGCACCAGGTTAAGCCAGGCCGAGCAGGCGACCAGCGCGAAGCAGAGGCTGACCGGCAGCGGGAATTTGAGCCCATAGGCGACGACCAGCACCGCCAGGCTCTGGCCCACGATGGCCAGCCAGCGCAGCCGGATCAGCGTGTTGAGGCGCAGCCGCTGGCTTTGCTGGAAGTCTGGCGCGTGCAGGATGTTGATCATGGCCAAGGATTATAGCCGGGAAAGGATGAGCGCTAGTAGCGCTGCAGCAGGGGTTTCATAGATGCGGACCGTTGATGGGATGGGCTAAGACTCGCGCTTTCGTCATCCTATGGTCTGCGCCGCGTCGCTTCGCTCCTTGCTACGCCCGTGGATGACGACGCGATGAATGTTTTACGCTAATCGCCAATGTGTGCCGCCCGTTGAAGCAAGCGGCTCGCCAGGCATTGGTTCAAGGTTAGGTGCCTCTTGGCTTCGCTCTTGCCGTCGCCGCAGCGAGCAGCGGATTTTCCGGCCAGACATGGCGGGGATAGCGGCCGCGCATATCGGTGCGCACATCGGCCCAGGAGCCGCGCCAGAAGCCGGGCAGGTCGCGCGTCGTCTGGATCGGCCGGTGCGCCGGCGACAACAGCTCGAGCGTCAGCGGCACGGTGCCGTTGGCGATTGCTGGATGGCGGTCAAGGCCGAACAGCTCCTGCACGCGGATCGCCAGCACCGGCCATTCGCCGTCATAGCGGATCGGCACATCGCTGCCGGACGGCGCGTCGAAATGGGTCGGCGCCAGTGTGCCGATCTTGCGCTGCAAATCATGCGGCACCAGCGCCATCAGGCCCGACGACAGCGTGCCGGGATCGATGGCGGCGAAGGACGCCTTGCCCGACAGGAACGGCAGCAGCCAGTCGTCGAGGCGTTCGAGCAGGGCGGCTTCCGAAACATCGGGCCAAGGCGCGCCTAGGCCGCGATGCAGCCAGCCAAGCCGTTGGCGCAGCGTCTCGCCGTCCTTGCTCCATTCCAGCAGCGACAGGCCGTGCTCGCGCAAGGCATCCAGGATGGCGCGGTCGGCGTCTGTTCCAGTTGGTGCGGGCAGCATGCGCTCCGACAAAGTGATGGCGCCGAGCCTGGCGGTCTCGCGCACGCGCACCGCGCGCCGCTCGCGGTCGAAGCTTGTCTCGCGGCGCGTCTCGATCCTGTCGGCGAGAGCGGCACGGATGTCGGTCTCGTGGACCGCGGCCGCGGCGGTTATACGGGCGTTTTGCGCCTTGCCTTGCAGATCGGCGATGACCAGCCAGGTCTCGCCGGCCAGCGGATCGGCGGCATCGAGCATGGCGCCGGAGCCGTTGGCGAGCACGAAACGCCCGCGCTCGCCGCGCGCTCTGGCGACACGGTCCGGCCAGGCGTGGATGAGGAGAAGACCGGCAGAAGCGGTTTCGCTGCTCTTGGCGCCGCCCGCCTGCTTCGCCAATCGCCCGGCAAGCTGCCTTGCCGCAACGGCGCGCGGTGACTTTTCCGTGCGGAAGCGCATCAGGCGCCGTTCGAGGTCGGCGCCGTCGCCGCCAAGGCCACGCTCGGTGAGCAGGACGGCTAGCATCGCAGCTTCGAGCGCGTGGCCGCCGCCAGCGGCTTCAGCGACCATGTGTGCGAGCCGCACGGGCAGCGCCAGCTTGCGCATCGCGCCGCCTGCCTCCGTCAGCCGTCCGGCCGCGTCGATGGCGTGCAGCGCCGTGAGCAGCGCCCGCGCCTCGTTGAGCGCGGGAATGGGCGGCGGATCGAGGAAGGAGAGACTTGCGGGATCGGCGACGCCGAAGGCGGCGCAATCGAGCAGCAGGCCGGACAGGTCGGCTTCCAGAATCTCGGGCGGGGTGAACGCGGGAAGGGCCGCCGTCTGCTCGGCCCGCCAGAGGCGGATGGTGACGCCTGGCTGCGTGCGCCCGGCGCGGCCGGCGCGCTGGTCGGCGGACGCCCTGGAAACGCGCACCGTCTCCAGCCGGGTCAGGCCGCTCGCCGGTTCGTAGCGCGGCAGCCGCGACAGGCCGGAATCGATGACGACGCGCACGCCGTCGATGGTGATCGAGGTCTCGGCGATCGACGTCGCCAGCACCACCTTGCGGCGGCCGGGCGGCGCCGGTTTGATGGCGGCATCCTGCGCCCTGTTGTCGAGCTGGCCGTAGAGCGGCACGATGTCGGTGTCGGCGCCGAGCCGGCCCTGCAGCCGCTCGGCGGTGCGCTCGATCTCGCGCTGTCCCGGCAGGAAGGCGAGCACGCTGCCGCTCTCGCCGGCAAGAGCGGAGCGGATCGCCTTGGCCATGGCGTCTTCGATGGGAACGCCGGCTGGCCGCTCGTCGTATCTGACATCTACGGGGAACGCACGGCCTTGGCTTTCGATCACCGGGGCGCCGGACAGGAGTTTCGCGACGCGCGCGCCATCGAGCGTTGCCGACATCACCAGCAGCCGCAAATCCGGCCGCAGCGCGCCCTGCACGTCGAGCGCCAGCGCCAGGCCGAAATCGCCGTCGAGCGAGCGCTCGTGGAATTCGTCGAAAATCACCGCCGAGACGCCGGGCAGTTCCGGATCGTCTAGGATCATGCGCGCCAGGACGCCTTCGGTGACGACCAGGATTTTTGTCCGGGCCGATGTGCGGTTTTCCATGCGCATGGCATAGCCGACAGTGGCGCCGGGCTCTTCATCAAGCAATTCGGCCATGCGGCGGGCGGCGGCGCGGGCGGCGAGCCGGCGCGGTTCGAGCAGGACGATCTTGCCGGCGACCAGCCAGGGCGCATCGAGCAGCGCCAGCGGCACCAGCGTCGTCTTGCCGGCGCCAGGCGGCGCCACCAGGACGGCGCTGTTGCCGGAGCCGAGCGCCTCGCTCAGGGCCGGCAGCACGGCGGATACCGGAAGCTCCGGCAAGGATCTCGTCGTCATTGCGTCCGCATATCAGCGGTCACTATGGCCATGCAACCGGATCAAAGCCTCGTGCGCGCAAACGGGTTCCAGCGCACCGTGCCCAGCCGCACCTCCTCGCGCACCATGGTGAGCAGGCCGGACGCGCCAACGACGGCCAAGCCGACCAGCGATATCCAGTCCGGATACTCCTGGAAGAACAACGCACCGAGGATCACCGCCCAGACGATCTGCGAATAATGCGTCGGCGCGATGCGGTTGGCCGGTGCGTATTTGGCGGCCAGCAGCTGCAGCAATTGGCCGCCGGCGGTAAAGGCGCCGCCCAGCACCAGCCACAGCAGCTGCATGGCGTTGGGGAGGGTGAACGATGTGGCGATGGTGCCGGCCCCGTTGAACAGCAGCCCGTAACCGATGAGCACGCCGAGCATGGTGGTGCGCTTTTCCTGCTGGGCGAGCGACCGCATCAGGATGACGCTGGCCGCGGCAAGGAAGGCCACCGTGAAGGCGGCAAGGTGTCCGAGATGCAACTCGCGAAAACCTGGCCGCACCACCAGCATGACACCTGCAAAGCCGGCAACCACCGCCAGCCAGCGCCATGGACCGACCTTTTCTTTCAGGATGACGGTCGAGAGAATGGTAAGGCAAAGCGGCGCCAGGAAGATCAGTGCATAGGTCTCGGCCAGCGGAATGGTGGTGAAGGCGTAGACGCTGAGCACGCCCGAGGCGATGCCGGCCCAGGCGCGGGCCTGCACCGCCCATGGCCGCCCGGTGCGCCAGAAGTCGCGCCAGCGCTCATCGACTGGGCGGCTGAAAAACAGGAAGCAGCCGGCAAACAGCGTGATGAAGAAGCCGATCTCGAAGACGGTGAACTGTCCGCCAAGGCTCTTGATAACGGCATCGCTGCACGAATAGCTTGCATAGGCGATGAGGGCGAGCAGGATTCCGTTCGTCACGTTTTTCCATTTCCGGGGAGAGTGCAGTGAAGGTATTGGCGCTCGGCGCGCATCCCGACGACATCGAGATATTCATGTTCGGTACGCTGGCTGCCTATGCCACGCAAGGCGCAGAACTGACTTTTGCCGTGGCCACGGATGGCGCCAGGGGCGGCATGGGCGACCCGAGCGTTTTGGCTCGTGTCCGCCGCGACGAGGCGGCGGCCGCTGCGGCGTTGCTCGGCGCAACCCTTCGCTTTCTCGACTTTCCCGACGGCGAACTGGTGGCCGATGCGGCACTGATCGCTTCGCTGAAAGCGCTGATACGCGAGACCGCGGCGGATCTGGTGATCACGCATGCCCCCAACGACTATCACGCCGACCATCGTGCTTTGTCGGACGGCGTGCGCATCGCGGCCTCGTTCGGCGTCCCCGTGCTGCATGCCGACACGATGGGCGGCACCGGCTTTGCGCCGACGCATTACGTCGACATTTCCGCCTACGGCGATATCAAGACGCAGGCGATCCGAGCGCACCAGTCGCAGTGGCCGGAGCAATATGTCGACAGAGCGCGCGTCCAGAATGAGTTTCGCGCCGGGCAATGCAACAGCGTTCCCGGCTCCCTGGCCGAGGCCTTCCGATTCGAGCCGACATTTCCCTTCGCCGACATCCGCGCGCTGCTACCGCCCGCGCCCCCTGTTCGGCCGGTGACGCCGCAGACGAAAATTATAGGCGACCCCGGCTAAGCAACTTCCGGGCGAGCCGTCCGGCAATCATTTCCCAACGATTTCAATCGCCGTTTCGCCATGTTGCGGCGCAGCGACGAATTCGCTTGCCTTGTTTAGTAAAAATTGCATCACTAAACAAATTACTAAACATCTGCGGCGCACCGCGCCGCCCTGGCGACGCATAGTGCGCCGTGTTTAGCCCCTCGGAGGAGCGAGGGTTGAGGGGTTCTTGAAACGGCCATCCGGGCGCGTTTCGCAAATGGGAGGAAGGCATGAAATCGAGCTTGAAACAGGCGTTGGGGCTGGCCTCGGCGATTACCGCGTCGACAGCCGTCTCGAACGCGGCGCACGCTGAAGACCTGACGCTTTGCTGGGCCGCCTGGGATCCGGCAAACGCGCTGGTCGAACTGTCCAAGGATTTTACCAAGGAAACCGGCATCGGCATGAAATTCGAATTCGTGCCGTGGACCAACTATGCCGACCGCCTCCTCAACGAGCTCAACTCGCACGGCAAACTTTGCGACCTGATCATCGGCGACAGCCAGTGGATCGGCGGCTCGGCCGAGAACGGCCACTACGTCAAGCTGAACGACTTCTTCGACAAGGAGAAGATCAGCATGGACGACTTCGTGCCGGCAACCGTCGTCGGCTATTCCGAATGGCCGAAGAACACGCCGAACTACTGGGCGCTGCCGGCCATGGGCGACGTCGTCGGCTGGACCTACCGCAAGGACTGGTTCTCCAAGCCGGAACTGCAGAAGGAATTCAAGGAAAAGTATGGTTGGGACCTCGGCCCACCGACCACCTTCGACCAGCTGAAGCAGGTCGCCGAGTTCTTCCAGAAGCGCGAGATCGACGGCAAGACCGTCTATGGCGCTTCGATCTACACCGAGCGTGGCTCGGAAGGCATCACCATGGGCGCCATGGACGTGCTCTACAGCTACGGCTTCCAGTATGAAAACCCCAAGAAGCCCTACGAGATGGAAGGCTTCGTCAATTCGCCAGACGCGGTCAAAGGCCTGGAGTTCTACAAGTCGCTCTACGATTGCTGCACGCCTCCGGGTGCCTCGAACAGCTATATGGGCGAAGGCGTCGACGCCTTCAAATCCGGTCAGGTGGCCATGCACATGAACTTCGCCTTCACCTGGCCCGGCCTGCAGAAGGACGAGAATGTCGGCGGTGACAAGATCGGCTACTTCGTCAATCCGAAGGGTCCCGGCGGTGCCCAGTTTGCGCAGCTTGGCGGCCAGGGCATTTCGGTCGTGTCCTATTCAGACAAGCAGGAATCGGCGCTGAAATACATCAAGTGGTTCGCCAACAAGGATGTGCAGGCCAAATGGTGGTCGCTCGGCGGCTATTCCTGCCTGAACGCGGTGGTCAAGGACCCGGCCTTCCCGTCCAGCCAGCCCTATGCACAGACCTTCCTCGACTCGATGGCGATCGTGAAGGACTTCTGGGCCGAGCCGAGCTACGCACCGCTGCTGCAGGCGTCGCAGAAGCGCTTCCACGACTATGTCGTTGCCGGCCAGGGTTCGGCCAAGGACGCGCTTGACGGCCTGGTCAAGGACTGGACGCAAGTGTTCCAGGACGACGGCAAGATGTAACCGGACAACGGTTTAACGGCTCCTCCCGAGTCGCGCCGACGCGTCCCGTGCCGCCCTTGGCACGGGACGCAGTTCAGATAAATTCCAGTGTCGAGACTTGACGTGACCGAAGCAGGACTCACCATGCTCAATCGGACTGCGGAGAACGTTGCCCGGGCGACCCCGGAGCCGTTGGCCCGCAAGGTCCGGGGCATCAGCGACAAGGGCCTCGCCTGGCTGTTCATCTCGCCGACGATCCTGTTGCTCTTGGCCATCAACATCTTCCCGCTGTTCTGGGCGATCTACCTGTCCTTCACCAACTTCCGCGCGAACCGCCCGAACGAGGTGGTGAAAAACCTCGGCTTCGCCAACTACCAGCGCATCCTCGGCGACCAGGACATCTGGATCGCCATGCAGACGACGGCGCATTTCGTGTTCTGGACGATCCTGCTGCAGACGCTGATCGGTTTCACGCTGGCATGGCTGATCGACAGGAAGTTTCGCGGCCACGCCTTCTGGACGACCATCATCCTGGTGCCGATGATGCTGTCGCCGGCGGTGGTCGGCAATTTCTGGCGTTTCCTCTACGAGCCGCAGATCGGCCTGTTCGCCTACGCCATCTCGTTCGTCACCCGGATACCACCGACCGACATCCAGATGCTGTCCAACGTGTCGCTGGCGCCGTGGTCGATCATCATCGTCGACACCTGGATGTGGACGCCCTATGTCATGCTGATCTGTCTCGCCGGCCTGCGCTCCATCCCCGAATACATCTATGAAGCCGCCGAGGTCGACCGCGCGTCCAACTGGCGGCAGTTCTGGTCGATCACGCTGCCCATGGCGCTGCCCTTCATCATGCTGGCGGTGCTGTTTCGCGGCATCGAGAACTTCAAGATGTTCGACATGGTCAACCTGCTGACCGGTGGCGGGCCGGGCTCGACCACCGAGGTCGCCTCGATCACGCTGAAGCGGCAGGCCTTCGAGAGCTGGCGCACCGGATATTCCTCGGCCTTCGCCATCATCCTGTTCGTCGCGGTGTTTGGGCTGGCCAACATCTACGTCAAGGCGCTGAACAAGGTGAAGCAGAGATGAGCCTGACCACCGCCCACTCCGTCGTCGCCCCCTCGGCCAATTCGAAGCGGATCGCCGGCACGATCATCGTGCTCTACGCGCTGATCTCGATCGTGCCGTTGCTGTGGATCTTCGCCACCAGCTTCAAGACGCCGCCGGATTCGATCGCCTATCCGCCCAAGATTCTGTTCCAGCCGAGCATCGAGGGCTATTGCAACCTGTTCACGACGCGCACCAGGCAAACGCCCGACTACATCAACTCGCTCGGACCCGCGACCGGTTTCTGCGACGAGACCTCGCGCAAGCGCAACATGGTGATTGCCGGCCCGTCCAATTTCCTGCCGCGCTTCGTCAACTCACTGATCATCGCCTTCGGTTCCACCTTCTGCGCCGTATTCCTCGGCACGCTTTCGGCCTACGGTTTCTCGCGCTTCAAGGTGCCGCTGGCCGATGACCTTCTGTTCTTCATCCTGTCGACGCGCTTTATGCCGCCGATCGCGGTCGCGATTCCCATCTACCTGATGTACCGCGAGCTCGGCCTGTCCGACACCGCGCTGGGCATGATCCTGCTCTACACCGCGGTCAACGTGTCACTCGCGGTGTGGCTGCTGAAAGGCTTCATCGACGAGATCCCGCGCGAGTATGAGGAAGCGGCGATGATCGACGGCTATACCAGGCTGCAGGCCTTCTGGCGCACCGTGCTGCCGCAAGCGACTACCGGCATCGCCGCGACCGCCATCTTCTGCCTGATCTTCGCCTGGAACGAATATGCATTCGCTGCACTCTTGACGTCCGGCACCGCGCAGACCGCGCCGCCCTTCATCCCGACCATCATCGGCGAAGGCGGCCAGGACTGGCCGGCGGTGGCGGCCGGCACGACGATCTTCCTGGTGCCGATCCTGGTTTTCACCGTCCTGCTTCGCAAACAATTGCTGCGCGGCATCACTTTTGGGGCGGTGCGCAAATGATTGGTGTGCCAGGTCGACCCCCACTCCCTCGAGCTTCGCTCGACACCTCTCCCCCGATCGACGGGGTAGAGGAAGGACGCGAACTTCATTCAGCCAGGCTCCCTTCCTCTCCCTCCGGAGGGGGGAGAGGTGGCGCTGCGAAGCAGCGACGGAGTGGGGGAACCACCTGGCAACCGTCTCGCCCCGTTACCGGGCAGAAGGAAGGGAGCTACGCATGACGCGCCCAGCCATCTCCAAAAAGTCATCCTGGCCTCGCTGGGCCCGGCGCGGCCTCATGGAAAATATCGCCACGACGCTGATCGCCATTGGATTCCTGATGCTGTTCCAGCCCTTCGCGCTGGCGCTCTACACCTACTCCTTCATCACCATGCTCGCCGGCACGGTGATGTTCATCATCGTCTCGAAATTCCCGGAATAATCATGGCCGAAATCCGCGTCCAACATTTGGGAAAGGCCTTCGGCGATTTCGTCGCCGTGCAGGATTCCAGCTTCGTCGTCGAGGATGGCGAGTTCTTCGTGATGCTTGGGCCGTCAGGCTGCGGCAAGACGACGACGCTGCGCATGATCGCCGGGCTCGAACTGCCGACCGGCGGCCAGATCCTGCTCGGCGGCGAGGATGTCACCATGCGCCGGGCGCGGGAGCGCGACATTGCCTTCGTGTTCCAGCTGTTCGCGCTCTATCCGCATATGAATGTGCGCAAGAACATCGGCTTCCCGCTGCTGGCGCAAGGCATGCCGTCCGCCGAGATCCGCCAGCGGGTCGAAGAGACGGCCAAGCTTTTGCGCATCGACCACCTGCTCAACAAATCGGTCTCAGGGCTTGCCGGCGGCGACCGCCAGCGGGTCGCGCTCGGCCGTGCCATCGTGCGGCGGCCAAAGTGTTTTCTGATGGACGAGCCGCTCGGCACGCTCGACACCGAATTCCGCGATCTGATGGTGCATGAGTTGCGCGAGCTGCACAACCGCATCCACGCCACCACCGTCTATGTCACGCACGACCAGATGGAAGCGATGTCGATGGCCGACAAGATCGCCGTCATGAACCATGGCGTCATCGAACAGTTCGGCAGCCCGCGCGAAATCTACGACCGCCCGGCAACCATGTTCGTCGCCGACTTCATCGGCTCGCCGCCGATGAATTTCCTGGGCTTCGGTGGCGGGCTGGCGAAGGGGGCGAAGGAAATCGTCGTCCAGGGCGCCAAGGTGGCGGTGCCGGAAGTGCGCGAGGAAATTGCGCCCGCCGACATGGCGCTCGGCATCCGTCCCGAGCACATCCGTTTCGACGATGCGTCGAAACTGCGCGGCGCCATCTACGGCACCGAATATCTCGGCACGACGCAGATCGTGGCGGTGGAGACGGCGGACGGCATCATCAAGGCGCGGGTGCCGGCCGAAATCCGGCTCGCTGCCGGCGATCATGTCGGCCTGATGTTGAACAGCGCGCGGCTGTCACTCTTCGACAAGGGATCGGGCCGCGCCGTGCGCACCGCTGTTCACGATACCGCCTCTCAAGGGAGAGCGCAGCATGGCTGACGTGCACATCAAGGGCGTGACCAAAAGCTTCGGCGACCATGTCGCCGTCGATGGCCTCGACCTTAACATCGCCGATGGCGAATTCGTCGTGCTGCTCGGTCCCACAGGCGCCGGCAAGACGACGACGCTGAGATTGATCGCCGGACTGGAGCGGCCGGATGGCGGCACGATCCATATTGGCGGCCACGATGCGACGACGCTGTCGCCGGCCGAGCGCGACACCGCCTTCGTGTTCCAGCAATATTCGCTCTACCCGCATCTGTCAGTCTACGACAACCTCGCCTTCCCGCTGCGCTCGCCGGCGCGGAAAGTACCGGAGGACCAGATTCGCCGCCGCGTCGAAGAGGTCGCAAGGATGGTGCGCATCCACCACAAGCTCGCCAACCGCTCGACCAAACTGTCGGGCGGCGAGATGCAGCGCGTCGCCATCGGCCGAGCGTTGGTGCGCAAACCGTCGATCTATCTGATGGACGAACCGCTGTCGTCGCTGGATGCCAAATTGCGCGCCGATCTCAGGCTCGAACTCAAGCGCATCCAGGCCGAACTCGGCGCCACCATGCTCTATGTCACGCACGACCAGATCGAGGCGATGACCATGGCCGATCGCATCGGGATCCTCAATGACGGCGTGCTGGTGCAGATCGGCACGCCGCGCACAATCTATTCGGAGCCGGCCAACCTTCATGTCGCGGCCCGCCTCGGCCAGCCGGCGATCAACCTGCTGCCGGCCGGGCTGCTGCCTGATGGTGGGGCGCCGACCGGAACCAAGACCATCGGCGCGCGCACCGAGCATCTGTCGATCGAGAAGGCCGCAAACGGCCATGCCGAAGGCGTCGTCGACTGGGTCGAACATCTCGGGGACCAGAACCATCTGCATGTTACGGTCGGCCCAAAGAAACTGGTGACGCTCACCGACCCCGATACGGATCTGGCCGAGGGCGACAAAGTGGTGATCCGCTACCGCTCGCCGCTGTATTTCGGCGCCGACGGACAACGACTGATGTGACGGTTTCGGCGGTCTAGACGCCGGCTTCTGACTGACGATTGCGAATACGGGACGAACTCGATGAAGCACTTTTTCAACCGCAGGGAAACGATCGTCACCGAGGCGCTGGATGGCCTGTTGCGGACCATCGGGTCCGGCGATCTCGCGCGCCTCGACGGTTACCCCGAGATCAAGGTCGTGCTGCGCGCCGACTGGGACAAGGCGAAAGTTGCCGTCGTCTCCGGTGGCGGCGCCGGACACGAACCGTCCCATGCCGGCTTTGTGGGCAAGGGCATGCTGACGGCGGCGGTTTCGGGCGAGATCTTTGCCTCGCCCAGCGTCGAGGCGGTGCTGGCGGCGATCCGCGCGGTGACCGGCCCCGCCGGCTGCCTGCTGATCGTCAAGAACTACACCGGCGACCGGCTCAATTTCGGCCTGGCGGCCGAGAAGGCGCGCGCCGAGGGGTTTCGCGTCGAGATGGCGATCGTTGCCGACGACATCGCCCTGCCGGGTATCAACCAGCCGCGCGGCGTCGCCGGCACCTTGTTCGTGCACAAGATCGCCGGCCATTTGTCGGAGACCGGTCAGGACTTGGCAGCCGTTGCTACAGCCGCTCGCGCGGCGGCGAAGGACATCGTCTCGCTCGGCATGTCGCTGTCGTCCTGCTCGATCCCCGGCCAGCCACATGAAGAGCGGTTCGGCGAAAATGACGGCGAACTCGGCCTCGGCATCCATGGCGAGCCGGGCGTCGAGCGCATCGCGGTGCAAAGCGCCGACAAGCTGGTGGCGATCATGGCGGAGCGGCTGGCCGCGCGGCTCGACCCGAACGCCAGCCACGCGTTGCTCATCAACAATCTCGGCTCGGTGCCGCCGCTTGAGATGTCGCTGGTCGCCAATGCCGTGCTGGCCTCGCCGCTGGCCAAGACCGTCAAACTTGCGATCGGCCCCGGACCGCTGATGACGGCGCTCAACATGAACGGCTTTTCGCTGTCGCTGATCAAGCTCGATGCGGCGCGCGAGGCAGCCTTGCTGGCGCCTGTCGGCCCACATGCCTGGATGCCGGCCAAAACCGTCGTCGCGCCGGCTATCGTGCCTATGGCGAAAGCGGCTGGAAACAGCGCAGCCCAAAAGGCCAGTCAGGGTCCCGGTACCAGGCGTTTGATCGTCACGGTCTGCGAACGGCTGATCGAGCTCGAAGAGACACTGAACGGGCTCGACGCCAAGGCGGGCGACGGCGATACCGGTTCGACGGTGGCGACCGGCGCGCGCAGCGTGCTGGAGAAGCTCGACACGCTTCCGCTTGCCGATCCCGCCGCCACGCTTGCGGCGGTGGGCGATGCTCTGGGCGTGGCCATGGGCGGCTCCTCAGGCGTGCTGCTGTCGATCTTCTTCACCGCGGCGGCGCAGGCTTCGAATACTGGTGCGACCCTGTCCAGGGCGCTGCTGGCCGGGCTTGACCGGATGACCTTCTACGGCGGCGCCAGGGTCGGCGACCGCACCATGGTCGATGCCCTTGAGCCGGCGCTGAAGGCGCTCGACGCCAAGGGGCTGGATGCCGCGGCGACCGCGGCGAGGCACGGCGCCGAGGCGACCGCGGCCATGGAGAAGGCGAAGGCCGGCCGCTCCGCCTATGTCGGCACCAAATTGCAAGGCGTGGCCGACCCTGGCGCCCATGCCGTGGCCGAAGTGTTCGCGGCCGCCGCCGCGCTGCATGCAGCGGCCTGACGGCATGCTTCGATTGTCGAATGAGAATTCTTTCGATACTGCCGGCAGGATCGAAACCGGGAATCTGGACATGGCAGCGTTCGACCTTGCCAGGCTGATCACCGCCGCCGCGGACACGATCGCCGCTCACTCGGAAGAGTTGACCGCGCTCGACCAGGCGATCGGCGACGGTGACCATGGACTGAACATGAAGCGCGGCTTCGAGGCTGTGCGCGCCGATGCCGGGGCGTTCGCTGCAAAGCCGCTGCCCGAGGCGCTGAAGGCGATCGGCACCAAGCTGGTGATGACGGTCGGCGGCGCGTCCGGGCCGCTGTTCGGCACATTGTTCCTGGCGCTGGGCAAGGAGATTTCAGGAGAGCCGGATCGCCCCAAGCTGACGGCTGCTTTCGGCAAGGCAATCGAAGCTGTGGCCGCCAGAGGCAAATCCCAGGTTGGTCAAAAGACCATGCTCGATGTGCTGCAACCTGTGCAGGACGCGTTGGTCGAAGGAAAGACGGCCATGGAAATTGCAGATATCGCCGACGTGGCTGCCGAGGCGACCGTGCCGATGAAGGCAACACGCGGTCGCGCCTCATTCCTCGGCGACCGCTCAATCGGTCATATGGATGCCGGCGGACGCTCTGTGGCGCTGCTGGTGCGGACCGTCGCCGAAACCGTCGAGGGCCAAGCATGAGCAATGTCGGCATCGTCATCGTCTCGCATTCGCCGCTGGTTGCCGAAGGCACGGCCGACATGGTGCGGCAGATGGTGGGCGACGAAGTGCCGCTTGCATGGTGCGGCGGAAACGGCCATGGCGGGCTCGGCACCAGCGTCGAAGCGATCATGGGCGCCATCGACAAGGCGTGGTCGGAGGCGGGCGTCGCCATACTGGTCGATCTCGGCGGCGCCGAGACCAATTCGGAAATGGCGGTGGAAATGATCGGCGAGCCGCGGGCGCTCAGGATTATCGTCTGCAACGCGCCGATCGTCGAAGGCGCGGTGATGGCTGCGACGGAGGCGTCCGGCGGGGCCTCGCTGAAGGAAGTGGTGGCGACGGCGCATGAATTGTCGCCGTCGTGAGCGAACGGGAATTTTGACCTGATGTCCGCATTTGCCGAGGCCACCGTCCTGATCACCCACGAGGTAGGTCTGCACGCGCGCCCTTCGGTGAAGTTCACCAAGCTTGCCAAGAGCTTTGCCGCCGAGGTGGAGATTGCGCTTGCCGCCAACGGCCCATGGTTCGACGCCAAGAGCATCGTCAAGGTGATGGCGGCCAGGGCGCCGAAAGGCACCATGCTGCACATCCGGGCCACAGGCGACGGCGCCGATGATGCCGTGAGAGCGCTGGCCGAGCTGGTGCGACGCGGTTTCGACGAGGATGCGGGCCATGCCCGAACCGCTTAGGCTGCAAGGCATTTCGGCCTCGGCCGGCTATGCCGAGGGGCCGTTGTTCAACCTCGACAACGGCACCGCGCACTACACACGGAAGGCGACAGCCGGCGAGGAAAAGGCTGCATTGGAAGCAGCTATCGCCAGTTCGGCTGACCGGCTCGCGACCCTGATTGAAACCGCCGATGAGGAGGCCGCCGGCATTCTCGAATTCCAGCTCGCCATGCTTGAGGACGATGCCCTGACCGGCCCGGCTTTTGCCGCGATCGCGTCCGGCATGCCGGCTGACATGGCCTGGCGACAGGCGCTGGACGCCGAGATCTCCGGCTACGAAACGTCAGACCAGGACTATTTCCGGGCTCGCGCCGCCGATATCAGCGATATCCGCGACCGCGTGCTGCGCGCCCTTACCGAGGAGCAGGAGAGCGCTCCACCAGCCGGCGCCATTCTCTATGGCGAGGACATCGCGCCGACGCGCTTTCTCGAGACCGACTGGAGCACCGGCGGCGGCATCGCGCTGAGGGCCGGCAGCGCCGCCAGCCACGTCGCCATGCTGGCGCGCTCGCGCGGCGTGCCGATGGTGGTGGGGCTTGGCGCTTCGCCGGCTAATCCCGTCGGTCTGGCTCTGCTCGATGCGGAGCATGGCGGTATCGTGCTTTCGCCGACCACGACCGAGATCGAAGCGTTCCACCGGTCCTCGTCCTCGTTTGTGGCACATCGAGACAAGGCCGGAGTCTATCTCGCGAAACCGGCGGTAACCCGGGCCGGGACGACAGTGCGCGTGCAGGTCAACATCGCCGATCCGTCCGAGGTCGACGGCATCGACATTTCGACCTGCGACGGGGTCGGGCTGATGCGCACCGAATTCCTGTTCGGCAAGGCGCCGCCGGACGAGGAGACGCAATACCAGGCCTATCGCAAGGTGCTGGAATGGGCAGGCGACAAGCCGGTGACCATCCGTACCGTCGACGCCGGCGGCGACAAGCCGGTGCCGGGCTTCACCGTCGAGGAGAGCAACCCGTTCCTCGGGCTGCGTGGCATCAGGCTGTCGCTGGCAAGGCCGGAGGTGTTTCGCGTACAGATCCGGGCGCTGCTGCGCGCGGCGGTGCACGGCAATCTGAAGGTGATGTTTCCGATGATCGCCGTCGCGGAGGAATACCAACGCGCCGCCGCTCTGTTCGTGGAGGAGCAGGCCGGGCTTGCCGCGCGCGGCATCGCGCAAAAAATGCCGCCGCTCGGCATCATGGTCGAGGTGCCTTCGGTGGCGATCGCGCCGGAGGCGTTCGCCGATGTCGCCTTCTTCTCGATCGGTTCGAACGATCTGACCCAATATGTAATGGCGGCTGCCCGCGATAACGCAGCCGTGGCGCATCTTAATTCTGTCCGCCATCCCGCCGTGTTGCGGCTGATCGGCTCGGTTGCCGCTTTTGGCCTGCGCGCGAAAATCCCAGTCAGCCTGTGCGGCGATGCCGGCGGCGATCCGGCATCGATCCCGGCACTGCTCGAGGCCGGCCTGCGGGATCTCTCGGTGGCTCCCGCCCAACTCGCCATGGCCAAGGCGGCCATCTCGGATGCATCGGTCTAGGATGACTGAGATGGCCGACAAGACACCAGAAGCCGGCTCCGAAGAGGCGATCCGCGCCTACAAGACGATCCTGTCGCAGGTCATCGACCAGCGACCGTCGGGTATGCGACAACGCCTTGCCGACGCGCTTGGCAAGCACCGCAGCTTCGTCACCCAGATTTCCAGCGCGGCCTATTCGACCCCGATCCCGTCAAAACATCTGCCGGCTATTTTTTCGGTCTGCCATTTCAGTCCGGCCGAGCGCGATCAGTTTCTGGCTGCCTATCATCTGGCGCATCCCGGCAAGATGTCGGTTGCGGCAGGCATGCGCAAGACCCGGCATGTCTCGCTGATCGTGCCCGATTTCGGCGACGACAAGCAGAATGCAGCGCTCGACAAGGCGATCAACGAATTCATCCAGAAGATCACCAGCATCACCGGCAGGAGTGGTGGCTGATCGTGTTGTGTCGGGAGGACACATGAAGAAGTTTATGAATTCCGTCGACACGGTGCTGACCGAAAGCCTCAACGGCTTCGTTGCAGCTCATGCCGACATCCTGGTGCTGGGCGAGGAGCACAAATTCATTCGCCGCAAGGTGATGAAGCCGGGGAAGGTGGCGCTGATCTCGGGCGGCGGTTCCGGCCACGAGCCGTTGCATGCCGGCTTTGTCGGTCACGGCATGCTGGACGCCGCCTGCCCCGGCCAGGTCTTCACCTCGCCAACGCCGGACCAGATACTGGCGGCGGCCGCCGCCGTCGATACCGGCGCCGGCTGCCTGTTCATCGTCAAGAACTATGAAGGCGACGTGATGAATTTCGACATGGCCGGCGAAATGGCCGACGGCGTCCTGCAGGTGGTGATCAATGATGACGTCGCCGTCGAGAATTCGTCCTTTACGACCGGCCGGCGCGGCGTCGCCGGCACGCTGGTGGTGGAGAAGATCGTCGGCGCCGCCGCCGAGCAAGGCATGGCGCTGGCGGATCTCAAGGCGCTCGGCGGTCGCATCAACAGCGCGACGCGTTCGATGGGCGTGGCGCTGACCAGTTGCACGGTGCCGGCGGCCGGCAGGCCGACCTTCGAGATTGGTGATGGCGAGATGGAATTCGGCGTCGGCATTCATGGCGAGCCCGGCCGGCGTCGCGACACGTTGAAAAGCGCCGATGCGATCGCCGAAGAGATTTGCGCCGCGATCCTGGGCGATCTCGGCGACAGGGCGAAAGGCCCGGCACTGTTGTTCATCAACGGCTTTGGCGGCACGCCGCTGATGGAGCTCTATCTGATGTACAACAGCGCCCGAAACATCTTCGAAAAACAGGGCGTGACGGTGACCCGCTCGCTGGTCGGGTCCTACGTGACATCGCTCGACATGGCCGGCTGCTCGATCACGCTGACCATGCTGGATGACGAGGTAACGTCAATGTGGGACGCGCCGGTGCACACAGCCGCGCTGCGCTGGGGACTGTAACGGAGGGGCCTTGCCCATATCCCGAACAGGCGGCTTATGAACTTGCCTTAGCCTGCGGGACCGGACGGACCGTTACCCGCAGTCACGCCGACAGATTGCCCGCCTGCAGCGCGGCTTGCCTTGCGGCCGACCGCTCCGGCTTCATCCAAACCGAAGCCGTAGAAGTCTTATCGCGGTATCGGCAGCGACGGCCCGGCCACCACGCTGGACAACTTTCCTGCCTTGCGCAGCACGGGCGCTTCATACTTTTTCTTGGCCATTCCAAACACCCTTTTCAGTCAAGTGCAAAAGAATGGACCGAAACCGTGGAAAGTCAATTCATGAGCTGGTTCTGCCACCACACGCTGGCTTCATGCATGCTTTTCTGCAACATACGCTCCTCTGAGTTGGTTGTTTGACGCAATTCCGGACGGGAATTGCTGATGTGGGCGAACGCAATCCGGGTTTGATGCTGCCATCTCTTGCGCCTGCCGATGAAAAACTGCTGCTGACCTTCGCCGACCCGGAGGCGACGGTTGCCATTGGCCGTGACGTTGCTGCCGAAAGCTTGCTGGCACTGCTCGCCAATGCCGAGTTCCACGGCGTGCTGCCGATCATGCTGCGCAAGCTCAGCGAGATCGGCGACGCCCAACTGCCTGCGGACGCAGCCTTGCGGCAAAAGCTGTCGGAACTGCGTGATCGCTCGACGCTGGCGACCGGCCAATCGATGCTGCTGCAATATCATGGCGACCGCATCATGAAGGCATTGGCGGCGAAAAATGTTCCGGCCCGCATCGTCAAGGGTCCGGTCTTCGCACGCAAACTTTACCGCCACGCCGCTGACCGGCCGTTCACCGACATCGACATTCTGGTCGAGCCGGCCAGCATCATTGAAGCCAACACGGTGATTGCCGGATGCGGCTTCGAGCTCTGGAGCGGCGAGGCGCAGTCGCAGGATCTGCAGGAGTTCAAGTGGCTGGAGAAGGAGAATACCAGCCTGCTGATCGAACTGCACGGCAACCTGGTGCATGATTCCGGCATGCGGCGGCGGCTGTCGCTGGGCTTTCGCGAATTGCAGATCATCGACGGCAGCGAGGCCGACACGCCGGCCGCGCTGCTGACCATCGCCATTGTCCACGCCGCCGGCGGGCACAAGTTCCACCGGCTGCAGCTTTGCGTCGATGTGCTGCAGGGCGTGCGCGCGCTGCGGTCGCCCGCGGATGAAGACCGGCTTTTCGAGGCGGCGCGCATCAGCGGCATCGAGCTCGAACTGGCGACGGTTCTCAATGTGACGGGGCGGCTGTTTGATGCACCGCGCGCGATCGAACTGGCCGACCGCATCAAGCCCGACCTCTCGATATTTTTGGCCAAATGGCTGATCACCGGCGATACGCTGCTCGGCGTCAATTCCAGGGACAAGATGCATTCGCGCCTGCGCCGCGACGCCTTCCGCTGGATCCAGCGCCTCGCCAGGCCAAAGCCGCATTCTGCCTGAAGTGTGCTTTAGTCCCGCGCCGCCAGCGCCGAGCGGATCAGCGGGGCCGCCTCGGCCGGGTTCGCGCCGACTTCCAGGGTAAATGTCGGGACGGCTTTGACCAGCGTTGCGATGGTTGCCATGCGGCGCTTCTGCGCCGGCAAAAGGCCGGTCATGCCGGTCCTGACATTGTCGGTGGCAAGCGCCACCATGGCGTCTGTCCTGGTCATGGGCACGAGCCGGGTTTGCGCGTCCGCCGAGCGGGCGAGATGAAACAGTGCCGCAACCGGTCTGCCGACAGTTTCCTCGATGCGGATGATCTCGGCGAGACGTTCCAGCGAGACGGCCTGCTCGCCATTGGCGTCCCATTTGTCGCCAAGGCAAGGCGCCACGAAGGGCAGCATTGCCGCGGTGTGGCGGTGGACCTTCACCTTGCGCGGCAAGCCCCAGGCCGTGATGCCGCCACCGGCCAAAACCTTGAGGATCATGGCGTCATCCGAGCACAGGCCGAAACCTTGCGACGCCAGCGCCAGCGACGTCGTTGACTTGCCGGTGCCGCTCGGCGCATGGATCAGCACGAGCGCCTCGCGGCCGGGCAATGTCAGGCCGGCGGTGTGCAGCATGTGCTGGTCGCCGGCATCAAGTGCTGCATCCAGCACCATCATCAGCACCGTCCATTTGACCTTGGCATCGGGATGGACTCGTATCTCGGCCCAGCCTCCATCGGCATTGATCGAGACGGTCTGCAGGCCGGGAAAGACCAGATGAACGGTGCCGCCACCGTCGATCAGCCGGCAATGGCCGTCCTCCGGCACCTCGCCGTCGAAAGCGAGTTTTCCGGCAGGCGATTCCGGTAACTCCCGCGTCTCGACGATGTCGACGCGGAAATCGGGCTCGACCGGCCCGCTCACGCGCAACGTGCCGAGCAAGAGGTCGAAGCTCGGCCAGAGATCGGCCCGCGAGGCCGATATGCTGATGACCTGGCCCTGGAGATCATAGCAGAAGGTGGTCGCCGGACCGGTCAAGCAGCGTGCGCCTTTCCGGCATCGGCGTGATGGCGATAGATCTGCACCATGCCGGGGAGGCTGTCCGAGACCACCGGGCGGCCATCGAGACAGACCCAGCAATGGGCAGACATACGCGGCGCCTGCATCGACTTCGGATCGACGCCGAAGCGCAGATCCGGATCGAAGCCGGCAAAGCGCAGGAAGCGGTGGGCGAGCAGGCCCTCGCGCAGGCATCTGCGGTCGCGCATCAGCCAGGGGTGCCGGACGGTCCGGTTGACGGCAGCGACGATGTAGGCTGACGACAGGCCGCGATAAGGGGTGGGTGCGCTGAGCGGCGCCCATTTCAGCACCGATTCGAAGCTGCGGCGGCCGATCAGGGTCGGCATCAGCCGCGCGCTTGCCCATAAATGGACACGAAACAAAGCGCGCAGGAGAACGCCGTCCACCATCAGGGAGCCGGGTCGGCGAGAATGCCTTCGCTCACCAGTTCGGCGGCCAGCGCCGCCATGTCCTGGTCGAGCGTGCCCTTGTCGACCTCGAACTCGTCAGACAACAGGACGACGATCTGGTCAAGGCTGCGGGCGCCGTCCACCTTGTCGAGAAAGGCTTCGGTGGTGCCGTTGCAGGTGTAAAGCTGGCCGCTGCGCGCCAAGAGCACGACGGCGCCATCGCCGACATGCTGGACCGAGGCGTCGTCCGCCAGCCGCAGAACCATTTCAGAACCGATTTGGGCCATGGAGCCCCTCCACCATTTTCCTGGAGAGCAGATAGCGCGGCGATGCGGGTCTGTCCATTGCGCGGACGAGAGGGAGAACAAGCCGGCCTGACCGTTCTGTGGCAATCCGGCAACGCCACCATCCTCACGACACAGGCAACCGAAGCCTAATGGAGACATCCAATTTCAGATTGTGGTAACTTCCACATCATTCAGAGCCTGAGAACGGGGAAGCACCCCAGAAATAGTCGGTGATTGCGGCTGGGAATCACCGCCGCAAACGGTCAAGCCAGCTATCTCGCAGGGTCAAGGTGTTGCTTTTCTTACCTAAAGTAAGCTATGGAGTCGCGGGGTTTTGGGAGAGCATTGGGTATGCGTTACAACTGGGAGCGGGCGCCGACCGCGTTCGAACGTCATCGAAAAGCGTTGGCAGCCGCCATATTGATTGCGGGTGGCGTCGGGCTGATGCTGGCGGCCTTGCCGCTTTAAGACTGATATCCGACACGAACGCCCTGCTTTCTCCGGGCGCATGAGCTTTTTCTGCCTGCCACAAGACGGGCCGCGGCTTAGCGTGCATGGCCGGTTACGGCGATGAAGCGGCGGTCGCGTCCTTCGAAGCCCTGGCTGAAGCGCTGCACCAGCACCGCCACTACCGCCGGCCTGCCGGGCGGGGTGTATTCGTAGGATTCCGACAGGCTGTAGGAAGTCGGGCAGTTGCGCGAGCCCGGCACGGCCTTGTCCTCGTGCAGCACCTTGAACGGCTTGCCGTCCTGCCCCTGCAGCGACAGGCGGAAGCCGCGCGCCTTGCCCGTCTTGGCGCCTTGAAGTTTCTTTTCGCCCTGAAGTGTCTTGTCGCTCGGAAGAGCCTGGTCGCTTGGCTTGGCGTCATCGAAGCTTGCCGAGCAGTCCGTCTTGCTGTCGGCCAAAATCTCATCGAGCTGGATGGTCGAAATCTGTGTTTCGCCATAGAACGGCGACAGCCATTTCTGCGCGGCCTGCTCGAGGCGGGAAATGTCGTTGTACTCGACCGTGTCGTCCGGGAAGGTGAACCTGTCGGAGGCCGTGCGCGTGCCGCGCTCGGCGATGCCGTATTTGGCCAGGATTGGCGCGGCCTGCTTTGCGGCCTGCGCCCGTGCCTGCTCCACCGTCGTGGTCGCCTCTTCCGATTCGTCGAGGACAAGGATCGGCTTGCCGCCGACGAACTCGTCTGTGCTTGTGTCGATGATGTCGATCTGCGACCAGCCGGAAACGGCAGCGTCGAGCTCGCCATATTGCTCGAAGGCGAAATATTTGCCGTCGGGGGAAAAGCCGATGATGCGCCGCGCGGCGGCATCGCCGGCCTGGGCGGCGGAAACGATCGTCAACAGCAGCGCTGCTCCAACGGCAGATCCAACCCCGTATCGTACCGTCATTGCGCGCCCTGCCCCGATTTCAAACCCGGCCATGGTGCCTGCAATTTATGGCCAAGGCGAGATCGGCCAAGCGCCAAATTTCGGGAAAGACATGGCATTTGGGGAAAGACGTGGCCGGGAAAACCCGCATAGGCTATTGCAAGATAGAGAGTTTTCCCGAGGAGGGATGAATGGCGTCACGCTACCACGAGGTCTATGACGGCTGGAAACGCGACCCAGAACAATTCTGGGCCGATGCGGCCGAGGCGATCGACTGGTATTCGCCGTGGACCAGCGTCTTCGATGCCAAGGCCGGCGTTTACGGGCGCTGGTTCAACGGCGCCAGCTGCAACACCTGCTTCAACGCTCTCGATCGCCATGTCGCAGGCGGCCGTGCCGACCAGATCGCACTTATCTACGACAGCGCGATCACCGGCACGGTCAAGAAATTCACCTATGCCGAATTGAAGCGCGAAGTGGTAGCGCTGACTTCGGTGCTCAAGAACCGCGGCATTCGCAAAGGCGACCGCGTCATCATCTACATGCCGATGGTGGCCGAAGCGGCGGTCGCGATGCTTGCCTGTGCCCGCATCGGCGCGGTGCATTCGGTGGTGTTCGGCGGCTTTGCCTCGCACGAGCTCGCCACCCGCATCGACGACGCCAAGCCGAAGCTGGTCATCTCCGCGTCCTGCGGCCTGGAGCCTGGACGTGTCGTGGCCTACAAGCCGCTGCTCGACAAGGCGATCGAAATGTCCCGCCACAAGCCGGACGCCTGCCTGATCCTGCAGCGCGACCAGCTGCGCTGCGATCTGAGGGAGCATTACGATATCGATTTTGCCGACGCCGTTGCCCGCGAGCGCGCCGCGAGCGCCAACGTCGATTGCGTTCCGGTGCTCGCCACCGACCCGCTCTACATCATCTACACCTCCGGCACGACCGGCCAGCCGAAGGGCATCGTGCGCGACAATGGCGGCCACATGGTCGCGCTCAAATGGACGATGGAAAACGAGTTCGGCGTCAGACCGGGCGAAGTATTCTGGGCGGCCTCCGATGTCGGCTGGGTGGTCGGCCATTCCTACATCGTTTACGGACCGCTGCTGCATGGTGCGACAAGCGTGCTGTTCGAGGGCAAGCCGATCGGCACACCCGACGCCGGCACCTATTGGCGGGTGATCGCAGAACACGGCGTGGTCGCGCTGTTCACCGCGCCGACGGCCTTCCGCGCCATCAAGGGGCAGGACCCCAAGGGCGAATTCGTGCCGAAATACGATCTGTCGAAATTCCGCACTCTGTTCCTGGCCGGCGAACGCGCAGACCCGGAAACCATCAAATGGGCGGAGCAGAAACTCAACGTGCCGGTGGTCGATCATTGGTGGCAGACCGAGACCGGCTCGCCGATGACCATCAACCCGGCGGGCCTCGGCCTGCTGCCGGTGAAATACGGCTCGCCCGGCGTGCCGATGCCGGGCTACGACATTCGCGTGCTCGACGATGCCGGCCATGAAGTGCCGCGCGGCACACTTGGCAATGTGGCGGTGAAACTGCCGCTGCCGGCCGGCTGCCTGCCGACGCTGTGGAATGCCGACGAGCGTTTCCGGCAAGCCTATCTCGAGGAATTTCCCGGCTTCTACAAGACGGCCGATGCCGGCATGATCGACGACGACGGCTACCTCTATGTCATGGCGCGCACAGACGACATCATCAATGTCGCCGGACACCGGCTGTCGACCGGAGCCATGGAGGAGGTGCTTTCAGCGCATCCCGATGTTGCCGAATGCGCCGTCATCGGCGTCGCTGACGCTATGAAGGGCCAGGTCCCGCTCGGCTTCGTCGTGCTCAATGCCGGTGTGTCGCGCGATACCGCTGCCATCGAAGGCGAAGTGGTGGGGCTGGTGCGCGAACGGATCGGCCCGGTCGCGGCCTTCAAGACCGTGGTGACGATCAAGCGCCTGCCCAAGACGCGCTCCGGCAAGATCCTGCGCGGCACCATGCAGAAGATCGCCGACAAGGAAGAATGGACGATGCCGGCGACTATCGACGATCCCGCCATTCTTGACGAGATCACCGCGGCGCTCAAAGCCCGCGGCATCGGGGTCTGACGGCCCCAGTGGCGTTGTTCCAGCGATCCAGGCCCCCCCGGCCGGCGCCGCGCGAGCGCCTGGAAATGGATATGGACGACACCGTCGTCTACGCGATCGGCGACGTGCATGGCTGCTACAAGGAATTGCTGTCGCTGGAGCAGAAGATCCAGCTCGACGCGCTGCAATTTCGCGGCCGCAAGATTATCGTCATGCTCGGCGACTATATCGATCGCGGGCCGCAATCGGCGCGCGTGCTCGACCACCTCTTGGCGCTGCCGCCAACAGGGTTCCTGCGCGTCTGCCTGGCGGGAAACCACGAAGTGGCCATGCTGAACTATCTCGACGGCTATCTGTCGCGGGACCGCTGGCTGGCGGTCGGCGGCCGCGAGACTCTGTTTTCCTATGGGGTCGATCCGGCGCGGCTTGCCAGCCTCTATGCCTCGAGCGACGCGGTCGACCGGCGCGTGAAGGAGGTCATTCCGGCCAGCCATATCGACTTCCTGCGCAGCCTGCCGGTGCTGCTCTGTTCGGATAAATTCGTTTTCGTCCATGCCGGCATCAGGCCGGGCATCGACCTGGTCGCACAGGATGAGCAGGATCTGCTCAACATCCGCGACGAGTTCTTCAAGGCCGCACATCTGCTCGACCGCCTTGTGGTGCATGGGCACACGCCGGTCGATATCCCCAGGCTTGACGGGCGAAGGCTCGGCATCGACACCGGCGCCTTTCAGAGCGGACGGCTGACAGCGCTCAGGATCGCGGGTAAGTTCGGCAAGCTGATCTTTTCCTGACCTGCCGTGCTTCTTCGTTTGAGCGTGATCTTTTCCGAAAACCGGATCCGCTGTCCGGATCACGCTCCTTTTCAGGATCGCGCTCCGTTCAGGCGGCGGTCTTGGCTCGCACGTCCGATTTCTCCAGATAGTAGGTCGAATAGCGGTCGAAGAACTTTTCCGAGCCGCCGAGCGAGCCGTATTTCGGCAGCTTCTTCAGATCGACCTTGTTGAGCACGGCGCCGACGACCTTGCTTGCGACGTAGGGTTCCTGCTCCAGCAGCGAGCGCACCATGGCGCGCGGCGTGCGGCCCCATTCGGCAACCAGCACGAAGCCGTCGACCAGCGGCGCAAACGCCTTGGCGTCGACCACGGGGCCGAGCGGCGGCAGGTCGACGATGATGTACTCGAACGTCTCCTTGGCGTTGTCGATGAAGCGCCGCATTCCGGCCGACGACAGCAGCTCGCTGGTATGCGAGAATTGCCCACGCAGCACGGCCGGGATGATCGCCAGCTTGGTCTGGCGGTCGACTTTGCCGACCGACTGCCAGGTCTGGCCGTTGACCACGGCCTCCATCAGCCCCTGCTCGGCTTCCATGCCGAGGTTGCGGCTGAGGCCAGGATTGCGCAGATCGGCGTCGATCAAAAGCGTCTTCGAGCCGTTGGCGGCCAGCAATCCGGCGAGATTGGCGGCGACCGTAGACTTGCCCTCGCCGGGCAGGACCGAGACCACGCCTATGACCCGGCTGCCTTGCCCTTCCATGACGACGTCGAAGGCGATCTTGGCGTTGCGCAGCGTTTCGGAGAACATTGATGCCGGCGCATCGACGCTGACCCGCATGCGCGCCCGTTTCTCGGCCGCCGACAATGTGTTGGCGCCTTTGGCATCCGCCGCACCGCCGTCGGCGTCCTTGCCGAGCCTGCCGCCGATCATCGGCAAATAGCCGAGGAATTTGAGGCCGACGCGATCGCGAATGTCCTCGCCGGTCCTGAAGAAGCGCTCGTTGAACTCATTCAGGCCACCAAAGCCGGCGCCAAGCAGCACGCCAAGCACCAGCGACAGCGCCAGCACCCTGGAGGTGCGCGGGCTCGAGGCGGAAAGCGGCGTTGAGGCATCCGAGATGATGCGGACCTTGCCGACCGGGAAGGATTGCTGCTGCGAGGCCTCCTCGTAGCGGCTAAGGAAGGTCTGGTAGAGCGTGGTCAGCGCCTGCGCCTGCTGGTCGAGTTCGCGCAGTTTGACCTGGCTCTGGTTGTCGATGGAGCTCTTGCCGGCCGCGTCGGCGATCTTCTGCCTCAGTGAGGTCTCGCGTGAAAGCGCGACTTCATATTCATTGCGATAGCTTTCGGTCAGTTGCTTCAACTCGCCGAAAATCTGGGTCGACAGGTCGGCCTTTTCCTTGGCCAGCGCCACCGCCTGCGGATGGTCGGCGCCGAAATTGGCCGTCACGTCCTGCAGCCGCTTGGCCACTGCGAGATAGCGGGTCTTGAGCGTTGCAATGACGGAGCTTGCCGGCTGATCGCTTGAGATGGCGGAATCGTTGAAGGCATTGTCCGAGCCGCTTTCGACGATGGTCTTGTATTGCTGATAGCGGGCGCTGGCGCGCGCCGTATCGGCCTGCGCGACGATCAGTTGCGCGGTGAGATCGGCAATCTGCTTGTCGCTGATCAGCTGGCCGTCGCTGTTGGCGGCCAGACCATGCTCGGCCCTGAATTTCTCGACCGCCATAGCGGCCGCCTGTGAGTTCTGACGAAGCTCGGTCAGCCGGCCCTGCAGCCAGACCGCAGCGCGCTCGGTGGCGTCGAAGCTGGCATTGAGCTGGTCGGCGAGATAGGCGTCGGCATAGGCCTTGGTGATGGCGGTGGCGAGCGCCGGATTGGTCGACTGGTAACCGATGGCGAGCACATAGGAGCGGCCGTTGCGCTGCGCCAGCACCTCGCTCTGCAGCTTCAGCACGGCATAGTCGTGGCGCGCCGTCTGCATCATGGCCTGGCGTGTCGCCTCATCGACGTTTTCCATGCCGGGAATCTGCTCGGCGGAACTTGAGCGGAAATAGCCGATCACGCCGCGCACGAAGCCGATGCCCTTGACCAGCGCCGATTGCGGCGGGTTCATGAACTCTGCGTTCTGGTCGAGTTTCAGCTTGTCGACCACCACCGAGGCCAGCCGCGCCGAGGTGATGATTTCGATCTGGCTGAGCAGGGCGGCGTCGGTCTGCATGGTGACGGATGCAGCCGAGATGTCGTCGATGACCTTGTTCAGGCCTTCGTCGATCAGCACGCTGGCGACCGACATGTATTGCTTGGGCGTGGTCTGCAGATAGAGCAACCCCAGGAACAGGCCGATGATGGCGCAGACCGCCACCACCTTGACCTGACGCGCCGCCATGCCAAGCAGGCGCTCGACGTCGATGAAGTCTTCACCCTTTTCCTGATCGGGGTTGGGCAATGGCATCCTCTTGTCGAGAGGAAAGCTGGCATAATTCATCTTCGATCCAATTCTAGGTTACAGGCGCCGGAGCGAGACGGGTCAGGTCCCACCTCGTCCGAAGCTGCGGAGATCGGGGGCAAGATATGCAACGCAAGCTTCATGCCATCCGGCGCCGGGCCTGAGCGGCCAGGCGTGCAGGCATGAGCCGCGCCATCGTCCAAACGCATATGCCCTCGAAAGATGGGCATTATGCGGCCACTTCCTGACGCTCATGCGACCGCACGAACGCCTGCAGCATTTCCAGCACAGGTCCCTTCATGTCGTCGCGCGCCAGCGCGAAGGCGATGGTCGCCTCTATGAAGCCTTCCTTGGAGCCGCAGTCGAACATGCGGCCATTGAAAGGCTGGGCAAAGAAAGACTGGCTTTTCGCCAGCCGCACCATGGCATCGGTAAGCTGGATTTCGTTGCCGGCGCCGCGCTGCTGGTTGCCCAGCAGCGAGAAGATCTCGGGCTGCAGGATGTAGCGGCCGTTGATGTAATAGTTCGACGGCGCATTGGCCGGCGCCGGCTTTTCGACCATGGCCGTCACCTCGAAGCCGCTGCCTGTCTCGGCGCCGCGCCCGACGATGCCGTATTTGCTGGTCTCGCTGGGATCACAGCGCTCGACGGCGATCACATTGCCGCCGGTCTGCTGATAGAGATCGACTGTTTCAGCCAGGCAACCTCGGCGACCGAACGACACCATATCGGGGAGCAGCAGGGCGAAGGGCTCGTCGCCGATGACTTCGCGTGCGCACCACACCGCATGGCCGAGACCATGTGGCGACTGCTGGCGGATGAAGCTGGTGGCGCCGGCCACGGGCAGCATGCTTTCGAGCGCCTCCAGCTGGGTCTTCTTGCCGGTTTGTTCGAGCGTTCCAATCAGTTCGGGGTGCAGGTCGAAGTAGTCCTCGATGACAGCCTTGTTGCGGCCGGTGACGAACACGATGTGCTCGATGCCGGCTTCGAAGGCCTCGTCCACCGCATATTGGACGACCGGCCGGTCGACCACGGGCAGCATCTCCTTCGGAATCGACTTGGTTGCCGGCAGGAACCGTGTTCCAAGCCCCGCCACAGGGATGACTGCCTTCCTGATTTTCTTCATCGCAAATTCCTTCTGAGCAGATCGATTTCAGCCTGTTGCAGGCCACGAACAAACGTCTTCATGTACTCGCCCTCCTTACTCCGCGCCGACAGCAAACTGCGCCGCCACCCTTTTGAGGCGGACGGCGATCGGCATCGACATGTGCCTGACAGCCGCCGGATCACTTAGCGCGGTGCGTATCGCTTTCAACGGCGAACGCGCCTTGATGTGCTGGACCAGCGACAGGAACGATGCCGCCTTGCGCAGGCTGCGGGCGCGTTTGGCGAAGGCGGCCGCAGCAGCAGCGTCCATGGAATTGGTCTCGGCGAAGACCGCGTCGGCCTTGCGCATCGCCTCGATATGGTGAAGCTCGAGCACGCGCGAGATCGAGCCCGTGCGGATGTGGTAGATATAGCCGGTCGTCGGCTCGACGACGCATTTTCCGCTCTTGGCCAGCGCGTTGGCGAGCAGGATGTAATCCTCGCCTATGCTCAGACTTTCATCATAGCGAAGCCCGTTTTCGATCAGGAAACGGCGCTGGAAGATCGGCTTGAGATAGCCAAGGTTGAACGTGGATTCGAAAACGATGTTGCCAGCGATGTAGTCGGCGAGCGTGATTTCACGCAGGCCCTCCAGATATTTGGCGGGAAACATCGTCGCTTCGGCAATGCCGTCCTCGCGCACCACCTGGAGGTTGTCGACGGCGATTACAGCGCCCGCACTTTCGGCTCGCGCGATCATGGCGGCGAGCCGCCCGGGCAGGACGGCATCGTCGGAATCGAGCACCGCGACCCAGCGGCCTGTGGCGAGGTCGAGGCCGGCATTCCTGGCGCCGCCAGGGCCACGATTTGCCGGCAGCGCAACCACTTTGACGACATCTTTTGGATAGGCTCTTGCGACGTCGAGCGTGTTGTCGCGCGACTGGTCATCGGCGACGATGATTTCGACGCTGACATCGCGCTGGGCCATGGCGCTTGCGATCGCCCGGTCGAGCGTGGCCGCGGCATTGTAGGCTGCGATGACAAAGGAGACGTCAGGCTGCACGCTTGCCTCCTTGCTGCGGGGAAGACAGTCCGTATTGGCGAATTTCGCTGATACCGACGAGGCCGCTGACGACGCCGACATGCATGATGCCGCGCAGCACGCTGCGGTTGCGGCGGACCGGGCTAATCGCGGTCAACGCCGCCATGCCGAAGCAATAGACGGCCTTGGCCGAGGCAAGGCCGACAGCCTTCGCACGCTCTATCACGCCTGCGTCATGGCCGATGAGGTGGCCGTGCGTCTGGCCGAAGCGGAAGCGGCGGCGGCGCAGCCAGTCGAAAGCGGCTCGCGAACGCGGCACGACTTCCTCGACCCACGCCTCCGGCGCAAAGGCGATGCGACCGCCTGCCTTGACCATGCGGTCGAAGAATTCGGTGTCCTCGCCGCCGCTCTGGCCGCGCGCCAGGCTGAAACGACGGTCGCGCAAGCTGTCGGCGCTCATCCTCAAAAGGACGTTGCAGGTGTAGCCGGTGCGGATTTCGCCCTGCACCCAGACCGGCAAGGTCGAATGGAAATCGCCCTTGCGCATCCAGTCCGGCGCATCCGAGCGGTAGAGCGCCCGCACCGGACCGAGCACGGCCTCGGCGCCGCTTGTCTCCGCGATAGCAATCAGTTCGGCCAGCCATTGCCGGGAAGCGGTTTCATCGTCGTCGATGAAGGCGACAAAATCGGCCGTGCTGGCATCAAGACAGGCGTTGCGGGCAACCGAGATGTTGCGCGCCGGGGCGTGCCGGTAGCGGGCCACGAGCTTCAATTCGCTCGCCAGCGCGGTCACCAGCGGCTCGGCGGTCGGCTCGTCGTCATTGTCGGCGACGATGACGCCGATGCCGAAACCGGCAGGCATATCCATGGCAGCGAGCGACCGCAGCGTGTCGGCCAGTTCCGGCCGCCGGAACGTGCAGACGCAGATGTCGATTCGGCGGCTGTCGGCGACCATCATGCCACCCCGCGCTGCGATCGCGAGCCGAGCAGTTGCAGCCAAAACCCGAGCGACCAGCCGAAATGCATGACCATCGCCGAAATGCCCGCCAGCACATTGTTGGGATTGCGCTGGCTGATGGCGGTCACAGCGCCGTAGCCCAGACAGACCGAAGCCCAGACCAGCAGCGGCACCGCCGCCAGCCAGTGGATAAAGGAAAATACCGCGAGAAGGACGACCGGCGCCACCAGCAGCGGGATCATCTGCCGAACTTTCGGGATCATGCGGTGCTTGAGCACATTCTTGGCGCGGCCGCGGCCATAGCCGAGATATTGGAAATACAGGCCCTTCAGCGACGAACGCGGATAGTAGACCATCTGCGTCTTGCCGCTCATCCAGATGCGGTAGCCTGCCCGGCGCAGGCGGTAGTCGAGTTCGGCATCCTCATTGTGGCTGAAGGTCTCGTCATAGCCGCCGACCGCGGTGAAGGCCGAGATCCGGATCAGCGCGTGATGGCCATGGTCCACCCATTCGCCGGCGGAAAGGTGCCGGTGCTTGGAGCCGCCGGTGCCGAGCTTGGAATTCTGCGCCGCCGCGACCGCTTTCTGCACCGCGCCGCTGCCGCTGGTCAGCATCGAGACGACGACCGAATCGGCTGAAGTGGCGAGCGCCTCCTCGACCAGCCGGTCGCAATAATCGGCGGGATAGCCGCCATGGGCATCGATGCGGATCAGGTATTCGGCGCCGTCACCGAGGCTGGCGACGGCGAGATTGATCGCCGCGCTCTGGATACGTTTTGGGTTGTTCAGGAGGACGACCTGAGGGTCCTTGGCCGCAACCGCTTCGGCAATGGCCAAAGTACCATCGGTGCTGCCGCCATCGGCAACGACGATGCGGGCGCCGAGCCTTAGCGCTGCCGGCCTGAGCTGCTCGAGCAACGCGCCGATATGGGCTGCCTCATTCAGGCACGGAATGACGATCAGGCTTGGCGGCAGCGCTTCGGTTTGCGTCATCGGCGCCTTTCCATGAACTGCACTTTTGTCATTGGTCATCCTTCAGGCCAGTGCCTCGGTGGCGAACGAACCAGGGGCAACCGCAAGGCCGCGCAGCCTGTCGACAAAGGCGCGGCAGTCGCTGCGGTCGTAACTCCAGGTTCGTGGGTTGCGGGCCAGCACACGCGCCTTGGCCTTGCCGAAGTGCTCCTGGTCCATGCGGCCGAGCGCGGTTTCCAGGATTTCGGGCGTGGCATCGGAAAGCAGGACGCCAACGTCCTGCTGGTTGAGAAAGCGCCCGGTCTCGGTATTGCCCATCGAGATCGGTACGGCGCCGAAGCGGCAGCCCTCATAGAGGCGGTTGGGCAGCAGCCATTCCGAATTCTGCCCTTCCTCGAAGAAATCGATCGCCCAGGAAAAATGCACTTCGCCGTAGATCGCGGCCATGTCTTCCGGGTTGCGGTAGGGGCCACGAAAGGAGAGATAGGGTTCGGCCTCGACAAAAGCGTGGAAATCCGGGAATTCCGAGAGTGCCGGACGGCCCCGGAGGACGACCTCGAAGCGCCCGCCCTGACGGCGCGTGAAGTCGGCCAGCAGCTCCAGCGAGCGGCGGCAGCGCAGCGCGCCGAACCAGCCGATGCGCCACGGGGGTGCTGCAGGGTTTTCGGCCGTTGACCTGTCATCCAAGGCGATCGGCGCGGTTTCGAAGTATTTGTTTTCGACCAGTTCCACCGGTGCGGCGACCTGCCCGAACGGCTTGAAATAATTGGCGATGAAGGCCGGTGAGCTCGTCACCAGAAGCTTCACGTCGCGGGCGAGATAACGCTCCGCTGTGCGCAGCGCTTTGCCCAGCATGTCATTGCGCAGCACCAGGCGATGAATGTCGAGGCATTCGTAGACGATCGGCACGCCGCCGCGAAAGGCGGCCTTGGCGCGCCTGGCCAGCGCCAGCATTTCCAGATTGCGCGCGATGATGAGGTCGGGCTTCGGCATCGCCGCAAGCTTCGAGCCTATCGACAGCGCCGCCTTGGCGACCGCCGCCAGACGCTGGCCGAATCGGCCGTCACGCGTCGCGCCGAGGTCGACCGGCTGCAGCCCCTCGACGTCGGGAACAGCATTTGTGGTCCGACGGAAGCCGGCCAACGTGACCCGCGCGCCGCCTGCCTTGAGCATTATGATCCGCCGGCGCACCGCCGGGTCGGAAACATCGTGCACAAGGTACAAGACATGCAGCATGAAAACTCGACCGCTGTTGGCCCACCCACGGGAATGCTAACCCAGCTTTTGCTGCATCGCAACATTTTTGGTGCGCCGTAGCATAAGTGCACGTTTTTTGTTGCACTGCAAAATTGATGCGTTACCCTCCGTCGGGCTTGAGCGCCGCTCTGACTGGTCACCCAGCCCGATGCAGCGATGAATTGTGACGCGAGCCGCATCGGGATCGTCCTGGCGTGGGTATTTTCGGTCACCATGCCCGTCCTAGGCACCGCAGGCCCCGCCGCGGAATCTGCTGACGAAATGAGGTATCCCATGAAGATCGTCGTTGAAAACACAGTCTGCCTGAATACCGGGGATGCGGCGATTCTGCTGGCGATCCGCCACATTCTCAGGACGATCGTGCAAGGCGACGTGCGGTTTGCCGTCTTCGACAGCCAGCCCGAGGTTGCGGAACGACTCTATCCGAAGACGGATTATCCCGACCTCGAATTTCATAAGCTGCTGTCGGAATCCCTGTTCCGATACAAGAATGGCAGCGGGCTGAGGGACCGGTTCAAGCCGATCTACAATCGGCTCGTTCTCCAGGCCCTGCGCTGGTTTGGCAGCAGCGCGCTAGGCAATTTTTTCAGCCATCGCGACCGGCGCGGTCTCGATATCTACGCCGACGCGGACATGGTGGTCACCACAGGGGGAACCTATCTCGTCGAGAACTACAATCTCGAACGACGCCTCAATCAGTTCAGGCTCGATGCCGTATTTGGCAAAGATCCGGTCTTCTTCACGCAATCCCTCGGTCCGTTCGACAAAAGTTACAACCGCCAGGAGCTCGGCCCGATCTTTGACCGCAGTCCGCTCATCCTGTTGCGCGACGAACGGTCGCGGACCCATATCCGGGACTTGGTGAAGGATCTCGGAAAGTGCCACGTGGTGGCCGATGCCGTATTCGCCTTGGCCGATACCGACAGGATCGGCAAGCGTCTCGCTTCCAGCCAGCCGCCGGCGTCGACGGGCCGCGTCGCTATTTCGGTCCGCCACTGGAACTACGTCAGCGACGGTGAGGGCGGCATGCGCCGCTATCTGGATTCGATCCGCGAGATCGCCACAATTCTTGTCAGGGACCTTGGCAAGGAGGTGACCTTCGTCTCCACGTGTCAGGGCGTGCCGGAATATGCCCATGACGATTCCAAGACCGCACAGGCCATCGTTGCCGAGCTCGATCCTGAGATCGCCAGCCACGTGACAGTGGACGCTTCGTTCCACACGCCGGACCAGTTGATGGGGCTGGTGAAGGGCTTCGACTTCGTCGTCGCGACGCGCATGCATATGATGATCATGTCGCTTTGCGTCGGCACGCCGGTGCTGCCGATCGCCTACGAGTTCAAAACCAAGGAAGTGGCCAAGCGAATCGGTGTCGACGATGTGCTGCTCGACATCGACACCGTGACGCCCGAAGAGGCGCGCGAAAAGCTCGGCCGGTTTGCGGGAAATCTCGACCGATATCGCAAGACAAGCCTTCAGGCCGTGCTCGAAGAACATGCTTCGGCAATGTCGGCCACAAACCTGCTGGCGCCGCTGATCGCCGGCCGCTCAGCGGATATTGCGCGCGGCGTTGGACAGGGTGGTGAACAAGGCGCGTCGCGACTGCGGGACGGCAAGCATGAAAACGAGACCGATGCCGTAGTTGAGGGCAAGCGCCAAAAAGACCGCGAGCAGGTCTGACTGGCCCGTTAGAGACGCCGGCAACCACAGGTACAGGAACCAGGCAAGCAGGGACGAGGCGATGAAAAGCCCCTGCATGAGCAGGAAGTCGGCGGCGGTCACCGGACCGACGCGATGGACCAGTAGCGCCAGCACGGGAACGCGCAGCACGTAACCGCTGATGGCATAGGCCGCGGCAACGCCGACGGCGCCCCAGTGCAGGCCGACGACGAAGGCAGCGACGGTCGTCAGCGACGAATAGATGCCCCAATGGAACATGGTCTTCGTCTTGCCCTGACAGATGAATATCCATCCCGTCGTGCTTGAAACGGACTGGACCAGGCTGGCGATGCCCAGCCAGGCAAAGATCGGTGCGACCGGTGCCCAGCCCGCGCCGAAGAGAAGTCCGACGATCTGATTAGAGGTCAGCGTCAGCGCCGCGATGCCCGGCATGGTAACGGCCGCCAGCATCCAGTTGGTGCGCACATAGATATCGCGAAAGCGGGCCTTGTCATCGTGAATGCGGCTGAGCAGCGGCACCATGACCCGTGTCAGCGGCTGGTTGATGTTCTGCAGCGGGAACAACAGGAGCTTGTAGGCGCGGTCGTAATAGCCGAGTTCGATCGCACCGGAATATTTTCCGATGAGAATGTTGTCGAGATTGCGCGAGAAGAAGTTGGCGAGGTTGAAGCCGGTCAGGTTGGCGCCGAACGACAATATATCGGCATCGACCTTCAGGTCCGGCCGCAAAGGCGTCCAACGCGCCACCAGCCAGGCGGCAGCCAGGGCGATAGCTGCCGAAACCGCCGGGCCGATGACCAGCGACCAGTAGCCCAACCCCGCATAGGCCGCGATCGCGGCGGCCAGCAGTCCGGCGGCGGCGCTTATCACATCGTTCAGTGCGAGCTGGCCGAACTGCAGGTGCCGGTTCATCAACGCCAGCGGCACTGCGGCCAGACTGCCGAGAAGCAGCGGCAGGGCAGAGCCAAGGGTGATGCCGGACATACGTTGATCGCCATAGAACGCGGCGATGGCAGGCGCCAGGCCGGCCACTACCACGGCACTACCCAGCCCGACGAGCGCGCTGATCCAGAACACCTGGTTGAGCTGCTGGTTGCTGATGTCCTTGCGCTGAACCACAGCCTGCTGCAGGCCCAGATTCTGAAGCAGCCCGACGAAGGCGACGATCGGCCCGACGGAAGCCACCAGACCGAAATCCTCGGGGACGAGCAGACGGGCCAGCACGATGACGGAGAGAAACTGGATCGCCATCTTGAAGCCCTGGGCGCCGATGGTTACCAGCCCGCCGCGCAGGGCGACACGACCGAACTGGGGGGGCGGATTGGCGTTCATGCAAGCGACCTCGTTTCGCCAAGCCGCATGGCGATTTCCACGAAATGTTGGTTCAGCAGATCGGAGTTGAACTCGGCCTCGATCTTCTTGCGCGCCGCGAGAGCGATCTCTTCACACGGCTTCGGATTCTCGGCGATCCAGGCAAGCTTTCCGGTCAGCGCCGCAACGTCCCGCTCAGCCACGAGAAAACCCGTCTTGTGATCGTCGATCAGTTCAGGGATCCCGGAATGATATGTGCTGACCACCGTCAGGCCGGCGGCCATCGCTTCCATCAGCGAAACCGGAATGCCTTCCAGATCGCCATCGCGGGCGCCGACGCTGGGCAGCAGGAATACATGCGCATCGCGCAGACGCTGTTTGACTTCGCTGTGCGGCCGGGGCCCAAGAAAATTCACCCTGTCGGCAATGCCGAGCTCTGCGGCGATCCCCTTCAGCTGCTCGAGAAGTTCTCCGCCGCCGATCACCGAGTAGATCCAGTCTCGCCGCGGCAGGCCAGCAAGCGCGCGAAGCGCATATTCGATGCCCTTCTTTTCAGTCAGGCGGCAGACCGAGATGAAAGAGAGCGTAGCCTGCTCCCATGAACGCCACCGATAGTCGATGTCACTCGGCCGCACCCCCATATGGTGAACCACAACCTGCTCCGGCGATGCACCGACCTCAATCAAGGCATCGCGGAAAAACGCATTCACCGGCAGTTGAAGAACGCCCTTTTCGAACACAATCTTGTAGCGCGCGAGCGTATTGTCATGCAGCGGTTCGCCGACATCACGGCCGTGAAATATCGTCACCAGGGGAGCGGAAATCCTCCCGCGCTTGATGGCGCGGGCCACGCGCATGCCGTTGTTGCCGAAATGGGCAACGATGACGTCGGCGCCCTGCAGTTTTCGGGCATGAGCAATGTCGATGGCGGTCGAGAGCTTGTCCCAGAACCTGCCGGACCACTTCCTGAGCAGCGGGCGATAGCGACCCAGGCCACCCCACCAGCATATGACCTTTCCTGGCAGCGCCTGCCAGCGCGGATCATCGATGTTGCTGTCCCTGCCGAAGGACGTCTCGTTGCAGACGACGCCGACTTCCATGCCGCGCTCAAGGCATCCGGCTATCTGGTCGAGAACAAAGGTTTCGGACAATGAGGGGAACTTGTCGACTACGAAGCAAATCTTCATCGGCAGGATGCGCTCGTGCGGAGAGCCGGTGTGCCCTTGACAAAAGCCGGGCCGAAAACAGGGTGCCGGAGGCACAAGACATGCAGCATGGAACTCTACCGCTGTTGGCCCACCCGCAGGGACGTTAGTATAGGTCTTGCTGCACTGCAACATTTTTGGTGCACTGTAGCAAGATTTCCCTCGGCTTGGCGTGTCTGCCGATCAAACGCAGAGCAGCAGTGTCAGCCGGCAGATGAAGGATCCGCCAGGCCCTCGGAAACCCCGACATGACCGGCAGGTTCATGCGCAGGGCTCGATGTGGCCAGTTGGGTAACGATCTGCGCAAAACGTTCATTCAGAACATCTGCGTTGAAGTCGTCCTCGACTTTGCGGCGTGCGGCAAGCGCGATACGCTCGCATTCGGTCGGGTGCTCCCCGGCCCAGGCAAGCTTGCCGGCAAGCGCTGAAATATCTCGCTCGGGCGTAAGCAACCCCGTCTCCCCATCCTTGATGAGCTCCGGGATTCCCGAATGATACGTGCTGACCGCAATCAATCCGGCGGCCATGGCCTCCATGAGCGCGACCGGAATGCCTTCCATATCCCCGTCGCTGGCAGTGATACTTGGCAGCAAAAAGAGATGCGCCATGCGAAGCCGTCTTTTCACCTCTGCGTGAGGGAGGCTGCCGAGGAATGTTACGCGACCAGCCAAGCCCAGCTCTACAGCCAGCCTCTCCAGATTCATCCGCAGAGGACCGTCGCCAACAATGTCGTAACGCCAGTCTAGCTGCGGCTGGGAGGCCTTGAGGGAGGCCAGGGCTCGCAAGGCGAACTCGACGCCTTTCTTTTCGACCAGGCGGCAAACCGTCGTCACGACCAGTTGGGTGCCTTCCCACGATTCCCAGCGATAGCCGATTTCGCGGGTGTCAATTCCCATATGGTGGACCGTCGTGCTCGCCTGGGACAGGCCGGCTTCCAGCAGCATCGTGCGGAAGTAATCGTTGACGGGCAGGTTCAGGGTCCCATGCTTGGTCAGCCCGGCATATTGTGTCGCGAGCACTGCCTGCCGCGCCGGGATCGCCACGTCCGCGCCGTGAAAGATGGTTATGATCGGTGGTTTGAGCACCTTCCATTTCTTCAGTGCGGCTGCTCTCTCGCCGTTCTGTCCGAAGTGGGCGACAATCACGTCGCAGCGGTTCAGGCGGCGTGCAAAGGCGATGTCGAGAACGGTCGAGGCCTTGTATCGCAGACGCGGCGGCAGACGCTGTACAAATTTGCTGATTACAGCGGCCCATCGCCACCAATGTCGGGTTCTGGCGAGCAGCGTCGCCATCGGCTCGCTTTGCCGGTCAATTCGGTGGTCACCTTGCATCTTTTCGCAGACCACTTCGACCTGAAAGCCCCGCGCCAGCAGCCCAGCCATCTGGTCCACGACGAAGGTTTCCGAAAGCAGAGGGAATTCGCCGACGACAAAGCCCACGCGCATGACCCGCCCATAAGGTTGGGGCTTGCTCGGACCAAGCGGTCCATATCGCACAAGCCCTAATGTAGACAGGCAGAATACACGTTGATTGCTGCAGTGCCACAAAATATTGCACTGCAGCAATTAAAAGTGATCCGGACGGGCGCACGACGTCTGGACCTGGCTAACGGGAACTTTGCGCGACCACGGTCGTGCAGCGTCTCAGCTGAACTGCAACACGACGCGTTTAGGCTGCGCGCTCCAAACCGACACGTCTTGCGCGGTCGAGAACGCCCATGAACGTTGCGAACTGGCTGTCGGGGTTCATTTGCCGCCGCTCCGAAAACTGACGTGCTGTCGCTGACAGCCGCTCGTACTCGGCCTCGTCGCTCCACAGCCGCCTGACCGTTGCGACCCAGTCGGCGAGCGGTGCGTCGTAGTCCAGTACCACGCCGCCGGCGCCGATCGCTTCCGGCAGACCGCCGCGCCGCGAGCCGACCACGGGAATGCCACTACAATGCGCTTCCGAGGCCACCCGGCCCCAGGCTTCTTCCCATTTGCTGGGCGCAAGCAGGATTTTCGTGCGGCCGTAGACCGTCTTCATGTCGCTGGTGCGGCTTTCAAGCTTGACGTTCTGGAGGGGAGAGATTGTTGCTTCGATCCGGGCTCGATGATCGTCGTCGAGCTTCCAGCTTTCGACGAACAGGAACGGGATCTCGGGACAGGCGGCGGCAATGCGCACCGCAAGATCGAAGCCTTTTTCCTCATATGGATTGATGAGCGTGACAAATTCACCGGTCGTCGGTGTGCTGTAGAACGCGGGATTGATGGTCGGCGGAATAACCGTCGAATCGATATCGAATTTTGCCTTATAGGCGCGCGCGGTGAACTCGGAGTTGGCGATATAGACCGCCGAATGGAGCTCACGCAGATCGCCGGCCAATTCGTCGAATTCGACATTCCTCAGATAGACGGTCAGCGGCACGCCAAGCCTCTGCAACTCTCTGCCGATCGGCACCGAATTGTGGCACTGCACGACCGCGACATCCGGCCTCAACTTTTTGACGGCGAAGTCAGCCGCTTCCCAGGGGAACCACGCCCGTACAACCGGATAGCCCGGGAAATTGTCGATGACCGCGCGCTGACGAAGGAGCTTCATCTTGGCGCGCGCCCGGAAGCCGAACATGCCGTCGCCGAACAGCGCTGCCAGAACGGATGCCTCGTGACCGTTTTCGCGCAATTGCTCGACCAAGTGGTGGGTGCTCGACTGGACGCCCCCGCTGAATTGCGGCGTGTAGCCGGTGCCGCCTGCAAACAGAACTTTCATGAACCTGGCTCCGCGTTGTGCCGCCCTGCCTTCACGCCGCCATCCTGCCGATCGAGAAATACTCGATGCCGTGACGGGCGATGACCTTGGGATCATAGAGGTTGCGGCCATCGAAGATGACCGGCGTGGTCAGGGCATCCTTCACCGCGTCGAAGGACGGGGCGCGGAAACTCTTCCACTCGGTGGCGATCAGCAACGCGTCGGCGCCGCGCAACGCCGCCTCCTTGGTGCCGCACAAAAGCAGATCGTCGCGCAGGCCGTAGATGGCCTGGCATTCCTGCATCGCCTCGGGATCGTAGGCCTGCACATTGGCGCCGGCCTGCCACAGCGCCTCCATCAGGACGCGCGCCGGCGCCTCGCGCATGTCGTCGGTGTTGGGCTTGAAGGCGAGGCCCCAGAGCGCGAAGGTCTTGCCCTTGAGACTGCCCTTGAAATAACGGTGCACCTTGTCGAACAGCACCGACTTCTGGGCATTGTTGCGCTCCTCCACGGCGCGCAGCAGCTTGGCGTCGAACTTGACACCTTCGGCGGTCTTGATCAGCGCGCGGACATCCTTGGGGAAGCACGAACCGCCATAGCCGAGGCCGGGATAGATGAAGTGGTAGCCGATGCGCGGATCCGAGCCGATGCCCTTGCGTACCTCCTCGATGTCGGCGCCGAGCTGCTCGGCCAGATTGGCCATTTCGTTCATGAAGGAGATCTTGGTCGCCAGCATGCAGTTGGCGGCGTACTTCGTGAATTCGGCGCTGCGCACGTCCATCACGATCATCTTCTCGTGGTTGCGGTTGAACGGCGCGTAGAGCTCGCGCATCACCGCCTCGGTGTCCTCGCTGTTGGTGCCGACGATGATGCGGTCGGGCTTCATGCAGTCGGCGACGGCGGAACCCTCCTTGAGGAACTCAGGATTGGAAGCGACGTCGAAAGCCAGGTCCTGGCGCCCGCGCGCCTTCAGCGTCGCGACGATTTTGGCCTTCACCTTTTCGCAGGTGCCGACCGGCACGGTCGACTTGCCGACGACGATCTTGGGACTGTCCATCTCGCGGCCGATGGTCTCGGCCACCGCCAGCACATATTTGAGGTCGGCCGAACCATCTTCGCCGGGTGGCGTGCCGACCGCAATCATCTGGATCTCGCCATGCTTGACGCCGGCGGCGGCATCGGTGGTGAATTTGATGCGGCCGGCGGTGTGGTTCTCCTTGACCAGGGCCTCCAGTCCCGGTTCGAAAATCGGCACCAGGCCCTGGTTGAGCCGCTCGACCTTCTTTTCATCGACATCGACGCACACCACCTGGTGCCCGACCTCAGCCAGCACCGCGGCCTGCACGAGACCGACATAGCCAATTCCAAAGACCGTCAAATTCATTCGGGTTAATTCCTGTTCACGCCCTTTGGCCTTATATGGCCGGGCCGGTTCAGATTACTTTATGCTGCTTACACTGCATGCCAACGATTCCGGAAACTGGCACGGCTGGCCGAGTGCGGTGAAGGCGACGCGCTGCACCTGCATCGTCACCTGGCGGCCGGGGTCCGAAAAGGCGCCCATCCAGTTTTTCAGCGTGTCGCTGCCCCAGAGGCTGAAGAATATCTTCTGCGAGTGGGTCGGCAATTGCTCGGGATTGGTCACTTCCTGGACCAGCTTGCCGTTGACGTACCAGCGCAGCCGGTCCTTTTCCCAGATAAAAGCATAGTCGTTGAAGCCCTTGTCGGCGCCGCCTTCGACCTCGGCCAGCTTCTCGTTTTTGGGTTTGCCGGCGATGTAGCTGTTGACCTGCACCTTGGATGTATCCTTGGTCAGCACCTCGAAGTCGATCTCATACCAGGGCTGTTTGTCGGCAGGGCCGATATAGGTGAAGAAAGCGGCGTTGAGACCGGATCCGGTGTCGGTCTTCATCCGTGCTTCATAGGTGCCATAGCCGAAGCGCTGCTTGGTCTGGATCTCGGCGCAGGCGAACTCGCGGTCCTTCAGTTTGCGCTTTTCGAAGCCGAGCGTCAGCATGTTGTCGGAAACTTTTACCAGGCTTTTCGACCAGGTGCAGTTCTGGTGATTGCCGTTCGACCAGCCGTCGGAGACATACCAGCGCGAACGATCGAAACTCTTGAAATCGTCGACGAAGGACGGTGCGCTTTGCATCTCCGGGGAGGCGTCCTGGGCGCGGGAGGGGTGCGCGGCGCCGAGCAGAGCTGCGGCTGCCGCCAACAGAAGCGCACCAACGGATAGAAGACGCGTTGGGTTTACAAGACGCATTGGCCGATTTGGCCGCGTTGAAATCATGGCATCGATTGCCGCCATGGGCGTCGTCTTCAGATCTGCGTTCATATCAATTCACCTTTGTGCTGTTCCGCCCCAACCCAAAGTCACCGATTGGCCCACATTGCTAACGGGCCGATCCCGATCCTCCGTCCCCGAACTTTCTCTTCTGTGTCTCGTGTGACCGTGTTCAGCCGAAGCGACCTGCGGGTTTGACATATTCCCCGTGCGAATCAGAACTCTGGCCATCCTCGCCGACGATCGCGTCGAGTGAATGACGCAGTTCCTTCATCCGGCTCGTCTGGCGCACCAGCTCGGCGATGCGCTGTTCGCAGTTCAGGATGGACTTCGTCAGCTCGCCGACTTCCGACAGCTTGCTTGCCGACGCCGAGCCGTTCTCCATCGACTCGACCAGGAAGGCCGCGTTGGTGGACTTCGACCGGTAGCGGGCCTCCAACCCGGTCTTCTCGGCCGCAATCTCGGCCGTGATCTGATCCAACAGCTTTGCCAGACGGTCGAAACGCGCCAGATCGGTCTGCTTGTCGCGCGCTGGGTCCCTGGACCTGAAGCCGAAAATTGAAGCCATCCGGTTGGCCTTCCAAAATTGCTGCACCGCAACATACAGTGCCATCGTCGGGGCGTGTAGGCAACCTCCGAGTTTCAGAAAGGCAATTTTTTCAGCCTTGCGGCCGCCGTCCCGGACTTGGCGGAGCCTACTTTTGCGCCGCCGTGCTGGTAGCGGCCATGAGGAAGCGCAAGGGCGGCACCGGCTGCTGCCGCGGGGGCAGACCGGCGTGGCGAAACAACGCATCGAGCTTGTCGGCGGCCACGCCGACAACGATGGGAATGAAGTTCGACTGGCTGGCCAGCGCGTAGGCGGCGGCAGACGCCATGCCGCGCTCGGCCTTCACATCGAGAAAATTGCGCAGCCGGTATTTGTCACGCACATGCCGCTCGTGCTTGCGCAGCAGGGCCTTGGAGCCTTCCGGCAGGCTGTCGATCTTGAGCAGTGCCAGATCCGCATCGGCGAGGCGCTTCAGATCCTGTGTCTTGTGGCGCCCGCTCAGCGAATCGGCGCGCACGATCGCGCCATAGCCGCAGGAACGGATGACCTTGAAGCGTGCGCCAAGGGCAAAGGCGCGGGCGTACAGTTCATAATCTTCGCCGAGACGCAGGTTCTCGTCGTAACGCAGCCCATGCCTGTCGAGGAAAGCTCTTGATATCACCGGCTTGAGAAAGCCGAGTTCGCCGCGCTGGACACGCCGTCTGGAGATGTTGCCCTCGATGAACCGCTCGAAGTCGAGGAATTCCGGGTCCGCCGAAAAGGACGGGGCGACGATCTTAGAGACGTCGGTCGCCGTATCGTCACGGATCAGCATGATGTTGTCGGCGGCGAAATCCCAGTCGGTGCTGGCAAACAGCTGGCGAAACCGTCCCTGAAGGAAGAAATCGTCGGCGTCGAGAATGCTGATGAAAGGCGATTTCGACCCGGCAATGGCGGCATTGCGGGCGAAGGACGGGCCGCGATTGACGTCGAGCCGGATGACCGAAAGCCGACCGCTGCCATCGTCGGCAGCGCTGGCCACTTTTGCGGTGTCGTCGGTGGAGGCGTCGTCGACGACAACGACTTCCACCACCTCCGGCTCGCGCAGCGCCGAGGCGATGGCTGCGGGAATGGTCCGGGCCGCGTTGCGCGCCGCGATGATCACGCAGACCCGGGATTCTGTCATGGACATAGGATGGCCTTTCGATTGCATAAAGTGTCGCGAGGCCCCTCGCCCTCCCGGCGCGCGGCGCCGGACCCCGATCCATCCTCCCATGATCCATCCCCAGCGGATCGGGACGGAACGTTTTCTGCCTGCTGCATGACGACCCTCATCGTCACCGGCTTTCCCGCTCGAAAATCCGCCGGCTGAGGTCGGCTGACGCGGCCCAGCCGGCCTCGGTCAGGTAGCGGACAGGTTCGCGGCCGCACAATTCCCACAAAACGGTGCGCCGTTGCGGCCATCTGAGCGACGACAGCCACGGCGCGATGACCATGTGGAACAGGTCTTCATTGCCGATGCGTGACAGGATCCTGGTGGCCCGATCCGACAGCAGCGTGCCGGCGCCACCAAGCAGCACATCGGCGGCGCGCAGGCCCAGCAGCAGGGTGTCGGCCAGCCCCTGCTCGGCCGCGTAGTCGAGCACAGTCTGCTGCTCGGCCTCGCTCAGCCGACTGGCAGCGGCCCGGATATCGCAGACATAGCCCGCGCATGGCTCGCGGTTGAACAGCGCCTTTGCGACACTGATGCAGGACAGAAGCAAAGTGTCGGAGGCCGAGATGAACGGCACGCTGGAGCCGGCGATCGCAAGCGCGCGCTTGCGGCGCAGGAACCCTTCCGTATCGCGCGGGCTGGGCGATCCCGGCTGCTGGAGCCGGTAATGGAGATCGACGGTGGACAATTTCCGACCTTGGCTGCGAACCATGTGCTGCTCGCCCAGAAAGCGCACCCACCAGACGGAGCGGGACTTGCCGGCGACCTCGTAGCCGATCGAGCGCAGCGCATCGCGAGCTCTAAAGAAGCCGACCGGCGACACCAATATGTCGACATCTCCGGACGGCTTCATGAAATGGTCGCCATAGAGCAGTTGCTGCTGGAGGGGCCCCTTCAGGAACACGAAATCGATGCCGCTGCCGCGCAGCGCCTTGTCGATGGCCATCGAATCCATGATGCCGGACGAGTTCATCGCAATCGTGCGCCGGCGATAAGTGTCGAGCCACTCGAGCAATCCCGGCGGCGTCTCGCCCGCCGGTGGGCGCGACAGCGCCTTCAGAATGAAGGTGGCGACCTTGTTCAGCCTGGCGATGTCGCAAACATCGGCAACGGAGATGGCCGGTGCAGGCGCGGTGCTGGGGCTCGCCCCGGAGGCGAAGAACAGCCGCAGGCACGCCTGCACATAGGCCATTTCGTCGGCGCAGCCAGCGGCGCGCAACCTTTCGAAGGTCCCTTCCTGCAAGGCCATCTGCTGCAGCATCTCCGCAAAAAATTCGCCAGGCGCGTTATATTGCAAGTGCGAAGCAAAGCATCGCCAAATTCATGCGCCGCGTCCAGTTTTTCCTTTGGCGCCAATTTCCTGCAACCTGAACGTTTCGCAACACAGTCCTAGATGCAAGGCGCCACCTGATCGGGGCTTGTGACGGGTACGTCAGCAACAATTTTGTGGGAATGCGCCAGCGCCCAAGTGAGGAGCATTCGAAGAAAATTTAACGCAATTAGATCAGACACTTAGTTGGTAGCCTCGGACACTCTGCTGAATTCTCCTGGGATGTGAAAATGCAAAGCGCTTTGATCACCATTGAAGGGAGTCGCAACCGAGAATTGATTAACGGCTGGTAAATCAGGCTTGACTCATAAATGCTGCCATGCAGCTATTGCGGTGCAGCAATAGCTCGCTGCCGGCAATCGACAGGCCGCTTCCAGTCCACAAGTGGAGAGTAAATTGGAACAGAATGTTGAAAAGCATGAGTACGAAACCCCTAGCCTGACGGTCCACGGCTCGATCGAGACCATCACGCAAGGCGGTAGCGGTACTACGGCACTCGACGCCTCGTTTCCGGCACATACGCCGGTCGGCGAACTCACCTTCTCCTGAGTATTCTCTCGTTGGGGTGACAAAGTCCGGACTCTGCAAACAGAGCGCACTAAGGAGAGTCGGGGGTCAAACCCCGGCTCTCGCGCCTTTTTCCGGACTTGCCGAAGCGTTGGTGTTGTGAGTGAGGTTTAGGAATGGACTGGAACCCCTCGGACCATCATCGGGTGAGCGCGAGCGAGGATGCCGTGGCCTGCGAATTTGGCAACGGCCTGGCGCTGCTCGATATGAGGTCCAACATCTATTACAGCCTGAACAGCGTCGGCGCCTATATCTGGGAGCTGATCCAGGAGCCGCGGCCGATTTCCGAAATCCGCAGCGCCGTGCTGGATCGCTACAATGTCGATCCGGAACGCTGCAAGGCCGATGTCGATGGATTGTTGAAGGGCTTGGCGGACGCCGGGCTTGCGAGGCTCCATGATGAGGAACTTGTCTAGAGCTTTCTCACTGAGCGGGCCGGAGATGCTCTTTCTCGCCCACTGCCTTGCGGTGGTCGTGGCGGTGCGGCTGGGGCTGACGCTGCTTTCCTACAACAAAGTGCGCCGCATGGTGACCCGGCTCGACGCGCGCGAACCAGCCGACATCGGCGATCTCAGGCGTGTCGCCTGGGGCGTGGCTGCGGCTGCCCGCCTGGTGCCTGGCGCAAGCTGTCTGACCCAAGCGCTTTCCGGCCAATATTTGCTTGCCCGCCAGGGCAACGCCTCAAAAATCCGCATCGGCATCGAGCGCGATACCGGCACCGAGTTGAAGGCGCACGCCTGGCTGGTCAGCGGCGACCACATCGTGCTCGGCGGCTCGCTTGGCGGGTTTAACCATCTCGTCGACCACGGCCATTGAGCGATGAGCGGCGTCGCCGGAATTCTGCTGAGGCAGGAAGGCAGGCAGGCCGCCGCGGCCGGCATCCAGCGCATGCTTGCCCGCATGCAACATCGCGCGCCTGACGGCAGTTCGTGGTGGATGGACGAGGGCGTCGTTCTTGGCCACGCCTGGCTCAACACCACCGATGAAGCCGGCCCCGGCCCGCTGACCATGGCCGGCGGCAAGCTCGCGATCACCGCGGACTGCCGGCTGGACAATCGCGACGAATTGCTGGCCAGGCTCGGCATCCGGGACAATTCGGTTGCCGACGCCGTGCTTGTGATGCGCGCCTATCTGCGCTGGGGCGAAGCCTGTCCCGAACATCTGCAGGGCGACTTCGCCTTTGCCATCTGGGACGCCGAGCGCCGGCAGCTGTTTTGCGTGCGCGATCATTTCGGCGTCAAACCCTTCTATTACCATTCGAGCGACCGGCGTTTCGTCTTTGCTTCCGAGATCGGGCCGATCCTCGATGTCGGCGGCGTCGACATGCGCATCAGCGAACACCAGATTTCGGGATTCCTGGCCGGGCTGCCCGATAATCCGCAGTCGACAGCCTATGCCGATATCTTCCGCCTGCCGGCGCGCCACAGTCTGACAGTGACCGGCAACCAGGTGGTGCTGCGCCGCTACTGGCAGATCGAACCCTCGCCAAGGCCGATGCGGGCGGACACGGCCGAGGAATTCCGGCATCTGTTTTCGCAATCGGTCCGCAACCGTATGCGCGGCACGCCTGCGGTCGGTGCTATGCTGAGCGGAGGGCTCGATTCCTCGTCGATCGCCTGCGTGGCGGGCCTGCAGAATGCCGCGCAGCGAAAGCCGAGGCTGCCGACCTTCTCGCTGATGTTCGAAAAGGGTTCGCCGATGGACGAGCGGCCTTTCATCGAGGCAGTGCTTGGACAGGAGAAGGTCGACGGCACTTTGATTTCCGTCGGCAACTACGCGCCCTTCGCGGAATTCGAACGCATTCTGGAGGAGCAGGAAGAAACGTTCCTGGCCCCCGGCCTGTCGCTGACCCGCGACATCTACAGGACCGCCGGCGCCAAGGGCATGAGGGTGCTGCTGGACGGCCATGGCGGCGACGAGGTGGTTTCGCAGGGCCACGGCCATCTGCACGAACTCGCCTATGCCGGCAAATGGATGGAGCTGTGGCGTGAGCTGCGCAGCGCTTCCAACACTTATGGCGACGGCATGCTCGGCCTTTACTACAAGTTCCTGACCCTCTACGGGCCTGCCTGGCGCGTCGCGAAAATCATGCGGTTCGCGAACCGCGCAATCAACAAGCTGCGGCGCCATCCCGCCGGGCGCCCAGCGACCAGCTGGCGCGGGCTGATCAATCCGGACCTGGCGATGCGCACGGACCTCGTCGAGCGCTTTCGCCGGGCCGGCTACATGTCGCCCGCGGTCAGCGCCAGCGAGACCTTGACCCATCGCTGGCTGCTGTCGAACGGCATGGTGCCGCACGCCTTCGAGGTGCTCGACAAGGCGGCGGCGAATTTCGGCGTCGAGCCGCGCTACCCCTTCTGGGACAAGCCGCTGGTCGAGTTCTGTCTGGCGCTGCCCGGCGCGGAAAAGCTGAACCAGGGCTTTGGCCGCTCGGTGCTGCGCCGCGCCATGGAAGGAATTTTGCCGCCGGCAGTGCAGTGGCGGCGCGACAAGATCGATTTCACCTCCAATTTGGTCAAAGGCATGCTCGGCAATCACCGCGATCTCCTGGACAAGGTGCTGGTGAAAGATGCGGCGCGGATCGCCCCTTACGTCAACCTGCCTGAGGTGACCGCCGCCTATGGCCGCATCGCGCGGCAACCGGACGAAGCCACCCTGCCCGATGTCCAGTATGTCTGGCGTTCGATCGCGTTGTCGCTGTGGCTAAGGCAGGTGCAACAGCGCGGGAGCCATGCATGACACCGGCCAACATGCCACTCACCGCCGATTCGATCCGCGATGCCGGCCATCCCAAGGCTCGCGCGCAACACTTCTACAAAGCCTATGGGCTGACGATCAGCTCGCAGGTCGAATTGCCCGAGCTGGAGCCGAGCGCGCCGGCGGCGGTCGATGTGGTGATTGCAGTCGGCCCGATCGACTTGCCAAAACCCTCGCCCGAGACCGGAACTGCTTTCCGCTTCGAGGCGCGGCAGCAATATCTGGCATGGCAGACGGTCGGCGCATTCCTGATTACCGATGCCTGCCGCATCGAGGTGGAGCCGGCGCCTGATGTCGACGATGCACTGCTGGCGTTTCCGCTGCTCGGTCCGGTCATGGCACTGCTCCTGCACCAGCGCGGCCTGCTCATCCTGCACGCCAGCGCCATTGCCGTCGGCGTCAAAAGCGCTGTTTTCATGGGCGACAAGGGCGCCGGGAAATCGACGACGGCGAGCGCGATGATCCGCGCCGGCCATCGCTTGCTGACCGACGATGTCGTGGCGCTCGATCTCACGGACCGGCCGATGATCGTTCCGGGTTTTCCGCAGTTGAAGCTCGCCGCCGATGCCGCCGCCGCGTTTCCCATCCGCCAGGCAGAAATACGCCCGCAGGTGCATGCGGCGATCGACAAGATGCAGCATCGCCTGCACGCCGGATTTGCGGCAGACACGGTGCCGGCGACCCGGATCTATATCCTCGAGCGCGGCGACAAGGCAGCGATCACGCCGCTGCCAGGCATCGGCGCCCTGCCGGCAATCATCAAATTTTCCTATGTGACGCGTTTCGGCCGTCCAGCCCTGGTCGGCGATTTTGCCACGACACATCTTCGCCAATGCGCCGCCCTGGCCAGCCAGATCGGCGTCTGTCGCCTCGAAGTGCCGACCGGGCTCGACCGTATCGGCGAAGCTGTCGCCCTGATCGAAAACGATCTGGCGGCCGACAAAGGACCGCGGTGAGCTGACATGGCCGCATCGCAGATCCTGCGCTTTTCGTTTTACCGCGATGTCGTCGGCTTCGGCGCCGCCATGGCCCGGATCGGCGGGCGCAGGACCTTGACGGCATTGCTGTTCCTGATCCTGGGAAGCCTGACCGAAGGCATCTCGATCCTGCTTCTGGTGCCGCTGCTGCATCTGGTCGGGCGACCCGAGCAGAATTTCGCCGTCAGACTGCCTGACCGCGACTGGGTGCGCTGGCTGGCTCCGGACGGAACGCTGCAATTGACCACGGTGCTTTGCCTGCTGGTCGGGCTTGTCGCGCTGCAGGCAGCGTTCAACCGCTATAAATCCGTCTACATGGCGCGACTGCTGCTCGACTTCATCAATCGCCTGCGCATGAACCTGTTCGAGAGCATCGGCAAGGCGCGGTGGGGGATATTCGCGCGCATGCGCAGCTCCGATCTCGACCATGCGCTGACCGGCGATATCGACCGCGTGCAGTCGGCGGCGTTCTCGCTGCTGATGCTGGTGCAGATCGCCGTGCTTCTGGCGGGTTATCTCGTTGTCTCGCTGTTCATTTCGCCAGTGATGACGGCGTTTGCCATTGTCGTCGGCATCGTCACCTTCCTGGCACTGCAGCCGTTTCGGGCACGAGCCAGCGCCTTCGGCCGGGTCTTGACCAGCAATCGCCAGGAGCAGTACCGAACGGTCTCGGAGTTCCTCGGCGGCATCAAGGTGGCCAAGAGCCTGAATGTCGAGGCGACCTATTACGCGCAGCTTCGCGCGACGCTGGAGAAGATGAAGGCCGACAACATCAACTATGTGCGCAACAGCACCATCGGCACCGCGCTGTTCCAGGTCGCCAGCGTCATTGGTCTGAGCCTGTTCATCTATGTCGCCCTGGTCCGCTTCAACCTCTCACTGGCCGAGATCGTAGTCTTGCTTCTGGTGTTTATGCGCATCGCGCCGCGTTTCATGGACATGCAGATGCAGGCGCAGCAGGTGCTGATTAACCTGCCGGCCTATGCCTCGATGCGCGACATGCAGGCGCGTTTCGATGCCGAAAGCGAGCCGGCAAACCTCGAATCGGATGCCAAGCTGTCGCTCGATGTCGGGCTCAACATCCGCAACGTCTCCTTTGCCTATGAGGCCGGCGGCAAGCCGGTGGTGAGCGATGTGACGTTTGGCCTTCCCGCCGGCAAGGTAACGGCGCTGATCGGTCCGTCAGGCTCGGGCAAGAGCACGCTTGCCGACATGCTGCTTGGCCTGCTCGAACCGAGCGAGGGCAAGATCCTGGCCGATGGCGTCGAGATCGGCGCCGCCAACCGCCGGCGCTGGCGCGACCAGGTGGCGTATGTGCCGCAAGACGTGTTCCTGCTGCACGATACGATCGCCGCCAATCTGCGCCTTGCCGCGCCGCAAGCCAGTGACGCGGAGCTGTGGACTGCACTGCGCGCTGCGCATGGCGCCGACTTCGTCGAGCGGCTGGAGTTGCGGCTCGACACGGTGGTCGGCGACCGCGGCGTCCGGCTCTCGGGCGGCGAACGCCAGCGCATCGCGCTGGCGCGCGCGCTGCTGCGCAAACCTTCGCTGCTCATTCTCGACGAGGCGACCAGCGCGCTCGACTGGCAGAACCAGTCCCTGATCGCCAAATCGATCGACGGCTTGCGCGGATCGATGACGATCCTGACCATTGCGCACAGGCCATCGATGATCGCCTTCGCCGACTGGGTGGTTGCAGTCGAAAACGGACGAATCGTCGAAGTGGGGCAATATCAGAGGTTGAAAGCGAAGGCCGGCAGCCGCCTGTCGAAAATGCTTTCAGGCGAGCAATCGGAACCCGAGCCGGCCGAAGCAGGCTGAGTCCGGCTGCAAGATGATCCGAGGCCGACCTTGCGGCTTCAGACTGTTCAATGCACGCTGCGCCTCGCCGAGAGCTTCTCGCCTTCAACCGCCTTGTCGGCGCCGAGGCTTCTTTCGGCGTCGCGAGCCCTGTCGGCCGATGTCGGCGCGCTCCTGGCGATCATCACATACACCAGCAGGAAATAACCGATTTGGATGAGGACAGCGCAGCCGATGACGCGAAGCACCGTTGTGGTGACCGTCGCGCCGTCGACATAGGACCACGCGACCACGATCGCGAGGGCGAAAACCATTCCAATGACGAATTTTGGTAATGACATGTTCGGCGGCCCGTCAACCGGCCCGAGCATGCAAAAGCGATGACTTACCCACCCGAGTATCTCCCCATTCGCCATGCGAGCTTATTTAGCTGCTCTTTTTCGGCCGGTTGCTTCCGGCCTTCCCAACCCATCCAGACTCTATCAGGAATAATTTGCGACTCTATTAAGGCGCGAAACTGACGGCAAGGGCAACCAGCAATAATTTTCGGGTTGGCGGCGGCTTGGACTCCGCCATGCTGCGATGCACACGCAGGGGTGGTGACCTAACTCGTCATGCGCTTTATACTACAGTAGAATCTACAATGTTGATTAGTATTTTACTTGATTAATTTAGCAAAGCCAGTGATTCGAAAATCAGTTAAAGCCGTTCCCTCTGCGGCAAAGGACGATTTGCCCAAAACCCGCCGAAAAAAGGCATTACATTTCCTACGGTTGCTAATTATTCGTCACAAACCCGCCATAAAGGGCAAAATTTGGGCAAGGAGCGTTTATTATTTAGTCAATTCCTGACGTGACTATTTCAGCCATATGGGAAATTGTGTGTTGCGCTGCAGCATTTTTTTGGTATCGTGGCATAAACCATCCGTTCAACGTATGGAGCTTTTGCATGAGGGACGTTGCCAAGTCGGCCAATGCGGCATTTTCGCATGTCGGCGTAGATTTTCCGCCACCCATCGGCGGGCTGCTGAAGCGCAGTTTCGATGTTTTCGGTTCACTTGTCGGCCTGGTGGCGCTTAGCCCGCTGTTCCTGATGGTGGCCCTTCTGGTCAAGCTTTCCGACGGCGGCTCGATCTTCTACGGCCACAAGCGCATCGGACGCGGTGGGCGGATTTTCCCCTGCCTCAAGTTCCGCACCATGGTCGAAGACGGCGAACGTGTGCTGGCCGCCTATCTCGCGGCCAATCCGGAAGCCAACGCCGAATGGATCGCGACCCGCAAGCTGAAGAACGATCCGCGCGTCACCCGCGTCGGCGCCGTTCTGCGCAAGCTCAGCCTCGACGAGCTGCCGCAGATCATCAACATCCTGCAGGGCGACATGAGCCTTGTCGGGCCTCGCCCGGTGGTGCGCGACGAGCTTGAGATCTACGGCAGCGCCGCGGTCTATTATTTGAAGTCGCGGCCGGGCCTGACCGGGCTCTGGCAGGTGAGCGGACGCAACGATGTCTCCTATGACAGTCGCGTCGCGTTCGACCGTCACTATGTCGAGAACTGGTCGCTGTTCGAAGACGTTCGCATCATCCTCAAGACCGTGCCTGCGGTGTGGATGTCGCGCGGTTCCTACTGACCGACCGCAACTGGTCAGCAATCGGGCCGGCACGGCCCGAAGCCAATCCGGTCCAAAGCTATTCGGCGATGGGCCGGTCTCGCATTGCAGCCATAGTGTTCTGCCAGGTTCCGAAGGAGGCACTCGGCAGCAGGCCTATCGGGCGGATGGGGCCAAAACGGATCGGAAACGTCAGTTGAAAACAGACATATCAGCGTATTTTCGCCTTGCCGGCCCGATGCGGCCGGCACGGCTCGTCGCCACGTGCCTCGCTCTGTCACTCGCGGTTCCGGCCATGGCCGACGAGTACCGGCTCGGCTCGCAGGACAAGCTCAACATCCGCGTCGCCGAGTGGCAGACGGTGGAAGGCACGTTCCGTGACTGGTCGGCGGTAAACGGCGAATATTCGGTCGGTCCAGCCGGCAATTTGTCGGTGCCGTTCGTCGGCGAACTGCCGGCCGCCGGCAAGACCACGTCAGAGGTTGCGGCCGCGATCAGCGTCGCCCTGCAGCGCAAGCTTGCCTTGTCGGACAAGCCGGAAGCCTCGGTGGAAATGGTGCAGTTCCGGCCGTTCTACATCTCGGGCGAGATCCAGACGCCTGGCCAGTTTCCCTATGTGCCGGAGCTGACCGTGCTCAAGGCGATCAGCATCGCCGGCGGCATCCGGCGCAACGCCGATTTGGGCACCCAGCTCGGCAAGGACCTGATCACCGCCAAGGGCAATTTCGACATTTATGACGACCAGCGCGTGCGGTTGATCGTCAAGCGTGCCCGCATCGATGCCGATCTCGCCGGCAAGGAGAGTTTCGAGGCGCCTAAGGAAGTTGAGGGCGACCCGCGCCTGGCGACAATCGTCGCCGACGAAATGCAGATCCTGATCTCCGACCAGAAAGCGTTGAAGCTGAAGCTGCAGGCGCTTGACGATCTGAAGGGGGTCCTGCAGTCCGAAATCGAGGCGCTGCAGAAAAAGATCGTCAACCAGCAAAAGCAGGTCGACCTGGCGCAGCAGCAGGCGGACAGTATCGGTCCGCTGGCGCAAAAGGGCCTGGTCGCCAACGCACGCCTGCTTTCCTCGCAACAGTCGGTCACCGATCTGCAGGGCAAGATCCTGGACTATGAGACGGCGGTCCTCACCGCCAAGCAGTCGGTCAGCAAGGCGACGCAGGATGCCATCGATGCCCAGAACACGTTGAACTCGAGACTTGCCGCCGACCGGCAGCAGGTCGAAGCAGACCTCAACGAAGCCGCACTCAGGGTCAACATGCAACAGGGCCTGATGGCCCAAGCATCGGACCCGGCCACGACCGCCGCCATCACAAACAACAATGAAGAGCCGGCGCTCATCTATTCGCTGGTGCGCGTGACCGACGGCAAGACCAGCGAGATCGACGCCAAGGAAGATACGCCGGTGCTGCCGGGCGACGTCATCAAGGTGAAGCTGGCGCCGACGGCCAGCCAGTAACCTGCTTGTTTGGAGCAATTCCGGACGGAAAACCGTTTCCCACTTTTCCCGGAATTGCTCTAGCGCTCGGGCTCGCTCGGCGAGGCCCGCGCGATGGAGGCGGGAGGAACCAGTTCGGCTCGTTCGCGCCAGGGTGCGGGCGGGAACTTCCGTTTTTCGACCGCTTGAAGGCATTCCATGCAGCCCGCCGCACCGCGCCACGTCTACCTCAATCTCGATGCCATCCGCGGCGTCGCGGCGATCAGCGTCATGCTCTACCACTTCTCGCCGTTCCTGGCCGCCGGCAAGGTGCTGCCGTCGAGCTATCTGGCGGTCGACCTGTTCTTCCTGCTCAGCGGCTTCGTCATCGCGCATGCCTATGACCGCAAGATCGAAAACGGCATGGGCTTCGGCACGTTCCTGGCGATCCGCCTGATACGCCTCTACCCGCTCTACCTCGCCGGCACGCTGCTCGGTTTCTTCTATCTCATCGTCAAGAACCGGCTGATTCCGGCGGAATACATGCCGATCTCCGAGATCGGCGCCATGCTGACGACCGGCATGTTCTTCATCCCGCTGGTCAGCGATGCCTATCACACGATCTTTCCGCTCAACCCCGCGTCGTGGTCGCTGTTCTTCGAGCTGATCGTCAACATCGCCTATGTCGCCGTCTTCTTCCTGCTGACGAAACGCGTGCTGACCGTGCTCATCGCCGTCAGCCTGGTGCTGCTGGTCATCGCTTCGATCGTGGCCGGCACCCTCGACTTCGGCATGACCGGCTCGACCATCATCAGCGGCCTGCCGCGCGTCTGTTTCTCGTTCTTCCTGGGCGTGCTGCTTTGCCGGTCCATGACACGCTATCAAAGCGGGCTCGGCTTCCTGCGGCGCGGCTGGTGGGTCGAGGGTGCGATCGCGCTGACGCTCATCGTCTTTGCCATCGCGCCGGCCGGCGGCGCGCGCGTCGCCTACGATCTCGCCTGCGTCGTCTTTGTTTTCCCGGCGCTGGTGGTGGTCGGCACTATTGCGCCGACGGCGCCGCGCCTGTCAGGCCTCTATGGCTGGCTGGGGCGGATTTCCTACCCGATCTACATCATCCACACGCCGCTGCTGATGATCATCGCCGGGGCGGGCAAGGCCGCAGCGATCGACCCGTTCGCGCATCATCCCTGGTTCGGCATCGTCATGGCGGTTTCGGTCATCGTCATCGCCGACATCGCCACGCGCGTCTATGACGAGCCGTTGCGCCGCTTCCTGCAGCGGCTGATGCTGCGCAAGCGCGCCGTCGCCTGAGATAAGCAAGTCAGACGCGCGCCGGCATGCGGCCGTTGGCGGTGTTCTCGTCCGGCACCGGAACATAGGCCCGCCTTGCCCTGGCGAGCGGCACCGGGCGCAGCTTGAACAGGCCGTAATAGACGATGAACGAGGCCATGAAATAGGGGCCGAGGATCTCGACCTCGAAGAAGGAGCGGATCAGCATCATGCCGACCGCGCCGGCGAGCACCACCGAATCGGCGCTCCAGTCACCGAACACCACCTTCGAAACATGGCCCCAGAAGGAGCGCAGGATGATCAGCGCCAGCATCGTCACGCCGATGAAGCCGAGCTCGACCAGCGTCTCGATATAGGTGTTGTGGAAATGGAAGCCGGTGCGGGTGGAGATGTAGAACTCGGCCCAGAGCCGTTCCGGATCGGCAAAACCCTGGATCCAGTAGGCGGCATAGCCATAACCGAGCACCGGACGCTGCTGCGCGGCGGCCCAGCCCTGTTCCCAGAGATAGGTGCGGCCGGTCAGCGTCGAATCCTTGCCGAAGATGCCGAGCACGACATCGAGCAAGCCAAGGTTCAGCGCAGCCATCACACCGCCCACCAGCGCCGTAGCGCCGACGACGAACAGCACGCGGCGGTAGCGGCGTGACAGAACCTTGCTCATGGCAAGCAAGGCAACGACACCGATCACCGCCGGAAGCGAAGCGACTGACGTCGCCGAGTGGGCGATCGCCAGCATATAGACGGACAGCAGGATGATCGGCGCGGTCCAGACGAAGCTCATCCAGTTGCGCCGGTAGAAGGCCAGAAAAGCGAAGCAGAAGAAGATGCCGAGCGAGGCGAAGAAGCCGATCTGGTTCTTGGAGCCGAAGGCGCCGACGAAATTGGTGGTGCCGTCGATAGTGTCGAGCGCATAGGCGCCAACCTTCAGCGAATACAGCAGCACGATGAAGATGCCGATCAGCGAGCCCAGCACCAGCGTGCGCGTGCTGATGGTGCGCGCCGCGATGTAGGCGCACAGCATGTGGGAGAAATATTGCAGCCCCGCCCGCGCGCTGGTGCCGGCCGCTTGCGACCAGAACAGCGACAAACAGACATAGGCCGCAAACAGCAGCGGCAGCCAGGCGCTGGAGAGATCGCGGGCGAAACGCCGGTAGTCGACGAACAGCAGCGGCAGCCATACCAGATAGTAGGCGAGGATCAGGATCTGGCCGAAATTGGTGGAGTAGGCGAAGGCAAAGACCGACACCGCAACGGCGAAGGCGGCATAGGCCTTGTTGTTGTCCGGATCGATCAGAATGGATTTCGGGATCTTCATATCCGTACCGGATTTCTCATGCTGCCGCCTTTCAGCTGGGCTGAAGCGCCCATGGTCGGCTTTTCTGCGTCATGCGCGATCGCCGGAACCTGCCCTTGCCGGATCCCGATCAGCGGGCATCCATTGTGCAGTGCACAATATAACCTCTATCGCCTGTCACTCAATGGTAAATTTGCCGCGAGGGGTAAAGTTGCCGCAGGCAGGGCCAAAACGAACATGCAACCGACAAATGGCGTTAATGCGGCTCGCTCGTTCGAAAATTCAAACTGTGGCCGCTACCACAGCGCTCCGCCGGTGATCTGGATGTTTTCCATGGTGATGCCCTTGGCCAGATCCGAGCACAGGAACACGGCTAGAGCCGCGATTTCCTGCGGCTGCAGCATGCGCTGCTGGGGATTGCCCTTGGCGATCTCGGCCATCGCTTCCTCGGCGGTTCTGCCGTTGCCCTCACGCTCGACCACCTGCGCCACGTTGCGGCGCATCAGTTCGGTCTCGACCCAGGTCGGGCTGATCATGACGCAAGTGACACCGTGCGCGGCGCCTTCCAGCGCTACACAGCGGGTAAGGCCGAGCAGCCCGGCCTTCGAGGCGCAGTAGGCCGGGTTGTCCTTCCAGCCGACGGAAGCCGCCGTCGAGCCGATGTTGACGATACGGCCCCAGCCGCGCTCGATCATGCCGGGCAGCACAGCTCGCGTGACGCGGAACGCTCCGCTGAGATTGGTGTCGACGATCTTGTCCCACAGCGCGTCGGAATGGCCGCAGACCGGCTGTTCGGCGGTGGTGCCCGCGGCATTGACCAGTATGTCGGCCGGGCCGATGGCGGCCTGCACGTCGGCTGCAAACCGGTTGGTCACCTCGCTGTCGCGGACATCGAGATGGGCGGCACAAACCCTGGTGCCGTGTGCCGACAGGGCCAACCGCACGCCCTCGAGTTCATCGGCGCCGGGATAGTAGGCGGCGTCGGATCTGTCGGCGCCGGCGGGCGCGATGTAGGAGCCGACGGCGACATTGGCGCCGGCTTGCGCCAGGGCCGTAGCAATGGCGAAACCCATGCCGGAAAACCCGCCGGTGACGATGGCGCTGCGGCCGGAAAGGTCTGTCATGGTGGGCAGTCTCCGATGCGACGTACGATGCGTTTATTCATAGTCCGTCGCCGGCTAGGAGCGCTACCTTGCCGGCAACGCGGCCGTAACATCGAGTTTCGCTAAAGCGGTTTGCCCAGCCACTCGCGGTAGAAGCCTTCGAGATCTGGCTCGAAATCATGGACGATCGGGTAGCCCGGCGCCGCCGCTTCCACTTCGTGCATGGTGCCGCATTGTGGACAGATGAATTCGCGAATTTCCATCCATTGCGGATCGGGGATATCGCTGTTGGGATAGATCTCGCGCAGCGCTTCCTCGGTGTTTCGCACGTTGATCGCAGCCTTGAGCTTCCAGTTCTTGCGGTAGTCGCCGAAGGAGTGGCCGCATTCGCAGCGGGTGATCCGTTCATCGCCGCTTTGGCAGATGAAGAGGTGATCCGAGACCGGCAGCAGGATCGGGTCCTTCCATGCGACACGGTCCTGATAGACGGCGAGCATCTTGAAGAAGCGGTCGTCGTCCTTGTAGGCGCTCATGATGCGCTTTGTCTGCGGCCAGGGCAGCTTGCCGGCTGAGAGATCGCCGAGGACTTCCTTGCTGTATGAGGTCATGGCTTTGCTCCCGGCATGAAGATCGATCTGGCGTCGACGGTCCAGAAATCACTGAAATCCCTGGTGAAGCGCGACGATAGCTTGATCGCGCTGGCATACATTTTCTTCACCTCGGGCGCGAAGTCGGCCTTCTCGACACGGCCGCGTTCGGCAGCGATCCAGTCCGAAACCGGGATCGCCTTGGCCAGACGCTCTCTGCGCATGGCGGCACGACGTTCGACGGTGGCGTCGATATCGGCAACCGGATAACCCTCGGCGTCGTCCTTCAGCACGATGCCGAAAATCTGGATCGCCGCCTGGCGGGTGAGAAAACCGTTCTCGACATCCCAGGCGGTCTTGACCGGATCGCGCTCCAGCACGTCGCCGTAGCCGCCGCCACCATTGTAGGAATGGCTGAAGATGTCCCCCGACTTGTGCGGCGAGGTGATGTAGGGGCCTTCGACCACGGCATGGTCGCCGCCGATGTTCTTCTCGTAGTCGGAGACATGCGGATCGATACCTGGGGCATGCGCGAGCGGTTCGCCTTTTGCCGCCAGTTCGTGGATGTTGGAGTTGCGCACCGCGCGATGCTTCTGGCAGGTCGGCGCGGGATAACCGCCGCACATGCCGCCATTGTCGAATACCCGCGAGGAGTGTTCCGAGGTGTGCAGTCGCAGGTGCGAGGTCTTGTTGATCAGCCAGGTCGAGACGAAGGAACAGCCGCCGCGATATTTGCCGGCGCCGCCCGAATTGGGCATGATCGAGCGGCCGATATAGACCATCGGCATCGACTGTTCCCAGACCTCAATGTTGCCCATGTCGGATTCCGGATTCCAGCCGACATAGGCGGTGTCGAGGCCATCGGCGATGGCGAGCGCGCCGGAGCCGGCGGCGGCGCATTCGAAATGCGCCATGCCGAACGGCGTGCCGTACTGGCTTTCGCCGCCCATCTCGATCATCGGGCTGTTGACCTGGCCGACGAAGGCTTCCTCGACGAAGCCGCGCGCGACGAAGCCGCGCGACAAAAGGCGCTGGAACACGCCATAGGCCGGCAGCAGCAGCGCCCAGGATGTGGCGGTCGCCACCATCTCATTGTCGGGATTGGTCCAGGTGCCGTGCGGCAGCTTCAGCTCGGTCGCCATCCAGGCGCCGTCATTGACCAGGCCCTCGAAATTCATGTGCTGGGTCAAGGTGACGAACATGCCGCCATCCATGCCGGCCGGCGTGCAGTTCATCGAATGGTAGCCCCAGGGCTGCGTGCCCTCGAAGTCCATGGTGATCTTGCCGTCGGTGGTGATCTCCATCTCGATCGGGATGTTGTAGAGCCAGTCGGGATCGCCAAGCAGCTGGAAGCCGGGCTTGCCCGTCGTGACATGGCCATAGAAGGTGTGGCCGCGATAGATGCCGGGCACGGTGAGCTGGCGGGTGCGGGCGAGCTGGGCACGACGACCCTCCTCAATGAACTCCTTCGATACCTTCATCCAGTAGTCGAGGCCGATCTCCGAGATCAGCTGCTTGACGCTTTCGCGCATGTCGATGCAGGAGGCGACCTTGGCCTTCTCGTCGAGCACCCAGTAGATCGGCATGCGTAGATTGCGCTCGCAGCGGATGACGTAGTCGCGGCGGATCTCGTCATTCTCGCCGATCTTCTCGGCGCAGACGAACAGGCCTTCGGTGAAGCGCTCCTGCGCCAGGCAGACGTCGCCGCCGGGCGTGATGCCGCCGGCTTCGAGCTCGTGGCAGACCGCACCGGCCCAGCCGACCAGCGTGCCTTCATGGAAGATCGGCACCACGTCCATGACGTCGGGCACCTGCACTGTGCCGATGAAGGCATCGTTGTTGGCAAAGATGTCGCCTTCGCGGATCTTCGGGTTTTCCTCGTAATTGTTCTCGATCATCCATTTGATGAAGCGGCTCATCGTGTGGACGTGGACCATGATGCCGTTGGACAGCGCGATCGCATCGCCCTCGGGCGTATAGATCGCCACCACCATTTCGCCGACTTCGCGCACGCCGGGCGAGGCCGAGATGCGGCGGGCCATTTCGCGGGCCGAGACGCAATAGGCACGCAGCTTGGTGTGCAGCGTCTCGAATTTCAGCGGGTCCTGGTTGCGTAGCGTGAGCTCGGTGATGCCGTCATAGCAGCCGGTCTCTTCCATCAGCCGTTCTGAATCGAGCAGCCGTTCGCGAAGGCGCAGGGCCGAGGCAGGTCTGTCCAACATGGCGGTGCCCTTTCAAGAATGGGTGTAATGCAGCAGCGTCCACTCATCGACGTGGACACGGTCCTGCGGATGAACAACGAGCGTGGTGGCGGGATGTTCGATGATGGCCGGACCGATCACCTCATGACCGGGCTGCAGTAGGTCCATCTCGTAGAGATTGGCCTTGTGCCAGCGTCCCCCGATATAGGCCTCGCGCAAGCCCTTGTGCGCTGCTGCCGGGGCCGACTTGCCGAGCGGGCGCTTCAAGAGCACCGGCTTGACCTTGTCGGCGGTGGCGATCAATCCGAGCTCGGTGATGGTGAAGCCGGCTTCGCCATAGCGCGAAACGCGATGGTTGACCTTGGCGTAGACCGCCTCGAACTCGTCGATGACCCTACGCATGTCGTCAGCCGAATTGACCTCGGCAAGCGGTGCCATGACCTCGACATCCTCGAGCTGGCCGGTGTAGCGCATCATCAGGAACGGCACGGTCTTGATCTTGTCTCTGATATGGCCGTCGCTGATCATCTCGTTGACCGCCGCCTTGGTGAGATCATTCCAGACGTCGGTGACCTTCTTGCCGAAAGCGAGCAGCTCGTTATCGCTTGCGCGGGCGCCGATGTCGTGCTGCGTCGACACCGAATGCCGACGCATGAAATCGGCGGTGGTGCAGCCGAAGGCCGAGAAGGCGGCGGCAAACTGGAAGGTGATGATGTCCTTGAAGCCGATGCCCCTGGAGCAGCCGGCCAGATGCAGCGGACCCGAGCCGCCATAGGACAGCAGCGTGAATTCCGAGGGATGGATGCCCTGGCCGGAAATGACCCGGCGCAGCGCGTTGTTGGCATCGGCTTCCAGCATGTCGATCATGCCTTCGGCAGCCTCCTCGACCCCGACGCCAAGGATGCTGGAGCATTTTTCCTCAAACGCTTTGCGCGCCTTCTCGACCTGCAAGACGACCTTGCCGCCGAGGAAATAATACGGGTTGAGGCGGCCTAGTATGGCGTCGCAATCGGCGATGGTGGGTTCAGTGCCGCCCTTGGCGAAGCAGATGGGGCCGGGGTCGGAACCGGCGCTTTCCGGCCCGAGCGAGACTTTCTTGGTCAGCGGGTCGACCTTGAGGATCATGCCGGCGCCGGCGCCGATCGTGTCGAGATGCAACGTCGGCACGTTGAGCTTGAAACGGTCCATCAGCGGCTCGTTCTCGATCCGCGTCTGGCCGCGCGAAATGACGCCCATGTCGAAGGAGGTGCCGCCCATGTCCGAGCAGATCAGGGAGTCGTTGCCGATGAGCTTGCCGACATAGGCCGCGCCGAGAATACCGCCGATCGGGCCCGAAATCATGGTTTCGTGCAGGCGCGGATGATTGATCGAGGTCAGGCCGCCAAAGGAGAGCAAAGTCTGCACGCCGTATTTGAAGCCGTATTTCTTCGAGACGTCCTCGATGCCTTTGAGCTGCTTGCGGCCGCGCGACGTCGCGTAGGCCTCGATCAGCACCGAGTTCAGCCGCGACTGTTCGCGGATGACCGGGCGGACCTCGTGGCTGGTGTAGATGAGGATGTCGGCGCCGGCTTTCAGCACCTCCTCGCGGCATATCTCGGCGATGCGCTTTTCGTGCACCGGATTGACGTGCGAGAAGATGGTCATGATGCAGATCGCCTCGACCTTGTCGGCAATCAGCTTCCTGGCCGCAATCGCGACTTCATGCTCGTAGAGCGGCAGCACGATGTCGCCGAACTGGTCGATGCGCTCGGTGACGCCATGGGTGCGACGACGCGGCACCAGCGGATCGGGATGATGGTGGGTCACCGCATGCAGCCGGTCGGCATAGGAATAGTCGGCCCAGGCCTGCAGGCCGCGACCCATCAGGATCATGTCTTCCAGACCCTTGGTGGTGATCAGGCCAAGCCGGCGCCCGGTGCGCGACAACAGTGTGTTGAGCATGCCGGTGCCGGAATAGAGCACGACTTTGACGCCGGAGAACAGCTGCTCCAGCGAGATGCCCCAGGCGTCGGCCGCGTCTTCGGCCGATGCGAGGAAGCCTTCGGCCTCGTTCTTCGGCGTGGTTGCCGACTTGCCGATCTTGAAGTGGCCGTCCTGGTCGACAAGGATCGTGTCGGTCATGGTGCCGCCGGCGTCGATGCCGATGACGATTGGATTGCCGACGATGGGGCTGGTGAGGTTGGGTTGGGTCACGGTCGCCTCAGGATTGCTGTAGGATGGCTCAAGCTAGATTCCTTGGGCGGCCTTGCGCCATATGCCAAAAGACACAATGTCCGCCGGACCGGGATCGCCGAGAAAAGGGCATGCGCATGGGCAATATCTGGGGGCCGCTCGCCAGGGCGATTGCCGCCACCGGTACGGACAGGCATGTCGACTGCCTGATTGACCTGATCGGCGCCGACATCGAGCACGATCTCGTCACCGTGACCCGATATTCGGCGACGCAGACGCCGGAATTCATCAAGCACCGGCGCTTCTCCGACGAGATGGTCCGGCGCTATCTCGACAATTACTACGTCTTCGACCCGTTCTATGCTTCGTGGCGGCGTGAGCAGAGGCTGGGCATCCTGCCGCTGAAGCGGCTTGCCGATGACGAGGCCAAGCGCGGCCAGTACATAGCCGGCTTCCTGGCGCAGTCGGAAATCTGCGATGAGGTCGGCATCATGCTGGCCGATGGCGGCGACTGGTGCCTCGGCATCTTCCTCGACCGCTCGACCTCCACCTTCAAGGAGAGCGAGATCGCCCTGCTGGACGAGCGGCTGCCGGTGTTCGAGGCCTTGCATGCGCTCGACATCAAGGCGCGCGGCACCGAGTTCTCCCGCACATCGGCGCCGACCGGCCCCGGCGCCTCGCCCCGGCAGGAGCCGACCATCCCGGCGAGCCTGTGGCCGGAGCTGTCGCTGCGCGAGCGGGAATTGGTGCAGTTGATCCTGGCGGGACATCCGACCGCCAACATCGCGGAACGGCTCGGCATCGCCGTCGGCACGGTGAAGAACCACCGCCGCCGCATCTACGAGAAGCTCGACATAACCACCGAACGGGAGCTGTTTTTGCAGTTCTTCCAGCATCGGGCAGACGGTTAGTCCGCCATCGATATTGCGTCAGTCGTGCAGTTGCCTGGAAATCGGCGGGCCGACAGTAAAGCCGGAGAATGTTACCTCAAACCCTTCGCGCTGCGGCGAGCAGCACATCATGCCGACATCGACGGATTTGGAGATCGGGAAATAAGCCAGCCGCACCGGCTTCCACTTGCCATCGGTGGTATCAAGATATTGGATGCGGATCGCCTCGGCATGGCGGGTCAGCCGGATGCGCACGCCGTCGGGGCCGGTGGGAATGCTGAGCAGCGACCAGTCCGAGGTGTCGTTGGTGACCACCACCGAAATGTAAGCCAGCCCGTCGGTGTATTCGATGCCGGCCTTGATCCAGTGCGTTTCACTCAGCCGCAGCATCAGCCCGGCCTGGTCGTAGAGCACCTTGTAGTCGCCCTTGACCGTGACTTCGGCGCTGAAGTCACCCTCGACCGGCCGATACAGGAAATGGCCATTGTCACGCCAGAAACCGTAGAAGGTTTCGCGCCAGAAGTCGGTTTCCCCGGCGGTGCGCACATGCACGATGCCATCGCCGAAGGCATGGTGCGGCGGCGGGTTGAGCCAGGTCAGGTCCTCTTTCGCCGCTGCCATCGGGTCACCCGTCGATCAGCCGGCGAATGTATAGGCTGTCTTCACCGTGGTGTAGAACTCCGCGGCATAGCGGCCCTGCTCGCGCGGGCCGTAGCTCGATCCCTTTCGGCCACCGAACGGGACGTGGAAATCGACGCCGGCGGTCGGCAGATTGACCATCACCATGCCGGCCTCGGAATTGCGCCGGAAATGCGTGGCATGCTTGAGGCTAGAGGTGCATATCCCGGAGGTCAGGCCGAATGGCGTGTCGTTGGCAACCGCAAGCGCCTCGTCATAGTCCTTGACGCGAATGACGTTGGCTACCGGGCCGAAGATTTCTTCCCGCGAAATGCGCATGGCGTTGGTGCTCTCGGTGAACAGCGCCGGCCGGAGGTAGAAGCCGGGCGTTTCGCGATCGAGCCGCTCGCCGCCGAAGGCAAGGTTGGCGCCTTCCTGGCTGCCGATAGCGATGTAATCCTCGTCCTGCTTCAGCTGGCTCGCATCGACGACGGGCCCGATCTGGGTCTTGGCATCGAGCGCATCGCCGATGATGAGTTTTTCCAGACGCTCCTTGAGCGCGGCAACGAAGCGGTCGTGAATACCTTCGGTCACCACCAGGCGCGACGAGGCCGTGCAGCGCTGGCCGGTCGAGAAATAGGCGCCGTTGATGGCGCACTCGACCGCCGTGGCGAGGTCGGCGTCGTCGAGCACGACCATCGGATTCTTGCCGCCCATTTCGAGCTGGAACTTGCGCATGTGCTCGACGCTTGCCGCGGCCACGCGTTTGCCGGTGCCGACCGAGCCGGTGAAGGTGATGGCGTTGAGGTCGGGGCTGTCGAGCATGGCCTGGCCGACCACCGAGCCCTTGCCCATGACCAAATTGAGCACGCCTTTCGGCAGGCCGGCGCGGTGCAAGATGTCGACGATGGTCCAGGCGCTCTCCGGCACCAATTCGGCCGGCTTGAAGACGATGGTGTTGCCGTGGGCGAGCGCCGGCGCGATCTTCCAGGTGGGAATGGCGACGGGGAAATTCCACGGTGTGATGATGCCGACGACACCGACAGCTTCGCGGGTGATCTCGACGCCGACGCCCGGGCGCACGCTGGGCACCAATTCACCCGACAGGCGCAGCGTCTCGCCGGCGAAGAAGTCGAAGATCTGGGCGGCGCGGATGGTCTCGCCAATCCCCTCGGCCAGCGTCTTGCCCTCTTCGCGCGACAGCGCGCGGCCGATCTCGTCCTTGCGCGCCATGATCTCGTCCGAGGCCTTTTTCAGCACGGCGTGGCGCACCAGCGGCGCCGAGCGCGACCAGGCCGGGAAGGCGGCTTTGGCCGCCGCGATGGCCTGCTTTGCCTGCTCGGCGCCGGCCGAGGCATATTCGCCAACGACATCGCCCGTGTTCGAGGGATTGATGTTGCGCGAGCCGGCCTCGCCCACCCACTCGCCATCGATCAGATTTTTACGAAACAGGCTCATGTCGCGGTTTCCTTGTATTGGTTCGCTGGGGGTGCCGTATGCCTGAAGCATTTATCAGACAAATGACGACACTGTGAGGGCTGAAATCTGGCTGCGGACTGGATAGCCGATGGCGCGCGGCTATGAAAGCCGCGGCCTCAAGATGGACAATATGAAGCGGCCCTGTCAGGTCGGAAAAGTCCAGAACAGGCAAGCCAGCGTCGCCGCGGCGAAGATGACGAAGAACAGGCTTCTGAGCAGGATGTTGCGACGCAGCTCGTTCATGGTGAAATGGCAGCCGACGATGGCCGCGGCGAACAGGAAGCGCCAGTTCAGCAGCGCCCACAGCACGCTGCTCTGGCCAAAAGCCCAGCGCGCGACGAGACAGCCGACAATTGTGGCGAACAGGGCAATCACCGCCCAGAACAGCGCATCCGCCGCATGGGTCAAGACGATGCCGGCGGCCCGGATCGGCAGGATCATCATCAGCATAGCGCCGAAGAAGTAGACGGCGGCGAGCGGCAGGAACGAGCCGGCATCGGCAATACCGTCCAGCCGCCGCACGCCGATCGCGCCATAGGGATAACCGTGCCTGGCCACCGCCAGGCTGAGCGCCATGAGCAATGCGGTGAGCACCGCGACCAATGCGAATGTAATGAGGGCCTTGCTCATGCCGTTCCTTGCTTTGAGGCCCTGTCAGAGCCGAATCACGAGGAATGATTTTAGCGCACGGTCCGCGATTGCGCGTCAGCTTTGCTGAGCGTTGCGCTCTTCACCGATCGCTGTTTTCGAAGGCGCCCATGCCTTGCGCGATCAGATTGGTTGCCATGACAAGCGAAACGATGGCCGCCGAGTTGAAGATCACCACCCACCATTTGCCGCCGGTCAGGAAGCCGTAGCCGTCGGCGACCGCCAGTCCCCAATCGGCTGAGGGAGGCTGGATGCCGAGGCCGAGGAAGCTCAGCGTGGCGATCGAAAAGAAGGCGTAGCCAAGCCTTGTGACCAGCTCGATGAGGATGGTTTCCCTGACATTGGGCAGGATCTCGAGGAACATGATGGCAAGAGCGCTCTCGCCGCCGAGGCGGGCGGCGCTGACATAGTCGCGGTCGCGCTGTTCGCGCACGGCGGCACGCACCGTCCGTGCCACCAGCGGGGCATAGGCGATGCCGATCACCAGGATGACGGTGAGGTTGGACGGCCCGAGCGCGACAAGCGTCATGGTGACGAGAACGATGAAGGGAAAGGCCATCAGCGTGTCGAGCAGCCTGGCACCGATGGCGTCGACCAGCCCGTCGAAATAGCCGAGCACGAGCCCAAGCACGCTGCCGGCGGCAACGCCGAGCAGGGTTGCCGCCGGCGCGACCAGCAGGATGTCGCGCGAGCCGACGACGATGCGCGACAGCACGTCGCGGCCGAGCTGGTCGGTGCCGAACCAGTGCGCGGCGTCGGGCGGTGCCAGCATGACCAGGAAATCCTCGGCATAGGGGTCGTAAGGCACAAACAGGCTGCCGAACACGGCGCAGCCGACCCAGAACAACAGCAGCAACGACCCGACGATGACCGAGGGCGGCAGCTGCGAAACAGTCTCGCGGATGCGACTTGCTGCCCGCCAGCCCAGCGTACGGCGCTCCGGCAATTCCATCAGTTCCATCATGGCGAGACACGGCGGCGCTGCCGCGGATCGAGCAAGGCATTCACGAGATCGCCTGCCGCGGCCGACAGCACGAAGATGGTCGCCATGACCAGCACGCCGGCTTCGAGCATCGGGAAGTCACGCGACTTGGCGGCGTTGAGCACCAGATTGCCGAGACCCTGTATGCCGAACAGCGCTTCGATGACCACCAGCCCGCCAAGCATGTAACCGGTCTGCGTCGCGAGCACGGCGATGGTCGGCGTCAGCGCATTGCGCAGCACGTGCCGGATGAGGATTTCGCGATGCTCGAGGCCTTTCAGGACGGCGGTGCGCGTATAGTCGGCGGCCAGCGCCTCGATCACGCCGGCCCGCGTCATGCGGGTGATGTAGCCGGCAAGGTTCAGCACCAGCGGCAGCGCCGGCAGGATCAGATAATAGCCACTGACCCACAGCCCGGCGCCATCGGGAGCAGCGCCGGTGATCGGGAACCAGTTCAGCCACAGGCCGAAGACGATGAGCAACAGCAGGCCGGAGACGAAGTCCGGGACGATGCCGAAGGACACGCCGGCGAGTACGATCAGGCGGTCGATAAAGCGGCCCTGGTTGAGACCGGCGACGATGCCGGCGCCGATGCCCAGCGGCAGCAGAAAGACGAGGATAATTCCGGCAAGGGCCGCCGAGCGCTTGAGGCTTTCCAGAACGAAGGGCGCCACCGGCAGACGCAGCGACAGGGAGGTGCCGAAATCGCCTGACAGCACGCTGCTGAACCAGTGCCAGTATTGCACGAGCACCGGCTGGTCGGCGCCGAGCTGCCTGTTCAGCGCCGCGACGGCCTCGGCATCGGCGAACGGCCCGAGCATGAGGCGACCGACATCGCCGGGCAGAACCTGCCCGGCGAAGAATACCAGCATGCTGACCAGCCACAGCGTGAGCAGAAGCGAGGCTGCCCGCGCCGACACAGTGCGGCCGGTCAGCATCGGATTTTAGTGCCCGGAGTGGCTGGACGTCTCGCAATCATGCCTGGGCGAACGTCACGCGGTCGAGCAGCAGATGCGAGATCGCCGTGAAGCGGACGCCCTCGACCTTCGACGAGACGATGCGGCTGTATTGCGAGAAGTAGCTGATGATCAGCGGCGTCTCGTCCAGCAGCAAGGTCTGGATCTTGCCCGCGGCAAGGCGTTGCGCCTGAAGGTCGCGGGCCTTGCCGTATTCGAGCAGCAGCCCGTCATAGGCCGGGTTGTTGAAATGCGCGGCGTTCCAGGCGCCCGAACTCTTCAGCGTCGCGTTGAGGAAGATGTCGGGCGTGCCGCGATGTCCGAAATCGGTGATGCCGAGATTGGAATCGAGCCATGGCGACGAGCCGAACTTCGCCGAGCCATAATAGGCGTCCTGCGGCAGCACGTTGAGCTTGATGTCGATGCCGGCCTTCTTGGCGAAGTTCTGGATCAGCACCGCATAATCGGGAATGTCATAGGCGCGTTCGGTGGTCAGCGTCACCGGGAAGCCGTTCGGCACGCCGGCCTCGCCAAGCAGGCGCTTGGCCTCGGCGATGTCCTGCTTGCGCTGCGGCACCGACGGATCGGCCGAGGGGAAGATCGGCGCGAACGGGGTGTCGTTGCCGACGATGGCGCGGCCCTTGAGCAAGCCCTTGACCACCGCCTCGCGGTCGATGGTGAGCGCCAAGGCGCGGCGGATGCGCTTGTCGGTGAACGGCGCCTGGTCGGTCCGCAGATGCACCTCGTCATGCGAACTTGCCTGCACGCTGAGCAGCTTGAAGTTGGGATTGCCCTCGATCGCCAGTTCGAGCCGGGTCGTGCTCGGGATGACGTCGAGCTGGCCGGCCTGCAGCGCCAGCACCTGCGCCTGCTCGTCGTCGAAGAACTTGATCTCGACGCGGTCGGGCAGCGCCTTGTCGCCCCAATAGTCTGGGTTGCGCACGAAGCTGGCGCCCTGCTTGGGGCGGAAGGATTCGAGCTTGAACGGGCCGGTGCCGTTGAAATTCTTCTCGAAATCGCCGGCATAGTCGGCCGGCAGGATGACGGCATTGTAGACGTCGGACGAGACATAGAAGGGGAAGTTGCTGTTGGGCCCGTCGAGATCAAAGGCGACTGTCTGGTCGTCGACGACCTTGGCGCCGCCCTTGGACAGGATGCCCTTATAGGCAGACAAAGCGGACGAACCGCTGGCCGGATCGACCAGCCGCTCGAAGCTCGCCACCACATCCTTGGCGGTGACGGTGCGGCCGTCGTGGAATTTCACGCCCGGCCGCAATTTGAAGGTCCAGCGGCTGGCGGTCTCGTCGGCCTCCCACGACAGAGCGAGCTTGGGCTGCAGACCGTCCTTGGGATCGTCGAGGATGAGATATTCGCCGACCTGGCTGATGACGCCGATGCTGGCCGGATCGGTGATGGAGACGGGATCGATCGCCTTGGTCGGCTGTCCGAGCCCAACGCGGACCGTGCCGCCGGCGCCGGCAGCGCGCGCAGTGCCGAAACCAGCAAGTCCCTGCGAGGCGGCAAAGCCGGTGAGGCCGATCAAGGCTGCGTATTTCAGCAGATCGCGGCGCTTGAGGAAGCCGGCCTGGTGCTCATCGACGGCGACGTTCCAGATGTCGCCGGACAGATTGCGAAGCGTATCGATGTCGTTGCGTTTGGTCATTTTGAAACCCCTGTCTGAAATGACTGTTGAATGGCTTAAGCGACTGGTTCGCCGTCGAGATGGATGCGGTCGACGGCTTGCGGGTAAAAGGCGATGAGGCCCCTGATCTTGGGCATTTCGGCAATGGGATCGCGGTAGCTCCAGGCGACATCGGGGCTTACCGAGCCGTCGGCGCGCCGGCCCGACCAGTAGGAGGCGATGCCCTTGTAGGGACAGCGCGTCGTGCTGTCCGAAGCGACCAGCCGGTCGAGCCTGACATCGTCCGGGTGCAGGTAGAAACGCGTCGGTAGATGCGTTTCGAACAGCAGCACCGGGCGATGGCTGTCGGCGATCAGTTCGCCGTCGAACCAGATTTGGACGTGACTTGAACTCTGCAGCACATCGATGCGTGCGTATGGATCGCGGGCGTGGACGAAGACCTCTTCTTCCTCCTCGAACCATTGGTCGACCGCCTTCCAGGTGAAGGCGATACGCCCGGCCAGCGGCGACAGATTTTCATCCGGCGGCGCGACAAGCGACCAGGCCGCGTTGGGCGAAGCTTTTTCTCCCGTCTCCAGGTTCCAATAGGTGGTTTCGCCACCGACGGGATGGCGCTGGCTATGCTCGGACGGCTTTAAGAGCGAGCGGTCCACCGAGGAGGCCGGGAAGAAATAGATCGGCAGAAAATGGTTGGAGCGCAGCACCAGGACGTTGCGGCTGTCGGCGATGGTGCGGCCGGCGAATTTGACCCGAATGCGCTTGGGGCTGTGCAGAACATTGATGAGCTGCGGAGCCGTGGCTTCGCGGGGCTGAAGTTTTGGCGCTGCGGTCATATCAATTGCCCCAAGTCAGGATACGGCGCGCACATTGTCGCGCTGTTCGGCGAAGCGGTTGGCCGGCCGAGCCAGGCCGAAACGGTCACGCAGCGTCCCCGGCGCATATTCGGTGGGGAATACGCCGCGGCGCTGCAGTTCCGGCACGACCTGCTCGGCAAAATTCACCCAATCCTCCGGGAGCAGCGGGAACATCAGGTTGAAGCCGTCGGCGGCACCTGCCTCGAACCAGTCCTGCAGCTGATCGGCGATCTGGTTCGGTGTGCCGACGACGGTCGGCACCGAACCGCTGTTGGCGAGCTTGCGAGCGATCTCGCGCAGAGTGAGGTTCTGCTTCGACCATTCCTTGACGCGATTGAGCGAGGTGCGGCCGCCATTGAAGGTGCTCTCGTCCGGCAGCGGCGGCAGCGGGCCGTCCGGCGGATATACGGAGAGATCGACGCCGCTCCAGCTCGAGAGAAGGTCGATGCCGACCCTATCGGGAAGCAAGCTCTGCAGATACTCCTGCCGCTCGCGTCCCTCCGCTTCGGAAGCTGCGACGATCGGCAGGATGCCCGGCAGGATCTTGAAGCTCTCGGGCTTGCGACCGTAACGGGCGAGGCGCTCGTTGATGTCCTGCCTATAGTTGATGCCGTCTTCCTTGGTGCTGTAGATGGCAAAGTGCGCATCGGCATGCGCGGTAGCGAAATTCTTGCCGTCTTCGGACGAGCCGGCCTGGACGATCAGCGGATGGCCCTGCGGCGGGCGCGAGACATTGAGCGGTCCGCGCACCTTGAAGTGCGGGCCCTTGTGGTTGATCGCATGGACCTTGTCGGGATCGGCGAAATAGCCCGATGCCTTGTCGATAAGCAGGGCTTCGTCTTCCCAGCTGTCCCACAGTGCCTTGACGATATCGAGGAATTCGGTGGCGCGCTCATAGCGAAAGGCGTGCTCGATATTGCCGTCGCGGCCGAAATTGCGGGCCTCCTCGTCCATGGCCGACGTCACCACATTCCAAGACGCCCTGCCCTTGCTGATATGGTCGAGCGTGGCAAACATGCGGGCGACATTGTAGGGCTCGCTGTAGGAGCTCGAGGCGGTGGTGATGAGGCCGATATGCCTGGTCACGCCGGCAAGCGCCGACAACAGCGTCAGCGGTTCCAGGCGGGCATTGGCGTAATGGGCTACGCCGCTCTGTACGGAATCCCAGATCGCGACATGGTCGGCGACGAAGATCGTATCGATCCTGGCGCGCTCGGCAGACTGGACGAGATCGCGGTAGAAGTCGAAGTCGAGCACTTCGCGGCCCGGCGCGCGCGGATGGCGCCACGACATGCGATGATCGCCCTGCGGATTGAAGAAAAACGCGCTGAGGATCATGTGGTCGCGTGCCATGCCGGTCTCCTTGCAGAACTGCTTCAGGCGACCGTCGCGATGCCTCGACCGGCTGCGACAATCTCTCCTGAGCGGTGAAAGGTAGATTGCGCTCCAGCTTAATTCGAGTAATTTTATAGAGATTGTGCGGCGCGAAAGCGGAAGCGATTGCCCTCGAAGACCGCGCCGAAAGAAAGTGGTTTCAGCAAGACATGTCGTCATCGGTTCTGAACGTCGAGCAGCTCACCGTCGCCTATGATGAACGCCGAGGATCGCATCCGGCCGTCAACGGCGTGTCGCTCACCATCGGCGAAGGCGAAGCGCTCGGCCTTGTCGGCGAGTCCGGCTCGGGCAAAAGCTCGGTGGCACTCGCTATTCTGCGCTATCTGCCGAGTAACGCCCGGATCGCCGCGTCGGCGCTCGAGTTCCAGGGCCGCGAGATCCGCAATCTCTCCGGCGAACAGCTGCGCCGGCTAAGGGGCGATCGCATCGCGGCCGTCTACCAGCATCCGGGTGCGGCGCTCAATCCGGCCATGACGATTGGCCGGCAGATCACCGAGACGATCATGCGGCATCGCCCGGTTCGGCAGGACGAAGCACGCACCCGCGCCGCCGAGTTGCTCGGCCGCGTCAGGGTGAGCAATCCGGAGCGGGTGCTCGATCTCTATCCGCACGAATTGTCGGGCGGCATGCAGCAGCGCGCCAACATCGCGATTGCCATTGCGCTCGACCCGTCGCTGCTGGTGCTGGACGAGCCGACGACGGCGCTTGACGCCAGCGTCCAGTCCGAGATCGTCGCCATCCTGCAGGACTTGCGCCGCGATCACCAAACCAGCGTTCTGCTGATCAGCCATGACATCAACATGGTCCGCCGGGCCTGCGATCGGGTGGCCGTGATGCAGTCGGGGACGGTGGTCGAAAGCGGCATCGCCAACGATGTCTTCGAGAACCCTGTTCACGCGTACACCAAGGCGCTGATCGCCTCGATCCCGGCGCTCAACTTCACCAAGCGCGACGGCAGGCTGGCCGAGATGCACACAACCGGCCCGTCGAAGCCTGTCCGCAGCGATCAACCGGAAGCCGCACGTCCGATCGCCGTCGCCTGCAAAGGCATCAGCCACGCCTTCGGCTCCCAGGCCGTCCTGCACGATATCGACCTGGAGATAGCCCAGGGCGAGACGTTCGGGCTGATCGGCGAATCCGGCTCCGGCAAGTCGACATTGGCAAGGATCGTGACTGGCCTCCAGACGCCGGACGCTGGGTCGGTCGAGCTGTTCGGCAGCACTGTCGCGCCGCGCGTCGAGAAAAGAAGCCTGAGCGAACGGCGCGACGTGCAGATGGTGTTCCAGTCACCCGACCGCACGCTCAATCCGCGCCAGCGGATCGGCAGGATCCTCGGCCGTCCGCTGCGGCGGCTCGCCGGCTTCGGCCGCAGCGAGGTGAAGCAGCGTGTCGCCGATCTCCTGGCCTCGGTTCGTCTTGCCGCTACGACCGTCGACCAGAAGCCGAGATCGCTGTCTGGTGGCCAGCGCCAACGTGCGGCGATTGCGCGCGCCTTTGCCGGCGTGCCGAAGCTCGTGGTGCTGGACGAGCCAACCTCTGCGCTCGACGTTTCCGTGCAGGCGACCGTGCTCAATTTGCTCAACGACCTGCAGCGCGACAAGGACACCACCTATCTGTTCATCAGCCACGACCTCAGGGTGGTGCGCTATATGGCTGACCGGATCGGCGTGCTTTATCGCGGCCGGCTGGTCGAGACCGGCTCATCCGAGCAGATTTTCCGTGGCCCCAACCACCCCTACACGAAGCTGCTTCTGGCCGCCTCCTCGGATGAGACGGCGCCGAAGGCTCCGGCTCAGCTCGACGTCGCGGCACACGATGCCGAGACCTCCGGATGCTCCTTTGCCGCCCGCTGTCCTGTCGCGCTGCCCGATTGCCGAAAGGCGCAACCACCCGTCAGGCGGGCCGGCGACGGTCATCTGATCGCCTGCTGGAGAGACGCAAGCAGTCTCTGACTGCGAAGCGGGCAACTGACAAGCCTGCCTTCGAGGAGATGTCCCCCGGCCGATGCGGCCGGAGGACAGGCTTGGGAGGCCTGATCAGTTGGCGACCTTGCCGCAGGTCGTCAGAGCGTCTTGCGGCGTGCAGATCTCGGTGCCGGTCTTGATGAACGGTTCGACCGTGCCGCCCTTGCTCAGTTTGTCCAGCGGCATGATGGTCTCGAAGCCCATGTCATAGGGGCGCTGGCCGATATTGTAGTGGCTGAGGCCGGCGGCGAGCAGCGGCAGTTGCGGACCGAAATTGTCGCCGAACACGACCACCAGATCCTTGCTGTCGAGGCGCGCCTTCAGCGGTGTCATCGCCTGCTTGTAGGCTTCCGGCGCGTATTGCGCCCAACCGCCGACTGCAACGAAGGCGCTGAGATCGGGATTGTTGGTCATGACGTCGCGCACCTGCTGGGCGGCAAGCGTGATGTCGTCATTGTTGTAGACCGGGCAGCCCGCCGGCTCGGTCCAGCCGTTCTGGCCGGTCAGCGTCTCGATGCCCTTGTCCTTGGTGACGCCGGCCAGCGTATCGCGAATGCCTTGCACGCGCGCCTTGAGGTTCTCGGAAGCCGGTGCGCCGGACTGGATGCACACGGTGCCGTCCTTCTTGTGGGCGAGCACCTTCTGCGCCAGCGCCACGCCGAACTCGTAATTGTCGGTGCCGATGTAGGTCGAGCGCAGGCCGGCATCTTCCGGCAGCACGTCGGTGTCATAGGTGACGACCGGAATGCCCTTTTCCTTGGCCATCTTCATGATGCGGGCCATGGCTTTCGGATTGCCGGCCGAAATGCCAAGGCCGGCGACGCCACGCGTGACCATGTCCTGCGCGAGCTGCACTTCCTTGGCCTCGTCATATTCGGTCGGCCCGATATAGGTGCATTTGACGTCGCCGAGCTTCTTGGCGGCGGCTTCGCAACCGGCTTGGATCGGCGGGCTGAAGGCGTTGTTGAGAACCTTGAAGACGAGCGCGAATTCGCGCTCTTCGGCATTGGCCTGGACGGCCGTCATGCCGATTGCAAGGCAGGCGAGGGAAAGCGTAGTTCCTAGCGTTTTCGACAGCGACATTGTTTCCTCCATTTGGTTCGCCGTGACGTGTCCGCTCGGTTTCTGTTGGAGCATGATCTTTTCCGAAAACCGGTTTCTACTTTTGCGGTCGCTGACCTTCGGTTCAGGATCATGCTCTTAGCGTCGCACAGAGCGGATTCTTTCCAGGAGGACGGCTGCAAGGATGAAGCACCCCACAAACGTGCCCTGCCAGAACGGGTTGACGCCTGCCAGAAGCAGCGCGTTGCGAATGGTTTCGACGAGAATGGCGCCGATGCCGGCGCCAAGTGCCGAACCGAAGCCGCCGGTCAGCGAAGCGCCGCCGATCTCGGTCGAAGCGATGACCTGCAACTCGTAGCCGGTGCCGATCGAGTTGGTCACTGCGCCGAGCCAGCCGACGAGGAAGATTGCCGTCACCGCAACCATGAAGCCGCTGAACGCGTAGGCCGAGATCTTGATCAGATCGACGGGAATGCCCGACAGCCGCGCGGCCGGCTCGTTGCCGCCAATGGCGAAGAGATAGCGGCCCCAGCGCGACATGGTCAGCAGGAAATGCAGGACGATCACGCCGATGATCAGCGCATAGACCACATTGGGCAGGCCGAATGTGTAGCCGCCGCCGAGCGCGACGATCGCCTCGCTTGCCCGGCCGAATTCGTAGAACACCTGGTTATTGGTCAGCACCAGTGCCAGGCTGCGGCCGATCGACAGCGTCGCCAGGGTGACGATGAACGGCGGCAGCTTGACGTAGGCGATGATCGTTCCGTTGACGGTGCCGCACAGCACGCCCATCGCCAGCGTCGCCGCGATGCCGACGACCAGTGGCATGTCGGCGTTGAGCACGATGCCCAGCGTGACGCCGCACATGCCCAGGATCGAACCGACCGAGATATCGATGCCGCCGCTGATGATCACCGGCGTCATGCCGATGGCCATGATGCCGATGAAGCAGGCATTCTGGAAGATGTTGAGCAGATTGCCAGGGGTGGCGAATTTCGGCGCGATCATCGACACGACGAGGCCGAGCACCAGGATGGCAAGCGCGATCCAGGTTTCCTGCGCCAGAAGCACGCGGTTCAACAGCGTGCGGCTCAACCCTTTCAGAAGGTCGATCTCCATTCCGGGATGGTCGTCGGGGGCGCTCATGGCATGGCTCCGTGGCGGGGCTGTTTCAGGCGGTCTGGATGGCGCCGGTGATCAGGCCGGTCACTTCCTCGGGGCTGGATTGCGCGATCGGCTTGTCGGCGACCTTGCGGCCGCGGCGCATCACCACGACCCGGTCGCAGACCTCGAACACGTCAGGCATGCGATGGCTGATCAGGATGACCGAGAGGCCCTGGTCCTTCATGCGGCGGATCAGGGCCAGCACTTCGGCGACCTGCCTGACGCTGATCGCCGCCGTCGGCTCGTCCATCAGCACGATCTTGGATTTGGCCAGCCGGGTTCGGGCGATGGCCACCGCCTGCCGCTGGCCGCCCGACATGCGCACGACGAGATCGGCGGGCCGCGTCTCCGACTTCAACTCGCGGAAGATCTCGGCCGAGCGCATGTTCATGCTCTTGTGGTCGAGCACTTTCAGCGGCCCAACCTGCTTCATGATCTCGCGGCCGAGGAAGACATTGGCCGAAGCCGTCAGATTGTCGCAAATCGCCAGGTCTTGATAAACGACCTCGATGCCATGCCTGCGTGCATCCGCAGGCCCCGATAACAGCACCGGCTTGCCTTCCAGGACATAGGTGCCTGATGTCGGCTGGAAATTTCCGGCGATGGTTTTGACCAGCGTCGATTTGCCGGCGCCATTGTCGCCCATCAGGCCGAGAACCTCGCCCTCGTTGATGTCGAGCGAGACATTGTCCAGCGCGCGGACGGCACCGAAATCCTTCACGATGTGTTCGAGACGCGCTAGAACCGGCATCGCATCCTCCCATGCCAATTTGTAAGTTTCTGATACAAATCATCGTTTGAAACTTGGGTCAATGGGCCTGGGGATGCTGAATATTTGTTGCAATGCACCCAACCTTGGGCCTTTCAAACCGCCTAGAAATTCTATTAGTATGATAATCAAACAAATTGTGGAGAACGACGTGCTGGTGTCGACCGATCTTCGGCCGAACGAAACGCGGGCACTTGCGGCGCTGTTTCGTGTCGGCGCGTTGAGCCGAGCGGCGCTCGCACGCGATCTCGGCCTGACCCGGTCGACCACCGGCGCCCTGGTGCTGGGGCTGACCGAAGCCGGTCTGGCGCGCGAGCGGTCGGATGGAACGGACGACGAGCAGGATAGCGAGGGTCGGGTCGGCCGTCCCGGTATCCTTGTCGAGATCGACGGCAATGGCGGCTTCTTCCTTGGCGCTTATATCGGCGTCAACTGGATCGCAGCCGTGGCTGTCGACCTTGCCGGCGCGCGGCGTGCGAGCGCCTCTAGGGCATTTGCCGGCCCCGGTAGCACGCCCGAAGCCGCGGTCGACATCATCGGGGAACTCGTCGCCGAGATCCGCTCACAATTGCCTGCGGGCACGCGCCCCTACGGGCTCAATGTCGCCGTGCCCGGCTTCCCCGCCGCCGACGGGATTTCATACCATGCCACCATCCTTGGCTGGCACGGGGTCAATCTGGCGGAGCTTTTGCGCACTGCCTTTGGCGCGGACTTTCCGATCCTCTTGGAAAACGATGCCAATGCCGTGGCGGTGGCCGAGACATACCGGGCGCAGCCGGGCAAGGACCATGAGGATGCTCTGGTCATCCTGATCGAGAACGGCGTTGGCGGCGGCATCATCAATGCCGGCAGGCTGCATCGCGGCCGGCTCGGCGGCGCCGGGGAAATCGGGCATCTGCGCATCGGCGACGAAGGTTTTGTCTTCGACGCGAAGCGCCCGGGCCGACTGGAATCCTATGTCGGCAAGGATGCTTTACTGGCTCGCTATTTGCACATAAGCGGACTGCGCGCCGGCGTGGATGAGTTTGTCGCAGCGCTGGCCGGCGGCGATCCGGCAGCCGTTGCCACCGCGCGCGACTGGGCGCTCTGGTTCGGCCGCGGCCTGGCGACACTTGCCTGCACCTTGCAGCCGGAGCGCATCATCCTCTCCGGCTCGGTCAATGCGGTCTATCCCTTTGTCGCCGAGCAGGTGGAAGCTTTCTTGCTGGACTTCCTGGCTGAAGGTTACCCCGTTCCCACGGTCGAACTGTCGCGCGTCGGGGCCGACGGTCCGGCATTGGGCGCTGCCTGTCTGCTGCATCAGGCAGCTTTGTCGGGCGATCCGCAATTTCAACTTCGCGGCCTCGCCGCGCGCTAATCAGGAGAGATTCAATGCCTCGCAAAGACGAAAAGCGGCTGCGTGTCGGCGTGCTCGGCTGCGGTCCGATTGCCCAGGCGGCGCATTTCGAATCCTGCACCAAGGCACGCAATGCCGATCTCTATGCCATTTGCGATGTCGCCGACGATCTGCGCGACAGGATGGCCGCGACCTACGAGCCTGAAAAATCCTATGCCGACTACGGCCTGATGCTGGCCGATCCCGATCTCGATGCCGTCATCATCGCGACATCGGACATTTTTCACGTCAAGGCCGCGGAACTGGCGCTCGATGCCGGCAAGCATGTGCTTTGCGAAAAGCCGCTGGGCGTTTCGGTCGAGGAGGTCGAAGGCTTGCGGGCCACGCTCGACAAGAGCGGCAAGGTGCTTCAGGTCGGCCATATGAAGCGCTTCGATCCCGGCATCCAGGCGGCAAAGGCTTTCGTCGACGACGAAATGGGCGAGCGGCTGGCGTTCAAAGGCTGGTACTGCGACAGCACCCACCGCTACCCGATGACCGATGCAGTGCAACCGCTGATCATCACCAGCGCCAAGGCGCGCAAGCCTGCCGTCAATCCCAAGGCGGATCTGCGCCAATACTACATGCTGGCGCATGGCAGCCATCTCCTTGATACGGCGCGCCATCTGCACAGGTCGATCGAGGCGGTGGAGGCCCGGCTCACCGAGCGCTATGGCGCCTATTGCTGGTTCATCACCACCATCTTCGCCGACGGCACGATCGGCCATCTCGACCTGACGGTCGCCGTGCGCATGGACTGGCACGAAGGGTTCCAGATCTACGGCGAGAACGGCAGCGTTCTCGCGAAGACCTATAACCCCTGGTACTACAAGAGCAGCGAGGTCGACATTTTCCGCGAGGCCGATGGCAGTTGGCACCGGACGCTTGGCGCGGATGGCCACTTCTATCGCCGGCAGCTCGAAGGCTTTGCCGATGTCGTGCTAAATGGCGCGCCGATGATCGGCGCCGGCATCGAGGACGGCATCGCCTCGGTCAGGGGCATGGCGGCCATCGCCCGCTCGGCCGCTGCCGGCGGCCGCGCCGTCCGTCTGGCCGATGTCGACGGGGTCGTGTGATGCAGCTTGGGATTTTCGCCAAGACCTTCGCCACCACCGGCGCCTTGCCGGTGCTGCGCGCGGTCGCGGACGGCGGCTACACGGCGGCGCAGTTCAACATGGCGTGCCTTGGACTGCCGTCGATGCCGGACAGCATTGAGCTCGGCGCGGCCCGGTCCGTCGCTGAGGCGAGCGGCGAGGCCGGCGTTTCGATCGCGGCGGTTTCGGGAACCTACAACATGATCCACCCGGATCGCACGGTTCGCATCCAGGGACTCGCCCGGCTTGAGGTACTGGCCGCGTCATGCGCCGATATGGGCACCCGTCTGATTACGCTGTGCACCGGCACAAGGGATGCGCAGGATCAGTGGCGCTGGCATCCCGACAATGCAAGCGAGGCGGCATGGAGCGATCTGCGGACGGAGATGGAAGCGGCGATCGCGATTGCCGAGCGCTTCGACATCGAGCTTGGCATCGAACCGGAACTGGCCAATGTCCTCTCCAGCGCCCGGGCCGCACGCCGCCTGCTGGACGAAATGAACAGCACGCGGCTGCGCATCGTGCTCGATCCGGCCAATCTGTTCGAAGTGGCCGACAGCGCGGAGCGTCATCGCCTCATCGACGAAGCCATCGATCTGCTGGCCGCCGAGATCGGCATGGCCCATGCCAAGGACCGCCATGCCGATGGCAGTTTTGCCGCAGCCGGAAAGGGCGTGGTCGACTTCCCGCATTTCATCGGCCGCCTGAAGGCTGCCGGGTTCGACGGCCCCTTGATCACACATGGCCTGACAGAGGCCGAGGCGCCCGGCGTCGGCGCTTTTCTGCGCACCGTGCTGGAAGCGAGCGACGACACGTGAAAAAGACCTTCAGCCGAGATGGCGTCGACCTTGCCTACCGGGACGTCGGCGCCGGGCCTCCCTTCATCTTTCAGCACGGCCTAGGCGGCGACGACGCGCAGGTCGCCGACGTGTTTCCCGATCTGCCGGTGACCCGGCGGGTGACGCTCGAATGCCGTGGCCAGGGTGGATCCGGCTACGGGCCGGTCGAGCGGCTTTCGATCGCGACGTTTGCCGAGGACATTGAAGCGTTGGCCGACGATCTCGGCATCGGTCCGGCCGTCGTCGGCGGCATTTCGATGGGCGCGGCGCTGGCACTGCGCCTGGCGGTGCATAAGCCGGCCCGCGTGCGCGCGCTGGTGCTCGCGCGGCCCGCCTGGGTAGCCCAGGCGGCTCCGGAAAATATGAAGCCCTATGCCGTCGTCGGCAATCTCTTGATGCGCCATTCGCCTGAAGACGCCAGGCGTCTGTTCGATGACAGCGCTATTGCCGGCGAACTGGCCAGGCTGGCGCCGGACAATCTCGCCAGCCTGCAAGGCTTCTTCAATCGCCCGGACCCGGTTCTGTTCGGTAGGCTGCTTTCGGCGATCGCCGGCGATGGTCCCGGCGTGAGCGAGGCGGACATCCGCGCTATCGCGGTGCCGACTCTTGTCATCGGCCATGACCATGACCTCGTCCATCGCCTGGCCGACGCACAGACGCTGGCCGGACTCATTCCGTCGGCCCGGCTTTGCACCATCACAGCCAAATCGCAGGATCGCGCCGCCTACCGGCTGGAATTCCGCGCCTGTCTTTCGGAATTCCTGGAACCGCTCGCATGACGCATCAAACGATGGACGACACGATCGCCGTGGTCGAGATCGGCGGCACGTCGGTCAAGGTTGGCTTTGCCGACCACGGCATCCCGGTGGATTTTGCCCGCACCTACCCGACCGCGCAACTGCGCAAGGGCGCGCCCGTGGCGGGGTTGGCCGATGCGGTCACCGCAGCCTGCCGCGATGCCGGGCTCAAACCTGCACGGGTGGTTGCGACGGTGCCTGGGTTCATCGACCGCGACTTCGACACGGTGCTGCACACGGCCAACATTCCCGAGCTGAACGGCATCCGGCTGGGTACGGAACTGGCATCGCGGCTCCGCGTTCCCGTGCGGCTCGAACGCGACGTCGTGCTGCAATTGCTCGGTGAAAGCGTCGCCGGCGCAGTGAAGCGGCAAAAGGAAGTGCTGGCGGTCTATCTCGGCACCGGCATCGGTGCGGCCTATCTCGGCAAGGACGGCATTTTCAGGGGCGGCGGCTGGGCGCTGGAAATCGGCCATATGCCGATCTACCGGCCTGACGAAAGCGGACCGCCAAACCGCGTCGAGACCTACGCCTCAGGGGCAACGCTTGTCGACCTTGCCGCGGACTACGATATCCCGGTTGCCGAGCTGTTTTCGGCAACCGGGCAGCCGCCGTCGCTGCGCGAATGGCTCGATGAGATCGTCTGGCAGCAGGCGGTGACCATCGCAACGGCAGCCGCTTTGTTTTCCCCGCAGACGATCCTGATCGGTGGCGGCATTGTCGACATGAAGTCCTATCCCCGCCAGGCGCTCAAGCAGCGCATCGCGGACAGCCTGCCGCATTCGCTTGTTGTAGAGCCTCTGGACATACGCTGGGCGGCCCTGGGCTGGCAGGCGGCGATCCATGGCGCGGTGCTGCTCGGCGCGGTGTGATCGCCGTGGTTGCTGTCGGCGAAGGATTACTTGATCGTCTTCCCGTCCGCCCCAAACCGGTATGTCTTACCCGGCTCCGGCGTTGCATACAGCGTCGCACCTGGCTCGGCGTCGTAGACACCGAAAATGCGGACCGTGATCAGCCCGGCCTTTTCGCAGTCGAGATAGAGGTTGGTGTCGGCGCCGAGATGTTCGGCATGCACCACCGTTCCCTTCCAGGCGCCGGACCTTGGATCCACGGTCAGATGCTCCGGCCGCACGCCGATCGTCTTGGCCGTCTCGCCCAATCTGGCGCCGTCGATGAAATTCATCTTCGGCGAGCCGATAAAGCCGGCGACGAACTCGTTTGCCGGCGAATTGTAGAGCTCCATCGGGCCGCCGATCTGCTCGATCTGGCCGGCGTTGAGCACGACGATCTTGTCGGCCAGCGTCATCGCCTCGACCTGGTCGTGGGTGACGTAGATCATCGTCGCCTTCAGCCGGCGATGCAGCTGCGCGATCTCCAGCCGCGTGTTGACGCGAAGCGCTGCGTCGAGGTTCGACAAGGGCTCATCGAAGAGGAACAGTTTTGGCTCGCGCACCACGGCGCGGCCGATGGCGACGCGCTGGCGCTGGCCGCCTGACAGCTCCGCCGGCCGCCGCTCGAGATACGGTTCCAGCGACAGCATCGACGAGGCGACGCCGATGCGGCGTTCGATCTCCGGGGCGGGCGTGCCGGCCTGCTTGAGGCCGAGGCCCATATTGTTCTTCACCGTCAGATGCGGGTAGAGCGCGTATGTCTGGAACACCATGGCGATGCCGCGTTTTGCCGGGGGCGTGGCCGAGACATCGGCGCCGTCGATCACCACCCTGCCGGAGGTCGAATCCTCCAGCCCGGCGATGACCCTGAGCAAGGTTGACTTGCCGCAGCCAGATGGGCCGACGAAGACGACGAATTCGCCGTCGGTCACTTCGAGGTTGATGCCTTTCAGCACCTCGACCGGCCCGAAGGCCTTCTTCACATTCTCGATTACCAGCGAGCCCACGGCTTCGTCCTTGTTCTAGAGTTTGCCCTACTAGAGCTTAACTGGGGCGCCGCTGCGCACGCTCTCATCGGCGGCAAGGCAGACGGCGAGCGATTTCACCGCGTCGTCCATGTGGCGGGTCAGGTCAATGTCTTCCCGGATCGCCTTCAGCACGAAGGCCTGTTCGAGATCGCAGAGGTCCTGGTGGCCGGGTTCGCCGTCCATCGACAGCATCTCGTCCGGCCTGGCGAACTTGCCGTCCGCGCCGGTCGCCGCACTGTGCAGGCGGATGGTCGAGGTCTTGGTGTGGGTGTCGATGTCGTCCGACTTCACACCTTCCTTCATGACGATCGACACGCAGCCATTGGGCGAAATCACGTCCTTCACGAAGAACGCTGTCTCGGAGATCATCGGGCCCCAAGCCGCCTCGTACCAGCCGACCGAGCCGTCGTCGAACAGCACCTGGAGATGGCCGTAATTGTACATTGTCGGCGCGATCTCCTCGGTCAGCCGCAGCCCCATGCCGCGCACCTCGACCGGCCTGGCGTCGGTGATCTGCAGCATCACGTCGAGATAGTGCACGCCGCAATCGACGATCGGCGACGTCGTCTGCATCAACTGCTTGTGCGTCTGCCAGGTCGGGCCTGACGATTGCTGGTTGAGGTTCATGCGAAACACGTAAGGGCCGCCGAGCTTGCGCGCCTCGGCGATCAGCCTGACCCAGGACGGGTGGTGGCGCAGGATGTAGCCGATCACCAATTTTCGGCCATTGGCCTTGGCCGCGGCGACGACGCGCTTGGCGTCCGCCACCGTCGTTGCGAGCGGCTTCTCGACGAAGACGTGGCAGCCGGCCTCGAATGCCTTCACCGCATAGTCGGCATGGCTGTCGGAATAGGTGGCGATGCAGGCGACATCCGGCTTTTCATCGCGCAACGCGTCGTCGAAGGAGCGCCTGATGCCATAGCCCGACAGCCCGTCCGGTAACGGCACGTCGGAGCGGTTGATCAGGGCCGCGATCTCGAAGCCCGGATTAGTGTGGTAGGCCAGCGCATGGCTACGCCCCATGTTACCGAGGCCTGCGACGACGACGCGAAGGGGCGATTTAGAGGTCACCTAACTACTCCAGATGTTCCAGTTGTTCCTTCTGAGAGGGTGTCACCCCACCCGGCGCTTCGCGCCGACCTCCCCATCGAGGGGAGGTAGGACGTTGGCGCGAACACCCTCACTGCCAAAGAAGCTTCTCCGAAAGTCGCCCTTTGGCGGTCGTGAATGAAGCCACGACCTTTTACCTCCCCTTGATGGGGAGGTCGGCGCGCAGCGCCGGGTGGGGTGAAGGCTCCAGCAGAGATTTGTAGGGCTCACTTGACGGCTCCGGATGTGATGCCGCGGATCAGCTGCCGCGAGAAGATGACGTAGAGGGTCAGCACCGGCATGATCGCCAGCGAGAGTGCGGCCAGGATGGCGTTCCAGTTGGTGACGAACTGGCCGAGGAACAACTGCGCGCCGAGCGTCACCGTCTTGGTCTCTTCCGACGGCGCCAGGATCAGCGGGAACCACAGATCGTTCCAGATCGGGATCATGGTGAAGACGGCGACCGTCGCCATCGACGGCCGCACCAGCGGCAGCACCAGCCGGAAGAAGATCGTGTATTCCGACAGGCCGTCGATGCGGCCGGCATTCTTCAGATCGTCGGACACCTGCTTCATGAATTCCGACAGGATGAAGACGGCCAGCGGCAGCCCCTGCGCGGTGTAGACCAGGATCAGCGCCGTCAGCGTGTTGACCAGCCCGCTCGCCACCATCAATTGCAGGATGGCGACGGTGCCGAGCCGGATCGGGATCATGATGCCGAGCGCGAGGTAAAGCCCCATCAGCGTGTTGCCGCGGAAGCGGTATTCCGAGAGCGCGAACGCCGCCATCGCGCCGAACAGAAGCACGAAGAACAGCGAGGCGACGGTGACGACCAGGCTGTTCTGGAAATAATGGATGAAGTCGCCCTGGCCGATCACCGTGGTGTAGCCGATCAGGTCGAAGGTTTTTGGCGTCGGCGGCGTCAGCGGCTCGCTGAAGATGCCGGCGCGCGATTTGAACGAGTTCATGATGACCAGGATCACCGGAAACAGCGCGATCGCCGTATAGGTCAGAAGGATCGCGTGGGCGCCGATGGTGCGGGGCAGCGAACGGGTGGCGGTGCTCATTGGAAGGTCTCCTGACGAGCGATGACTGTTGAGGTCGGCACCAAGGCACCCCCCTCTGTCCTGCCGGACATCTCCCCCTCAAGGGGGAAGATTGGCAGCTTGAGGCTCGGCGCCTCTTCTCCAACGCTGGAGATTTGCGAAGCCAATGGTGCCATCCAATCTCCCCCCTTGAGGGGGAGATGGCCGGCAGGCCAGAGGGGGGTGTTTAGCCGTAACATGTCTGCCCTCTAAAACTGGTAGCGACGCAGGCGCGTCTGGACGAGGAACAGGTAGACGCAGACGCCGCCGAGGATGATCAGGAACATCATCGTGGCGATCGCCGCACCCATATTGGGATCGCCGGTCTGCAGCTGGAAGCCGAAGAAGGCGCGGTAGAGGAAAGTGCCCAGAATATCGGTCGAATAGTTCGGGCCGGCCAGCGCCCCTTGCGCGGTGTAGATCAGGTCGAAGGCGTTGAAATTGCCAACGAAGGTCAGGATCGAGATGATGCCGATCGAGGGCAGGATCAGCGGCAGCTTGATCTTCCAGAACTGCGACATGCCGGTGATGCCGTCACACTCGGCCGCCTCGATCACCTCTTCGGGGATCGACAGCAGCGCCGCATAGATCAGCATCATCGGAATGCCGACGAACTGCCAGACCGAGATCAGGCTGAGCGCGGTCAGGGCATATTGTTCTTTGCCGAGCCACGGCGTGAACAGGCTTTTCAGGCCGACCAGATCCATCAGATGCGGCGCCACGCCCCACAACGGCGACAGGATCAGTTTCCAGGCGAAACCGACGATGACGAAGGAGAGGATGGTCGGCACGAAGATCGCGGTGCGATAGAAGGCGGCGAATCTCAGCCTCGGGCTGGACAGCAATGCCGCCAGCATGACACCGATCGGGTTCTGCACCACCATGTGGATGATGAAGAACCAGGTATTGTTCCGCAGCGCGTTCCAGAAGCCGACCGACCAGTTGGGGTCGCCGAACAACGTACGGAAATTAGTGAAACCGACGAACACCTGATGCTGATCGACATTGCGGAACAGCGACAGCTGCAGCGTGCCGGCCAGCGGCAGGATCATGATCGCCGTATAGACCAGCAGCGCCGGCGCCAGAAAGACGCCGATATGCCAGCGGAACGGTCGTTTCGGTCGTGTTTGTGCGGCCATGAGTGCGGTCCCCGCCGATCAGGTTTAGCAATGCCTTCGACGGCAGCGCTGCCCCCTCACCCTTACCCTCTCCCCGTGAAGGACGGGGAGAGGGGGCGCCTGCGTTTCGGCTAATCCTTCTCCCGTCACTATACGGGGAGAAGGTGCCGGCAGGCGGATGAGGGGCGGCGCCGTCGTTCGCAGTCGATGATGCTGTCGAAAAACGCAGGGCCGTCCACTTGGGGCCCTGTCTGTTGTCTGAGCTCTTATTTGCCCGGCTTGTACCAGCTGTCGAGGCCGTCCTGCAGCTTCTTGGCGGCAGCTTCCGGCGTGTCGGTGCCATTGATCACGTTGGCCGATTCAACCCAGGTTTCGTTCTCGAGGTTCGGCGTGCCGCGCGACAGGATCTGGTAGGTCGAGCGGATCGTCGACTTGCACTTGTCGCGCCAGGAGACGAATTCCTGCGCCACCGGGTCTTCCATCTTCACCGGGGTGGAATTTAGGCTGAAGAAGCCCGGCAGTGCGTTGGCGTAGATGGTGGCGAAGTCCGGCGAGGCGACCCAGGACAGGAAGGTCTTGGCCGCGTCGGCATTCTTCGACGCCGCATTCAGGCCCATGCCGATATCGGTATGGTCGGAGATGTAGCAGGTGTCGCCGGCCTTCTCGACCGGCGGCGGGAAGGCGCCCATCTTGAACTGCGCCTGGGTGTTGAACAGACCGATCTCCCACGATCCCGCCGGGTAGATGGCGGCGCGGCCAAGCGTGAACAGGTTCTGGCTGTCCGGATAGGTCTGGGCCTCGAAGCCGTCGCCGAGATAAGGCTTCCACTTGGCCAGTTCCTCATAGGGAGCAACCCAGTCCTTGTCGGTCAGCTTCTGGTCGCCCTTGATCAACGCTGCGCGGCCCTCTTCGCCCTTCCAGTAGTTCGGACCGATGTTCTGATAGCCCATGGTCGCGGCTTCCCAGAGGTCCTTGGTGCCCATGGCCATCGGGATGTAGGTGCCGTCGGCCTTGATCTTGTCGAGCGCGGCGAAAAACTCGTCACGCGTCGTCGGCACCTTGAGGCCGAGCTTGTCGAAGGCGTCCTTGTTGTAGATGAAGCCGTGAATGACCGAGGCCATCGGCACGCAGAAGCTCGCCTTGCCGTCGTCGGTCTGCCAGGCGGCCTTGGCAACGGGCGAAAAGTTTTCCATGCCGGGCAGCGCCGACAGGTCGGCAAGGTTGCCCTTCTTGAACAGTTCGAGCGACTTGTCGAACGGGCGGCAGGTGATCAGGTCGCCAGCCGAGCCGGCGGCGAGCTTGGCGCCGAGTGCGGCATCATACTCGGTCGGCGCCGACGGTGCGAACACCACTTTGATGCCCGGGTTCTTGGCCTCAAAAGCCGGGATCAGCTTGTCCTTCCAGATGGCAAGGTCGTCGCCGCGCCAGCTTTCGATATTGAGCGTTACGTCATCGGCGTGAGCCAACCCGGCGGTGCCGAGAATGCTGGTGCCGAGAAGCAGTGCCGTCAGTAATTTCGTTGTCATGCTAGTCTCCCTGTTGACCTTTTTCAGGTTCGGTTTTGAGAACAGGGGCCTTCGCGCCCTTGTTCCCCTCGATCGCGGAAAGGGCTGGCCGCAGCTTCTGGCCGGTCCCTTCCAGTATCTTCTCGGCCGCAACGGCGTTGGCAGCGCCGGCGGCGAGCAGAATGGCTGTCTTGACGACGCCGCCGCTCGCTTCGAGCAGCCGCACGGCGTCTTGCCGGTCGCGGCCGCTGATAGCGGCGACGATGCGAGCCGCGCGGTCGCGCAGCTTGATGTTGTCGGCGGTGAGATTGACCATGTAGCCGTCATGGACATGGCCGAGATGAATGGCGGTAAGCGTCGACAGCATGTTGAGCGCGATCTTCTGGGCAGTGCCGGCGCCCATGCGCGTCGAGCCGGCAATCACCTCCGGTGGCGTCTCGAGCAGGATGGCGACGTCGGCCAGCCTGAGCAGGGGCGTGTCCTTGTTGTTGGCAATGGCGATGGTTGCCGCGCCCCGGCTGCGCGCATCCTTCAGCGCCTGCACCGCATAGGGCGTCGAGCCGCTGGCCGAAATCGTGATCAGGCAGTCGCCCTTGCCGATGCCGGCGCCGGCAATTGCCGTCGAGGCTTCGTCGGTGTCGTCTTCCGGTCCGCCGGCCAGGGTCTTGAAAGCGTCGTCGCCACCGGCGATGAGGATGGCGATGCGTTCGCGCTTGATGCCGAAGGTGCCGGGCAACTCCAGCGCGTCGGCCAGCGCCATCAGGCCGGAGCTGCCGGCCGCAGCATAGGCGAGCTTGCCGCCGCCGTTCAGCCGCCCGGCGATGATTTCGGCTGCGGCGGCGATGGCAGGAATGGCGTCGCGCACAGCCTTGGCGGCCTCGATCTGCGCATTGACCAAAGAAGAAAGGATGGCGTCCGGGGCCTGGATGTCCAGTCCCTCGGCATTGCTGTGAAGCGCTTCGGTGCGCGGTTCGGTCATCCCTGTCCCTCCGATGGAAGAACAATACCAAAAAAATACCACTTGTCCACACGCATTAACGAAATTGCGAACTGGAAAGCCTTGATCCGGCAAAATTCCCGGGTTTTTCAACCTGATACGCCTTAATCTTTTTGAAACGGAAATTAATCCCTTGGCTATTGGTATTTTATTGGTATTATCCGCCCGGAGGAGACATCGCGTGAAATTCGTGCTCGGTATCGACGGCGGCGGCACCAGCTGCAGGGCAGCCCTTGCGACAGGCGATGGCGTTGTCATTGGCCGTGCCAAAAGCGGCGCCGCCAACATCCGCACCGATCTCACCGGCGCTCGCACCCACATCGTCGAGGCTGCTCGTCAGGCCTTCATCGCCGCCGGGCAAGATCCGGACCTGATCCCGCAGACACCAGCCATTCTCGGCCTTGCCGGAGCCAATGTCGGCACCTACCGCCAGCAGCTTGAAGCAATCCTGCCGTTCAGCATCAGCCGCGTCGAGACGGACGCCGAGATCGCGCTCGAAGGGGCAGTCGGCTCTGGTGACGGCGCCATGGCTATCCTCGGCACCGGCACCGCCTATATGGCGCGCAAGGGCGGCACGTCGCGCGCCATCGGCGGCTGGGGCTTTCAGGTCGGTGATCAAGGCAGCGGCGCCCGGATCGGCCGCGACCTGCTGGAGCAGACGCTGCTCGCCCATGACGGCGTCCGGCCGCGCTCAGCCCTGACCGACAGCATGATGGCCATTTTCCGCAACAATCCCGAAGACGTGGTCGAGTTCACCACCAATGCCAAGCCCGGCGATTTCGGCGGCTTCGCGCCCAAGGTTTTCGAGCATGCCGAGAAGGGCGACAGCGTCGCCAACTGGATCGTGGACAAGTCGGTTGCCGATGTCGAGGCGTCGCTCCACGCGCTCGACCTCTCTGATGACGCCCCGCTCTGCCTGCTCGGCGGGCTGGCGCCGCTCTATGGGCCGCGCCTTTCCCAGCGCTACCAGGCGCTGCTGAAAGCGCCGCTCGACGATGCGCTGGGCGGCGCCGTGCAGATGGCGGCCCGCATCTTCGTCAAAGCGGAGGCGACGCGATGAGCGATGCCGCCGACCAGATCTTCGCCACGCTGAGGCAGTCGTCGCAGAGCGGCGCCCCGCTCTACCTGCAGCTCAGGAAAAGCATCGAGGACGCCGTCAATCGCGGCCTGATCGGGCCGGGCGATGCGCTGCCTTCCGAGCGCGACATCGCCACCAAGGCCGACATTTCGCGCGTCACCGTCCGCAAGGCGGTGCAGGACCTAGTCAAGGGCGGCATCCTCGTGCAGCGCCACGGCTCCGGCACCTTCGTGGCGCCGCGCATGGAGCGCGTCGAGCAGTCGCTGTCCAGGCTCACTTCATTCACCGAGGACATGGCAAGGCGCGGCATGGCGGTGCGTTCAGCCTGGCTCGACCGCGACCTCTACCCGCCCTCGCCCGACGAGATGATGGTGCTCGGCCTGTCCTCGAACGAGCTGGTGGCGCGCGTGGCGCGCCTGCGCATCGCAAACGACACGCCGCTGGCCATCGAGCGCGCCTCGTTGTCGGCCAGCGTGCTGCCGGATCCGGCCGGGATAGGCTCGTCACTCTATGCGGCGCTGCAACTGACCGGCAACCGGCCGGTGCGGGCGGTGCAGCGCATTTCCGCCGCCAATCTCGGCGACGCCGATGCGCGTCTGCTCGAAGTGCCATCCGGCATTGCCGGCCTGCACATCGAACGCATTTCCTATCTCGCGAGCGGCAAGGTGATCGAGTTCACCCGCTCCATCTACCGCGGCGACGCCTATGATTTCGTTGCCGAACTGCGCCTGACAGGGCCGAGCGAAGAGGGCCGACCATGATCCCCAAGACCACCCATATGCGGCGCGAGATCGACGAAATTCCGCAAGCCGTCGCGCGTCTGCTCGATGGCTCGGCGGCGGTGCTGACCGAGGCCGGACGCGGCATTCGCGAGCGCGATCCGAGCTTCGTCGTTACCATCGCGCGCGGTTCGTCCGACCATGCCGCCACCTTCATGAAATATGCCGTCGAACTGACCGCCGGCCTGGCCGTGGCATCGGTCGGTCCGTCGATCGCCTCGATCTACGGCGCCAAGCTCAAGCTCGCCGGTTCCGCTTGCCTCGCCATCTCGCAATCCGGCAAGAGCCCTGACATCGTCGCCATGGCCGAGACGGCACGGGCCGGCGGTGCGCTCACCGTCGCCATCACCAACACCGCCGATTCGCCGCTGGCGCGGGCTTCGGATTTTGCCATCGACATTCTGGCCGGCCCCGAGCGCAGCGTCGCGGCGACCAAGACATTCGTCAATTCGGCGGTCGCCGGCCTGGCGCTGATGGCGCATTGCACCGGCGACGACAGACTGCTGGCCGCCCTTGCCCGCCTGCCCGAGCATTTTAGCAAGGCGATCGCCTGCGACTGGATGGCGCTGGCCGGCGCGTTGGAGACGCCGCAATCGCTGTTCATCCTGGGACGTGGCCCGTCGGCGGCGATGGCCGACGAGGCGGCGCTGAAATTCAAAGAGACCTGCGGCATGCATGCCGAGGCCTACAGTGCAGCCGAAGTCATGCACGGCCCGCTGGCGCTGGTCGGGCCAGGCTTCCCGGTGCTGGCGCTCGCCGCCCGCGATGCCTCCGAGCCGTCCGTGGCAGAGGCTGCCGACAACCTTGCCGGCAAGGGTGCAGCAGTTTTTGTAACCTCGGACAAAGCCAAGAGCGCGGCGCGGCTGCCGCATGTCGCTACCGGTCATCCCTTGACCGACCCGCTGACGCTGATCGTCTCCTTCTACGGCTTCGTCGAAGCCTTCGCCCGCCATCGCGGCCTCGATCCGGACGTACCGCGCAATCTGCGCAAGGTGACGGAAACCGTATGAGCGACCGTTTTGCCCTGACTGGCGCCCGAATTTTCGATGGCGACGACTGGCATGATAACGCCGCCCTTGTCGTGCACGGCGATGTGGTCGAAGGCATTCATCCCGTCGGCGCCATTCCGTCGGGCGTTGCCCGCATCGACGCCGGGGGCGGCATGCTGGTGCCGGGTTTTGTCGACCTGCAGGTCAATGGCGGCGGCGGCGTCATGCTCAACGACCATCCCGATGTCGCCTCGCTGGCAACAATCTGCCGGGCGCATGCGCCGTTCGGCACGACCGCACTGCTGCCGACGCTAATCACAGATACGCCTGACATCACCGCCGCGGCCATTGCCGCCGGCGCCGGGGCGGCACGGCAAAAACTGCCGGGGTTTCTCGGCCTGCATCTCGAGGGACCGCATCTCTCGGTCGCCCGCAAGGGGGCGCATGACCCGGCGCTGATCCGGCCAATGACGGATGCGGATGAAGCGGCGCTGGTCGCGGCACGCAAAAACCTGCCGGTGCTGCTGACGACGATCGCGCCCGAATCCGTCGAGCCCGCCCGTGTTGCGGCTTTGGCCAAGGCCGGCATCGTCGTCAGCCTCGGCCATTCCGATACCGGCTATGGCACGGCCAGAGCCTTTGCCGACGCGGGCGCCAGCGTGGTCACACATCTGTTCAACGCCATGAGCCAGATCGGCAACCGTGAGCCGGGGCTGGCGGGTGCGGCCATCGACATAGGCAGTCTGTCGGCCGGGATCATTGCCGACGGCATCCATGTCGATCCCGCCACCATGCTGATCGCGCTGCGCGCCAAGCAGGGGCCGGGCAGGATCGTGCTGGTCACCGACGCCATGGCGACGATCGGCACCGACATGACGTCGTTCACCCTCAACGGCCGCATCATCTATCGCAAGGATGGCAGTCTGCGGCTGGCCGACGGCACGCTGGCCGGCGCCGATCTCGATATGATCTCGGCCGTCCGCTACATGCACAGGATCGTCGGGCTGGACGTGTCGGAAGCGTTGCGCATGGCCTCGCTCTATCCGGCGCAGGCGGTCGGCCAGGCACACCGGCTCGGCCGCTTCGCCAATGGCACGGCTGCCGATATCGTCGCTCTGTCGGACGCCCTCGACGTCAACGGCGTCTGGATCGGCGGCGACAAGGTTTTTGCAGGCGCGGACAGTCCGCGCTAAAGTCCACTTATGCATGATGTCGACTGCGTTGTCGCTGGAGCCGGTGTTGTCGGCCTCGCCATTGCCCGCGCGCTGGCGCTGTCGGGCCGCGAGGTGCTGGTGGTCGAGAAGGCCGCAGCCATCGGCACGGGCACCAGTTCGCGCAATTCGGAAGTCATCCATGCCGGGCTTCATTATACGCCGGGCAGCCTGAAGGCCCGTCTCTGCGTCAACGGCCGCGAGCGTCTCTATGCCTATTGCCGCGAGCACGACGTCGCCCATCATCGCACCGGCAAACTGATCGTTGCCGTCGAACCCGACCAGTTGGACAAACTGCAGGCGATCCAGATCAACGCGGCGCAATGCGGAGTCGGTGACCTCAAGCTTTTGACGCGCGCAGAGGCCGAAAGCCTGGAACCGGCGCTGAGCTGCGCCGGCGCGCTGCTGTCGCCGTCAACCGGCATCGTCGACAGCCAGGCGCTGATGCTGTCATTGCGTGGAGACGCGGAAGCGGCCGGCGCATCTTTCGCCTTGCTCACCGTTGTCTCAGGCGCGAGCATCGAAGCCGACGGCATCCGGATCGACACGCGCGACGCCGATGGCGAGGGTTTCACCTTGAAGACCGGCGCCTTCATCAACGCCGCCGGCCTCGACGCGCAGGCGCTCGCCGGCCGCATCGAAGGCCTCCCGCAAGACCGTGTTCCGCCGCTGTGGCTGGCGCGCGGCAATTATTTCGCGCTTTCCGGCCGCTCGCCCTTTTCGCGGCTGATCTATCCGGTGCCGGTCCATGGCGGCCTCGGCGTGCATCTGACCCTCGACATGTCGGGGAGCGCGCGCTTTGGCCCGGATGTCGAATGGATCGATCGCGTCGACTATACCGTCGATCCCGCACGAGGCGCTGCCTTCTACGACGAAATCAGGCGCTACTGGTCCGGCCTGGCGGACGGCGCCCTGCAACCGGCCTATGCCGGCGTCAGGCCGAAACTGTCCGGTCCGGGCCAGCCGGCCGCCGACTTCGTCATCCAGGGACCGGCTGACCACGGGGGCGGTCAGATCGTCAATCTGTTCGGCATCGAGAGCCCTGGCCTTACCGCCAGCCTCGCCATGGCAGAGCATGTCGTTGGGCTTTTATATCCGCAATGACGGGCGTTCTGAAACGTCGGGCAGGCGCATACCATGAAACCTTTTGATATGGAGGTCGTTGTCGGGGCATATGTCCGAGGCAAAACCCAAATCGAAACCGGCCGACGGCATCGAAGCGCGCGATGCCACGAAGTCGCGCCGGGAAAAGCCGTCACGGCAAACGCGCGGAGATGGACCGCGCGAGGACACGCCGCGCGAGAAAAAAGCAGCGGCCGCCGAAGCCGCGTCCGAGCCCGTTGGCGAGGCTGCGCCGCCGCCGGATGCCGTCGAACCCGATCCCAAGCTGACGCCTGAGCAGGCCGAGCAGGCGCGCAAGAAATATCTGCTGCGGCGTTTCTGGATCAGCGGGCGCGGCTATTGGGGGAGGCATGGCGACAAGCTCGCCTGGCCTTTAACGATCGGAGTGCTGCTGCTGATCTGCATCAACATCGGTTTCCAGTATGGCATCAATGTCTGGAACCGCTCGATGTTCGATGCCCTCGAGCAGCGCAACGCCCGCACAGTCTATCTCCTCAGCGCCGTATTCGTGCCGCTGGTGATCTGCAGCGGCAGCCTTGTCGTTGCGCAGGTCTATCTGCGCATGACGATCCAGCGCCGCTGGCGTTCCTGGCTGACCACCGGGGTCGTCGCGCGCTGGCTGGCAAACGGCCGCTACTACCAGCTGAACCTCGTGGGCGGCGACCACCAGAACCCCGAGGCCCGCATGACCGAGGATCTGCGCATCGCCACCGAGTCGCCGGTCGATTTCACCGCCGGCGTCCTCAACGCGTTCCTGTCGGCCTCGACCTTTATCGTCGTGCTGTGGACCATCGGCGGCGCGCTCACCCTGCCGATCGGCCGTGAGAGCATCACCATTCCCGGCTTTCTGGTCATCACCGCGATCATCTATGCCGCCATCACCTCGACCTCGATGGTGGTCATCGGCCGCGACTTCGTCCAGCTCTCCGAGCGGAAGAACCAGGCGGAGGCCGAACTGCGCTACACGCTGACGCGCGTGCGCGAAAACGGCGAGAGCATCGCCTTGCTGGGAGGCGAGGACGAGGAGCGCAGCGGCATCGACAGAAATTTCGGCCACGTGCTGAGGCAATGGGCTCTGCTGACCGGACAGCACATGCGCACGGCGGCGGTGTCGCAGGGATCGAGCCTGTTTGCGCCGGTCGTGCCGATCCTGCTGTGCGCGCCAAAATTCCTCGAAGGCTCGATGACGCTTGGCGAGGTGATGCAGGCGGCGTCTGCCTTTGGCATCGTGCAAGGCGCGTTCGGCTGGCTGGTCGACAACTATCCGCGCCTCGCCGACTGGAACGCCTCCGCGCGGCGCATTGCCTCGCTGATGATATCGCTCGACGGGCTCGAGCGCGCCGAGCAGAGCGATGCGCTCGGACGCATCAACCGAGGCGAAGCCGAAGACGGCGCCATCCTCAGCCTCGACAATCTTTCCGTGACACTCGACGACGGCACCTCCGTGGTCAAGGAAACCGAGGTCGTGATCGAGCCGGGCGAGCGGGTGCTGGTTTCAGGCGAATCCGGTTCAGGCAAGTCGACGCTGGTGCGGGCCGTCGCGGGCCTGTGGCCATGGGGCGGCGGCAGCGTCAATTTCCACACCGACAGGCGCCTGTTCATGCTGCCGCAACGCCCCTACATCCCTTCCGGAACGCTTCGCCGCGCGGTCGCCTATCCCGCGGCGGCGGACAAGTGGACCATCAAGCAAATCAAGGCTGCCCTCGACAAGGTGGGGCTTGGCTATCTCACCGGCAGGATCAAGGAAGAGGCGCCATGGGACCAGACGCTGTCGGGCGGCGAAAAGCAACGCCTCGCCTTCGCGCGCCTGCTGCTGCATCGCCCCGATATCGTGGTGCTGGATGAAGCGACTTCGGCGCTCGACGAGAAGAGCCAGGACACGATGATGTTGACGGTGATCCGCGAACTGCCTGACGTCACCATCATCAGCGTGGCGCATCGTGCGGAGCTCGAAGCCTTCCACAGCCGCAAGATCACCCTGGAGCGGCGCGAGGGCGGCGCCAAGCTCGTCAGCGACGTCGACCTCATCCCGCGCAAGCGCAAACGCAGCCTGCTGAACCGCGCTTTGTGGGGTTCCAGCACTCGGGTGAAAAAGCCGCGCAGGTAAAAGGCGCCACTGCCGAACCGCGAACAGATGTCCAGGCGAAGCGCTTGGGCAAAGACATTAGCTGGCTATGGATTAGCCGTAGAGACCCTTGTAGGTCTCGCGCAGCAGGTTCTTCTGCACCTTGCCCATCGTGTTGCGCGGCAGCTCATCGACGAAGATCACCTGCTTCGGGTGCTTGTATTTGGCCAGCTGGCCGGCAATGGCGCCAACGATCTCGGCCCCGGTGATCTGCGATGCCGGCGCCCGCACCACGACAGCGGTGACGCCTTCGCCGAAATCGGGATGGGCAATTCCGATGACGGCACTTTCCAAGACGCCGGCAACGGCGTCGATCTCGCTCTCGATCTCCTTGGGATAGATGTTGTAGCCGCCGGAGATAATGAGATCCTTGCCGCGGCCGACGATGTGGACGTAGCCGTCCGCGTCGATGATGCCGAGGTCGCCGGTGATGAAGAAGCCGTCCTTGCGAAACTCCGCCTTGGTTTTTTCCGGCGTGCGCCAATAGCCGGAAAAGACATTCGGACCTTTGACCTCGATCATGCCGACTTCACCCTGGCCAAGCGCATCGCCGCTGTCAGGGTCGGCGATGCGCAGCGAAACGCCGGGCAGCGGGAAGCCGACCGTGCCGGCCCGACGCTCGCCCTCATAGGGGTTCGACGTGTTCATGTTGGTCTCGGTCATGCCGTAGCGCTCGAGAATGGCGTGGCCGGTGCGCTCGCGCCAGGCGTTGTGCGTTTCGGCGAGCAGCGGCGCCGAGCCGGAAACGAACAGGCGGATGTTCTTCGCCGCCTGGGCATCCAGCCCGTCCTGCTGCAGGAGCCTGGTATAGAAGGTCGGCACCCCCATCAGCACTGTCGCGCGGGGCAAGAGCGAGACGATGCGGCCGGCGTCGAATTTCTGCTCGAACAGCATCGAGGCGCCGGCCATCAGGGTGACGTTGGTGGCGACGAACAGGCCGTGCGTGTGGAAGATCGGCAGGGCATGGATCAGCACGTCATCCCCGGTGAAACGCCATTGCTCGACCAGCACGCGCGCATTGGAGGCCAGGTTTTCGTGGCTGAGCATGGCGCCCTTGGAGCGTCCGGTGGTGCCCGATGTGTAAAGGATTGCGGCCAGATCGTTCGGCCCGCGCGCCACGGCGTCGAAATCCGTGGGCTGTTGTGCCGCCAGTTCGGTCAGCGAGCCCTCACCATTGCTGCCAAGCGTGAAGGTGGCAGCACCCGACGCGTGCGCCAACGGCGCGATAGCGCCGGCGCGGGCCGGGTCGCAGACGACCAGCCGCGGCTCGGCATCACCGAAGAAATAGCCGAGTTCGGCCAGCGTGTAGGCGGTGTTGAGCGGCAGGAAGACCGCGCCGGCGCGCAGGCAGGCGAGGTAAAGGAAAATGCATTCAGGGCTTTTTTCGACCTGCACGGCAACGCGGTCGCCCGGCTCGACGCCGAAATGCCTCAGCGCATGTGCCAGCTGTGCCGATTGCGCCAGCATGTCGCCATAGGCGATCGCGCGTCCGTCATCGGTCGCCATCAGGATGCGCTCGGAGGCTGAAATCCGGCTGCGGAACGCGTCGAACAGGTGATTGGTCATGCGCATTCCCTAGAGATGATGCCGAAAAGTGTGAAGCGGTTTTCGGAGGACATCATGCTCTATCCCTTTGATTTAGAGCCGGATGGCCTTGGAACAAAGGAAACGATTTCGCCTCCGTCCGGCAAAAACGTGAAATCGGGTTTGCCGCCGATCAGATGAAGGCAAGCGGACTTGGATAACGGGCGATTTTGGATAGCGGGCGGATTTTGGATAGCGGACCGGAAGCGCTTCTATCTGCGGCTGCGCAGCGCCTTGGTGGCGCTCACGCGTGGATCGCCGCTGTCGTTGAAGCGCTCCATGCACATGGCTGCCGTCAGACGGTAGTGGTTGAGGAGGGCTTCAACGGCGCCGTCGGCATCGCCATCCACCGTGCGCTCCGCAATCAGCCGATGTTCACTGATTTCGTCGCGCTCGCTGCCGTCCTGGGAGATCAGCCGGTAACGGGAGGCCTGATCCGAAAGCTGGTCGCAAAAGCCGGTCAGCCAATGCGAGCGGCAGCCTGCGATCAGTGCCCGATGGAAGGCGCGGTGCAGCTTTTCCCATTCCGGATTGTTCGAGGACGGATCCTCCGGCAAGCGGCGCGGGGCACGCGCCAGGCGATGCAAGGCCAGCACGAGCTGCTCTTCCCATTCGCCGGTGCGGTTGGCAATGGATTCACGCAGCGCCCGCTCTTCCAGCCAGCAGCGGGTGCGCGTCAATTCCTCGAGTTCCGGGGCACTGACCGGCATGATGAAGAAACCGCGCTGGTCGTGGCGGCCGAGCAGGCCTTCCGAAGCAAGTCGGTTGAGGGCCTCGCGAACCGGTGAGGCGCCGGCGCCGTAACGGGAAACCACCCATTCGACACGAAGCTTGCTTTCACTTTCAAACACGCCGCGCAGGAGATCGTCGCGAAGCTGTTGATAGACCGTACTAGCGAGTGTGCTCTTGGGTCCCGCGCCTTCGCTCACATCGGCAGATCCGTAGGTCAATACGACTCCTGTAGCTCTCCCATGCTCCGCTAGCCCGTTCGCGAAGCAAACGATTTCCCCTGCAAATTTACTGTAACTCCTAAGGCATCCGCCCCTCAAGCGAAAGATCACGATATTCGACTTAAAGAGGAAGGTTGACCGCATCTTATCCGCCGGAAGTAACTAAAATCGTGAAAAACTTGTTCTTCTGAAGAAAGTTTGTCTGCCAGCATGGCAGGTGCCCTCGAGAAACAGCTTCGAGATCCCGAATACGGATAATTTTTTCTTAACGCGCGTCATGCCGCCGGATTGACCTCTCCCCGCATGCAGATCCCTTCGGCAGTTATCCACTAGATTTATGGGCCAAAACTAGTGCCGGATGCCGCGATCCTGTCGCTTGCCGCGATGCCCTTGCGGCTGCCACCCGTTGACGGCTTTTTGGGAGATCGAAGGATCAGGCAGGGAGATCAGGCCGAGGAGAACCTACCAGCCGGGAACTTGCCCTGGAACTGATGTCAGCCGGCAGCCCGGTCGGCCGCGGTTCGGATGGCTTCTATATTGGCCCGGTAGGCTTCGACGCTGCCGCCCTTGAAGATGGCGGCGCCCGCCACCAGCACATCGGCGCCGGCTGATGTGACCAGGGGGGCGGTTTCCGGCGACACGCCGCCGTCGACCTCGATGCGAATCGGCCGGTTGCCGATCAGCGCTTTCACCCGCTTGACCTTGTCGACCATGGCCGGGATGAAGGCCTGGCCGCCAAAGCCCGGATTGACGGTCATGATCAGGATCAGGTCGAGCCGGTCGAGCACATATTCGATCGCACTTTCCGGCGTCGCCGGATTGAGCGATACGCCGGCCTTCTTGCCGAGACCCTTGATGGTCTGAAGCGAGCGGTCGAGATGCGGTCCGGCCTCGGCATGCACGGTCATGCCGTCGCAGCCGGCATCGGCAAAGGCGGCCAGATAAGGATCGGCCGGCGCAATCATCAAATGGCAGTCGAAAAAGGCCTTGGTGCGGTTGCGGATGGCCTTGATCACCGGCGGGCCGAAGGTGATGTTGGGCACGAAATGCCCGTCCATCACGTCGAGATGGATCCAGTCGGCGCCGGCCGCCGTCACCGCCTCGACCTCGTCGCCGAGCTTCGAGAAATCCGACGCCAGCACCGATGGCGCGATCAGGGTCTTCCTGCTCATGATGCGGCCCCTTTGGGCGCCCTGTTTGCGGGCGCGGCCTTGACGACTGCTAGAGCAATTCCAAGAAAAGTGGGAACGGCTTTCCGTCCGGAATTGCGTGAAAACAAAGAGATAGAGCGGTTCGGCTTTTCCACCAAACGATGAACTGCTCTAGACCATGATCCCGGAAAGGGAAAGTCGGTATTTGCTGCGCCCGGCAGCGGGTTCGGCGAATACCTGGCCGCCCGATCGCCGCAGCGCGCCCAAGGAAAAACCCCGCCGGATCGCTCCGGCGGGGTTCTGAATTTTGACTCGTATCCAGATCCTATGGCTTGAAGTTGGCCGCCGGATCCCTTTGCGGCTGTACCTGCGTCTGCGGCGTGCGCTTCGGTATGAACTGCTGAAGGACACCTGGATTGAGCAACAGGGTCGGATCGAGCGACGGCTGCTGCCGGATCGCCCTGCAGTTCGGGAACCGACCAACGGTGCCTTCGGGGCAGCGCCGCTTGATGATCGGCACGCACTGGCCGCCGACCATCTGCGAGCCCGGGGCGCAGTCTCCCACCTGCGGCCTCGGCTTGCGGCATGCGCCGTCGATCGCCTGGGTGCCGCGCGGGCAAACACACTCGCCGCGCTTGTTGTGCACCTGGCCGCGTATGTCGCACTGTTCCAGCACAGGCTTCTTCTGCCGGCAGGCATTGCCTTGCACCTCGGTACCCCGCGGGCAGACACAATTGCCGTTGGCGTCGTGGACCTGGCCGCGGATCGAGCACTGCTCGGGCTTCGGCCGGATCGGCCGGCAGACCTTGCCCCTGACTTCTGTGCCGTCCGGGCAGACGCAATCGCCATTGGCGTTTTGGATCTGACCACGGATCGAGCATTGTTCAGGCTTTGGCCGGATCGGCCGGCAGGCTCCATTGCGCACCTCTGTCCCACGCGGGCAGACACAATCGCCATCGGCGTCATGAACCTGGCCGCGTATGCCGCACTCCTCGGGCTTCTGCTTGTCGCGCACGCAGGCATTTGCCTGTCGGTCGAGATGCGTACCTTCCGGGCAGTAGCAGCCATTGCCGTCCGACGTCGGGACCGAACCGGGGATGGTGCAGCCAGGCTTGTCGGTCTTGATGCAAGCGCCGTTCTCAAGCTCGGTTCCGCGGGGGCAGACACAGCGTCCATCCTCGGTGCGGATCTGGCCCTTGAGCAGCACGCAGGGCCTTGGATCCTTTGGCTGGATGATGACGCCGCCGTCGGGCGAGCACTGGCCGTTGCGGAACGTCGTGCCTTCCGGACACACGCACCGACCGGCATCGTTCATGACGAACCCCGGCGAGCATTCCTTCTTCACCTCGCGCTTGATGGTGAAGGGATGGCAGGCATAGGCCTTGCCGCGATCGCCCTGGATATTGGTCAGGTCGCCGGGCAGTACGTCGCCGCCGCCTTGCACCCTGGTGTCGGGAGACAAGACCCCGACGCAGTTCCGGCCGCTGACGTTGCCCCGCAGATTGGCCAGGGGAGCGTCGGGAAGGACCACGGTGACCTTGTGCACATGGCTTTCCCCGGCGCCGAGCGTCAGGTTGGCAATGCAGGTCAACGGCAAGGTCGTCGGTTCGGGCGAGCAGCCGAAGGGCGGCTCGATCGAGGTGATCGCGACGCCTTGCAGCCGCCCCAGCCCGTCCACCCCGATCGCATCGCCGATGCGGACCGGACCGGAGAAGGCGGTCTGGCCATCATTGGTGATGGTGATCTCGAACGAGCAGGGTTGCCCGGGCTGGCACTCGGCATCGCCGGTCTTCTTGACGCTGATGGTGGACGTGCCGCCGCCCTTGGCGCAGGCCTGGCCGATAGGGTAGACGATATCGTCTCCAGGGGCCGGGCCATACGAGCCGCGTGCGCAGTTCTCGAACGCGCCATTGGCCGAGACCGTCACGTCGAAGTGCCTCGATGTTCCGGGAGTCATCACGGCGCCGGGAATCTGGCACGACAGCGCATTGGCCGGAACCGCTCCGCAGGCCCATTCCGCACCGTCGGGTGTGACGGTCTGGATCTGGACCGGCGCGCCACCCGATATCAGCGTGGCAGCATCGTTGACCCGCACCGGACCGGTGGGGGCAGAGGTGCCAAGGCTGATGACGGTGATGCGGCAGGAAACCACCGCCGCACCGGCGAGCGAGCCATTGCAGACCTTGGTGATGCGTAGGGTCGGCTTGCCGCCATTGGGATGACGGAAGCGTTCCTTGGCGCAGGCCTTGTTGTTGGTGAGGTCGACCTCACCGGGGACGGGCTTCAGCGCCGCGCAGTTCTCGACCGAATCCGACTGGTAGCCGGCCGGCATGACCGCCCTGACGACGATCGGCGTCGAGGCGCCCGGCATCAGCACGATGCCTGCATTGTCGCAGCGGAACTGGCCGGGACCGTTCGGTCCGCATGTCCAGGGCGGAGACGGGCCGAAGGTCGAAGAGGCCGGCGCGCCGCCCGGGTAATTGTCGACAACCGTCAACGGCCCATTATAGGGGACGCTGCCATTGTTGAGGATGTCGATCACGAAGTAGCAGATGCCGTCGGGCGTGCAGACCGGGATGCGGGCACGCTTCTTCAGGATCAAGTCGACCTTCTTGTCGACCGGGGGCCGGCAATCGCGGTCGCGGTCGCCACGCCGGCAGATCGGGATCGAGGCACAGCCGCGATCGTTCTGCTGGCTGCCGAACAGCGGCTTGCCGCTGGCGCCGTAATTATAGGTGGCGCAGTTGCGCAACGCGCTGCCTTGCCAACCACCCGCCGGCTTGAAGCCGAGCTTGAGGTTGATGGAGGCCCCCGGATTGAGCGTGGTCACCGGATAGGTGCACGTCATCGGGGTCACGCCGGGCATGCATACCCAGGGCGGGTTGGGCCCTGAATCCAGAGTCGAGCCGGCCGGCAGCGTCACCTCGTCGAGCACGATCTTGCCGTGATACGGCCCGTCGCCGACATTGGTGACCTTGATGGTGAAGTCGCAGCCGCCGCCCATCGTGCAACGCGTCACGTCGGCGCGTTTCTCGACCTTGAGGTCCGGTTCCTTGTCCTTGGGGGGACATCTCAAGTCACGCGGGATGACGATGTCGATGGTCTGCGTGCAGCATAGTCCCCAACCCTCCTTCGGGCCGGCATAGGTCTCGATGCCGGTGACGATGAGGTGGATGACGTCGCCGGGCGATGCACCGACGATCTTCCAGTTCAGCACACCGCCGCCCGCCGGCACCAATTGCGTGTCGGGGATGATGGTGATGCCTGGGGTCGTCGTCGATACCTGCACCCATTTGCCGCCCATCTCCGGGCCGACAGGCATGTGGTAGATGAACGCGCCGCCGCCTTGCACGCAATCGACCGTGCCGCGCTCCACCTTGAAACATTCCCGGTCGGGAGGCGGAGGCCGCTTGTCACAGTTGGTGAGGTCGATCTTGATCGAGGTCTTGGCCCCGGTCTTGTAGTCGCCGTCGTCGGGCTTGCCCGGATCCTGCGACGGGATGATGGCCCCCGTGCCGACGCCCGGCGTCACCTTGATCATGCCCTGGTTGTCGACGATGGTCGGCGAAGGAAACGCCGCATGGTCGATCTTGGCGGTGATCTTGAAATTGATGACGCGTTCATTGCCAGCCCCAGCGCCGTCGAGATCGGTGGTGGAAATCCGGAAATCGGAAACCGTTGCCGTATCGTTCGGATTAGCCGAGGTGCTGATTGTCGCACCCGGCAGCGGTCCGCCAGACGCATCCGTGCCGTCGCCGGACACGTTGACGTTGACGATCGCAAGACCGTGCGGAAGCTGATCCTTGAAGTCGAGTTGGAGTTTCTTCAGCCTGGCCGAAAAGCTTGGGTCGGCAAAGCCTTGCGAGTCGCCGCGCAGGCCAAAGCTCAGGGAGTAGACGACGTAGTCGCAGCTCCTCTGTGTGCCTGTTTTGGTGAAGAACGGCACGATCCGTTCCGGCCTCGGATTGACGATTTTTGAATTGTCGAGGTCGAGCCGCAGTTCCGGAGTGATCGGGACTGCATCTTCGGCGTGGCTTGCCACAGGGGTGAACATGGCGACCGCGATACCGGCCGCCATCAGCCAGCGCGCGCCGCGCCTGGCATATGACAGGGGTTTCATGATGGTCTCCATGACGTTGGATTGACTGCTGTTCGCGGTCGGGGAAAGTGCGAGATTTTTCATCTTCCCCTCCTCAACGTTCGCAGCTGACGGCTGGGGTTCTGAGCGGCAAAGTCATCTTGCAGCAAGGGTAGTAGCCACCCTTGTCCTTGTCGGACTGCCTGTAGAAGCAAAGTCCAACATCGACTCTGTCGCCCGGAGAATGGCCGGTGATGTCGACCGTGTAAGGCTTACCGGGAGCATGCGACTGGGGTGATGTCACCCCGACGCCTGGTGTCATGGACTGGACCTTGATCGAATCGCCGCCAAAGCCGGCATGGTCATGGAGATAGAGGTCGGCCTGGAGGCCGCGAGGCGTGCAGTAGAACTGAACATCCTCGACATCGATGCACGGAGGCAGATCGCCGGGCGGTGGGAAGCCCGGCGGATAGAACGGCGGCAGATAACCGCCTGGGATCTCTTCATAATAGCCGGCACGGCCGTCGCAGGGGTGCCAGACCTCGACGTCGCCGACATGGCCTTCCACTTCTGGGTCTTCGAAATAGCCGTCGAAGTCGACGAACCACGAGCCGAAAGGCGGCACGTTGGCCGGCTTGACCAACGGCGTCGGCGTGATCTGCACGCCGTGCACGGCAAGCGGCCCGCCGGCGGCGAGCTGGTCGGCAAGTGTCGGGTTGTCGCGCAGCTTGTCGCCGGTGTTGACCAGCGTGTCGGTGCACACGCCGGTGTCGAGATTGCCGTCGGCGTCATAGCCATATTGCAGGTCGAGCCCACCGGCCGACTGCCGGTTGCCTTGCGGGAAGCCGACTGCATATTCCTGCGGCTCTTCCACCCAGACCGATTCCGTCGCCGGATCGTCCGGGTTTTCGCGCCAGTAGCGGATGACCTCGCCCTTGCCGGAATCGGCGAACTGGCTGTAATCGTAGCGATTCTCGACCGGGCCGCGCTGCGCCAGATACATGAAGCCCTGGTTGTCGAAGGCGATGTCGGTGACGGCGTAGTCCTTGTCGGCCTTGACCGTCAGCTCCCAGCGCGGATCACCGGCAAAGCTGCCATCGCGGGCAATGCCAACCGACCAGATCTCGGCCTTTTCGCCGACCGAATAATAGAGCCGGCCGCCATGATAGGCGACGGACCAGACGCGGCGTTCGTCCTGCGTGTAGCCCCATGTGTCGGGGTCTTCCGAGTCGAAGGCAGCACCCTGTATGTCCATCACCGCACCGTCATCGGCGACGGGAGCCAGCCCATGCGCCGGCCGCCCGGCAACGCCGTGATCGAATGTGTCGATCAGCGTGCCGTTGGCATCGAGGCGGTGGATGAGGCCGGTGTCGAGATCGCTGGCGAAGAACTCGCGGTGATTGCTGTCGAAGCTGATGTCGCCGATGCCGGAACCGCTGTTGGTGTCAATGTCGGCGAATTTGGAGACCGCGCCGGTGATGCCGTCGATCTTCCAGATCGTGCCCGGACCGCCACCGCTTTCGGTGCCGAACTGGCCGTCCATGAAGACGGCGCCTGCGGTTCCGCGGCGCTGTCGCTCGGGCCGACCGTCGGCATCTTCGTCCGGGGTGACGATACGGATGCCGTGCAGCGAGGTAGCGCCGGCATAGAGGTTGGGGACGCCCGAGGGAACGCCGTCGCGCACACCGTCATCATAGGTGATGGCGAATACCTGGCCGATCTGTTCGGCCGTCACCTCGAAAGGCGGCGGCGTGTAGACGAGCTGGCCGGAAGCCGGTCCGCCGAGCGCCGAAACGTCGAAGACGCGCAAGGTGGCGCGCGTCGTGTCGATGAAGGTTTCGTCGACCGGGTCGACGCCGGGCGGCAGCCCCCCCCTTTCGGAATCGGCAGAGTCGAAATTGGGAATGACGGTGCCGGAAAATCCAGTGACCGCCATCGAGCCGGGATAGATGATCTGGGTTTCCTGCGCTTGGGCGGCTGTGCCCAACCAGAGCGCGGCGCTCAGCGCCAGGGCAAGCAAACCGCCGGCCAGATGGAGCGAACGGCGCAAACCGCCGCTTGGAGACGACATGGACGCGCCGCGATCGCAGGACATAAAACTCCCCCCGAAGTTTTCGGGAGGAACATCCGGTCCGGCCGCGCGAAACAGGGCAAGGCGCGGCGTTCCGGCACGTTCGTCCCTGATCGAATTGTCTGCTTTCCTCATCTTCACGATACGCCTGCTCCTGCGCAGGGTCAACGGAATCAGCCGAAAGCCCAGCGCATCGACTCCATCCCGAAGGCGGTGGTCTCGCTGAGCTTGCGTTGGTCCCGGAGACCGTGGAGCCTCTGGGGTCCTGGTCATGGGGGCATCCTTTCCGGCCCGCACCATGCGGCGCCTGGTCGTCAGTCGCAGGCTGAAGCGGAAAGGTTCATGCAAAACGGCGGCCGGGTCTGTCCGCCATTTCACAGAGGCGCGGCTAATTCCTTGTGTCAACTCAAGGTGGAAAACAGTCTTGGCGCGCGAAAGACCGGCCGGCTTACTTACCGTCAGTGCCGGCTTCTGCTAGCGTCTTCCCAACCCTGGGGGGATCATGACACGCAGGCACTTCGTTCTGTTCCTGGCGGCGCTTTTTCCATGTGCGTTGCCGGTCCATCAATCCGTGGCCAAGACCTTGATCTACTGCACCGAGGTCAGTCCGGACACGTTTGATCCCGCACTCGCCTCCGGCGCCCGCGACGCCTCGGCCACCGCTCTCTACAACCGCATGGTCGAGTTCGAGCCCGGCACCACGAAGGTACGCCCCGGCCTTGCCGAAAGCTGGGAGATTTCCGACGACGGCCTCACCTACACATTCCACCTGCGGCACGGTGTGAAATTCCACAGCGTCGAGGGCTTTACGCCGAGCCGCGACTTCGACGCCGACGACGTGCTGTTCACCTTCGACCGTCAGGCCAACGCTCAGAACCCGTTCAACAATTATGCCAAACGCCAGTACATTTACTTCGACGGCATCGGCATGCCGGATCTTGTCGCCGGCTGGCGCAAGCTTGACGACCATACCGTCGTGATGACGCTGAAGGCGCCGCATTCGCCGATGCTTGCCGACCTGGCGATGGATTTCGCTTCGGTCGTTTCCAGGGAATATGCCGATAAGCTCGTCGCCGAGAAGCGGCTGCTCGACCTGGCGCTGAAGCCGGTCGGGACGGGTCCGTTCCAGCTTGTCGACTACCAGCAGGATGCGGTCATCCGTTACAAGGCCAATCCGGACTACTGGCGCGGCAAGCCGAAGATCGACGATCTCGTCTTCGCCATCACCGCCGATGCCAGCATTCGCATGGAAAAGCTGCGCGCCGGCGAATGCGACCTGATGCCCTATCCAAATCCGGCCGACCTGGAGGCGATCAAGGCGACACCCGGCATCAAGGTCATGCGGCAGGAGGGCCTCAATACAGGATACCTCGCCTTCAACACTTTGCAGAAGCCCTTCGACGATCCAAAGGTGAGGAAGGCGATCGCCATGGCCATCGACACCCAGGCGCTGGTCGACGTCGTGTTCCGCGGCACCGGTGAAGTCGCACGCAATCCGCTGCCGCCGACGTCCTGGGCCTATGACAAGACGAGCCCCGATCATGTCTTCGATCCCGCTGCCGGCAGGCAGGGGCTCGCCGATGCAGGCATCAAGGACCTGCACATGAAGATCTGGGCGATGCCGGTGCAGCGTCCGTATAACCCGAATGCGCAGCGTATGGCCGAAATGATCCAGTCCGACCTGGCAAAGATCGGTGTCACCGTGGAAGTCGTGACGTATGAGTGGACTGAATACCTTGCCCGCTCGAAGTCACGCGACCGCGATGGCGCCATGCTGTTCGGCTTCACCGGCGACAATGGCGACCCCGACAATTTCCTGTCGGTGCCGCTTGGCTGTGCCGGCGTCGGCACCACCAATCGTGCCAACTGGTGTTTTCCGGCCTTCGACGATCTGCTCAAGCAGGCAGCCGGGATCGTCGATCCCGCTGCCCGCGCAAAACTCTATTCGCAGGCGCAAACGATCTTCAGGGAGCAGATGCCGTGGGTCACTATCGCCCACTCCGTGGTCTCGATGCCGATGCGCGAACAGGTGACGGGCTATGTCATGGACCCCTTTGATCACCATGATTTCTCGGGCGTCGATATCAAGGAATAGCGTTCGGTGTCTGCCGCCGATCTCGATGTCTATGTAGAGAGCCTGCGCAATTTCCGACTGGTGCGGAGCTATAGCATCGCGCAGTTGCTGTCTTACCTGGAACAGGCTGGATTGAAAGTGCGCCTGCTCGACCGGCCAGCCGGCCGAGATCGGGCCCCGGTGGCCTTTCTGCATGTCGACCTGACAGTCGTGCCGCCAACGTACCGCGGGCTCGGCCACCTCTACGACCGCACCATCAATGGCCGCGCGCTGTCCATCCACCGGCACCTTTATTCGACACTGAAGCTGGAGGCAGGCGACAGCCACGAGGGGCCGGTTGTCGTCAAGACGGTCCTCAACTCCAGGGGCCGACCAGAGCAGCGCTGGTGGCAGCATCGCAACGGCCTGACCAGGAGCGCGCATGCCATCCGCAAGCTCTTCGAACCCGGCTACAAGGACCGCCTGTGCCCGCCCTATAAGGTCTACCAGACGATCGGCGAGGTTCCGCGGGATGTATGGCGCAACAATCGCCTGATGGTGGAAAAGTTCGCTTTCGATACGCTCGACCTGCCCATCGTCAAGCACCGCTACATGTTCCTGCTCGGTGCCGAGGTCAACATGCGGCAGGTCTACGACGATGTGTTGTGCGCCGGCTCAAAAATCCTAAGCAATGAGGTGGGCGGCGCCGTGCCACCGGAAGTGCTGGCGGTGCGGCAGCGGCTCAACCTGGACTTCGGCGCCATCGACTATTTCATTGTCGACGGCAAAGGCGTTGTCGTGGATGCCAACAAGACCGTCGGCTCAAACCCTGAATGGCTGAAGAAGAATCGCTTTCGTCAGGAATTCAACGATCGCATGGCTGAGGAACTGATCGCCTTTGTCCGCGGTTGAGCCGGATCACCAGATCCAGTCGCCCTTGCCCAGCACCGACACCGCTTCGACGATACGGTTGAAGCTGGCGCGGGCCCGGCCGACCGTGTGCCTGGCCCGGAGATAGCCGTGCACCAGTCCCGGCTCCTCGAACCAGGCGGCATGGCCGCCGGCAGCGAGGACGCGGTCGCGATAGGCCTCGCCGTCCGACGACAGCGGGTCGCATTGCGCGGTGATCAGCACTGTCGGTGGCAGGCCGATGAAATCTGCGTCGGCCAGTGGATACAAAGTGATGTCGCCGGTCCCATTGAGGCCGCCGGTGCGGACATCCCTGTAGAAGTCGAGATCGCGCACCGTCAGCATCGGCGCTTCCGCATGCGTCAAATAGGAGCCTTGCGAACGGTCGCCGCCGAGGCCGGGATAGATCAGCACCTGGCCGATCGACTTTTTGGTATGGCTGCGCGTCGCGTGGGCGAGAGCCGCGCAGAGATTGCCGCCGGCGCTGTCGCCGCAGAGCAAAATAGGGCAGTCGTAGTTTGAGGCCGCCCATTCGAAGGCATGCAGCGCATCGTCGAAGGCGGCCGGGTGCAGATGCTCCGGCGCCAGCCGGTAGTCGATGGAGACCACTTCGAAGCCGGTCCGGGCGCACAGCTCGGCGCAGACATCGTCATGGCTGTCCAGCCCACCGAGGATGAAGCCGCCGCCATGGATGTAAAGCACCATCGCGGCATGGCCCGGTGTCGTGCTGCGATAAATGCGGATCGGGATGTCGTGGGCGGCAATGATTGTCGTTTCCGCCGTCACGCCATCGGGATAGCCGGCAAAAAACTCGCGGCACATCCTGTCATAGATCGCACGCTGCTGGGCGATGGTGTAGTCGATCGTGTCGGGAGGATAGTAGGAGTTGGTCTTCTCGATGAAGGCCCAGGTCTCGGCGTCGATGAGGGTTTTGTAGTCGGTCATGCAGCTCCTTTACCTCCCCCTTGATGGGGGAGGTCGCCGCGAAGCGGCGGGTGGGGGTGGTGGCGCATCACCCCACCCCGGACCTTCGGTCCGACCCTCCCCATCGAGGGGAGGGTAAAGAGGCTACTTCCCCTTCCACACCGGGTCGCGCTTTTCCGCAAAAGCCCGGAACCCTTCCATATTGTCCTCCGAGCCATAAAGCGCATCGACCGTCGCCAATTGCCGGCGCGTCACGCGGTTCATCGCGTCCTGGAAGGTCAGCGCCTCGGCCACCCGCGCCGTCTCCTTGATCGCGGCAAACACCAGTGGCGGACCGCCGGCGAGCAGCCGGGCGATCTCCCAGACGCGCTCCTCGAGCTTGTCCTTGGGCAGCACTTCGTTGACCAGGCCCCAGCGATGCGCTTCCGCCACATCCATCCAGCGGCCGGTGAGCAGAAGGTCCATGGCGACATGGTAGGGAATGCGCTTGGGCAGCTTGATCGTCGCGGCATCAGCCAGCGTGCCGGCGCGGATTTCGGGCAGGGCGAAGGAGGAATGGTCGGAGGCGAAAATGAGGTCGCAGGACAGCGCCAGCTCGAAGCCGCCGCCCACCGCCATGCCGTTGACGCAGGCAATGATCGGCTTGTTCATGTCGCGCAGCTCCTGCAGGCCGGCAAAACCGCCGACGCCATAGTCGCCGTCGACCGCATCGCCACCGGCTGCTGCCTTCAAATCCCAGCCGGCGCAGAAGAACTTGTCGCCGGCGGTCTTGACGATGGCGACGCGCAGTTCCGGATCGTCGCGGAACGCCTTGAAGGTCTCGCCCATCAGCCGCGACGTTTTCAGGTCGATGGCGTTGGCCTTGGGCCGGTCGAGCGTGACCTCGAGGATGGTGCCTTCGCGGCGAGTTGAAATGACGTCAGACATTCTTCTTCTCTCCCAGCACCAGCAGCGCGTCGGCAATCCAGGCGCCCTTGCCCTCGGCGCAGACGATCAGCGGGTTGATGTCGAGTTCCTCGATCTCTCCGGCATTCGTCTGCACGAAGCCGGCAATGCCGGCGATGGCGTCGATGGCAGCCCCGACATCGGCCTTGGGCCGGCCACGATAGCCGTCGAGCAGCGGAAACAGTTTGAGGCCACGCAGGGCGGCCTCGATGTCGTCGCGCGTCGCCGGCAGCATGAGCGTAACGCTGTCGCGCAACAGCTCGACCAACACGCCGCCGGTGCCCAGTGTCATGACCGCGCCGAACATCGGATCGCGGGTGAAGCCGACGATCAACTCGGCAACGCCGTCGCGCACCATGCGTTCGACATAGAGGCCGGTGCCGAGCGGCAGCAGATCATGCGCGGCCGTGCTGACCGATTCGGCGTCCTTGAGATTGAGCCTGACAGCGCCGACCTCGGATTTGTGGGTGACGCCGAGCGCCTTCAGCGCCACCGGGAAGCCGAGCGCCATGGATGAGATGACGGCCTCGACAGCGTTAGCGGCACGTTCTGCCTTCGGCACCGGCAAGCCGGCCTTGATCAGCCGCGCCTTGGCTTCGGCCTCGTCAGGGGTGACATGATCGCCGCCGGCAGCACCGGCAGCCGACGTGTCGATCGGCTGCGCCTGCGGCTCGGCCCAGGCCCAGCCGATGAAGGCTGCCGCGCCTGCGGCGTCCATGGCCTCGGAAATGCCGAACAACGGCACCATGCCGCGCGCCATCAGTTCGGCGGTATATTCCTCCGGCAGGTTCTCCGGCAGCGAGGAGACGATCGCACCATGCGCCTTGTTGGTCTTCAGCGCCGATTCGAAGGCGCGCAGCGTCGCCCACCAGTCGGTGACCGAGCAGCGGTCGGGGCGCGGGAAATCGAGCACCAGCATGTTGAGGTCGAAACCGCCCGACACCATGGCGGTGAAGGTGGCGGTCATCGCCGGTTCATTGTTCCAGATGAAGGTGTGATAGTCCAACGGGTTGGCGACCGCGACCAGCGGCCCGAGCGTCGATTTGACATGGGCGCGGTGTTTGCTGGTGAGCTCCGGGAAATTGACCCAGCGGCCTTCGGCGCTGTCGGCCATGACAGAGGCTTCGCCGCCCGAGCAACTCATCGATGACAGTCTATAGCCGGGCAGTGGTCCTGTGACGTGCAGAAGCTTCAGCGCCTCGATAAAGGCGGGGATGGAATCGACGCGCGCAATGCCGAGCCGCCGCAGGAAAGCGCCCGAAGCGGCATCCGAACCGGCGAGCGAAGCTGTGTGCGAGACGGTCGCCTGCCTGGCCTGTTCGGACCGGCCGACCTTCATGGCGATGATCGGCTTCTTCAGTTCGCGCGCCCGCGCCGCCAGCTTCTCGAAGCCGGCTACCGAATCGAAGGCTTCGATGTGCAGGCCGAGCGAGGTGACGCGCTCGTCCTCGATCAGGCCGAGCGCCATTTCGGAGAGGCCGGTCTGCGCCTGGTTGCCGGCGGTCATCAGGAAGGCGATCGGCAGGCCGCGCTTCTGCATCGTCATGTTGATGGCGATGTTGGAGGACTGGGTGATGATGGCGACGCCCTTGGCGCCTCCGGGCAGCCTGATGCCGCCATGCTGGTCGGGCCATAGCAGCGCGCCATCGGCATAGTTGATCAGGCCGTAGCAGTTCGGCCCGATGATCGGCATCTGGCCCGCGGCAGCCACCAGTTCGGCCTGCAGCCGCTCGCCGTCATCGTCATAGGCCTCGGTCTCAAGAAAGCCCGCGGCAAAACAGACGGCGCCGCCGGCGCCACGCTTGGCCAGCGCCTTGATCACCTCGATGGTGAGATGCCGGTTTACGCCGACAAAGGCGGCGTCGGGCGCCCCGGGCAATTCGGCGACCGAGCGATAGGCCTTGCGGCCGGCGACCTCGTCCTTGTTCGGATGCACCGGCCAGATTTCGCCGACAAAGCCCATCTTGATCGATTGGGCGACGACGGCGGCGGCCTGGGCCCCGCCGAACACCGCGATGGATTTTGGGCGCAACAGACGCTCAAGCTTGTGCATGGGTTATGCCCCGAACGGGCGCAGCAGCGCCCGCGAAATGATGTGGCGCTGGATTTCCGACGTCCCTTCCCAGATGCGCTCGACACGGGCGTCGCGCCAGATGCGCTCCAGCGGCAGGTCATCCATCAGCCCCATGCCGCCATGGATCTGGATTGCTTCGTCGGCAACAAAGGCGAGCATTTCGGTAGCCTTCAGCTTCGCCATGGCCATGTCCTGATCGGTGACGGTGCCCTGATCGTACTTCCAGCCGGCTTCGAACACCATCAGGTCCGCCGCCTTCAGTTCCGTCGCCATGTCGGCGAGCTTGAACGACACGCCCTGGAACTTGCCGATCTGCTGGCCGAACTGCTGGCGTTGCGCCGAGTATTCGATGGCGTGGCCGAGTGCCCGCTCGGCGCGGCCGAGACAGGTGGCGCCGACCTGCAGGCGCGTGGCGCCGAGCCAGGAATTGGCGAGGTCGAAGCCCTTGTGGACCTCACCCAGCACCTGGCTTGCCGGCAGGCGGCAATCGTCGAATTCGAGGATGGCGTTGGTGTAGCCGCGATGCGAGACGTTGCGGTAGCCGTCGCGCACGGTGAACCCCTTGGTGCCCTTGTCGACGAAGAAGGCGGTGATCTTCTTGCGCTTGCCGCGCGGCGTTTCTTCCTCGCCCGAAGCCATGAAACTAATTGCGAAATCGGCAAGATCGGCGTGGCTGATGAAATGCTTGGTGCCATTGAGCACCCAGTCGTCGCCGTCCTGCACGGCTGACGCCTTCATGCCGCGCAAATCGGAGCCGGCGCCGGGCTCGGTCATCGCCAGGCAGTCCCACTTCTCGCCACGAATACACGGGAACAGGTATTTTTCGCGCTGCTCGGGTGTGCCGGCGAGCAGGATGTTGGAGGGGCGCGCGACGCAGGTCCAGTGCAGCGCATAGTTGGCGCGGCCGAGTTCCTTCTCGTAGAGCAACCAAGTCACCGTATCGAGGCCGGCGCCACCGACATCGGCCGGCATGTTGGCCGCATAGAGCCCGGCTTCGATTGCCTTGACCTTGATCTCCTCGATCAACTCGCGGCGCAGCACGCCGGTGCGCTCGACCTCGCGTTCATGCGGGTAAAGCTCATTCTCGACGAACGCGCGCGTCGTCTCGACAATGAGCTTCTGTTCCTCCGAAAGACCGAAATCCATGGTCCTCAGCCCTTCTTCTTTTTCTTCGGCTTTTCCGCCTTCTTCACCGGCTTCGATGCCTTGGCCTTTTCTGCGGCCCTGGATGCGGCCGGCTTCTTCGCCGCCAGCTTGGCCAACTGCTTGGTATAGTCCTTGTGCAAGGCGCCGGCGCCCCAGCCCTTGCCTTTGTTCTGTTTCGACAGAGCATCCATGATCGCGACCAGATTGTCGTCGCGGATCTTTTCCAGCTCACGGATCGACAGGCCATGCGCCTGGTCGTCCGACTGGGTGGCGATCAGATCGACCAGCTCGTCGTTGAACTCCGGCACGTCCATCAGCTTGGTCCACGGCCATTTCAGGCACGGCCCGAACTGCGCCATAAAGTGGCGCATGCCTGCCTCGCCGCCGGCGACGCGGTAGACCTGGAACATGCCCATCTGCGCCCAGCGCAGGCCGAAGCCATAGCGCATGATGTCGTCGAGTTCCTCGACCGTGCAGATGCCGTCCTTGATCAGCCACAGCGCCTCGCGCCAGGCCGCCTCCAGCAGGCGGTCGCCGACAAAGGCCTCGATCTCCTTGCGGATCACCACCGGCTTCATGCCGATCGAGGCATAGATTTCCTTGGCAACCTCGATCGCTTCGGGGAACGTCTGCTCGCCGCCGACGATCTCGACCAGCGGCAGCAGGTAGACCGGGTTGAAGGGATGTCCGACAACCAGACGCTCCGGATGCTTCTTCATCGCCACCTGCATGTCGGTCGGCTTGATGCCCGAGGTGGACGAGCCGACAATGGCGTTGGCCGGCGCGTAGAGATCGATCTCGGCCAGTACGCGGTGTTTGAGGTCGAGCCGCTCCGGCACGCTCTCCTGGATGAAATCGGCATCGGCCACCGCCTCGGCGATGGTCTTGGCAAAGGTCAGTCTGCCTTCCTTGGGCAGGCCGCCGGGAACCATCTGCCTGTAGGCGCGGCGCGCGCCCTTCATCACTTCCGAGACCTTGCGCGACGCTTCCAGGTCCGGATCGAAGATCGACACATCGATGCCGTTGAGCAGCAACCGCGCCACCCAACCGGCGCCGATGACACCGCCGCCAATGGCGGCTGCCTTGTTGATGATGCTCATGGTCAGGCTCCGGTTTTTGTCTTGGCGGTTTGAGGGTCGATGAGAGGCACGCGCTCGCCAACGCGGATCACGGAGGGGTCGTAGGCCTTGCGGGCGAAGACTTCGAGCACGAAGGGCCGGAAGAATTCGATCGGCAGCGTGTCGTAGTCCGGGTCGAAGCTCGACTGGTCCCAGCGTTCGCAAAACTGGTCGCAATCGTCGAAATAGGCATGGCCGGCGAAGCGGTCGCGAGCATGGCGGTTGCCGCCGAGATGATGCGCGTAATAGAGCCGCTGGAAGTCGCCATGCTTTTCCACCACCCAGGTGCATTGCTCGCGCACGAAAGGTTTCAGGATCGAGGCGGCGTATTCGTCGTGATTGTACGGTGCGTAGATGTCGCCGATGTCGTGCAGCAGCGCGCAGGCGATCCAGTCGGTGTCGGCGCCGTCGCGCCAGGCCCGCGTCGCCGCTTGCAGCGAATGGCCGAGCCTGGTGATCTTGTAGCCCGACAGGCCTTCGTCGAGTTGCACCAGTGCGTCGAGCAGCCGCTCGCCGGTCCTGGCGGCATAGTCGATCTCATGGGCGGTCAGGAACTCATAGTCTTGCCTGTCGCCATCCTTCATCGCAGTGAATTTGACGGTAGCCATGATCCGCTCCCGTCTTAAGCAGCCGCTGCGATCGGCGCCCGCTTGGTGAGGTTGAGCTTCCTGCGCACTTCCTCCGGCCCCAAAATCCTGGCGCCGAGATTGGTAACGATGCTGGCCGCGCGCTCGACGAGCTGCGCATTGGTGGCCAGCACGCCCTTGTCGAGCCAGAGATTGTCTTCGAGACCGACGCGGACATTGCCGCCGGCGAGCACTGCAGCGGCTGCATAGGCCATCTGGTTGCGGCCGATGGCGAAGGCCGACCAGTTCCAGGTCGACGGCACGTTGTTAACCATGGCCATGAAGGTGTTGAGGTCGTCCGGCGCCCCCCACGGCACACCCATGCAGAGCTGCACCAGCGCGTCGGGATTCAAGACCTTTTCTTCGACCAGCTGCTTGGCGAACCAGAGGTGGCCGGTATCGAAGGCTTCGATCTCCGGCTTGACGCCGAGCGCGGTCATCATGCCGCCCATGGCGCGCAGCATGCCGGGCGTGTTGGTCATGACATAATCGGCCTCGGCGAAGTTCATGGTGCCGCAATCCAGCGTGCAGATTTCCGGCAGGCACTGGCGCACATGTTCCATGCGGTTGGTGGCGCCGCCCATGTCGGTGCCTTTTTCATTGAGCGGCAGCGGCGCTTCCGGTGAGCCGAACACCATGTCGCCGCCCATCCCGGCGGTCAGGTTCAGGATCACGTCGACTTCTGCCGCGCGGATGCGCTCCGTCACTTCGCGGTAGAGATGGACATCGCGGCGCGGCTTGCCGGTCTCGGGGTCGCGGACATGGCAGTGGACGATGGCCGCACCGGCCTTGGCCGCGTCGATGGCAGAATCGGCGATCTGCTTGGGCGAGCGTGGCACATGCGGGGAGCGGTCCTGCGAGCCGCCGGACCCGGTCACGGCACAGGTAATGAAAACCTCACGGTTCATCGCGAGCGGCATGGACATCTCCTCCCATAGAAACAGGCCCCAACAATGACCGACTTGCCGGAAACTGTTTTGCGATTTACGAAGCTCCCATGATCAAAAGCGAAAAACCGACCATCTTTCGCGCCGAGCGATCGCCGCTCAAGGTGACGCTGCTGGTCTTTTCAGGCTCGTCCATCATGTGCGTGGCGTCGGCCGTCGACCCGCTGCGCGCCGCCAACCGCATCTCAGGCGAGACGCTGTTCGATTTCAAACTGGTCTCGGTCACCGGCGAGGCGCCGGTCACCACATGCGGCCTGCCGGTGGCGGTCAGGGGCCGCTTCGATGCGGCCGAGCCGACCGACGTGCTTGTCGTCGTCGCCGGCTTCGGCACCCAGAATTACGCGACATCGGCTCTGCTTTCCGGATTACGGCGAGCGGCCCGCGCGGCTCGCGCCTGCGGCGGCGTCGAGGCCGGCACATGGCTGGTGGCGCGCGCCGGCCTCCTCGAAGGCCGCAGCGCCACCACCCATTGGGAAGACATGGAGGATTTTTCCTCCGCCTTTCCCGGCGTCGACGTGCGTCCGGACCGCTACGTCATCGACGGACCGGTGTTCACCTCGGGCGGGGCGTCGCCGACCTTCGACCTGATGCTGCATCTGATCCGCACCCGGCTCGGCATGGCCGTCGCGCTCGATGTCGCCAGCGTCTTCATCTACGACCAGGCGCGCGCCGCGACCGACGCGCAGCCGCTGGTCTCGCTCGGCCGGCTCGACGGCTACGACCCGCGTCTGGCGCAGGCTATCCGGCTGATGGAATCGCATGTCGACCAGCCGCTGACCATCGACGCGGTGGCAAAACGCGCCGGGGTGACGGCGCGGACATTGGAGAGCATTTTTCGCAAGTCGATCGGCGAGACGCCGGGCGCATATTATCTCAGGCTGCGGCTGGGCGCGGCGCGGCGGCTGGTGGTCGACACGCGGATCGCCATGGCGGATATTGCCGGGCGGACGGGGTTCTCGTCCGCCGCGGCATTTTCCAGAGCGTTTTCAAGAGCGTTCGGCGAAGCCCCGGTCAGGCTGCGCCGAGGTTGATGCATGTCGCCCAAAAGTGTGTCGCGGTTTTGGGATTACGACATGCACAGACAAAGGGAGATCAGGCTGCGTTCTGTCGATCGCTGCCGGCGTCCATCTGCGAGCGCATCTGCCTCGCCAGACGGACTTCAAATCGGCTGCTGACAGCACGATCCCATTCGTTTTTCACGCTGTCGGTCGGCCGCGGCAGCGCCATCAGCCGGTCGATGATCGATCCGGTCTCGCCGGATGAGAGCAGGGCGTCGATTTCGCGTTCATGCTGCATATCGGTTCGCCTCCTTCCTTTTCACCCGCCACAACCGCATCCTTATACGAGATACGTGACGGCAGTTTGAAGGCAAGAGCGAGGTCATTGAGGGGCGCCAAAGGGCAAACCCTTGTCGTCGGATAGGGTCTTGCGCAAACCCCATTCCGGGGCGGCCGGAATGTTATCCAGCCACCCTTGAGCACAACGAATCGGCTTTCCGCCCTCAGACGTAGCGGTTGACGATGTTTTCCAGCAACTCCTGGCGGCCGGAGCGTGGCTGCGGCTCGATCTTCTTCTTCACCACGCGCTCGGCGATGTCTTCCAGCGAGCGCTTGCCCGACAGCATCGCCTTGCCCTCGGCCGTGTTCCAACCGGCATAGCGCTCGGCCAGCGGACCCGACAGCGCCTTGTCCTCGACCATCTTGGCGGCTGCCTTGAGGCCTCGTGCGCAGGAATCCATGCCGCCGATATGGCCGATCAGCAGGTCCTGCGGGTCGAGCGACTGGCGGCGCAGCTTGGCGTCGAAATTGGTGCCGCCGGTCTTGAAGCCGCCGGCCTGCAACACCTGGTAATAGGCCAGCGCCATCTCGGGCACATTGTTGGGGAACTGGTCGGTGTCCCAGCCCGACTGGTAGTCGTTGCGGTTCATGTCGATCGAGCCGAAGACGCCGAGCGCATTGGCCAGCGCCAGCTCGTGCTCGAAGGAATGGCCGGCAAGAATCGCGTGGCCCTGCTCGATGTTCAGCTTCACTTCCTTCTCCAGCCCGAAGCGCTTGAGGAAGCCGTAGACCGTGGCAACGTCGTAGTCGTACTGATGCTTGGTCGGCTCCTGCGGCTTCGGCTCGATCAGGATCGTGCCTTTGAAGCCAATCTTGTGCTTGTAGTCGACGACGAGACTGAGGAAGCGCCCAGCCTGCTCCTGCTCGCGGGCAAGATCGGTGTTGAGCAGCGTTTCATAGCCCTCGCGCCCGCCCCACAGTACATAATTCTCGCCCTTCAGCCGCTTCGTGACGTCGATGCAGCTTTTCACCGTCGCCGCCGCATAGGCGAAGACATCCGGATCGGGATTGGTGGCGGCGCCCGACATGAAGCGGCGGTTGGAGAACAGGTTGGCCGTGCCCCAGAGCAGTTTGACGCCGGTCTTCTTCATCTTGGCGGCAAAATAGTCGGCGATCTCGTCGAGCCGCGCGGCACTTTCGGAGAAATCCTTGCCTTCCGGCCGCACGTCGGCGTCGTGGAAGCAGAAATAGGGCGCGCCGAGCAGCGAGAACATCTCGAAGGCGACGTCGGCTTTCAGTTTGGCCAGTTCCATCGTGTCGACGCCGCCAGCCTTGGGAAACCAGGGCCGGTCGAAGGTCTGGCCGCCAAAGGGATCGCCGCCCGGCCAGGCGAAAGAATGCCAGTAGGCGACGGCGAAGCGCAGATGGTCTTCCAGCCGTTTGCCGGCCACCACCTCGTCGGGATTGTAGAAGCGGTAGGCCAGCGGGTTGATCGAATCCGGCCCCTCATACTTGATCGCTTTGATGTCGCCGAAAAATCCGCTGCTCATGATTTCTGTCCTCTCTCGAATAGTTCGCCCTGATTACCTCAGGCGTAATTGGTTTCGCTCTCGCTCGGGGTGAAAAGGCTCGTGTCAAAGCCACTCAACGAAGGAGACAGACCATGACCGACCTCAACACGATCGCCCAGAACTACATCACCGCCTGGAACGAGGCCGATGCGGATCGCCGCGCCGAACTGCTCAAGGCCACCTTCACGGAAGACGTCAGCTACCGCGATCCGCTGATGCAAGGCGACGGCCATGCCGGCGTAGCCAAGCTGATCGACGGTGTACAGCAGCGCTTCGCCGGCTTCCGGTTCTCGCTGAACGGCCAGCCGGACGGGTTTGGCGACCGCATCCGCTTCTCGTGGAATCTTGGGCCGGAAGGCGTGCCGTCGGTTATCGAAGGCACCGATATCGGTGTTATCGAGAACGGCCGTCTGAAGAGCGTCACCGGGTTTCTCGACAAGGTGTCGGCGCAGTGATCGATTAAGGGTGGCGCGAGACACCCCCCTCTGCCCTGCCGGGCATCTCCCCCGCAAGGGGGGAGATTGGCTGGCATCCACGCCTTCGCTAATCACCCACCTTACAAGACTGGCATACCCGCCGACGCTGCCGATCTCCCCCCTTGCGGGGGAGATGCCCGGCAGGGCAGAGGGGGGTGCCTCGCGCTCACTCACGCCATGGCGCCCTTGATCGCCGGATACAGCGCCCGGTAGCGCTGATAGGCATCGGCATACGCCCCGCCAAGCGGGACATCCGGTTCGATCGTCGCATCCGTCCTCGGCGCCGTACACACCGCCAGCGGATCGGCTCCGATTGCAGCGATCAGCCCAAGCCTTGCCGCCCCAAACGCCGCGCCGAAATCGCCGTCGGCCGGAATGTCCACCGGCACCTGCAGCGCCGTGGCGATCGCCTTCAGCCAGTAGCGCGAGCGCGAGCCGCCGCCGATCGCCGTCACCCGCGTCAAGATCGTGCCCGCCGTCTTCAAGGCTTCGAGACTGTCTCGGAAGGCGAAGGCGACGCCTTCTAGCACGGCCTGCGTCAGCACTGCGCGGCCGGATTCATGCGCCAGTCCGGTGAAGGACCCACGAATGGCGGAATCATTGTGCGGCGTGCGCTCGCCCGAGAGATAGGGCAGGAACGACACCCCGCTCGGCGCTTTCAGCACATCGCCAAGTTCGGCGGTCAATTCGCCGGCCTTCTTGCCTGAAATCTCCGACAGCCAGTTCAGCGAGTCGGTCGCAGACAGGATGACCCCCATCTGGTGCCAAGTGTTGGGCAGGGCATGGCAGAAGGTGTGGACCGCACTTGCCGGATTGGGCAGGTAGGAAGCGTTGGCGGCAAACAGCACGCCAGATGTGCCCAGCGACACAAAAGCGTGGCCGGCGCCGACCGTGCCCATGCCGCAGGCCGAAGCAGCATTGTCGCCGGCGCCGCCGGCAACCGGGGTGCCCGATGCTATGCCCCAGCTGGCGGCCAGTTCGGCGCGCAAGGCTCCGGCCTTCTCCGTGCCTTCGACCAGCGACGGCATCTGCCTTTCGTCGAGCGATGTCGCCGCAAGCAACTCGGGGGACCAGCGCCGTTTGCCGACATCGAGCCAGGAGGTGCCGGCCGAGTCGGACATTTCTGAGATATGCTCGCCGGTCAGCCACAGCCGCAGGAAATCCTTCGGCAAAAGCACCTTCGCCACTTTGGCGAAGACGGAGGGCTCATTGTTCTTCACCCAGGCGAGTTTCGGCGCCGTGAAGCCGGGGAAGACGATATTCCCGGTGAGTTGGCGAAAGCGCGGGTCGGCATCGAGCGCCGCGGCCTCAGCGTGGCTGCGCGTATCATTCCACAGAATGCAGGGGCGCAGCACCTGGTCGCCGGCATCGAGCAAGGTGGCGCCATGCATATGGCCGGAAAGGCCGATGCCCTTGACCGCGGCAAGCTCTTTCGGGTGCGAGGCTTTCAGCTCGGCAATGGCCGTCTCGCAGGCGCGGATCCAGTCCGTGGGGTTTTGTTCGGACCAGCCGGGATGCGGCCGCGATACGTCAAGCGAAGCATGGCCGGAGCCGATGATCTTCTGCCCGGCATCGATCAACAGCGCCTTGACGCCCGACGTGCCGAGATCGAGGCCGAGATACATGCATTCCTCCCATTGCCATTAATTTTTTCGGGTCTCGAAAAAATCTGGCTTGCCATTTTTTAAAACAAGATCCGCCGCGGGTCAATTCTCTGACAAATTGGCGGCGCGTTGCGAAAACAGCGCCGAAAGCGGACTGTCCGGCCGGGCCAGTGCGCGCTCGGCCGTCAACGCCCGGGCAAGCGCTGGGTCACCGGCGCGCAACGCCGCCTCGATCAGCGTGAGATCAATCACATCGCGCTGGGCGTGGCTGCCGCCAAAGCGATGGGCAATGGCGCGGATCGGTCGAATCAGGCGCACCGCTTCGCTGTAATTGCCCTCGCCGAATGCCTTGATGCCTTCCGTCAGTGGCTGGCCGACATCCCGGGTAAAGGCGGCGTTGTCGTCGCTGCCGCGCATCGCCTCGTGCTGGGCTTCGAGCAAGATCTTGGCCGGCCCTTCCAGCCCGGTGCCGACAAATGCCATCATCGCATGCGCATCGTTGAAGGCGTAATTGCCGGCTCCAGCCTTCGGCGCCCAGTTGGCAGCGAGCGCTGCCCAGCGGTCGCCGACATCGGCACCGCCGAGATAAAGCCGCCACAGGATCGCGGAGGCGTCGACCATGTTCAGCGCCAGCGTCGAACGCTCGCCATAGATCGGCCCGTCATAGAGTTTGAGCACCTCATCGGTCTCGCCGAGATCGTAGTGGAACAGCGCGAGATGCCACCAATTATGCACCTGCAGGAAGCTTTCTTTGGTCCACGCCTCGGGGTTGGCGCGCATCCAGGCGATGCCGTCCCGTTGCCGGCTCTGCATCTCCATGACATGGGCGACCGCATGCTGCGCCCAGCCGTCTCGCGGCTCGATCTCGATCGCCTGTCGGCCGAAACTTTCGGCTCTGATATAGTCGCCCATCTCCTCCAGACCGAAGGCCTGCATACCGAGAATGGCGTGGTAACCTGGCATGCCGCTCTGCCAGGACGGCAGCGCGCGGCCGATACGGTCGCGCAGCATGCGGGCATTGCCGGTGAAGTAGTCGATCTGGTGGCCGACCTGCAACGCCACCGCGTCGAGCGGGTTGTCGATGGCGATATCTTCGAGCAGGCGCGCGGCGTCATGCCAGCGTCCCGCGGCAAGGTGGCCAAGGGCCGCCACATGCGCCTGTTCGCGCGGCGTCGCGGCAAGCGGCAGTGCCGCAGCATGGCATGCCTGGGCGACCGCCGTTGCCTCGCGTTCGGTGGCGAGGCCGAACAGATACCCCTTGAAGACATGCGCCATGACGAAACCGGGATCCGCCGATATGGCGCGGTCAACGGAGCCGACCGGGTCGCCGACGAAGCATTGCAATTCATGCACGGCCTGGCTGTAGGGTGAAAACCCGGCCTCGGTCGCGCCCGAAAACATTAGGCCGAATGGATCTCTTACTGCCATATCGGCCCTGATGCTCCGCAGTTCCTAATTGCCCGAGCGCATCGCCACCGTGGCGATGCCGGCGCCGACCAGCAGCGTGCCGCCGGTGCGGTTGAAGATGCGGATCGCCTTGGGGTTGCGTACTACGTTGCGGGCGCGCGCCGCGATCAGCGCGTAGCCGAAGGCATTGGCGAAGGCGAGCGCCAGGAAGGTCGCTTCGAAGATCAGCATCTGTGTCCAGAAATCGGCTTCCCGGTTGAGGAACTGCGGCAGGAAGGCGACGAAGAAGGTGATGCTCTTCGGGTTGAGTGCGGTGACCAGCCAGGCGTGCGCCATCATCTTGGCGGCCGAGACGGCATCTGTGCGTGGTTCGGCTTTGAGCGCGCCGCCGGCGCGAAACAGTTTTACCCCGAGATAGATCAGATAGCAGGCGCCGATCAGCTTCAGAATGGTGAACACGGTCGCCGACGCGGCCAGCAGCGCGCCGATGCCCAGCATCGACAGGGTCATGGCGGTGAAGTCGCCCAGCGCCACGCCGACGGCCATCGGCAAGGCAGTGCGCCAGCCCTGGCCCAGCGCATAGGACACGACCAGAAGAATGGTCGGGCCCGGAATGATGAGCAGGACGGTGGAGGCGGCGGCGAAGGCGGCCCAGTTTTCGAACGACATCTTTGTCTCCTTGAGCGCAAAGAAAAGGATAAATCCTCGTGTGCGGAGGAATGTAAAGAGCCCTCTCCCAAAAATGCACGGCGGACCATTTCGCCAGATCGCTGCGGCTATTGGCGGCACAGGCTTAAGACCGGTCGTTGGGCCTTCACCCTTTTTCAACCATGTTTGGCGAAACTGCCTGCTATCCGGCCGGACCGTGTTTCCCGCCGACAGCGTAGGGTTTGGGTGCATGCGTGAGTTGCCGCAGAATGTGACGCCGCCAGCAAATGGCGACGCAAACGAGACCGAACATCTCTATTCCCGCCGCTTCGTCCTGTCAGGGGCCGGCGCCATGACGCTGCTCGGCATGGCCGGCTGCAGCACTTCGACGCTCGAGCTGCCGCAATTCCAGCTGGATGACACGGTCACCGGCTCGGTGCGGCCGATCCGTCCGGCGATCAGCGTCGACAAGAACGTCACCGGCCCCGATGTCATGTACGCTTCGCTCAACGATGGCGGCTTCGAAGTGCCGGCGGTGCCCTATCAGAAGGTCAAGCCGGAGTTCCGCCGCCAGATCGTCGTCAACGAGACCGGCGAGGCGCCCGGCACCATTGTCGTCCATCTGCAGGAGCGAAAGCTCTATCTGGTGCAGGAGGGCGGCGACGCCATCCGCTACGGCGTCGGCATCGGCAAGGACGGCTTCCGCTGGTCCGGCCGCGCCAACATCCAGTACGGCAAGGAATGGCCGACCTGGACGCCGCCGCCGGAGATGATCCAGCGCAAGCCGGAACTGGTGAAGTGGCAAAACGGCCAGCCCGGTGGCCTCACCAACCCGCTCGGCGCACGCGCTCTTTACATCTACCAGGACGGCAAGGACACCGGCTACCGCATACACGGTTCGCCGGAATGGGCGAGCATCGGCCAGGCGATGTCGTCGGGCTGCGTGCGCCTGATCAACCAGGATATCATCGACCTCTACAGCCGCGTTTCCAAGAAGAACCCGGTCGTGGTCGTCTGATCCTGTGCGGCGGTTTGGCGCCGCTGGAAACTCCCGTTGCGCGATGCGGCAAGCTAGGCCAAGGTGCCTTGAAAACCACAGCGCCGGGAGAGATCGAGCATGGCTGGAACGTTTGTCATCGCACAGGGCGGCGGCCCGACCGCCGTCATCAACCAGACGGTTGTCGGGGCCACGCTGGAAGTCCGCAAGCGCCATCCCGGCGCCAAGGTGCTGGGCTCGCTCCACGGCGTGCGCGGCATTCGTGACGGCAACTATGTCGACCTCTCCGCCATCCCCGAGGACCGGCTGCGGCTGATCGCCGGCACGCCGAGTGCCGCGCTCGGCTCGACACGCGACAAGCCCGACGCTGCCTATTGCGAAGTCATCCTCAACGGGTTGAAGAAGGCCGGCGCCGACGCTTTCATCTACATCGGTGGCAACGACACGTCGGGCACGCAGCAGATCCTGACCGACGCCGCCGGCGGCAGCATCGCTTTCGTCCATGCGCCAAAAACCATCGACAACGACCTCGAGGAAAACGACCACACGCCGGGCTTCATCTCGGCGGCCGAATTCGTCGCCGGCGCCTTCCTGTCCGTCGATCTCGATTTCCGCGCATTGCCCGGCATCTATGTCGGCATCGTCATGGGCCGGCATGCCGGCTTCCTCACCGCGGCGGCTGCAGCCTGGCAGCTCGATCCCGACAGCGGCCCGCATCTGGTCTACGTGCCGGAACGGCCATTCTCCGCCGCCGGTTTCATCGACGACGTGCGCGCCACGCTCGACCGCCACAAGCGCTGCATCGTCGCCGTCTCCGAAGGTGTCAGCACCGCCGACGGCAAGGCGCTGGTCGAAAGCCTGGTGCCGCCGGACAAGCTCGAGCGCGACGCGCATGGCAACGTCAAACTGTCGGGCAGCGACCTGCCGTCAGCTCTGGAACGTGCGCTCGCCGAAGGCCTGCCGGGCAAGCGCGCCCGCGTCGATGCGCTTGGCTACATGCCGCGCGGCTATGTCGGCTCGATCAGTGCCGTCGACGCGCAGGAGGCTTTCGACGCCGGCGCCTTCGCGGTTGCCGTTGCCGGCGAAGGCGGTGGCTCGGTGGCGCTGCAATATGACGGCACGAAAACCTTGCTGAAGAAGGTGCCGCTGAAGAACGTCGCCGGCAAGACGCGCCATATGCCCGACGATTTCATGAAGCCCGATGTCAACCAGCTGTCGGAAGCGGGCATGGCTTACCTGAAGCGGCTGGTGCCGGAAAAATACAAGGTGGGAAAGCCCTTCGTCTGATGGGCGGCCGTTTTGGCGGCACCCGTTTTGGTGGCGAGCGCGTTGTCGGCGACTGGTTCGGCAAGACGATCATCGACGACCGCACGACGATGCTGACCGAGCCGTTCGTGCATGATTTCGTGCGCGCCAACATCTGGCATTTCAGGGGACGCGACGCCGACCTGCTGGTCGACACCGGCATGGGCATCTGCCCGCTGGCGCCTGAGATCGACACGCCCGAGGGCAAGCCGCTCATCGTTGTCGCCACCCACATCCATCTCGACCATGTCGGCTCGCTGCACGAGTTTCCGCTGCGCGCCGGGCCGCGGCACAGTGCCGAGCATTTCGAGACCATGAACGATCAGGTGACCTACGCCTACATGTTTTGTAATCTCGACGGCGCCGTTTCGAAATTGCCGGCGCCGGGCTGGACGGCGGCCGACTACAAGATTCCGCCGGCGCCGCTGACGCGCACGCTGGACGAGGGCGACATCGTCGACCTCGGCGACCGGCAGTTCCGCGTCCTGCATCTGCCCGGACATTCGCCGGATTCGATCGCTTTGTTCGACGAGGCAGACGGCCTGTTCTTTGCCGGCGACGCCATCTACGATTCCACGCTGATCGACGACCTGCCGGATTCCTCCCGGCCTGATTATCGCCGTACCATGCAGCGGCTCCTTGACCTGCCTGTTCGCCTCGGCCATGGCGGCCATGGGCCGAGCTTCGACGGCAACCGGATGCGCGAGATCGCCACAGCCTATCTCAGGCGCACCGGAGGCCTCTGACGACATTGGGATTGGAACCAGCGTGGCGCCGTGGTCGAGCGCGTCAATCCGGACAAGGCAGCTGCCAATGCCGGCCTGCAGCCGGGCGACGTCATCGTCGCCGTCGACCGGTCGCCCGTGCGGGATGCGCGGCAAGCCAACCAGGCGATCGCCGAGGCCGGCAGATCGGGCCGGAAGTCGGTGCTGCTTTTGGTCGACCGGGGCGACGCGCAAATCTTCGTCGCCGTACCCTTCGCCGCCGGTTGAGTCATGATGCGGCGGGCTCGCTGAACGATCGGCAGGCCTGCCGCACGGCCCCGCCAAAATTCCTGTTGCCCGCCGCGACATCTTCGAGAACATTACGGCAGGCCGGCAATGGCCTGCTAAAAACGGACAGTCCGATGGTCACTCGCGGTTTTTCCTCCGGTCGAAAGCCTCCGACGGAGACCGATGCGCGCATTCCGCCCGGTCAGTATCTCGAACAGGGCTTTCCGGTGCTGTCGGCGGGGCCGACGCCGCGCGTGCGCACCGAGGACTGGTCGTTCACGCTCAAGCACGGGCCGCGCCGGATCAAGAAATGGAACTGGGCCGAGTTCAACGCGCTGCCCTTGACCAAGATGACGCGCGACATCCATTGCGTTACCGCCTGGACCAAGTTCGATACCGCCTGGCAAGGCGTGCTGGTCGACGACATCCTTGCCGATGCAGGCATCGAAGCGCCGACCGGCTTCCTGCTGGCGCATGGCTATGACGGCTATACCACCAACGTGCCGGCCAAGGATCTCACCGCGGGGAAGGCGATGGTGGCGCTGCTTTATGAAGGCAAGCCAATCACTGCCGACCATGGCGGCCCGGCGCGGCTCCTGGTGCCGCATCTCTATTTCTGGAAATCGGCTAAATGGCTGAACGGGCTGCAGTTCACCGAGCGCGACGAGCCGGGCTTCTGGGAATTGCGCGGCTATCACATCTATGGCGACCCGTGGCGCGAGCAGCGCTATAGCGGCGATCCATGAGCGAAGCGCCGCAATCTCCCTGGCAGACGGCGAAAATCACCCGGATCGAAAAGCGGACGCCACGCGTCACCAGTTTCTTTTTCGCGCTGTCACGGCCATTCGCCTATCGCGCCGGACAGCATGTCGACGTCAGGCTGACGGCGCCTGACGGCTACCAGGCGCGCCGCTCCTATTCCATCGCCTCGGCGCCGGAGAGCGGCGCCACGATCGAGCTGGCGATCGAGAAGCTCGACGACGGTGAAGTCTCGCCCTTCTTCCACGACATCGCCGCGGTCGGTGACGAGATCGAACTGCGCGGGCCGCTCGGCGGCCATTTCGTCTGGTCCGATGGGGATGGCGGGCCGCTGCTTCTGGTCGGCGGCGGCTCCGGCGTGGTGCCGCTGATGGCGATGGTGCGGCATCGAACCTTGCGCAAATCGGCGGTGCCGGTGGCGCTGATGTTTTCGGTGCGGGTCTGGGACGAGGTGATCTTCCGCGACGAGCTGATCGGTCTCGGTGACCGCCGCGACGGGTTCGAGCTGGTGCTGACGCTGACGCGCGAGGCCGTACGGCGCCCGTCCGACTATTCGAGGCGCATCGACACGGCAATGGTCATGCAGGCGCTCACGCGGCTGCCGCGGCCGCCGGCGCTCGCCTTCGTCTGCGGGTCGAACGCCTTCGTCTCGGCGGCTGCCCAGGCGCTGATCGACGCCGGTATATCAGCGGAAATCATCCGCACCGAGCGCTATGGCGTCTGAGAGGGCCACAGTGGTTCACCGTTTCATGGAAACAGCCACCCGCTCTCAGGTGGGTGAAAACCTTGCCGACAGCAATTGGAACGGCAGCGCGCCATAGGCGGCGACTTCGGCCTCATTGTCCCAGTTGCGGAACTGGCGCGATGGCCGTGCCTCGATCACCAGAGGCCGGCCGGTGTCGTCCACCGTTACCTTGCCGCGAAAGCGCAGCACACGTCCGCCGCCGGCGCGGCTGATCACCATGGAACGCAGGCGGGCGACATGGCCGCCGCCGGCATTGATTTCCATCTCAATGCGGCGCCGGATTGGTGGAACGACGATCCTGACGGTGACGTCCAGCACCATCGCTCCAGTCCTGTCCGGACGCGGCAGGGGCTGGGAAAGTGCAAACGGCGCCGACGTCGCTCTTGCCTTGCGCAATGTCGGCCTGCCGCGCCAGACGGCGGGCGTCGGCTGCTGCAGGCGGCCCTTTTTGCGTTTGAGGCGCAACTGCTTGGCAAAGCCGCGCGACAGCCAAACGAGGCCGCCGAAATCGGTGCGCGGCTTGGCCTGCAGCACCGAGGACCAGCGCGACAGGCCGGCGCGGTCGGCCAACTCAATCGTCTTTGCAAGTTCGGCCTCCGGCACCGCAATGCCGATCCCCAGGCAGAGATAGGAGAGCGCCACCGCCGCGGCGACGGCGAGGCCCCGCTTGGCGACGATGTCGGCGAACACGCCCCAGTCGACTGCGCCACTCTCGATGGCGACCGCACAGTCGACCAGCCAGTCGCTGTGGGTGTGGGCATCGAGGCCGCCATGTGCGATGGCGAGCGCCATGCGGTCGGCCGGAGAGGGCACAAGCACGCGGACGCCATTGAAATCGGCTGACAGCGCCCGCTGCCAGATCGCCAGATCATCTTCCGCGCTCTGCTGCGACCCGTCATAAGCGAGCTGGTGCAGGTCGATGTCGCCGAAACTGCCCTTGAAAAAATTCATCGAACGCAAGGACGCCAGCCTGGTGCGCAGATATTGCGGACTGACGCCGGTGGCGATCTGCCAGTCGCGTTCGCTAAGCACATCGAAGGCGGCAATCATGGCCTGCGAGCGCACCAGTATGTCGATGTCATGCGCCACCCGGCCGCGCTGCGCCGACGCGTTGACGGCGATGCGGCTGGCGCCTTTGATAAGCATCACCGCGCAGCCGGCGTCGATCATGGCCTGTAGCGCCGGCTCGGCCTCGCGCGCAGCCAGTCGCGATTTGGTCCACAGCATCTTTTGCAGGCCGACAAGACGTGGATAGGCCGGATGCCCAGCGAGCTTGCGGCCGAACCTGTCGGAGATCGCGGCCAGCAGCCGATGCTCGCGGAAAGCAGCATGGTCGATATCGTTCTCGTCGAGCCAGCGCGCCGCATAGGCCCCGGCCGCCTCTTCATCGGGGAGCAATGCGGCCTTCAGCAACTGGTCGAGGCCGCCAGTGGGCCATGACCAACCATAGTCCGGAAACCGACGGCCGATACGGCGCATGGCATTGGCCATCAGTCGGCGCTCGCCTTTTTCGCTGCTCGCCTTTGCATGGCCAGCCTTACGACTTCGACATAACCGCGGTCGCGCACGGGGTCGCGTCCATAGGACATGCTGTCGGGCCGGATGCGGCGCAAGGTTAGGACATCGTCGAGCATGGCAAGCGCAAAGCCCGCCTCGCGGACACGGGCGATCCAGTCGACCATGTCGCCGCGACCGCCTTGCGGGTCGATGATCGGACCGACGGCCTCGGCTACCTCCCGGCGGATCATCATCGTCGTGCGCGACCAGCCCGCCACGGCCACGTCCTGTTGCACATCGGGCTTGTCATCGCGAAACGTCCGCCAGTGGGCAAAGACTCCTGCCGTCGCGGGAAACCGCTCGAAATGCTCCAGCTGCCTTTCGATCTTGGTCGGCAGCCACAGATCGTCCGCATCGAGCGTGGCGACGAAGGGCGTCGCCAGCGCGGCGATGCCCCTGGTGGTGGCGCTGCCTGGTCCGGCATTGTCCTGGCGCAACACCTGCACCGGCATGCCCAGCGAATTGACCACCGCGACCGTATCGTCGGTCGAGCCGTCATCGACGACGATTATGGCGTCGGGCTGGACCGTCTGGGCCGCGACCGATCGCAGCGTCTCGGCGATGGTGGCGGTCGCGTTGAAGGCCGGAATGACGACGCCGTAGCTGGCCATCACAGGAAACGCCAATTCGCAAGTTCCTTGAAATCGAAGATGCCGTCGACAGGGTGCAAGGAGCGGTCGGCCTCGCGCCGTTTCATCGACTTGTAGACGGCGCGCATGAATTCGCGAAAAGGAACATCGGCCTGCCTGGTCATGTTGCCGGGATGGCGCCGGTAATAGAGCGCAACAGTGTCGGGCATCGTGAATTTCGGACCGCTTTCGAAAGTGCGCAGCAGATAGTCGGTGTCCTCGGCCTGGTGGAAATCCTCGTCGAAGCTGCCGATGCGTTCGACCAACCGCCGGACGAAGATAGCGGGAGACAGGTGAATGCCGCGAACCGTCATCGAGTGGCTGTCGGCTGTCGGCTCCAGCGTATCGTCATCTATGTCGTCGACCAGCGTCATGCGCGAATAGGTGAGCTCGAGGGTGGGGTCTGCGTCGAAACAGGTCAGATCCGCCTTGAAGCGGCCCGGCGGGGAAATGTCGTCGGAATCGAGAAACGATACCAGCCCGGTCTGCGGCAGCAATTGCCGCAAGCCCGCGTTGCGTGCCCGCGTCACCCCGGCATTCTGCTGCTGGAAAAGGCGAATGCACGGCGCCTCCGCGATCAGCGAGCGCACGACCGCCACCGAACTGTCGGTCGAACCGTCATCGATAACGATGATGTCGAGATCGGCGGCATCGCGCTGCCTCAGCAGCGAGCGCAGCGCCGAGCCGACATGGCGTTCGCGGTTGTAGACCGGCATGATCACGCTCAGCTTCACGCACGCATTCCAGGCTGTGATCTATTCATTCTTTCACCACTCTGCCGGGCGCTTGATCTCGAAAAGCCCCTCGACCGGGCGCCGCGACGGATCGGCCTTGCGCCGCCGCAAGGATTTCTGAATCACACGCAGATATTCGCGCACCGCCACATCCCTTTGCTTGGTCAAATTGCCGGGGTGGCGCCGGTAGTATACCGCGACGGTGTCGGGAAAAATGTGCTTTGGGCTGGTTTCGAAAATGCGCAGCAGATAGTCGGCGTCTTCGCCCTGCCGGAACTCCTCGTCGAAAGCACCTGTACGGTCGATGAGTGCCCTGCGGAGTATCCCGGCGCTAAGGCTGACGCCGCGCACGGTGGGACCTGCGCCGCCCCGTGCCGGCTGCAGGGTTTCGTCGTCCATGAGATCGACGCGCGTCATCAGCGAGTAGGTCAGCTCGAGCGCAGGGTCGGCCGCGAACAGGGGTAGGCCAGCCTTGAATCGTCCAGCCGGCGAGACGTCGTCCGAATCCAGGAACGACACCAGTTCGGTTTGCGGCAGCAACTGCCTCAGCCCTGTGTTGCGCGCGTTGGCCACGCCCTGGTTTGCCTGCTGGAACAGGCGGATGCACGACGCTTCCCGCATGATGGCGCGGACTGCTTCAACGGAGCTGTCCGTCGAGCCGTCGTCGACAACGATGATATCGAGATCGGCATCGTCGCGTTGCCTGAGCAGGGACCGCAACGTCGAAACGACATAGATCTCCCGATTGTACACCGGCACAATGATGCTCAACTTCATGCAGCGCCCCGAAGGACGAAATCCGCAATCGTGCCGGCGATCTCGCGCGGCTCGGTCCCCAGCGACAGCCGGTAGCATGGCAGATCGCGGGTAAGCTCGCTGAAAAAGCGAAAGCCCGCTTCCCGCTCGCCCGGCATCTGCACGATTCCTGACGGGGCCAAGGCGATCATGGCATCCTTGCGCGATATGGGCATGACCGAGCTTCTCGCACCTCCCCTGATATGGGGCACTATCAAAGCAATAATGTCCAGACTTGCAGGAGGTGGTCGAGGCGCGATCTCGTCGATGCGAAAGGCATGCTTGCCTTGCCAGTTCAGCGGTTGGTACGACTTTAGCCGACCCTCCAGCTTCAGCCGCTTGAAGCCCTCCGGATCCTGCTTGAGCGTGGCAAACAGCGGATAGGCCGTCACCCCCTCGGTCCGGTCGATCAGCACATAGTCGTCGCCGACGCTATCGAGCCCATTGAGCAGGCCGGCGACGACCGTTCCCGATTTGCCGGCACCGCCGGAGCCCGCCAGCAACACGCCCTTGCCATCGATGCCCAGCGTGCCGGCATGGGTGAGCCGCATGCCGCGCGCCGCATATTCCCAATGCAGGAAGGCGCGCAGCGGCGCCCCTTGTTCCCATGGCGGAAAGGCGTCGGCCGACATCATCAGCTGCGCCCCGACATGGCGTTGCGGATCATGGAACTGCCAGAAGTCGAGGTCATGATAGTAGCTGCCGCGCAATCCGGCCTCTTCCAGCCGGTTGGCAAAGGCATGATGGTTGTAATCGCCTCGGCCCCAGGTGGCCGGGGCGGGGACGCCATCGATGGCCGGGTGGGCGACGAAAATGCGGCAGCCGTCAGATGCAGACGGATTTTCCGGGGCCGGTATGAAGGCATGGCTCATGGCTTCCGCCAGCGTGCCATGGTCGAGGTGGACACTCAGGTCCAGTCCCGGCAACCGCACGCTGGCGGCAACGGGATAGAAGGCGGCGGCGCTTTCCGCGGCCGCCAGCACATGGCGGGCATAATCCGGCAGGGTTTGCAGCGTGATCAAAGGCATGTGTTGGTTGTTCAGCGTCCAGAATTGCGCCGGGTCGCCTGATGCATGTCGCTCGGGGTGGCCCCGGTTTTGAGACGACGACATGCATAAAATCAAAGATCTAAACCGCGTCGCCTGAGTCCGTTCAAACGCGACGCGCTTTAGGGAAACGATTATGCCTGTTTCACCGCCGGCCAGCCGAGAGGTTCCTCGACCTCATGGATCGGGTCGACAATGATGAGATCGGCAAGGTCGTCATGGACATCGACCTTGAGCGGCTCATTGCTGGCAGCAAGCGCAGACGACAGCTCGCCCGAAAGCGGTTGTGCCGGTGTTTCGGCTGGCGCAAGCAACCCGAAATCGAGCAGTCGGGCAACGAAGCTTTCGAGGTCGGCCAGGCTTATTTTTGCGGCGCCCGCGGCAGCTCCGACCAGCGCTTCAGTGGCGACGCCGGACGACAAAGCCTGCCAGACCCGGCTGCCGGAATCGGAAAAGCCGAAATACTTGCCGTTCGAAAGATCGAGAACGACGGCTTCGCCATCGAATGATTCGAAAACGATGTCCTTGCTTGCGACCGCGTAGACCCGCTGTTGCATCGCTGTGTCCCCCGTCCCATGCGCCCTGAAGGGATGCGCCGGCTTCACGGTCTGCCAAGCCCTTCCTAAGTGCGTCTAAATCACTTGGCCGTTGGTTGGCAAGACAAAGACCCGCGAATACAACGCCTGCGTCGGCGACCGTTGCGGCGAAGTCGACCGGCTCAAGCCTCGATTTCGAGCGCCGACAATGGTTTCGAGCAGCAGGCAAGGATAAAACCGTCATCGATCTCGTGGTCGAGGATGCCGCCATTGTGGCTCATCTCGACTTCGCCGGAGACCTTCTTCACCTTGCAGGTGCCGCACAGGCCGAACTCGCAGGCGGCGGGAATCCGCACGCCCGAGCTGCGCGCGGTCTGCAGCACGGTCTGGCCGGCGACGCAGCCGGCGTCGACCTCCGAAAGCGAGAAGCGGATCGGCGTCACGGCTTCGACAGGTGCAGCGATGCCGTCCTCGACCGGGGAGGCAAACGGCGCCGGAATTTCCTCCACCACAGGCGCGGCAAAGCTCTCCTGATGGTATTTCGTCATGTCGAAGCCGGCGGCATCCAGCATGCCGCGCACGGCGCGCATGAACGGATCGGGGCCGCAGCAGAAGATTTCGCGCTCGCGGAAGTCCGGAGCCAGCAAGGGCAGCCGGATCGCATCGATGCGGCCCATATGGCCGTACCAGCCTTCGCGGCTGGAACGTTCCTCGATCATGAAGCCGAGCGACAGGCCGGGCATATGGCCGCCGAGCAGTTCGAGTTCCTTGCGGAAGATGATCTCTTCGGCACGCCGCGCGCAGTTGACGAAACCGACATCGGTCCATGGCGCGCAGTCGTTCAGCCAGCGCAGCATCGACATCATCGGCGTCACGCCGGAGCCGGCGGAAATGAACAGGTATTTGGCCGCCGGGTGGCTGTGCAACGAGAAGTCGCCGGCCGGTCCGTAGGCCTTGACATGCGAACCGGGCACCAGATGGTCGAACATCCAGCGCGTGCCGATGCTGCCGGCCTGCGCCTTGACCGTCACCGCGATCGAAAACGGCCGCGATGGCGACGACGACAGCGTGTAGGTGCGCATCAGCGGCCCGTCCGGTGTCGGCAGTTCCAGCGTCAGGAACTGGCCCGGCTTGTAGCGGAACCAGGTCTGGTTGTCGGAGCGGAAGGTGAAGGTCTTGACGTCGGGCGCCTCGTCGCTGACGCCGATCACTTCCAGCACCTGCAGCCTATCGTTCCACGGCGCCATCTGGTCAAGATGGCGATAGAGCCCAAGATCCGTCATCGCATTCATCCTCTGGTCCCTCTTCGCCTGCTCCAGCTCACGCGACGCTGCGTAGCGCCGGCCGGCCGCCTTCGGCAAGGCGCGGGCCGATGAAGGCCGCGTACCATTCGACGAACTGGATCACGCCGCCCTCGTGCAGCTCCGAATAGGGGCCGGGCTCATAGGCCGGAGACAGGATGCCAAAGGCGTTTTCCTCGACGATGCGGCGGTCCTGGTCGTTGGTCTCGGTCCAGACATGGGTGAGCTCCTCAAGGTTGTAGTCGACCCCCTCGACCGCATCCTTGTGCACCAGCCACTTGGTCGTCACCGCGGTTTCGGTGGCGCTGATCGGCAGCACCCGGAAGGTGACCGCATGGTCGATCAGTATGTGGTTCCAGGTCGTCGGATAGTGGTAGTGCATCAAGGTGCCGATGCGGTCGGCGGCAACAGTGTCGGACAGGTTCTTCGTCACCGCGCGCTTTCCCGACATCGTGTAGCTGACGGCATCGCGCAGCAGCGGCGCGCGGGTGGCGCGGTATTGCCCGGCCGGATCGATGCGGAACTTGCTCGGCAGGCCCGCCGCCTCGCATTTCGCCCAGTGCGCCAGCATCTCCGGATCGCTGTCGGCGCCCTGCACGCCGGTCACCGTCGGCGCTTCGGGGAATGTCTTGCACAGCTCTGGATGATTGCCGGCGCAGTGATAGCATTCGCGGTTGTTTTCCCAGACCAGCTTCCAGTTGCCCTTCTCGATGATGGTGCTCTCGAAGGCGACCTTGGCTTCATTCAGCCCGTGCGGCTTGAGGTAGGGCTCTATCATGGCGCGCATCGGCGCAAAGTCGGCAGGTTCTTTTGCCAGGCAGATGAAGATATAGCCGCCGACGCTCTCGCAGGCGACGGGCTTCAGGCCGAACTGGCTCTTGTCGAAACCGTCGGCCATCTGGCGGGCAAACAGCAGCCGGCCGTCAAGCTCGTAGGTCCACTGGTGATAGGGGCAGACAAGCTTTGCCGCCATGCCCTTCTCAGTGTTGCAGACACGGCTGCCGCGATGGCGGCAGGAATTGTGAAAGGCGTTGATGTTGCCCTTCTGGTCGCGGACCAGCACCACCGGATAATCGCCGATCTGCACGGTGATATAGCTGCCGGGCTTCGGCAGTTCGCAATCATGGCCGATGAACAGCCAGTCGCGATACCAGATAAGCTCCATGTCGAGCTTGAAATAGTCCGGGTCGGTGTAGAAGGGCTGTTCCAGCGAAAAGCCTTGCTTGCGGCCGTTCAGGAGCCTCAGCATGTCGTTGCGCGTATCCATAGTTCTGTCCTCGTGGTTTAAGGACTGAACTTGGTGGTGATGGAGGAAGGATCGGACGCAGGCCGGCGCGGCGCCGGACATGCACTATCCACCTCTTGACCGCCCACCGCGATCAGTCGAGTCTATGCATCTCGGGCTGGTTTCCGGGCTCTGGAGTTGTCCTTGCGGACCATCGCGACACCTTCCCAGGCTCTTGCCCAGTGGTCTCCCGTTGCGACTTCAACTCCACCACCGTTGCGGGGGCAGCGCCGGATTCTGACCGGCTTCCCAATTCTCCGCTGCGTCGTCACGAAGCGGCACCTGAGATGCGATCATCTAATCACGGCAGCGATCGCGACGTCGGCATGAAAGCGACATCATATCCATGCGGCGCGACACGCGCGGCATACGCCCCCCGCCGCCGGTCAAAGAGCTGAGACGTTTCTTGCGACGCCATCATCGCCGTTTCGAATCGCTGCGGATCCAGTTCCGATCGGGGGCAAAAAGGGCTCAACGGTATCGAAAAGTTACTATTAGCAATCTCTAATCGAACCGAACGGTTCGTTTCTGTTGACAATGCGTGCAGGACGGTGTGAACGACGGCCCGGAAACCGACACCGGAGCGAACCACTCGGTCGACATAAGCAACTGAAAACAATGCGATAAATGACCATAGAGGAACTTCCTGGCACAATTTCAAGGTGCAGGACCGTGGTCCACACGGAACAACTTCGTGATTGGAAACCAGCCTATGGCTTTCCCACATCGGGGCTGTCCGAACGACGCGAATTCCTCCCAAGACACGCCGCTAGACGGACAGACAAACTGGAGTCCTAAAAATGAAAAAGATCATCCTCACTGCCGCAGCCGTTTTGGCGATCACCGGCAGCGCCTTCGCCGGTAGCGACAATTACGGTTCCAATGGTGCGAACCAGCCAGCCGTCTCGGTCGACAGCTCGTATACGGCTTCCATTCAGAAGCCGGCGCAGGCTGACAAGCAGCCTGTCGTTCAGGGCGCCGACCGCGACCTCTACGGCAATCGCTGATCCCGACCAAAGAAGGGCGGCTAACCCGTCGCTCTCGGGATCCCAAAAAATTCAGGAGTATTGAAATGAAAAAGATCATCCTTGCTGCCGCCGCCGTTTTGGCCATCTCCTGCAGCGCTTTCGCCGGCAGCGACAACTACGGTTCGAACGGCGCCAACCAGCCTGCGATTACGTCGACCGATAGTGGCCATACGGCTTCGGTTGAGAAGTCGGCTCCAGCCGAGCAGGCGCCTGCCCACGGTGCAGACCGTAACCTTTTCGGCCGCTAAAAGCCGGTTTCCAGCACGTGGCGGGCTTATCCGCTGCAGCTGGCGGCATCAGAAAAATTCAGGAGACTAAAATGAAGAAGATCGTTCTTGCCACCGCAGCCGTTCTGGCTGTTTCGAGCGCTGCCTTTGCCGGCAGCGACAATTATGGCTCCAATGGCGCCAACCAGCCGGCCGCTGCCGTCGACACCACCCGCACTTCGTCGACCGGCACCAACTCGGCGGTCTACAAGCTGCTGAACTCGTCGAACGACCAACAGAAGTTCGTTCCTCAGAGCAGCGACAGGGATCGGTTCGGCAACAACTAACAGCCGAAGCTTAAAAAAAGAGCGGCGGGCCTGGCCCGCCGCTCTTTTTTATGCCTGTACGACGCAGCTATCTCAAGCCGCCTTCACTTCCACCGGCTTGAGCGAGAAGGAGTGCCCATCGGCGTCGAAGATGTGCAGGTCCCCGGCATCCGCGGTCAGTCGCAGCTTTGCCCCGCGCTTGACCTCGACATTGCCGGGCAGCTTGGTCACCAACGGCAGGTCAGCGCGGCCGATATCGACATAGACAAGCTGCACCTCGCCGAGTTGCTCGACATAGTCCACCACGCCCTCGAAAAGATATTCCGCGCCGGTGGCGGCCGACAGATCCTCCGGCCGCACGCCGAAGCTGACTGCCGCACCCTTTGCTGACGCCGGCGTTGCAATCGGCACCGTTGCCTTGCGGCCGCCGACATGGCTGACGATTGTCGGGTTGCCCGTCCTGTCGATTGTCGCCGGCAGGATGTTCATGGCCGGCGAGCCGATGAACTGGGCAACGAACAGATTGCCGGGCCTCTTGTAGAGGTCCATCGGCGTGCCGACCTGCTCGATATGGCCATCCTTCAGCACGACGATGCGGTCGGCGAGCGTCATCGCTTCGACCTGATCGTGGGTGACGTAGATCATGGTCGTGGCAGGCATCGATTCCTTGAGCTTGGCGATCTCGATGCGGGTCGCGACGCGCAGCGCCGCGTCGAGATTCGACAGCGGCTCGTCGAACAGGAACACTTTCGGATTGCGCACGATGGCGCGACCGATGGCGACACGCTGGCGCTGGCCGCCCGACATCGCCTTGGGCAGGCGGTCGAGATATTTGGTCAGCTGCAGGATTTCGGCGGCCTGCCGCACCCGCTTGTCGATCTCGGCCTTGCTTTCCTTGCCGATCTTCATCGAGAAGGCCATGTTGTCGTAGACGGTCATGTGCGGATAGAGCGCATAGGACTGGAACACCATGGCAATGCCGCGCTTGGAAGGCGGCACGTCGTTCACCACCTCGCCGGCGATCTTCAGCTCGCCGGAGGTGATCTCCTCAAGCCCGGCGATGGACCGCAGCAAGGTCGACTTGCCGCAACCCGACGGGCCGACGAAGACGATGAACTCGCCCGACTTTATGTCGAGGTCGATGCCGTGGAGAATGTGCAGATTGCCGTATGATTTCTTCACCTGTCTCAGCGTGACATCGGCCATAATTTCCTCCCAGTGATTTCCCTAGAGAACCTGGATTTCCTCAAAAAATCCAGTTTCGTCAAAAAACTCAGTCGATGCGCCCGAACCAGGCGCCGTAGCCGCCGAGGCGGATGGAACCTGTGCCGGATTGTCCCGAAAAACCGTGCCCGGCCAATGGCAGCAGCGCCTGACCACCGAGATCGACCTCGGCCGGCTTGCTGGCCAGATTGAAGACGCAGACGATCTGCTCATTGCCCTCACGGCGGGTGAAGGCGACGGTGTCGCCCTCGCTTTCGATGAACTCGATGTCGCCTTTGGCCAGGGCCGGATGCTGGCGGCGGAAACCGAGAAAGCGCCGGTAGTGCTCGAGCAGCGAGGCCGCGTCGCCCTGCTGAACATTGACCGCTTGCGACAAATGCTTGCCCGGCACCGGCAGCCAGGGCTTGGCCGTCGAAAAGCCGGCATTGCTTGCGGTTGCATCCCACACCATCGGCGTGCGGCAGCCGTCGCGGCCCTTGAATTCTGGCCAGAAGCGAATGCCGTAGGGGTCCTGCAGATCCTCGAACTGCAACTCGGCTTCGCCCAGCCCAAGCTCCTCTCCCTGATAGAGGCAGACCGAACCGCGCAGCGACATCAGCAGCGCCGAGATAACCTTCAGATAGGCAGCCGGGTCGGCCTCGTCGGCGGCCCAGCGCGAGGCCGGACGCATCACGTCGTGGTTGGAAAATGCCCAGCACGACCAGCCGTCGCTGGCGACCTTGCCGAAGGCTTCCAGCACCTGGCGCACCTTGGCGGCGCTGATCTTTTCCGGCGCCAGGAAATCGAAGGAATAGCACATGTGGACGCGTTTGCCGCCGGCGGTGTAGGCGGCGACCACTTCCAGCCCGCGTTGCGAATCGCCGACTTCGCCGACTGCGGCGGTTGCCGGATATTCGTCGAGCAGCGCCCGGAACCGTTCGAGGAAGGCAAGGTTTTCCGGCCGGCTCTTGTCGTAGATATGGTCCTGGTAGTTGTAGGGATTGACCGCGGGTGCTGTCTGGTCGTTGCGCTCTTCGGGCGGCAGCGGCGGATTGTTCTCCAGCCCCTGGCTGTGGAAGTAGAAATTGATGGTGTCGAGGCGGAAGCCGTCGACGCCGCGCTCCAGCCAGAAGCGGGTGACGTCGAGCAGCGCGTCCTGGACTTCCAGATTGTGGAAGTTGAGGTCCGGCTGCTCGGACAGGAAATTATGCAGATAATATTGCTGGCGGCTGGTGTCCCACTGCCAGGCCGAGCCGCCGAAGATCGACAGCCAGTTGTTGGGCGGCGTGCCGTCCGGCCTGGCGTCGGCCCAGACATACCAGTCGGCCTTGGGATTGCTACGGCTGGCGCGGCTCTCCTTGAACCATGGATGGTTGTCGGCGGTGTGCGACAGCACCTCGTCGATCATCACCTTGAGGCCGAGGTGATGGGCTTCCGCAACCAGCGCGTCGAAATCGGCGAGCGTCCCGAACATCGGGTCGACGTCGCAATAGTCCGAGACGTCGTAGCCGAAATCCTTCATCGGCGACTTGAAGAAGGGCGAAATCCAGATGGCGTCGACGCCGAGCGAGGCGATGTAGGGCAGCCTGCGGATGATGCCCTTGAGGTCGCCGATGCCGTCGCCATTGGAGTCCTGATAGGAGCGCGGATAGATCTGGTAGATCACCGCGCCCCGCCACCAGTCGCGATTGACGGCGAGATCGGGCTTCGAGGTCGCCTTCAAAGCGGCTTGCATAAGTCTCAACCTCCTTTGACCGAGCCGGCCAGCAGCCCGCGGACGAAATAGCGCTGCAGCGAGAAGAACACGATCAGCGGCACGATAATGGTGACGAAGGCCGATGTCGTCAGGATTTCCCAGTCGCCGCCGCGCGAGCCGAGCAGCGCGTTGAGCTTCGCGGTCAGCACGATCTGGTCCCCTTCGGTACCGAGGAAAACCATTGCCACCAACAAATCGTTCCACACCCACAGGAACTGGAAGATTGCAAAGGACGCCAGCACCGGGAAGGACAGCGGCAGCACGATCTTGACGAAGATTTCGAAATCGCTGGCGCCATCTATGCGCGCCGATTCCATGATCTCGCGCGGCAGGCCGGCAATATAGCTGCGCAGGAGATAGATGGCGAAGGGCAGGCCGAAGCCGGTATGCGCCAGCCAGATGCCGAGATAGGTTTTCGACGGCACACCGAAGAAGATGCCGACGCCGTTGTAGATCTTCAAAAGCGGGATCAAGGACATCTGCAGCGGCACGACCAGCAGGCCGATGATTGTGGCGATCAGCAAGGCGCGGCCGGGAAAACGCATCCACGCCAATGCATAGGCGGCGAAGGCGGCGATCAGGATCGGGATGACCGTCGCCGGGATGGTGACGGTCAGCGAGTTTATGAACGAGCGGCCGATGCCCTCCGAAAACAGCACGGTCTTGTAATTGTCGGTGGTGAATTTCGGTGGCGCCGACGAGGCGTAATAGACGCGCTGGCCACGGTCGCCTTCGAAAGCCTTGGGCGAACTCATGACGAACGTTCCGTCGGCATTGAGCTGCAAGGTCACGCCGTCGCCGAGATCGGCAGTGGTGCCGGCCGGATATTGCGTCGGTGCCGCCGACTTGACGCCGAAGGCGCTGATGTTGCGCGCAGCACCGTCGCCGAAGATATTGCCGGCAAGCACGAACTTGCCGTCCTTCTCGACCTGCGCCGAGGCCGGCGGCAGGCGGCCGGCTTCAGTCTGGCTGGAGCTGGAGAACGAGTTCCACCAGCCCGAGGCGATGATCTGGTCCTTGTCGCGCAGCGACGAGACCAGGATGCCGAGCGTCGGCACGGTCCAGACGGCGACGAAGACAAGCACGGCGATGTGGACGCCGAAGCGGCTGGCAAAGGACTTTCCGGTCGCGACGGTCATCTCAATGTCCTCCCGTCTCTTTGTTCGCCTGGCGGATGTTCCAGACCATGATCGGGATGACCGCGATCATGATGATGATGGCGATGGTGGCGCCGCGGCCGAAATCGCCGCCGCCGCGGAACATCCAGTCGAACATCAGATTGGCCAGCACCTGGCTGTTCCATTGGCCGTTGGTCATGGTCAGCACGATGTCGAACACTTTCAGCACCAGGATGGTGATCGTCGTCCAGACCACGGCGATGGTGCCCCAGATCTGCGGCACCATGATCTTCCAGAAGATCTGGAACGGATTGGCGCCGTCGATGACCGCGGCTTCAAGCGTCTCTTCGGGGATGCCGCGCAACGCCGAAGACAGGATGACCATGGCAAAGCCGGTCTGGATCCAGATCAGGATGATCATCAGGAAGAAATTGTTCCAGAACGGCAGCGATATCCAGACCTGCGGCTGGCCGCCGAAATACTGGATGATGGCGTTGAGCAGGCCGATCTGCGTCTGGCCCTCGCCGCGATATTCGTAGATGAATTTCCAGATCACGCTGGCGCCGACGAAGGAGATCGCCAGCGGCAGGAAGATCAGGCTCTTGGCGATCGTGCCCCACCAGATCTTGTCCGTGAGCACGGCGATTATCAACCCTAGAAAGGTGCAGGCGGCGGGCACCACCGCCAGCCAGATGATGTTATTCAGGATCGAGTTGCGGAACTCGCGGTCGCCGAACGCCCATTCATAGTTGGCGAAGCCGACAAAATGCTGGCCGCCGCGGTCGAGGAAGGACAGCCAGAGCGTCGCCACCACCGGATAGATCAGGTAGACGGTGAGGATGATCATCGCCGGGCCGACGAACAGCCACGGACGGACCAGTCCTTGCCGGCGCAGATTGTCGATGGCCGCAGCCCCGGCCACGCCGCGCGACGGGAATATCAGGTCGACCAGCTTGTTGGCGCCCCAGAAATAGGCGACGCAGCCGCCGACGCCGATGATTATGACAAAAATGGCCGATAAGATCTGAGCAGCCATGGGTCCCTCTTCCCTGCGCATGATCGGCCGGGCCTTGAACAGCCCTGGCGATGTGGCTCTGCGCCGATTTAAGTTATTCTGAAACGAACGAACGCAAATCGGTCCGGCGTAAGGCGCCGGTCGGATCCGGGCCATAGCGGCCCGGACCCAGTCTGTGGAGGAAGTCCTGAATTTGCCGCCAAAGCGGCTGATTACTTGGCAGTGGTTACTTGCCAGCTGACTGCTTGCCAGCTGACTACTTGATAGCGTCCCAGCTCTTCTGGATGTCGGTGGCGACATCCTGCGCCGACTTGCCGCCGACCAGATCGATCATGCCGGTCCAGAAGGCGCCGGCGCCGATCTTGCCCGGCATCAGGTCCGAACCGTCGAAGCGGAAGGTCGAGGCATTGGCGAGGATATCGCCCTGCTTCTTCAGCGCGTCGCTGGCATAGGCATCCTTGTTGACCGACTTGAGCGGCGTGACGAAGCCGCCCTGGGCCATCCAGATTTCATGTGCCAGCGGCATTTTCAGGAATTCGATGAACGCGCGTGCACCCTTCGAATCCTTGGTGATCATGGCCAGCGTGCCGGCGCCGAGCACAGGCGTGCCCAGCTCGGGCTTGGATGCATAGGGCGGGAAGTAGAAGAAGTCGGCGTCCTGTCCAACCTTTGTGCCTTCCGGGAAGAAGGTCGGGATGAACGATGCCTGATGGTGCAGGTAGCATTTCGGCGGCACCGAGAAGAGGCCCTTCGGGCTGTCGCGGAAGTCGGTCGCGGCAACCGCCTTGGCCCCGCCGTCGACCATCTTGTCGTCGGTCGCGATCTTGCCGAAAATGTCGATGGCGTTGACCACCGCCGGATCGTTGAACGGGATCTCGTTCTTTACCCACTTGTCATACACGTCGGGCGCCTGGGTGCGCAGCATGATGTCTTCGACCCAGTCGGTCGCCGGCCAGCCGGTAGCGCCGCCTGAGCCGAGGCCGATGCACCACGGCGTGCCGCCGTCGGCGATGATCTTCTTCTCGAGATCGGCGAGCTCTTCCTGGGTCTTGGGAACCTTGTAGCCGGCTTCCTCGAAATTGTCCGGCGAGTACCAGACCAGCGATTTCACGTCGGCCTTGTAGGGAAAGGCGAAGAAGCCCGGCTTGCCGTCCTTGTCCTTGAAGGTGCCGAGATCGACCCATGACTGGCCGGCGCCGTAATTGTCCTTGATCCATTTGGCGGTGTCGTCGCCCAGCGGCGTCAAAAGGCCCTTGGACGCCAGATCCTGGATCAGGCCCGGCTGCGGCAGTACGGCGATATTGGGCGGGCTGCCGGCCTGGGTATCGATGACGATCTGCTGTTCGTAATTTTCCGACGAGGAGTATTTGATCTCGGCGCCGGTGGCTTCCTGAAAATATTCGAGAACAGTGCGGATGAGGCCTTCGTCCTCGCCGCGCCAGGGCCCGAAGATAGTCAGTGTCTCGCCCTTGAGATCGACCTTCTTCAGTTCTTCGTAATTGGCCCAGTTGAAGCGCTTGTCTTCCCCGGGCTTGAACTTCAGTTCGGCTTGCGCCGGCAGGGACAAGGCGAGCGTGGCAAACGCTGCGCCAAGCAGAAGCATCTTCTTCATCGGTATTCCTCCCAGTGTGGACACATACACCCGGACGGAACCTCCATTCCGCCCGCCGACGCTGCAGGACTGTGACTCGTTCAGAAAGGAACCGCAACCTTTCGAAGAGTCTTCCAAAGCGCTTTGGTCTTTTTGATCTCGCCATTGAATCGGCTGGAAGTCAAGAGGGCGGTGGGCTAATCGATTTAATTTCGAGCTGGAAGACTTGGTAAAGTGCGCTGCAGCATAGTTTTACGGCGGTGCAGCAGCGTATTAAGCTTCAAACTGGCCTGACCAGTGCGTATGGTCGACCAGCTTGGCCGCGCCCATTGTGGCGCCGCGTGGCTTCAAAATTAAAAGCGCTTTGAGGCTTGGAGGCCTCCCGGTGAACCTGAAGCAGCTCTCTCATATGCTGGCCCTGTCGCAGACAACGGTAAGCCGTGCGCTCAACGGCTATCCCGAGGTCAACGAGGAAACCCGCCGGCGTGTGGTGGATGCCGCCAAGCGCCACGGCTACCGGCCCAACCCGAGCGCGCGCCGGCTGGCGACCGGCAAGACGGGCATGATCGGTTATGTCCTGCCGACGGGCGCCTCCGTCGACATCGACCCGCATTTCGTCGAATTCCTCTCCGGCCTCGGCGACTATGCCCGCTCGCACGAGCTCGACCTGGTGCTGTCGCCGGCCGATGCCGACGACCAGGAAACCACCTATCGCCGCATCGTCGCCAACCGCCAGGTCGACGCCGTCTACATCTCCTCGCCGCGCCCGGCCGACCGGCGGGTGGCGCTGGTCAACACGCTCGGCATTCCCTTCATCGTCCATGGCCGCAGCGAGGGTTCCGATTTCGACTACCCTTTCACCGACATTGACAATGAGGGCGGCTTCCACGATGCGGCCCGGCTGCTGGTTCAGCTCGGCCACCGGCGGCTGGCGCTGATCAATGGCGACGACCGCGAGACCTTCGCCATCCACCGCGAGCGCGGCATGCGCAGGGCGCTGGCCGCGAGCGGCCTGACGCTCGGCGAGCGCCATGTCTGTTCACTCACCATGACCGAGGAGAACGGCTACCGCGCCGCCAGGCGCCTGCTCGAACAGAGCGAGCGGCCGACGGCGATCGCCTGCTCCAGCCTGATCATGTCGCTCGGCGTCGTGCGCGCGGTGCGCGACCTTGGCCTGACCATTCCCGGCGACCTGTCGTTGATTGCCCATGACGACGTCTTTCCATGGCTGAAGCCGGAGAATTTTTCCGTGCCGCTGTCGACGACGCGCTCGTCGATCCGCCTCGCCGGCGCCCGCATCGCCAAACGCCTGGCAGCGCGCATTTCCGGCTTGGAAGAAGGGGCGCGGGGCGAGGTCTGGCCTGTCGACCTGGTGGTGAGAGGCTCGGTCGCCGGCGCGCCGGTTTAGGGATTAATCCAATTGCTCCGCTGGGCAAGTTCACCCATGTGGATGTTGCCCGCAGATAGATTGACTTCGTTGGGACAACGGTCTGCCTGGACCTGTCCTTGATTTGGCTTCGAGTGGGTGGCAACCAGTAAGCCAGAGCCATCAACCAGTCCTCAGGGTGCGCCACTTGCCCATATTCCCGTTCTCCGAAACGGATCCAATCCGGCATCCTGGCCCACCGCCGAAAACGTCGGAGGTGGTCATTGTCGGTGGCGGCATCATCGGTGTGACGACGGCGCTTTTCCTGGCACAGCGGAACATCCCGGTGACGCTGCTGGAAAAAGGGCGCATTGCGGCCGAACAGTCGTCCCGAAACTGGGGCTGGATTCGAAAGCAGGGACGCGACGCCGACGAGCTGCCCATCGTCATCGAGGCTATTCGCCTGTGGCGGCAACTGGCTGAGGAATGCGGCGAGGACATCGGCCTGACCCAGACAGGTGTGACCTACCTGGCGAACACCGACAAGGACATGGCCGGGTTCGAAGCCTTCATGAAGATCGCCGCGATCCATGCGCTCGACACCCGTCTCCTGGATGCAGACGAAACCGCGACACTCATCAAAGGCATGTCGCGCAAATTCAAGAGCGCGATGACGACGCCCTCCGACATGCGCGCGGAGCCTTGGCTGGCGGTGCCCGCACTTGCCCGGCTCGCCGTGCGAAAAGGCGTCAAAATCGTCGAGAATTGCGCAGCGCGAACCCTCGAACTCTCAGGCGGCAAGGTCAAGGGCGTGTGGACCGAGGCGGGGTATGTCGAGGCCTCCAGCGTGCTGGTCGCCGGCGGCGCCTGGTCATCTCTGTTCTTGCGCAGACACGGCATCTCCATCCCCCAGCTCAGCGTCAGAGTAACCGCAGCCGCAACGGAGCCCATGCCTGAGGTCTATGCCGGTGCGGCGGCCGACGAACACATAGCGTTCCGGCGCAGGCAGGATGGCGGATATACGCTCGCCGCGGGCGGCAGCCATTTGCTTTATTTGGGGCCTGACGCATTCCGGCACGCCACCAAATACCTTCCCGCCCTCAGGGATAACCCGTTCGGGACGCGCTACTTTCCGTTCGCCCCGTCAGGTTACCCTGATGCGTGGTCGACGCCGCGCGATTGGGCGCCGGATTCCGTCAGTCCTTTCGAAAAAATGCGGGTGCTGAACCCGCCCCCTGAACGAGCCGGTCTGCGTTCGATAGAACGCAATTTCGGACGTCTTTTTCCACAGCTCGAAACAGTTCGCCTGAAGGCAGGCTGGGGCGGCATGATCGACGCCATGCCGGACGTCGTCCCCATCGTGGATCATGTGCAGGCCGTCGGCGGTCTTTTCGTCGCGACGGGAATGAGCGGTCACGGCTTCGGTATCGGGCCTGGCATAGGCCGTGTCGTTGCCGACCTGATCCAGGGAAACCAGACGGGGCACGACCTCAGCCGCTTCCGGCTGTCACGCTTCCATGATGGCAGCCCTGTCCGGCTGGGCCCGGCGCTCTGAATTGGTGGCGCGAATTTCGCCCGGTTTACTTGTTCGCCGCCGCCTTCGTATCCAGCAGCCCATAACCGAAATCATTGTCCCGTCCCTTCGGACCGAGATCCCTGGCGGTGGCGGCCAGCGCCTTTTCGATGTCGTCGGCGGAGCGCTCGGGTGAAGCGTGGATCAAATTGGCGATAGCGCCGGACACGATCGCGGCGGCAAACGAGGTGCCGGTGACGACGTCAGAGCCGGCGCCGCTCGGCGCCACCATCTCGACGCCGGGCGCCGAGATGAAGACATAAGCGCCGCGATTGGCCTGCTGCATCAGCCCGTCCTTGGCGTCGGTGGCGGTGACCGCGATCACGCCGTCATAGGCGGCGGGGTAGCCATAGGGCGCTTTCGGCCCGTTGTTGCCGGCAGCAGCGACCAGGATGATGCCGAGCCCGCGCGCATTGCGGCAGGCGGTGGCGAGCAGATCGTTCTTGGGGCCGACGAAACTCATATTGATGATGCTGACATTCTGGTCCGCCGCCCAGTCGAGCGCCGACAGGATGACATCCATGGTCGACCTGCCGTCCTCGAAGGCGCGGGCGTGATAGATCCTGGCGCCGGGCGCCATGCCTTCGAGCGCGCCGACGCCGGCGATCAGCCCGTCGACCGAGGTACCGTGGTCACGCTTTTCGACCGGCACGTTGGGCATGGCGTCGAACTGGTCGGCAATGACGCCGGTCAGCGCCGGATTGGTGTCGTCTATGCCGGTGTCGATGACGGCGATGCGCACGTTTTCGCCACTGGCTTGCTTGTTGTCGAGCTGAATGCGCTCGAAGGCATAGTTGACGATGCCGGCCGCCTGCTGCAGCGAATAGATATGGTTTGGCTCGCGCCGCAGGGTGCGGCCATCGGCGGCCAGCTGCGCCAGCACGGCGCCGACCGGGCGGCCGTCGGGAATGCCGAAGCGCACCAGCGTGGTGCCGAGCAGCCGCGACTGGCGCTGCGAGCGCACTTCAAGGCCGAAGGAGGCGGCGATCTGCTGGACGGCGCCGGCATCGCCGTCGACGGTCACCAGCACCTCGTCGGGCACGAACTCGCCGGCGATGGCACGGCGCGGCGCGGTCGCGACAAGATCGGTCGGCGAAACGATCGCCCCGCCGGCGGGTGGCCCGGCCTGCGTGTCGGCAGGCGGCGCTGACGGCCGCGGCGTCGGCACGGGCGCTACGGGAGCCGGTGGGTTGGGAAACAGGTCGACGATCAGGGCCGGAAGGGTAACTGCGCCTGGTTCGCCGCCGACGTTGGCCTCATTGCCGTCTTTCGGGCAGTCGGCAGCCGCCGCTCCGGCCGCGTCGGTGCAGTCGGCCCGGCCGGCATTGGGATCATTGGTCTGCGCAGACGCCGGCACGGCGACGATTGTCGTCGCCGCCACCAGGATCGCCGCAAATCGAATGACCGCCCTAGCTGCCATCAACCGGTTTCCTTCCCTCGATCACAGTCTCCGCGAACGGCTGGGCGGCAATAAGGCCGACGAGCCTGGTGTAGTCTGCTCCGGTCTTGACCGGGATGGCAATGCGGAAGACGCCCGAGGCGGCCGGCCCGCCGGCGATCTTCAGCGCGTTCTGGTCGAGGAAAACAGCGATGTCGGACATCTTCGCATCCGGCTTGAACTTGACCAGCGCGAACGGCAGTTTGGCCAGATCATCCTCGGCGCCGGCAATCTCGAAATCATGGCTCTTGCCGCCGGTCTGCACGTAGGACTGCACCACGACCAACGCCAGCAGCACCGCCGCTGCCGCCCAGGCGACACCGACCGGCACCGCCATGAAACGGCCGAGTGCCTGCGCCAGCCAGGAACGGCCCGCGGGAGCGCGGACCGGTCCGGCTTCGGCGTCGAGCGCCCTGGCAAAGCGGCTGAGCGCATCGGCCGGTGGCCGGATCGCCTCGTTGGCGGCGGTGGCGCCGGAGAATTCCGCCTCAGCCTCGCCAAGCGCCGCCATCGCCGCCGGATCGGACGCCAGCCATTCCTCGACGGCTTCGAGGTCCGAGCCTTCCAGCGAGCCGTTCAGGTAGAACGGCAGCAGCGTTTCCATTTCGTCACGGCGCGACATTTTTTCAGCGGCGCTCATGTCTTCAGGATTGCTCATGGCCACCCCCTGTCGTAACCGGCGGCCTTGAGGGCTTCGCCGAGTTTCTTGCGGGCGTAGAACATTCGGGTCTTGACAGTGGCGACCGGGATGCCGAGTACCTCGCCGATCTCCGTCACCGACTGTCCATGGTAATAGGCAAGGTCGATCACCGAGCGGTGTTCCTCCGGCAAGGCATCGACGAAGCGCCGCAAGGCGGCGCCCTTGTCTTCCTTCATGGTGGCGACTTCCGGCGTGTCGGCGCCATCGGGAACCTGCGCCGCATCATCGTCATCGATCCAGTCTTCTTTTTTCTTGCGCAGCATCGACAGCGCCTTGAACCGGGCGATGCCGAGCAGCCATGTCGAGACTTCCGAGCGCCCTTCGAAACCGGGCGCCTGGCGCCACAGCTCGAGAAAGACCTCGTTTGCGATATCGTCGGCCATCATTTCCGATCCCGTCTGGCGCACCACGAAGCGGTAGACCCGCGCGTGGTGACGCATGAACAGCAGCCGAACAGCGGCACGGTCGCCCTTCGCGACCCGGTCGACAAGCGCGCGATCAGTCTCGGTCGCTGCCGTCATGGCCGGTCGAGCCGCCTGGCTCCTGTCTGCTCTGTCGCCGATAGGTTCAAAAAGGTTCATCCTTCCGCCAAGGAATTTTGGCGAAGCTAACCGAAGAGAGGGAGTGTTGCCAGAGCGTCTGTCCAGCCGATAGATGGGTAACACTTTGAACCGGATACATAGGTGACACTTCTCTCCCCCTATGCGTCCGCCGCAGCGCCAAGCGGATTGGTTGGCGCGGCG